>MAAT01000068.1 GCA_002162815.1 Gammaproteobacteria bacterium 53_120_T64 | reverse complement strand
CATTATTGCCGAGGCCGATCACTTGGCCACAGATTTCGGAACCGGGTGCGAAGGGGCACTCGGGCTGGAATTGATACTTGCCTTCGACCAGTAGGCCGTCGGGGAAGTTGACACCGATGCCTTTAATGGCGACCAGAATTTCATCGGGGCCGGGCACGGGGTCGGCCATATCGCGGTAGTTGAGGTCGTCGACCTCGCCATAGGCTTCGCAAACCAGAGCTTTCATAACCTTTCCTCGGGTTGAATACGGCTTAAGGGTTGATAACCACTTTGCCTTTTACGTTTCTGCCAGTGACATATTGAATCGCTTTGACGCCATCACTGAGGGCGAAGGTTTTGTCGATAACGGGCACCACCTTACCGTCTTCAAACCAACGCAGTAGCTCGACCATGTTGGCAGCGTGGTCTTCGGGTTGTTTCTTGGTGAAGGTGCCCCAAAAAACGCCGACCACGGAGTAGCCTTTTACCAGGGTTAAATTCACCGGCAGACTGGGAATGCGACCGGAGGCGAAGCCGACAATCAGCAGGCGACCGTTCCAGGCCATGGCGCGTGAGCACACATCGAAGGCATCGCCGCCCACGGCATCGTAAACCACATCGGCGCCACGGCCGTCGGTATGTTTTTTAATGGCGGCTTTGAGGTCTTCGCTGCTGTAGTTAATGCCTGCGTCGGCACCTTGCGATTTAGCAAAGGCGATCTTTTCATCGGTCGAGCAAACGGCGATCACCTTGGCGCCCATGGCCTTGCCGATTTGCACGGCGGCCAGACCGGCGCCACCGGCGGCACCGAGCACCACAAGGGTTTCACCGGGCTTGAGTTGGCCCCGTTGCTTGAGGGCGTGATGGGAGGTGGAGGTGGCGCACATTAAGGCGGCACCCTGATCAAATGACATGGAGGGCGTCATTTTGTAAATGTCGTCTGTGGCCACGGCGACCTGCTCGGCATAGGCGCCGTAACTGGTGTGCCAGCCGAAGATCTTGTCACCGACGGCAAAGCCGGTAACGCCTGCGCCGAGGGCGGCGACGGTGCCGGCAAATTCACCACCGGGCATAAAGGGTGTTTCCGGCTTGGCCTGATATTTCCCCTCGACCAGCAGGCCGTCGGGGAAGTTGACGCCAATAGCGGCGATATCAATCAATACCTGGCCGGAGCCAGCTTCGGGGGTGGGCATGTCGCGGTAAACCAGGTCGTCGACCTTGCCGTAGTGTTCGCATACGAGTGCTTTCATAGTGCTGTCCGATTTTATTTATTATTGGTGAGTGGTTAAACGCGACCTTGCTCGGCCAAATAGGCCATCGCAGTCTCGGCCATCGGGCGCGCCATTTTGCCGTAGGCCAGGGCCTCTTCGTTGGAGGCGGTGCCGTCTAAATAGCGTTTCATAATACCCTGCAAGATGGCGGCAAAGCGGAAGAAGCTAAAGGCCAGGTAGAAGGTCCAGTTGGGTATTTCGCTGATGCCCATGTTTTTGCAGTAGGCGGCGACGTACTCTTCTTCACTGGGAATACCCAGTGCCGCGCGGTCGATGCCGCTGAGTCCGGCGAGATTGCCCAGTGCCGGGTCGGCGGGCATGCGCAGTTGCATACACTGGTAGGCGATGTCGGAATAGGGGTGGCCGAGGGTGGACAACTCCCAGTCGAGGACGGACAGCACTTCGGCTTTGCCGGGGGCGAAGATCATATTGTCGAGGCGGTAGTCGCCGTGAATCAGGCTCACCTGGCCGTCGTCCTCGGGCATGTTGGCGGGTAGCCAAGCCATGAGTTTTTCCATGGCCTCGATGGTTTCGGTTTCGGCACCGCGATACTGCTTGGTCCAGCGGTTCAGCTGGCGCTCGAAGTAGTTGCCGGGGCGGCCAAAGCTTTCGAGGTCGGCCTTAACAACGTCGACCTTGTGCAGGGCGGCCAGCACTTCGTTCATTTTGGCGTACATGGGGCCGCGCAGGCCTTTGTCGACTTCGGTGAGTTGGGCGTCCCAGAAAATATCGCCGTCGATAAAATCCATGATGTAAAACATGCTGCCGATAATACTGTCGTCGTCACAGAGCTTGTGCATGGTGGGTACGGGTACACCGCTGTCGGCCAGTGCCGACATCACGCGGTATTCACGATCCACGGCGTGGGCGGAGGGCAGTAACTCGCCCGAGGGCTTGCGGCGCAGCACGTATTTCTTGCTGTCGGTGGTGAGCATGTAGGTGGGGTTCGATTGCCCGCCGGAAAATTTTTCCGCCTCGAGAAGTTTACCGAAGTCGGCAATGTTGTCCGCTAAATAAGCGCCCAGTGTGTCCATGGGCAGGCTGTCTGTTGTCGTTGTCATGTGGGTGTTGACCTTGTCGTCATGGACCTTAAGTTATGGGCCTTAAGTAAGGGAGAGCTTGGATGCCCTGGCAGGAGGTATAAAGCCCCCTGCTAGGGCATTGGTTTAGCCGTACTGTCGCGCGAGTGAACGTCCCAGCTGCATCATGTGCACCTGATCGGGACCATCGGCGAAGCGGATCTGGCGCGCGTAGTTGTAGGCTTCGGCGAGGAAGTAGTCCTCGGTCAAACCGCCGGCACCGTGTACCTGAATGGCGCGGTCGACGACGCGGGCCGTCATCGCCGGGGTGACGATTTTAATGGCGGCAATCAGGTCTTTAGCCTCTTTGGCACCCTCGCGATCAATCTTGTCGGCGGCCATCATGGTGAGCAGGCGGGCCTGTTCGATGTCGCAGAAAGATTGGGCGATATCTTCACGTACCGACTGGTGTTCGCTGAGCTTCTTGCCAAAGGTGCTGCGCGATTCGACACGGGCGCACATCAGTTCCAGTGCGCGCTGGGCACAGCCGATTAGACGCATGCAGTGGTGAATGCGGCCGGGGCCGAGGCGACCCTGGGCGATTTCGAAGCCGCGGCCCTCGCCCAACAGAATGTTTTCGACCGGTACGCGGACATCGTCAAAGCGAATTTCGGCTTCACCCAGGGGTGCGCCGAGATAGCCGAGAGTGGTCAGTGGGCGCACGATGGTGACGCCGGGGGTGTCCTTTGGCACTAGGATTTGCGACTGCTGAACGTGGCGATTGGGGTTTTCGGGATCGGTCTTGCCCATTACGATCATGATTTTGCAGGCTTCGTGCATGATGCCGGTGATGAACCACTTCTTGCCGTTGATGACGTACTCGTCGCCATCGCGAACGATGGAACACTCGACATTGGTGGCATCCGAACAGGCGGTGTCGGGCTCGGTCATGGCGAAGGAGGAGCGGATTTCACCGGCGAGTAGTGGGGTTAGCCACTTGTCTTTCTGGGCTTCGGTGCCGTATTTAACAAACACTTCCATATTGCCGGTGTCGGGGGCGTTGCAGTTGAACACCAGTGGTGCCCAGGGCACGCGACCCATGATTTCGGCCAGTGGGGCGTAATCAACGTTGGTCAGACCGTTTTCGTCATCGGCATCGTGGGGGGGTAGGAAGAGGTTCCAGAGGCCAGCGGCCTTGGCTTTTTTCTTCAGGTCTACCATGATCGGCGGCGTGGCCCAGGGGTTGTCGACCGTGTGCATGTATTCTTTGAATTCTGCCTCGACCGGATAGACTTCTTCCTTCATGAACTTCAAGAGTAAATCTTGCAGTGCCAGGGCCTTGGGGGAGTGTTGAAAGTTCATGGGGTATTACCTCTTTTCTCAAGTGTGCGGTATTAAAGGTGGGTGTTTAAATACGGGATCCGTTTAAACGATGGTAATGCTGTCATGTCGCTCGCCCTGCTCGAGGTGGGGCAGCAGATTAAACGCGGCCAGGGAGATGCGCTCGGCATTGTAGTTAAAACGGGTGGTGGAAGTGTTGCGAATTTGCATCATCAGCTCGATGGCGGCATTGTCGTCGAGCCCCATCACGCTTTTCATCGCCAGCGCCTTGGGGCCGCCGGAGGAGACGACGAGTACTCGCTCGCCGCGCGGGCCTTTGCGGGCATCGTCGAGGGCGCGGTGGACACGTTGGTTAAAGTCGAGCCAGGTTTCGGTTTTTCCGCCCTTGCGTTGGTCGCGCTGGGCGATTTCTGCGTCCAGCTCGCCGTCGATCCAGGCGCGCATGGTGCCGCGCAGGATGCCGAAAAATTCTCGTGCGGTGCGGGGCACCTCGGCATCGGGATTCTCGCGGCGGGCGTACATACTCATAATGGGGCGGAAGTGAAATTCATTAAAGCCGGCATCAATAGACGACTCAAAGTTTTGCCCCAGTCCTTCTTCAATACCGGCCAGGGTTTGCTTATGGCGGCGCATGTCGCCGGTGATCACCCGGTCAAAATTCAAACCACGCTGGCGATAGTGTTCGCCCAGCCAGATCGCCTGTTGTTGGCCGAGGTCCGATAGCTGGTCGTAAACCTTGGCGCCGAGAGAGGCCTGGCCGTGGCGCACAAAATATATTTCGCTCATACAACACCCTTATTTCAGGCGAAGCAGAATATATCAGCACTGGCTATTTATAAATCAATTTTTCGCCCTGCAGGACTAGTGCTGGGTGATAGGGTGGCGGTAGGCCTCGATTGAGGTGGGCTGTTTTGCATGCTCGTTATAAGTGCTGGTTATTATTGCTCGGTGGGCATTGGCGGCTAGAGGTGCTTGGTTTAGAATGCCGGCCCCAATTAGCCATCTTCTCTTAGGTTTTCGCCGGTGTTGTTGACATTTTATCGTATTAAGCTGTGCTGGCTGAGTGTTCTGCTGGCGGCAGATATTTCTGCTGCAGTGGTCAGTGAGGTCGATGTGCTGGGCGACATTCCGATGGTGAATATCGTCAGTCGTTTCGAGCAGCCCCTAAATCGAGCGCCGGCCAGTGTCACTATTCTCGACCGGGCACTGCTCGACGCCTCCGGTGCCCAGAATTGGGCTGATATTTTCCGTTTGGTGCCAGGCTTTCAATCTTATGCTGTTAATAGCAACCGCTACGGTGTGTCCTACCACGGTTTTGGCAAGGCTTTTCCGAATCGATTAGAAGTGATGGTCGATGGCCGTTCGGTGTATGAGCCCGTTTTCTCTGCTGTTAACTGGGCTACGCTGGGTGTCAATTTTGAAGATATTGACCATATCGAAATTGTACGCGGGCCAAGCACGCCGTCTCAGGGTTCGAACGCGCTACTCGGGGCGGTGAATATAGTGACTCGTACACCGGTGCAAGATAGCGGTACGGCCGTGACCTATACCAGCGGTTCGCGGGCCACAAGCAATGCCAGTTTGCGCCACAATGGTCAGCTGGGAGGCTTGCTCTATCGTCTCAGCCTGGGGTATCAGCACAATAATGGTTTTCCCGGTGTTGAGCTTGCTGGCTCGCGGGACGGTGGTCGCGAGCTTTATCAAATGGCCTTTCGCGGCACTTTGACGCCTTCCCTGCACGATAGTGTCGATATTGACTTTGGCTATGTCGATAATACCGAGGACTTTGGAAGCGCTGACTATCCCGGAGAATATTTTAACTCTGACTTTGACTCTAGTTACCAGTCACTGAGCTGGGTGAGAGCCCAGGCCAATGGTGATGAGTTGCAGCTGCGGGCTTATCACAATAGCCTAAGAGCCGAGAGCAGGCCTAATATCAGCCTGATTTCCAGTGCACTGGGATTGCCTCCGGCGGCGGTGCCGGGCCTTCTCGGCATTCCCGACCAGAGCGTTGCAGTGAGCTTGGGGCGCCTGTCTTCCGAGCGCTTTGACCTGCAGCTGGAGCAGCGCTTTGCGCGCAGGGGACGCTTGCAGGCTGTCTGGGGGCTGGGTGCACGTACCGAGTCGGCTAGGGGTGAGTTGTTATTCGGCGACAGGGACACAATTCGAGAAGAGTCGTTTCGCCTCTTCAGTCACAACGAGTGGATGCTGGGTCGCGACTGGGTGTTTAATTTTGGACTGATGCTTGAGCGTAGTCACGTCGGGACTCTGGCCTCACCCCGACTGGCACTGAATTATCAATTTATCGCGAATCATAGCTTGCGACTAGTATTTGGCCGCAGCGAGCGCTCGCCGGCCATCACTGAGAGCAATATGGATAATACGCTTGAGTTTGGCGGGCTAGCCTATAATGCGGTGATCCGGGCCGGGGAGGGGCTGGCTGAGGAGAGGGTGGATCATGCCGAGCTGGCTTATATGGCGCGTTTCCCCGATGCCCATGTCGAACTGGATATTAGTGTCTTCAGAGAGGAGGCGCGCGATGGCATTGACACCCACGATGAAGACATCGTACTGCCGATCCCTTTCTTTGATGACAGCGTAAAAGTTTTTTCCAATACCGGGGAGTGGGAGACCACGGGTGTTGAGTTACAATTCACCTACAAACCATTGCCGGGCAGTTTGCTGCGTCTACACTACAGTTATCTGGATCTGGAGAGCCATTATGTTACGCGGTTGGAGCCGGTAAAGCAGCAGGGGGATTTTAATACCTCGAGGCCGCGACACAGTGGGGGTTTATTGCTCGCTTATCAATTGACGCCCGCGCTTAATGCCAGTGTGATGACCTACTATCAAAGCGCTGTCGATTGGCGGGACAGCAACACCATCGGTGATTTTTCACGGATAGATGGACAGCTAAGCTATCGATTTTTATGCGCTGGTTCGCCGGTCAAGTTACAGCTTATTGCCCAGAACTTGGGGGCGAATTATGCTGAGTACAGTCACAATAATGTATTTGAAACTCGCTTTTATTTCAAAGTGGAGGTCGGCTTGCCCTAGAGGGCGTAGCCGTATGGACGATGGAAATAATGAAGCGAAATGGATTTCAGGGGTGTCGCAGGGTTATTCGCGAGCAACATCGCAATGCCGGTATTCTGCGGGTTGTTTAAATCGATGAAGGAGGGATGTAAACAGGGCCTGGCCCGTAATTCGATGCAACGGCTATGCCTCGCTTTGCTGCTGTCATTGGTAGCCGTGCTTACCAACGCGGCAGAAGATGCGCCCGTATACCTATTGTTATCGGGCGATCAACCCTACTATCAAGAAGTGTCAGCCGTTTTTCAGCAAGTCTTGGCGCAGCGAGCTAAGTCGCCGCAGGTACTTATACGAGACCTAAAGCAAACCACGGAGGTCGTGCCGGGTAGTACCGTGGTTGCCGTTGGTTCTAAAGCCAGTGAGTTTGCCCTGAGCCACTTCTCCGATGCCGATATCCTCAGCCTATTAATACCTGTGGCCACTTGGGACGAGTTGCTCGCACGCCTATCGGGGACGGGGCGCCGTGCGGCGGTGGTGATTGATCAGCCCGTGGAGCGGCCTCTGGCAATGGCGAAATTACTGGTGCCTGAGGCACAGCGAGTCGGTGCGGTGTTTGGCCCGGTCTCTGTGGCCAGTAAGCCACAATTGCTAAGGGCTGTTGAGCGAGCGAGTATGGAGCTGGTCTACGCTCATCTCGATAGCGATGATAACCCCATCGGGGTGTTGAGCCCCTTGGTGCAAAAAACCGATGTCTTCCTTGCCGTGGCGGACCGTGGTGTATTCAATAAAAGTGTTGCTAAGTGGTTACTGTATTTGAGCTTTCGTCAAAAGGTGGCCATTATTGGATTTTCCCGTTCCTACGCGAAAGCCGGGGCTCTGGCTGCCGTGTATTCTAGCCCGGAAAATATTGGTCGCCACGGGGCGGAGTTGTTAGCGAGGCTATTGAATTTGAAGGGGGAGGGGTCGATGGATGGCGAGGCTTGGCAGACTCACGATCCACAGTATTACACCCTAGAAGTTAACCGGGCGGTGGCCGCCGCGCTCAATATTAGTGTGCCGGATCAGCAAAGCCTGTATCGGGACTACCAAGCCGTACTCGAGTCCTCTCAGTGACGGGGCGCTGGCTACGGTTTTTTGCCCAAACCCTGCGCGGGCGTTTATTGCTACTGTCAGCGGTGCCATTGATTCTGTTAACAGCTCTACTGACCGTGAACACTATCATTGAAGAGAGAGCAGAGCTGCAGAGCGAATACCTTGATCTCGGCCGGACTGCGGCCGGTTACTTGGCGGCGACCTCGGACTTTGCGCTCTACTCCGGCAACGAACAATTGCTCGATACCTTGGCGACATCGATGTCGGTCTTGGCGCAAATCGATGGTGTCGCGTTTTTGAATGCCGACAGACAAGTTTTGGTTTCAACCCTTAGGGGCCAGGTGCCGTGGCCCGCATTACTTCCTGTGAGCCTGGGTTTGGAGCATCGCGTCATTGGCCATCGGCTTTATTTTGAGCGCCCCGTTTCAACCTTAAGCATTGAGATAGAGGACTACGGCGAGGCGCCGCTCGAGGGCGCTGAGGCCGTCACGGGCTGGGTCATTCTTGCCGTCGATATATCGGCCATGGCAGCAGAGCAGCGGGATGTATTGGTGCGTAATGGTGTCACCGCAGCGGGCTTATTGATTCTGGTTTTTTTCCTGTCTTATTCCCTCGGCAGTGGCATGTTGGCGCCGATTACCTCACTGACGGCTACCGTTGAAGATATTCAGAGCGGTAACCTGGAGGCGCAGGCGCAGGCGAGTGGCGTCGAGGAGTTGGCGGCATTGGGCCGGGGTATTAACTATATGGCGAAGTCTATTGCCGACAGCCAGCGGGGCCTGGAGCAGCGTGTCAGTAGTGCCACCGCACGCTTGAGGATGTCACTGGAAAATTTACAGTTGAAAAACCTGGAGCTGGAAGTCGAGCACCAGAAAGCGAAGGAGGCCAGTCGGGCAAAGAGCGATTTTCTGGCGCGGATGAGTCACGAGCTGCGCACCCCCTTGAATTCAATACAGGGCTTTGTGCGCTTGCTCGAACAGTCCAACTTGGATAGCTCGGAGCAGCAATACTGCGCGATTATCGAGCAGGCATCCGAGCAGCTGTTACAGTTAATTGACGATATTCTCGAGCACGCCCGTTTACAGTCTGGCGTTATGGCGCTCGACGTCCAGCCCCTGGATATTGTCGCCTGCGTGGAAAGCCCGGTGCGGCTGCAGGGCCCTTCGGCCTTTGAAAAAAACATCGAGGTGATTATCGATGTTGACCCCGAATTGCCGGTCTTGCTCTACGGCGATTCTCTGCGCTTGCGCCAAGTGGTGTCAAATTTGGTGGGTAACGCCATCAAATTTACCGAGCGGGGTTATATTCTGGTGCGGCTTAGCAGCGGCGGTGTCGTCGATAACACGGTGACCCTGCTGATCGACGTCGAGGACACGGGCATAGGTATGTCGGCGGCTCAGCAAGTAAATATCTTTGAAGCGTTCACGCAGGCCGATACGACAATCACGCGTCGTTTTGGCGGTACCGGGCTGGGCCTGCCCATTGTGCAAGACCTTGTGAGCCTGATGGGTGGCAATATTGAGCTGTGCAGCGAGGAGTCTGTAGGCTCCCGTATTCGCGTCAGTCTACCCCTCGCGGTACAAGAGGGGCACCGCAAGCTAGAGCGCTTGCCTACGACGCTGGCGGTGTTCGATCCAGGGATAGTTTCACGGCAGGCGTTGGGGCACGCGGTACAGCGAATAACCGATGATCTGCGTTTGTATGAGGACTTTGAGGTACTTATTAACAGCTTGGTGATGAGAGATATTGAGGCGATCGTCATTAGTTTGCCGATCAGTGAGTTGGAGCATTCACTGGCCGATATGCTGGCGCGCCTGAGGCAATGCACGCCGGTGCCGATCTTTGTATTTTTGCCACTGCGAGGCTTACGTGACAATGCGGTTTTTAATATTCAAGGTGTTGATAGTTTGGATATCACCTATCTTGCCAAGCCTTGGTCGAGCGCGGAGTTTTATACCGTTTACAATTTCTTGAAACATGGCTCACTGGTTGGCAGCGGCGCGGTCAGGCCGCTGTCGGGGGTAAAAGTCTTGGTGGCAGAGGATAATGATTTCAGCCGCCTACTCTTATCTACTCTGCTCGAAAAGGCGGGCTGTGAGTTAGAGGCGGTTGAGGATGGCGCGCAAGCCCTGGTGCGGAGTGAGCAGGTAGCCTTTGATCTGCTGGCCTTTGATGTGCATATGCCCGAGCTCAATGGCATAGAGGCGCTGGCGGCAATCAGAGCGTCCGACGGCTGTAATGCGACGACGCCAGCGGTGATGCTAACGGCGGATGTACTGCAGCATAGCGAGCGCTTAGCGAGCCTATCCGGGCGCAATGAATTGATGCATAAACCCTTCAATAATAAGCGCCTGATTGACTTGATGCTGAGCTTATTGAATAGAAAGCCGAGCCGCGTACCAATGCAAGGTATCGCCAAACCACAGATTCCTCAGGCGAAATTTTTTCAAGAGGTCGACAAGCTCTTGGCCAATGCTGTTGAGACCTACCAGAACCGTGATGTCGTTGCCTTGCGAGAAATTATTCACCAACTGCTAGGTATCGCCGGTGTCTTTAAACTGGGTGAGCTAGAAAAGCAGGTGCAGGCTCTACACACCTTGGTGAAAGAAGAGGATGCCTGGGTGGGCGATGCTCTACAGTCGATAGAAGAGGAGTTCGCCCGCCTCAAGCGAGAGGCGGGCGAGGAGCGTGTTTAGCTCAGTACCCGGACCCGGATAACCCCGTCAACAGCGGCAATGGCGGCGATAATATCGTCGCTGGGCTGTTGCTCAACGTCGATAATATTGTAGGCAATGTCGTTGCGGCTCTTGTTGAGTAAATCGATCACATTGTTATTGCTGTCGGCAAGAATGCCCAGCACGTTGCCCAGCACCTTCGGCACATTGTCATTGCTAAAGGTGATGCGGTGACCCTCACTGCGCGCCATGGCAATCGGCGGGAAGTTGACGGAATTTTTGATATTGCCATGTTCTAAAAATTCCATCAGCTGGTCGGCGGCCATAATGGCGCAGTTTTCCTCGGCCTCTTGGGTGCTGGCGCCAATGTGAGGCGTGAGTATCACGTCGGCCCTACCGAGAAGATTGGGGGTGGGGAAGTCGGCGATATAGCTCGCCAGTTGTTGCTGGTCGAGGGCGGCTACCAGGGCATCGGTATCGACAATTTCTTCACGGGCAAAGTTGAGTAGCTTGGCGGTGGGCTTAAAGCAGCGCAGGGCTTCGGCGTTGATCATATGCCGGGTCGCCTCTATCGCGGGCACATGCAGGGTGATGTAGTCGGCGCGGGCCAGCAGGCTCTGCAGGTTGTCCATTTTGCCAATAGCACTCGACAGCTGCCAAGCGGCTTCAACGGAGATGGCGGGGTCGTAGCCGATCACCTCCATGCCTAGCTCAAGGGCCATATTGGCGACATTGGCGCCAATGGCGCCGAGGCCGACGACGCCGAGGGTTTTACCCTGCAATTCACTGCCGGCAAAACGCTTCTTTTCTTTTTCGAGCAGTTTGGACATCTCACCGGCATCACTCATATCGCTCAGTGACTGGGCGTAATTAATGCCACCAATAATATCTCGGGAGCCCAGCAGTAAGCTGGCCGCAACCAGCTCTTTTACCGCGTTGGCATTGGCGCCGGGGGTGTTGAAGACAACCACGCCCTTGGCAGAGTAATCGGCGACGGGAATATTGTTGACCCCGGCACCGGCGCGGGCGATGGCGACGAGGCTCTCGGGTATTTCTGCGCCGTGGAGTTTCTGGCTGCGCAGCATAAAGGCATCGGGCTGGGCAAATTCGCTGGCGATTTCGTAGCTCTCGCGGGGGAAACGGTCGAGACCCTTACTGGAGATTTGGTTGTAAGTGCGAACTTTATACATGGGGCTTCTCTTTGTCTGAGGTTGAGGTCGGCGGCCACAGGGCCTACCGTTGTCGCGTTTAGGCGTGTTTGATTTGCTCGTAGGCCCAGCTCAACCAGGGCATCAGCGCTTGCAAATCACTGGCTTCAACCGTGGCGCCACACCAAATGCGTAGGCCCGCTGGGGCATCGCGATAGGCGCCGATGTCAAAGGCTACACCCTCGGTGTCGAGCAATTTAGCCAGCGCTTTAACCTGATTGGCTTCGAGTGTCAGGGTTAAGCAAACACTGGTGTTAGAGCGTGTGGCCTTTTCTTGGGCGAGGAAGTCGATCCAGTCATTGGCGGCGACAAAATCTTCAATGATCGCGAGGTTGGCTTGGGAGCGGGCGATGCTGGCCTCGACGCCGCCGATCGCGCGCACCCAATCGAGCGCGTCGAGGTAGTCGGCGACACAGAGCATGGAGGGGGTGTTGATGGTTTCGCCTCGGAAAATCCCCTCGTTCAACTTGCCTTTTTTGGTCATGCGGAAAATTTTCGGCATCGGCCAGTCGGGGGTATAACTTTCGAGGCGTTCAACCGCGCGGGGGCTGAGTATCAACATGCCGTGGGCACCTTCGCCGCCGAGCACTTTTTGCCAGCTAAAGGTGACAACATCAAGCTTGTGCCAGGGCAGTTCCATGGCGAAAACAGCGGAGGTGGCATCGCAAATAGTTAGGCCAGTGCGTTCATCGCTAATCCAATCGCCGTCGACCACTTTGACGCCAGAGGTGGTGCCATTCCAGGTGAAGACGGTATCGTGTTCGGGATTGGCGAGAGACAGGTCGGGCAGCAGGCCGTAGTCGGCGCGGTGGGCGCTGACATTGTCGAGTTTGAGCTGGTTGGTGATGTCGCCGACCCAGCCTTCGCCGAAAGATTCCCAGGCAAAGATGTCGACCGGTTTGGCACCGAGTAGTGACCACAGGGCCATTTCTACCGCGCCGGTATCCGATGCTGGCACTACGCCAACTCGGTAGCCCTCGGGCAAGCCGAGCAATTCGGCGGTGTCAGCGCAGGCGCGGGCCAGGGCTTTTTTGCCAATGGCGGAGCGGTGAGAGCGCCCCAGCGTGGCAATGTCCAGGGCTTCCACGCTATAGCCGGGTCGCTTACTGCAAGGCCCTGAAGAAAAGTTCGGGTTAGCCGGTTTTACAGTGGGCTTATTGGCGGAGGGCGTCATGGCGATTCCTTAAATGAGGGTGCATTGCTGGTTGGCCCAGCGGCGTGCGCGAAAAGGCGGCAATTTTACTGATCGGCAGCCTTGTTGCATAGGGCTGCGTATAATGTCTGGGTTTTGAGTGGGGGCGCCGCTCAAAGAGGAATGGCGGCAATACCCGTGTATATTGGGTGGCTTGGTGCCTCGTGGCGTTAGATTGTCAGATCGACACAGGTATTAAGCCTCGAAACTATTGAATTTTATAAGGAGAAGAAAACATATCATGAGTGATTATCCTGAGAAAACCTGTGAAATTGGCAACCTTGTACGCCACCCCAAATCAGTTGCCGCCGTGCGCGCCGGTCAGAAAACCCAGCAGCGTCGTGATGGCGTCTACGCCTACCCGGGTGAGACCTTTGCCTTGGAAGGCGAGACCTTCGAGGTGGTTTCACTGCAGCGCCAGCGTCTCGGCGATATAAGCGATGCCGATGCCCGCGCCGAGGGTTATCCGGCGCTTGAGGTCTATAAGCAGGTGATTCTCAGCATGCACGATGGCATGACCTGGAATGAAGATGATTTGGTTTGGGTGCATCAGTTCGCAAAACAAGGTAATTAAGCATTAGCTTGGGCTATCTTCGGGTAGCCGCTTAAGTCCCTCTTCCAGCCGTTGATCTCCGCGCCGAAAATAATTAGAGATAAGCGGTTTTTCGTGGCGATAGGTGGGCCAATGAGGCCTGCCTGTCGGCGATATAATCGACTTCCCCCATCTATTTTTCTCGCCCCTCGAATGTGGATGACTTGCGAACACTATCAATGTTTAGGGGGCGCAGAGTTGTTACCGTGCAAGGGAATCAATCGGTGAATAGAGCGCATGCACAATAAACGGGCTTCATGCCAACAGGGTTTTACCTTAATCGAGGCGATGATCGTCATCGCTATTGTCGCCATCGTATTGTCCTTGGCTGTTCCTTCCTTCAATGATTTCTTTGAAAAAAACCGACTTAAGCGTGCTGCGGAAGAGGTTTATGGTCTCATCACCAAGGCTCGCGCCGAAGCAGTGATACGCAGTGTAGATATGAGAGTTGACGTAGATGCTGGGACGTGGTGCCTGGGCTATGAGGAGAGGCCCTCTCCATTCGATCCGCCGTGTAATTGTGCCAACGCAAATAGTTGCACCGTAGACGTTGCGGGTACACCTGTGACCCAGGTGGTTAGTGGCGCCGATTTCAGCGGTGTGACGATTACCGAGAGCTTTGCCGGTGTGACTTTTTTCGATACCGTGAAGGGCACAGCGGGAAATGGCACTGTAAGCCTTTCAGCAGCGGACTGGGACCTGGATGTAGTGGTTAGTAACATGGGTCGAGTGAGAATTTGTGCTCCCTCTAGCAGTCAATCGACCATGGGGTACAGAGCATGCCCCTAATCATTAAGTCTCCAAACCCTCTGCGGGGGCGAGCGCGGGGTTTCAGTTTAGTGGAGTTATTGATCGGTCTGGCTGTTGGTAGCCTGATTCTTGCCGGCGCAATAACGGTATTTGCCAAGATTAGCTTTTCGGGAATAGAAAATGTCCGCATGGTCAGGCTGAATGAGCAGTTGCGCAGCACTCTCGGCACCATTAGTCGGGAAATTCAACGCGCGGGTTATGTGGATGCCTGGCCGGCGGCCGGCGGCACGTCTTTTGACGATTTGGGCTTCGCCGCTATGGGTGGTTTTGGCGTGATAAGCCTTGGCGGCACCTGTGCCGATGGCGATGGCGATGGCGCTGTGGAGTGCGACTGTATTGCCTATAGCTACGATGAGGATAAAGATGGTGCGTTTCCACCTACGGGACCTGCGGGTGGTGTGCTCGGCGATGAAAACTTTGCCTTTCGCCTTAATGCCAATGCCATTGAGCGCGATACCGTCGATGGCAAGTGCGCGGGAGGTGTCGGCTGGGCAGACATGACCGACGGTGAAGTGTTGATTACTGCGCTGACTTTTGAGCTAGACCCCGGCTCGACAGATGTCGAGGTCGGCGATGGTGCTGCTGTTCGTAATAATGATGGTGTTTGTGACGTGGGTGAAACCTGTCTGGCGCGACGCAAAATTAATATTGTTTTAGAGGGCCAGTTAACAGCGGATGCGGCGTTTACTGTGCGCTTGCGTGACGCGGTCAAGGTTAGAAATGATCACTATTATGTTAAGCCTTGAGCATGACTGTTTACATAAAGGCTTGGAGCGCAACTATGGATGTTAAACAAGTAAATAGCGTGAAAACGGGTATGCGGGGTTCCTGCGGCTTCGGCTATCAGCGTGGTGCGGTTGCCTTGGTGGTGACATTAATCTTAGTGATTGTTGCCAGCCTGAGTTCCTTGGTGGTCAATAAATCGGCAATTAATGAGCAGCAAAGAAGTGGTATTAATTTGCGCAGCAAAGAAGTCTATGCCGCAGCAAACGGGGCGTTAGAACACGGCATTGCTCAAATAGAGATTTGGTATACCGATAGTGATGATACTACGCCCGATTGGCTGGCTGTCGTCGATGAGGCCAATGACCCTAATGCGCTGGCCGGAGATACAGCCACATCCATTTATGATCCGAATGGTGATTTAGTCGCAGATACGATTGCTCAAGGCATAGATGATTTCGGTCTACTTGGCGCGGGTATAACCTATACCCTGCTTACGGATGAAGCGGCAGAGCCGGCAATCATCGAAGTCAGTGTGACTGTTGCCGGGCAAGCAGAAAGCCACGTGACCAAAACGCTCAGTGTCAGGGTGTTGCGTACCAAGCTGGGATCACCCTCCGCATTTAGTGGCCCGGCTTTGATTGTCGAAGATTGTATTGCCGTTGGTGCGATTCTGGGCACCCCGGATATCCAAGCCTATGATGTTGCGATCGCCTCGATTGCGGGCGATTCAGGCGATACCGATTGTATCAACCCCGGGCAATTCGACTTCTCGGGCTCCAATCAAATCGCGGAAGAAATTGTTTCGGATAGCCTGTTTGAGGCGATGTTTGGAGCCATCGAAGATGATCAGGGCGTCCAAGACATGGCGGCCAAGTCGCCAGATGTCTATTTCATTACAGACACCAGTCCCTGGAGTGCGAACCTTGGGGATGCCACCCACCCAGTAATTTTGTATTTTGACGAGAGCAGTGGTTGCCCGTCAATTAATGGTGGCGCCATTATTTTCGGCTTGGTGTACTACGATACGCCCCCGGGTGGTTGTGCAAACCCAGGTACAGGCAACGCTAAAATCTTTGGCACCATGGCCTTTGAGGGTGATCTTAAGAAGTTTAATTCGAATATTGAAATTACTCAGACCGACTTTGGCGGCGGCCCCGGGGACCCCATTTATGTATCGTACATAACGCCCTTACCGGGTTCATGGCGGGATTTTTAAGAGGAAGCGATGATGAAAAAATCACGAATGCGTTTCGCAAGGCAAAACGCTGGGCATGAAAGGGGCTTTACCTTGCTCGAGGCGCTTATCGCCTTTGTTGTTTTAGCCGGGGGTTTATTGGCGGCCTTTCGCTTTCACAGCGTCACGTTATCGACAACGGCTGAGGCCAAGGTGCGAGACCAGGCAACGGCACTGGCGCAGCAGAAAATAGAAGACCTGCATAATTTTCAAACGCTGGATGAATTTGAGGCGATCGTTGTCGATGGCTCGGGGCTCGGTGATTACGCCAATGTTGACTACGCGGCAGATTTCACCCTCAACTGGGACAGGGATGAGGGCTACGGTGACAACCCGCGTAAAGTCGATGTCACTGTTTCGTGGACGGATAGGGATGGTGTGGGTGCTGATGGCGATGGCGGGGCCTCGGTGGTACTGTCGTCCATTATTTGGGGTAACAATCCTCAGGACGATGCGGCCGGTATCGCGTTATCACAGAATAATAGTAGTGAGGCCCTTGATTATTATGAGGATGCTGATGGCAACCCCATTGATATTGGCGGCGGCGGCAATGGGGGTGAGGTAAATATTACCGAGGTAACGCTCTTTAACTATGAATCTCCCGACCTCGACAACCCTGAAGCCACTTACTACGATATTTCATTTATTGGCGATATAATTTTCACCGATGATGGGTTGGCATCTGTGGGCATCACGGGTAGCCAGCATGATGGCGCTTCGTGCGCGTTGTTAGGGGATCCGGCTTTTCAATATAGTTGTGTTATAACCCGTGTGCCCGACGGCACCACCTGGAGTGGTACTTTGTCTTATAACCCAGCCGGGAATGACGCGGTGTGTACTCCAGGGCCGACGCTAGATATAGACATAGATCAGTTGACGACCTTTCTAGAGTTGGAGGTGGTTGTTCTGACCAATAATGGCGCCTGTAACCAGCTTTAGCAATTGCTAGAGGGTATGGCAAATTTTCTAATTGAAGAGTGTCAAGACGGGTGATAACAAGTAATGCAGATGATAGCTAGCGTGAAAAGTTCACGATGTGGTGCTCGGGTACGAAATGAGGGCTTTAAAAGATCGGCCGGCTTCACTCTTATCGAGTTGATGATTGTGATTGCAATTGTGGCAATTCTGGCGGCGGTGGCCTACCCCAGTTACCTAGACTCTATTCGAGCTGCGCGTCGTGCCGATGCGATGGATGGCTTGTTGACTTTGATGAATCAGCAAGAAAAATACCGTGCGAATAACACACTCTATGGAACTATGCTGCAAATAACGGGCAACGCGACTGCGACTTCATCCGATGGCTATTATACGTTGACAGTCACAGGTAACTCAGCGACTGCTTACACTTTAAAAGCAACGGCGGTGAGTGGATCGAGCCAAGCTCATGATACGGGCTGCACTATACCTACGCTAACCGTTTCAGCGGGAAACCCGCGTGGTGTAAAAACGCCAGCGGCGTGCTGGAAAAAATGATGGATCTAAATTGTGTTTTCAAAAAAGCCCCCGTGTGAGTGCGTTTGATTACCTCAATTAACATTTACCGTGTACTCACAGATAAAAAAGCCCAACTACCAGCAGGAAGTTGGGCTTTTTTATCTGTGTGATTTTAGCAACTTAGGTCATGTTGGTTTATTTAGTTGTCATGCCCTCGCGTTCTAGTGTCACTAGGTAATCAGCCACCTTTAGCATCTGCCCCTGCCCCCCGGCCATTTTCGCACTGAGCCGGTATTTGCCGTTCACCACCATCTCGGGCGTACCCTTCACACCGTAGCTACGCTGGCGGGCATCGGCTTGCTTGGTGGCGCTGACCACACCGAAGGAGTCGAAGGTCTTATTGAATTTATCGAGGTCGACGCCCTGGGCAACAAAAATCTTAGCGATGGCCTCTTTACTCGTGAGCTTGTCTTTCTTTAGGTTCATGGCTTCGAAAATAGCCAGGTGCACGGGGTCTAAGACCTTGAGGGCCTTGGCGGTGTAGTAGGCGCGGGCGTGTAGCTCCATAGTTTTGTGCCAAATGGCGGGGCTGTGCACAAAGTTGACGTCGTCTGACTGTTGCTTGGCCCAGGCGCTGACCATCGGTTCAAAGCTAAAGCAGTGGCTACAGCCGTACCAAAAAACTTCGGCGACTTCGATGCGCTTGGGGTCACTGGTGCGCACGGGGGTCTCGAGGACTGCGTAGTGGCTGCCGGCCTTGTATGGCGCATCTTTAGCGGCGGCTGTGCCGACATTGAACGCCAAGGGGAGGAGCAGGCAGAGCATAGCCAGATGTTTAAGTCGATAAGTCATAGTGTTGGTTCTCGATGTGGGAGCTGAAAGGGTGTTGAATAATAGACCGCGTCTATTATTCAGGTTCCCGAGCGGGGTGCAAGAAGTAGCGAGCCTTGCTGGGTGTTTTTGCCGAATCCTTTTACGGTTACGGTTACGGTTACGGTTACGGTTACGGTTACGGTTACGAGTGCAGTAAAGTGGAGGCATTAAAAAAGGCGACCGAGGCCGCCTTTTTTGTGTTTCGCCAATATTGCCTACTGATGAAGACCGGCAATGTAGTTGGCGACCGCGACAATCTCTTGCTCGCTCATATGGGCGGCGACACCGCGCATCACTCGGCCGACGTCGTTGCTGCGCCCGCTGGCGTCTTCATCGTCGTGAGCCGCTGTGCGGAAGGCGCGTAGCTGACTGGCGATATACTCGGCAGACTGGCCACCTAAGGCGGGGTAGCCGGCAGGGCTGTTGCCGTTGCCCGAGGGTGAGTGGCAACCACTGCAAGCGGGAACACTGGTTTCCAAATTGCCGGCACGGTAGAGGTTTTCACCGCGCACGAGCGTTTTGGCATTATCATCTGAGCCGTCGAGGGTTCGTGTTTGGGCGTTGTAGTGGGCGGCGATATCGGCGATGTCTTGTTCGCTGAGTGCGTCAAGCATTCCGGTCATGGCGACAACAGTGCGGTCGCCATTTTTTATATCGCTAATTTGCTTGGCGAGGTACTTTTCACCCAGGCCTGCCAGTTTTGGGAACTTGCCCATTCCGGGGTAGCTGTTGCCGTCGGCGCCGTGGCAGCCGGCACAGGCTGCGGCTTTATTTTTGCCTGCACTCGCGTCACCCTCGGCGAAGGCGGCTTGGATTAAGGAAAATGAGGCGGTAATTATTATCAGCGCTTGCAAGCATGTTTTCATCTGATATTCCGTAGGCAGGTGGTTGGCAATAAGTAGTTGGCAATCAATAACAGTTGGTGGCGATAGCGCCATTAACTTAGCGCGGCATTATATACCAACCTATGACCTAAAATTAAGCGTTATACTGTGCGGCTATGAGTACTCCATTGAGCTTTACCCAGGCGGCCTTTTTACAAAGCGCCCCAACCTTAAAAGAATGTCCCACTGATGTCGGGGTAGAAGTCGCCTTTGCCGGCCGTTCCAATGCAGGCAAATCCAGTGCGATCAATACCTTGACGCGGCAGGGCAAGTTGGCGCGCACTAGTAAAACACCGGGTCGCACCCAGTTGATCAACCTCTTTTCACTGACAGATGATAAGCGTTTGGTGGATTTGCCGGGCTATGGCTATGCCAAAGTGCCAAAAGCCATGAAGGCCCGCTGGGATAGAAACTTAGCCGAGTACCTGCAAGGTAGGCAGTCGCTAAAGGGCTTGATACTACTGATGGATATCCGCCACCCGCTGCAGGAATATGACTGGCAAATGTTGGACTGGTCGGCGAATTGCGGTATGCCCGTGCACTTGCTGCTGACCAAGGCGGACAAGATGAAAAAAGGGCCAGCGAAGAGTACCTTGTTACAGGTTCGCAAGGCGGTCCAGGAAGAGGGCCTGGATGCACTGGTCTCGGCGCAAATGTTTTCGGCGCTGAAACGCAGTGGTATCGAAGAGTTAGAGACCGTTCTGCGCTCGTGGCTAGCGGAGCCTGTAACCGAGGCATAGTGTTATCGGGCCTTGTCTTGAGGTCGCGTTGGTTTGAGGGCTCAGCTAATAAAGGGGCTTAAAAAGAGGCGGGCAAAAAAAACCGGCGCAGTGCGCCGGTTGAGGTGTTCGATCGATAATACCCGGAGGGGGAGGGGTATCTCGACCGCGATCAACGTTAGGAGTGTGTCACTCACTAATAATAAGACCGGGGTGAGAGGCGAAAGTTCACCGGTATTTCAAATAAGTTAGCAACTTATTCTTCTATCACTGTTTGTGTCTAATACCCGATTGATATTAATGGGCCTCATCCCAGTTCTGTCCACGGCCAATATCGACAATTAAAGGGATGGTCAGCTCGGCGGCACCCTCCATGCGCTGCTTGAGACCTGCGGTAATGTCATCTAATTCTTCATTTGGTACTTCCAGTACCAGTTCATCGTGCACCTGCATAATGATCTTTGCCCCGCTATCCTCACCTTTATCCAGCAACCACTGGTCCACGGCAATCATCGCTTTCTTGATGATGTCGGCGGCTGTCCCTTGCATCGGTGCGTTAATGGCCGTGCGTTCTGCGGCCTGGCGCTGCATGCCGTTGCGAGCATTGATTTGCGGTAGATAGAGGCGGCGGCCAAACAGGGTTTCGACGTAGCCCTTCTCGGCGGCGCTGGATTTGATGGTTTCCATATAGAGCTTCACACCGGGGTAGCGCTCGAAATAAAGGTCGATGTATTCCTGTGCCTGGTTGCGGCCAATATTCAGCTGTCGCCCGAGCCCAAAGGCCGACATGCCGTAGATCAAGCCAAAGTTGATGGCCTTGGCATTGCGCCGCTGGTCGCTGGTGACCTCATCAACTGCAACGCCAAATACTTCGGCGGCGGTGGCGCTGTGTACATCGAGACCGTGGGCAAAGGCATCCAGCAAGCCTTGGTCGCCGGATAGGTGGGCCATAATACGCAGTTCAATTTGTGAGTAATCCGCTGCGACCAGTGTATGGCCCTTCGGGGCAATAAAGGCCTGGCGAATGCGCCGTCCCTCGTCGCTGCGTATGGGAATGTTTTGTAGGTTGGGATCGGAGGACGACAGTCTTCCCGTCGCTGTTACGGCCTGATGATAAGAGGTGTGAATACGCCCGGTGTCGGGGTCGATCATGGTCGGTAGTTTGTCGGTATAGGTGGACTTCAGCTTGCTGAGGCTGCGGTGTTCGAGAATGATCTTCGGCAGAGGGTAGTCGAGGGCGAGTTCCGCGAGCACGGCCTCTGCGGTTGACGGGGCTCCCTTGGGGGTTTTCTTTACTACCGGTAAACCCAATTCGGTAAACAGGATTTCGCCCAGTTGCTTCGGGGAGGCCAGATTAAAGGCTTTGCCCGCGACATCGTGAGCCTGCAGTTCCAGTTCGCCGATGCGCTGGCCCAGTTCTTGGCTCTGCTGGTTGAGTTTGTGGGCGTCAATCAGCGCGCCATTGCGCTCGATGCGCGACAGTACGGGCACCAAGGGAATTTCAATATCGCAGAGCATGCTGGCTAGGCTGGTTTCGTCGCTCAGCCTCGGCCATAAATGCTGATGCAGGCGCAGGGTGATATCGGCATCTTCCGCCGCATAGGGGCCGGCCTCCTCGATGGCGATCTGATTAAAGGTGAGCTGGCCCTTGCCCTTGCCGGCGATATCTTCAAAGTGGATGGTGCTCTCACCGAGGTGGGTCAGGGCCAGGGTATCCATGTCGTGGCGCGAGCCGGTGGAGTTGAGGACATAGGATTCGAGCATGGTGTCATAGGCGATACCGCGCAGGGTAATGTCGTAGCGGGCCAGTACGCTCATGTCGTACTTTAGGTTTTGCCCGACCTTGGCGAGTTCGGGGTTTTCCAGTAGTGGCTTGAGTTGAGCAAGCACGGTGGTGCGGTCGAGCTGACTGGGTGCGCCGAGGTAGTCGTGGGCGAAAGGTAGATAAGCCGCCTCATGGGGGCTGATGGCAAACGACACACCGACCAGCTGTGCCTGTATATAATTCAGGCTGGTAGTCTCTGTATCGAAGGCGAAGAGCTCGGCCTGCTCTAATCGTTGCCGCCAGCGATCAAAATCGGCCTGGGTCAAAATGGTGCTGTAGTGGGTCTCCGCTTTATCGACCGGTGCCGGTGTGTCGTCGCTGGCCTCTGCATTTTGGCTGTCGAGCAAGTCTTCGACCCAGCTTTTAAATTCAGCTTCTTTAAATAAGGTGAGTAACTGGCTTTGATCTTCAGGCGTATTGGCAAGCTGATCGGCAGTGACATCCAGCGGGACGTCGAGTTTAATGGTGGCGAGGAGCCGCGACAAATAGCCCTGCTCTTTGTGTTCGGCGAGTTTTTCCGGCATTTTCTTGGCGCCGCGAAAGCCAAGCGTTCGGACCTTTTCAAGATCGCTATAAATGGCATCCATATCGCCAAGGCCCTGCAAAATGGCCAGTGCCGTCTTTTCGCCGACGCCGGGAACACCGGGGATATTGTCGGCTTTGTCGCCGACCAGGGCGAGATAATCAATAATCAGCTCGGGCGGTACACCAAACTTTTCCTCCACCCCTTGCGGGTCGAGCACCGTCGCCGTCATGGTGTTCACCAAGGTGATGTGCTGATTCACCAACTGCGCCATATCTTTGTCGCCGGTGGAAATAATCACCGGCAGGGCGAGCTCGGTGGCCTGTTGTGCCAGTGTACCGATGACATCGTCCGCCTCCACGCCGGGAATGATGAGCAGCGGCAGGCCCATGGCGGCGACGATGTCGTGGATGGGTTGAATCTGCTCGCGCAACTCATCGGGCATCGGCGGGCGATGGGATTTGTATTCGGCGTAGAGCTCATCGCGAAAGGTTTTGCCCTTGGCGTCGAAAACCACAGTGATGGGGCTGTCGGGGTAGTCCTTCTGTAGGCGTCGCAGCATTGAGGTGACACCCTTTACCGCACCCGTCGACTGGCCTTTTGAATTGGTCAGCGGCGGCAGGGCGTGGAAGGCACGGTATAAATAGGACGAGCCGTCAACGAGGACGAGAGGAGGCGTAACAGGGGCGGTAGTAGTGCTCATGAGATAGATTTTATTGATGGTAGTGGCTGAGGCGGGCTAGGATACACTATCTTTATAAGGCAACATTTAGCATCACTTATTAACACTTGGCAGGATGGGGGAGAACGATGGCTGTATTTACCCGTGTTGATCCCGCTGAGCTACAGTCTCTGTTGACTGCACTCGGCCTGGGTCGCTTGCTGTCCACAACTGAGGTTGCGGACGGAGTGGAAAACTCGACCTACTTTATTGAGGTGGCGGCAGACCAGCCATCTATTGGTGGTACGTCATCCCGCTTTGTACTGACCCTGCTTGAGGCGGGCAACCGGCAGCAGGCTGAATTCTCTACCGCCCTGGCACAGCAACTACAGCGGGCGGGACTACCCGTGCCGCACCTGCTCAGCGATGCCTCGGGCAGGGCCATTCATCGCCTGTCTGGCAAGCCTGCATTAATTTGTCAGCGCATTGATGGCACTCATCCCCAGCAAGTAACGGAGGCTCATAGTCGAGCGATTGGCGAGTTTCTCGGTGCTATGCACGTCGCGGGCGAAAACTTCCCCTTGAGTCATAACAACTTGCAGGGCTTGCCCTGGGCGAGTGTGACCCTCGATACCCTGTTGCGTGAATTGCCGGCTAAAGAACAGCTGTCAGTGGGTGATCAAGCACTGTTGAAAGAGCAAATAGCTCGTTATCGCAAGCTCTGCGAGCAGGATGCCGAGCTGCCTGTTGGCCCCATTCATGCGGATGTGTTCAAAGACAATACGTTGTTTGTCGATGAAGAATTGAAAGCGGTGATTGATTTCAACAGTGCCTGCACTGACTACCTGCTACTTGATGTAGCCATCGCGGTGAACGACTGGGCCTGCAACAAGCGCGGTGAGCTTGACCCTGTATTGGTTAAAGCCCTGCTCGATGCCTACCAGCAGCAGCGGTCACTTACCCAGGCAGAGCGCCAGAACTGGCAGGATATGTTGTGCTTTGCGGCGGCACTTTTCTGGATGTCGCGGCTGGTCACGCGGCATCTCGAGGCCTCTGATTTAACGCGACGGGAAGATAAAGACCCGAACGAATACCGCCAAAAAGTGCAGCACCGTTTAATCGGGGTTGTTGCTATTCCGGTTGTGAGCGAATAGCGATTGTTATTTAGGGCCGGCCTGGTCAGATTCTGCTGACGCGGGTGATAAACAGGCGGCGATTTTTGTACCGATATCTTCGATCAGTTGAATATAGGCCTTGCTGCCGAGGGGGATGTCTGCCCCCAGAGGATCAATAACAGCGATCTGCGCGTTCAGTTTATTAGCGAGCTGTTCAACTCTGCCATGGTTGTGCCGGGGTTCGGCAATAATGCAGTGCACGTCGCTCTGGCTTAGCAGTTGATGAAAGTCGCGAGCACCACTACTCAGTCCAGCACTAGTTTTCAGCGCACCGGACTGACTCAGACCGAAAGCCTCGGCAAAGTGGCCGAAGGCGTCGTGATCGACGATAAAGTTCGCTTGCTGTAATACCTTTAGCTGAGCGGCGGTATCGGCCGTTACTTCGCTTAGTTGCTGGTTGAAAAGCTGCTGGGCAGCGAGTAATTGCTCGCGCTGGCCCGGGTAGTGGGCGGCAAGCCAGTTGCCGACTTCGGTGGCGATGACGCGACCATTCTCTGGGTTCATCCAAATGTGCGGATCGCGACTAGCGGCTAGTCCATCGGGGCTGGGGCTGAGCCACTGAATGTCGGGTAGCTCTGCGGCGGTAATCACCTTTTCGGGGCGCAGCGCAGTGACGCTTTTACTGAGAAACCCCTCCAGCTCTGGCCCTACCCACAATAATAAATCGGCCTCGGCAAGTAGGACTCGGTCAGAGATGCGCAGGGAATAGTGATGGGGCACTTCGCTGTCGGGCAGTAATTGCCGAACCTCGACGCTGTCGCCGGCAATGGCCTCGACCAGCAGGGTCATGGGGCGAATGGTGGTGACCACCAGGGGTTTTGCCCATGTTTGAGCGGCAATAAGTAGTGTTGATAGGAGGACTAATAATTTCACGGCAGTGGTTTCGTCTTTTGTTATGTTATAGCATTGTTAGTAGAGTGTAATAATATAACAATAGCTATCAAGGTTTGGAAAAAGGGTTCGGCGTAATGATCAGCAATTCTACCACTGCCTACCAACAACATGACCACCACCGCTGCTTAAAGGCGGCATTAGCACAGGCGCGCAACCGCTGTAGTGCTCGCAAGGCACGGCTCACCCCGATTCGCGAGTCGGTGCTGCACTTACTGTGGCAGAGTCACCGTCCCCTCGGCGCCTATAAAATTATCGAGCAACTATCGGCAGAGAGCGGTAAGCGTATCCTGCCACCAACGGTGTATCGCGCCCTCGACTTTTTACTGGAGCTGGGCTTGATCCATCGCCTGGCAACCTTAAATGCCTATATCGGTTGCCCCTTCCCGGATAGCGTGCACAGCGATTATTTTCTGCTCTGCCGTGAGTGCGGCAGTGTCGCCGAGTGCAGCGCCGAGAGTGTCAACAACGCTATTGTCTCGACGGCCGAGCGAGCGGGCTTTTTAGTGGAGAGCCAAACCGTCGAGATTCTCGGTGTGTGTACGCCTTGTCGTGAAAAGAATCAGCAAGCGCACAGTGATCTGGCGATACAACAAGAGGCGGGCGCGTAAATGACAGCGCTGATTGAGCTACAGGGGGCGGGTAAGTCCTTTGCCAACAGGGCCGTGTTACAAGCGGTGAATTTGAGTTTAGTGCCCGGTCGTATTGTCACCCTGATCGGCCCCAACGGTGCTGGCAAAACTACCCTGGTGAAAATTGTCCTCGGCTTGCTGCAGCCCGATACCGGCCGTGTGCAGCGCTCGGCGCAGTTGCGGGTGGGCTATATGCCGCAAAAGCTACACATCGACCCGACCCTGCCGCTGCAGGTGGAACGCTTTTTGCAGTTTGCCAATGCCGATACCTCCACGTGTATAGCGGCACTGGATAGAGTCGGCATTGCCCATCTTATTCAACAGCCCGTGAGTGGTCTTTCCGGCGGTGAAATGCAGCGCATGTTGTTGGCGCGGGCACTGCTGCGCAAGCCCAATCTTTTGGTACTGGACGAGCCGGTGCAGGGGGTGGATGTCACCGGCCAGGAGGCTCTCTATCAGTTGATCGGCGAGTTGCGTGATGAGTTGAGCTGCGGGATCTTAATGGTCTCCCACGACCTACATCTGGTGATGGCGGCAACCGATGAGGTGGTCTGCCTGAATCAGCATGTCTGTTGCCACGGTACCCCGCAGCAGGTCTCGGTCGACCCGGAGTTTGTCGCCCTGTTTGGTGCCAAAACGGCGCTGTATACCCATCACCACGATCATGAACACGACCTGCACAGTGGGCTTGTCAATTCGCCGGCTGGCTCGTCCTGTAATCACGATTCAGCCCAGAACAATTCAACCCAGCACGGTTCAAGAAAGGGGAGTCAGTCCGATGTATGACTTTCTCTATTTAGCCCTGCTGGCGGGTCTCGGTGTGGCGATCGTTGCCGGGCCGATGGGCTCGCTGGTGGTGTGGCAGCGCATGGCCTATTTTGGTGACACCCTTGCCCATGGCGCGCTATTGGGGATTGCCCTAGGCCTGTGGTTTTCGTGGAGTAACTCCCTTGCGGTGGTCATCGTCTGCCTGTTGATTGCGGGCCTGCTGATCGTCTTTGAGCGTCAGCGCCTCCTGGCGACGGACACGGTGCTGGGCATCCTCTCTCATGGTTCACTCGCCTTGGGCCTAGTGGCTCTAACATTGATACCCGGTGCCCGCACCGATATGGAGGCCCTGCTCTTTGGCGACATCCTCACCGTGACAGCGGCGGAGGTTGCCGTTGTTTGGTTGATGGCTGTCTGTGTGCTGGCTACGCTATGGCGACTGTGGCCGTCGCTGCTGGCGATCACCGTGCACGAAGATTTGGCGCGGGTTGAAGGGGTGCGGGTTGATGTCGTTAAGGCCGTGTTGAAATTGCTACTGGCACTGGTGGTGGCCATCTCGATGAAAGTGGTCGGCGTATTGCTGATTACCGCATTGTTGATAATTCCCGCCGCCAGCGCCCGCCACTTTGCCAAAACGCCGGAGCAAATGGCAGTGCTGGCTAGCGGGGTGGCGATGTTGGCGGTCTTTGCCGGATTGGCTTCGTCGTGGTGGCTGAATACCCCGGTCGGCCCCTCCATTGTGGTCAGCGCCAGCTTGTTCTTTGTACTGGTGTTGCTGATCCGGGGCCGTAGGGCTTAGCTACTGGAGGTGTTAGCCGTCGTTTTAGCCTAGGGTGGCCATGACTTTTTTAGCGCTGGCCAGTGTCTGCTCGATATCTTGTTCCGTTAACGCCGCCGATATAAAACCCGCCTCGTAGGCTGCCGGTGCGAGATAGACCCCCTCCGCCAACATGCCGTGGAAGAAGCGATTAAAGCGCTCGGTATCGCAGGCCATCACCTGTTGGTAGTTGCTGACCGTGCTCTCCTCGGTAAAAAATACGCCGAACATGGTGCCGATGTGATTGGTGGTGAAGGGAATACCCGCTGCCTCAGCTTTTAAGCCGGCAACCAGCTGTTCGGCCTTGGCGAATAGGGGCGGGTAAAAGCCCTCTTCATTGAGTAATTCGAGAGTGGCGAGACCGGCGGCCATGGCCACCGGATTACCCGACAGCGTGCCCGCCTGATACACCGGCCCGAGGGGGGCGATTTGCTCCATGATTTCACGCTTGCCGCCAAAGGCACCGACCGGCATACCGCCACCGATGACTTTGCCCAGCGCTATAAGATCGGCATCAATGTCGTAGTGGCCAATAGCGCCTTTCGGGCCGACACGAAAGCCGGTCATCACTTCGTCAATAATCAATACGGTGCCGTGACGGGTGCATTCGCTGCGCAGGGTTTCCAGAAAGCCGGGCAGAGGCGGAATACAGCTCATATTGCCCGCGACAGGTTCGACGATAAGTGCCGCCACCTGGTCGCCAATTTCGGCAAAGGCCGCCTCTACCGCCGCGCTGTCATTGTAGGGCAGGGTAAGGGTGTGGTCGGCCAGTGCGGCGGGTACGCCGGGTGAGCTGGGCACGCCGAGGGTCAAAGCACCGGAGCCAGCTTTTACTAACAGTGAGTCAGAGTGGCCGTGGTAGCAACCCTCGAACTTAATGATTTTGTCGCGCCCGGTGAAGCCCCGCGCCAGGCGGATAGCGCTCATTGTGGCCTCAGTGCCGGAGTTGACCATGCGCACCATGTCGAGGCCCGGTATGTGCTTGCAGAGCTTATCGGCAAGCTGGGTTTCCAGTTCGGTGGGCGCGCCAAAACTCAGGCCCTTGTCGAGCTGCTGGCGAATACTGTCGAGCACTACCGGGTGGCCGTGGCCGAGAATCATCGGCCCCCAGGACTGCACATAATCGATATAGCGCTGCTCATCGGCATCGTAAAGGTAGGCGCCTTTGGCGTGATCGAAAAAAACCGGACTACCACCGACGGCTTTAAAAGCCCGCACCGGTGAGTTAACGCCGCCGGGGATGTGGCGTTGGGCATCGATAAATAACTGTTCTGAACGATTCATAAGGGGTCGCTGGGTTGTTTGTTGGGTCGAGGGCGATTCGAGGGCTCGGTGTGCATTATGGGCCGCTGGCGGGCTGGAGAAAAGCGGGCGTAACGGCTTTATTGGTTTGCTCCGACTTGTTCGCCCCAAGCCTTGTTGATCACGCGCCAGGCGACAATGGCTGATAGCAGGTTGCCCAAGGCAAAACCATAGAATAAACCACTAATACCGTAAAATTGTCCGCCGAGGTAGGCGAGGGGAATATTCAGCAATAACAACCTGATGAGTGCGGTGACTAGGGCGGCCTTGGGGCGTTTAAGTGCATTCAGCGAGACCATCACCAGAATGGTGACGGCATGTGCGCCATAGCTGGCCGGTACTATCCATAGGTACCGGCCGATGATTTCGACGACTTCGGGGTTGGTGCTAAAAGCGGAGCCGATGGCGCGGCTGTAGAAAGCGACCAGTAACCACATCAATAGCTGGAAAACGATGGTGAAGCGAATGGCGCCGAACAGCGCCACGCGTGCGCGCTCGGGTTTGCCGGCGCCGATGTTTTGGCCAATAAACATCGGCAGGGTCGAGGACAGGGCAAAGGCGACGAGTAGGCAGAGGGATTCGATGCGGGTGCTGACGCCAAAGCCTGCTACGGCGGTGGTGCCAAAGCGGGCGACCATGGCGGTGAGTATGGCGGCGGCCAGAGGGGTCATTAGATTGGCAAAAATGGCGGGGATGCCAATACTTAGTAGTTCGGCCCAGTTGTCGCGTAGCTCCGCGAGTTGATACTTGCCCTTGAGAATCAATTGTTCCTGAACACTCAGCACATAGTGGGATACCAGGTAGGTGATGATCCAGGCGACGGCAGTTGCTAGGGCCGCGCCGCCAATGCCCAGTCCGGGCAGGGGGCCGAAACCAAAGATCAGGAGGGGGTCGAGACAGGCGTTGAGCGTGGCCAGCAGAGCCAGTAAAAAGGCCGACTTACCGGGGCAGCCGATGGCTCTGAGTATGGTGTTGCCGGTCAGTGTGAGGAGTAGCAAGGGGATGATGGGTATCCACAGCGCCATAAAGCGCAGGGCCTCGGCGAGCACCTCGCCCTCAGCGCCCAATAAGCGCAGTAGGCCGCGTTGGCCAAAGTAGAGACAGAGCAGCAAGCCGATGCCGATTAAGGTGATTAGTACGCGGCCATCGGTAATTTGTCGCGCGGCACGATCAAAGCGATCCTCGCCGAGATAGCGCGATACCAGCACCGATGTCGCCATGCCCAGCCCGAGGCCGATGCTGTTAACGCCGTGGGTGATCGGCAACACAAAACCCAACGCCGCGAGGGGGGCGGTGCCGAGCTGGCCGACAAAGTAGGCGTCGACAATGCCCACCGCCATGAGCGCAATAATACCGCCAATCATCGGCATCGTAAGGCGGAAGAGGGTACGGCCAATGGGATCGTTAACGATGGCCTGGGTGCGTTGGCTGGCTTTAGTCTTCAACGGCAGGTATTAATGCATCTTTTAGGGTGGGCTCGCCATACTACCCGTTTTGTCTTCGCTTTGACTTAAAACGGGAGGGATGTCGTCTGCAGGTACGGGGCGGCTAAACAAATAACCCTGATAGCTATGGCAGTCGTGTTGTTGGAGGAAGGCGAGCTGCTCCTGCGTTTCCACCCCTTCGGCAATGATTTGTAAGTCGAGGCTTTTGGCGAGGTTAATAATGGCTTTGCAGATAGCACCGTCTTCAATGTTGGATGCGGCGTCGCGGACAAAGGTGCGGTCAATCTTAAGAATGTCGATGGGGAAATTTTTCAAATAGCTGAGTGATGAATAACCGGTGCCAAAGTCATCCACCGAGAGTTTAATACCGAGGGTTTTTAAGGCGTTCATGACGGCAATACTGTGCTCGGTATTGCTGGTTAGAACCCCCTCGGTGATCTCAATTTCGATCAATTCACTTTCAATGGCGTGAGCATTCAGGGTTTGTTTGACACCGGGTAGCAGTGAGGGCGAGTGCAGGTGATGGCCGGAAATATTTACCGCGACCGGTAAAACAGGTAAGCCCTGTTGCCGCCATTCGGCCAGTTGTCGGCAGACTTCGTTAAGTACCCAGCCACCAATTTCAATGACCAAATTATCTTCATCGATAATGGGAATGAAATCGCCCGGTGGGATCAGTCCGTATTCGGGGTGCTGCCAGCGCAGCAGAGCCTCAAAGCCAATGATCTCATTGGATTGGCAGTCGGCCTTGGGCTGGTAGTGCAGGAAGAACTGGTTTTTAGCGATGGCATCGGGCAGTGCGACCTCCAGCTTGAAGCGCTGGCGCACGGTTTGCTCCATGTCTTCAGTGAACAAGCGAAAGGTGTTGCGGCCGCTCTGCTTGGCCGCGTACATGGCGAGGTCGGCGTGTTGTAGTAGGTGCTCGGCATCGATTTGGCCATTCTCTGAGAGGGCAATGCCAATGCTGCTCAGTACGGTGAGTCGTTGTTCACGGAGGTCGACGGGCTGGCGCATAATCTGCAAAATATCCTGTGCCTTGGTGACCCCCGACTGGTTGCTGATGGCGCCGGACATGACGATGACAAATTCGTCGCCACCCCAGCGTGCGACGAGGTCGACGTCGCGAGTGACCGTGCTCAGCCGATTGGCAATCTCGCACAGCAGCTCGTCGCCCACCTTATGACCCATGGTGTCGTTGATCTTTTTGAACTGATCGAGGTCGAGAAACAGTAGTACCACGGTACCGGCTGTTTGCTGGTGAAAGCGGATGCGCTTTTCCAGATTGTTCATAAAATAGGTGCGGTTGTAGAGCCCGGTCAGTGGGTCGCTATAGGCAAGGGATTTGAGGCGGTTCTGCAGCTTTATTTGCTGGGTGATATCGCGAATGTGCAGGGCGTATTCACAGTGTCGGCTGAGACTGTCGGTGGTTTGGGTGATCACCACCTCGGCCGGGAAGAGCTCCTTGTCGAGGCGCTTCAGCTGGGTGATATTACGGCGCTTTAAAATCAAACCTTTACTGGCACTAAAGCCGTGGGCGAGGCTTTGCAGGGCGGTTTTCTGGTCACCGTCGGCGATAAATAGTTCAAAAAAGTTGACGCCAGTGACGTGCTTGGCGCCGATGCCAAAACACTTCTCAGCAGAGGGGTTGAAGGCCAGTATCTCGCCTCGGTCATTGATGGTAATGATGCTGTCCATGGCGGCGTCGAGAATCGCGCCCTTATGGTACTCGCTGTCTTTAAAGGCATTAAAGCTGTCATCACGTTGCTGGATTTCGTTATTAACCCGGTCGATGACGCGATTGTATTGCTGGGCAATTTGGCCGACTTCGGTAAAGGGTTCTACCGGCACCGGTGAGGAAAAGTCGGCATTTTGTTGCTGTTGGCTCATCGATGTCAGTAGGTCGAAGACCTCGGTACTGACCCGGTGCTCGGCGACATTGAGGCCCATGCGCTCCGCTTCTTCGCTGACCCTAAGAGGGTAGTAGCGGTTAATCGCTGCAAGCAGTGTGTAGGCGGTGCAAAAGCTAAATAAGCCAGTCACGCCAATGCCCAGCAGCTGAGATTGAAGCTGCTGCATTGTGGTTAATCCATTGGCTAAGATCTCAGGGTTGGCGAAAATGGCGACGGCTAAGGTGCCCCAAATACCGGCGAAGAGGTGCACGGGGATCACACCAATGGCATCGTCTATTTTTAAATGCGCCAGCCAGCGTTCACCGAATAGAGCAATGCTGCCACCGATAAGGCCAATCAGGGCAGCCTCGCCGGCACCGACGGCATGACAGCTGGCGGTAATGGCAACCAGCCCACCCAGGGTGCCGTTGATAATATTGGGAACATCGATATAGCCATCGGCTTTGTATTTTAATGCGGTGGCGCCAATGCCTCCCCAGAAGGAGGCAATGCAGGTGTTGAGTAAGATCGCCGGAACGGCATCATTCCAGCCTAGGGTACTGCCGCCGTTAAAGCCGAACCAGCCAAACCAGATCAACATGGCGCCGAGCACGGCCATCGGGATATTGCTGCCGGGGATGCGTTGCTTGCCCTGCTCGTAGCGACCAAAGCGCGGGCCGATGACGAGCAGTGCCGCCAGTGCTACCCAGCCGCCGACGGAGTGGACCACGGTTGAACCGGCAAAGTCGACAAAGCCGCGCAGTTCCAGCCAGCCCGTTGGCGTGCCGGTAATAGCGCCGGCCCAAACCCAGTGGCCGACCAGGGGATAAATCAACAGGGCGATGGTGGCGGTGCAAACCAAGTAGCCCCGGTAATTCATCCGCTCGGCGACGGCCCCCGATACCAGCGTTGCAGCGGTGCCACAGAACATCATTTGAAATAGGAAGATGGCGATGAGCCGGGGGCTGGCCTCGTCGCCAAAAAAAAAGTGGCTGCTGCCAAACCAGCCGGCAATACTGTCGCCGAACATGATGGCGAAGCCCGCCGTCCAAAATAGGGTGCCGGAGACGATGAAGTCGCTAATATTCTTGGCGGCAACATTGATGCTGTTTTTACTTCTCACCAAGCCACTTTCGAGGCACAGAAAGCCCGCCTGCATAATAAAGACAAGTATGGCGGCTATCGTTATCCAGAGTGTATCCATTGTTAACTGCTAGCTGCCTTATGCTGGGACAGATATCCCTATCTTGTCCTGAATATGAGAGAAGGGTGGTGTTTGTTGGGGGCTAGTAGGGTTTGACCACCACGAGTACCACTATGGCGACCAACAATAGCACTGGTGCTTCGTTAAACCAGCGGTAAAACTTATCTGAGTGGGTGTTGAGCCCGGCTTGAAATTGGCGCATAAGCTGCCGGCAGGTGAAATGGTAGCCGATTAATAGAGCCACCAGTGCCAATTTTGTTTGAAACCAGCCCGCTGCGAGATAGTGCTCAGTGGCGAAACTGGCCAGCCAAATACCGAACACCAGGGTGGCGATCATGGCGGGGGTGGCGATGCCGCGATACAACTTGCGCTCCATCAGTTTAAAGCGCTCGTCGCTAATCGCATCGGCGGCCGTGGCGTGGTAGACAAATAAGCGGGGCAGGTAAAATAGGGCGGCAAACCAGCACACGAGGCTGATGATATGCAGTGCGAGTACCCATTCTCGGGCCATGGCTTGAGGGCTCCTTAACTAAACTACGGGTGATTATTGCCAGTAGTTTACCGATTCAGGGGCTTACTGATAATAATTATCGATTTGATCGCGGGTAATGATACCGAGAACCGGTGATGAGGTCGCGCTGGAAGGCTCGCTAACATACACGGCGAAGCCATTTTTTTCGCGGATCAGCATTAAGGCCTCCTGCAGAGTGGCGCGTGAATGAATCGCGTGGAGGCGCCAGCGCTCACCGGCGATCTCCATTAAATCAATGACTTGCTGTGGATTATCCTCGGCGTTCACGGCCTGTAAATGGTGGGCGAGATCACTGGGCCGGAGAATATAGCGCTCGTTGCTCGCCGCCTCGACGACAATCCAGTCGGGGTGTTGATTGAGCAATGCCTCGGCTTGGTCAACAGTCAGCTGCGGTCCGTGAGAAATGAAGTTCCGATTCATCAGGCTGGTGACACCGGCCCGGCTCAAACTTTGAAACACGGGTGAGGTAAAGGATTCGGGGTTTCTGCCGATGAGAAACAGCCCAGGTAGGCGACTACTCAGGCGAGCGGTGATGGTGGCAATAACAATCACCAGCATGGCCGGCAGTAAAATGGCCGAGTTGTAGGTTAGCTCCAGTAGCGCCATTAATGCGGCGAGGGGGGCATTGAGCACGCAGGCCATCATCGCGCCCATACCCAAGGTCGCGTAAAAGCCGCTGCTGGCGGCATCGACGGGGCTAAAATTGGCGCCAACAATCCCTATGGCGCCGCCCAGGCAGGCGCCGATAACCAAGGTCGGGCCGATGCTACCGCCGGGGACACCGAGGGCAATGGTGGCCGTTGACAGTAGTAGCTTGGCGATGGTGATAGTGAGTAGTAGGCTGAGACTTAGCTCTCCGAGCATGGCGGCTTCAACGGTGTCGTAGCCGACGCCCATAACCTGGGGCACGAAAGCCGCGATGAGGCTGGTGAGAATACCCGCTGTCAATATACGGGTACTTAGCGATAGTGTTTTCAGGCCTTGAATGTATTGATGTAGCTTGAGTACGACACTGCCGGCGAGGCCGACAATGATGCCACAGATGATCAGAAAGGGCAGTTCAAGCATGCTGCCCATGGTCAGCGCAGGAATCGAAAAGGCCGGGGCATCACCAAAACAGACACGGCTAATTAAGGCGCCGGAAACGGAGGCGAGAATAATGGGAATAAACCCGGTTACCGTGTACTCCATCAGCACCACCTCCATGGCAAAGATAACGCCGGCCAAGGGGGTGTTGAAAGAGGCCGCAATCGCAGCGGCAACACCGCAGCCGACCATGATGCGTAAACTGTTGTTGGGCAGGCCGAGTTTTTGGCCGAGCAGGCTGGAGCAGGTGGCACCGAGGTGTACGGCTGGCCCCTCGCGGCCGACCGAGTGGCCAGACAGGGCCGCCACTGAGCCGGCGAGAAACTGTACCACGGCGTTGCTTGCCGGCAAGTGAGCCTGGTGCTGTTGATAGCGCTCGATGACATGGCCGACACCACATTGGCGCTGGGACTTAGTGCGAGAGCGCATGATCAGAATGATAATCACCGTGCCCGCCAAGGGCAGAAGCAGTCGCGCTTCTAGGGGGAGGGATTCAAAGCCCTCGCTGTCGCGGGCGGGCAGGAAAAACTCTAGGGGCCACTCGATAGCGAGGCGAAAGGCCACCGCGATAAAGCCGGTGACGATGCCGCTGGCAATGCCGAGTAGGGCGAGCTGGGGCAGTGCGTCGGTATGTGCCAGGCGATGGCGAAACTGGTTGACGAGGGAGGTGGCCCGTTGTTGCGGAGGGCTGGGTAGTTCTTTCTCAGGTGGCAGCATAGTTATTATATTGATTGCATGACCATCGAGCTTAGCATGGGCCTTTGTTGCGGTATGATAGCTGGTTCCCAGGATTTCAAGACGAGGTAAGCAGGCGTGATAAGGGCGAGTATTGTAGGTGGAACCGGTTATACCGGGGTCGAGTTGTTACGTTTGTTGGTGCTGCATCCAGAGGTGGAAGTGGCGGCGATTACCTCGCGCAGCGAAAGTGGCTTGCCCGTTGCGGACTTGTTTCCCAGTCTACGCGGGCATTTTGACCTGTGTTTTAGTGAGCCCGACCCCGATCGTTTAGCCGAGTCCGATGTGGTGTTTTTTGCCACGCCCCACGGTGTGGCTCAGGCGATGGTGCCCGAGATTCTCAAGCGTGGCGCGCGGGTCATCGATCTGTCGGCGGATTTCCGTATTCAGGATCAGCAGCTTTGGGAAAAGTGGTACAGCCAGAGCCACGCCTGCCCCGAATTAATCGCCGAAGCTGTGTATGGCCTGCCGGAAGTTAACCGTGAGGCGATACGAGAGGCCCGTTTGATCGCCTGCCCGGGGTGCTACCCAACCAGCGTGCAGTTGGGCTTTCTGCCCCTGCTTGAAAACAACTTGGTGGCGGTCGATGATTTAATTGCCAATTCGGCATCGGGTGCCAGTGGCGCCGGTCGCCAGGCGAAAATCGATAATTTACACAGTGAGGTCAGCGACAGCTTCAAGGCCTACGCCGCTGGGGGGCATCGTCATTTGCCGGAAATCGCCCAGGGCCTAGCGTCATTTGCCGGTAAACCTGTGGGTTTGACCTTTGTGCCCCATCTACTGCCGATAGTGCGCGGTATTCATTCCACACTGTATGCGACCCTGCTTGATACCAGCGTCGATTTGCAGGCCCTGTTTGAGGCGCGCTATGCCGATGAACCCTTTGTCGATGTTCTGCCTGCGGGTGCCCACCCGCAAACGCGCAGTGTGAGAGGGTCGAATATCTGCCGTATCAGTGTGGTTAGGCCACAAAATGGCGATAAAGTAGTGGTGATGTCGGCGATTGATAACCTGGTAAAGGGGGCCTCGGGACAAGCGCTACAAAATATGAATATTATGTTTGGCCTACCGGAAACCCTTGGTCTCGAAGCACCCCCTTTACTACCTTAAGCGGGCTCAGTGCATTGGATGTTTTAAGGTTGGCGAAACAGCAGGTCGGGAGTAAAGAGCAGTGGATGGATTGTTCGACCGTTTGATGGACTGCCGCAGCTGCTTGTTGGTTTTGCTGGTTGTAGCGCTGCTCGCTGGCGTGGGTGGGGGGTGGCTGCGGGGTAGCGAGTATTTTTCTGCAACGGCCGTTGGCTATCGCGCACTACAGGTCGATTTCGAGCGGCAATCAGTACAGCTAATGGAGCAAGAGCAGCAGCAACTGGCGCTGGAACTAGGGGCCGAGGTTGATCGTCAGGCCCTAGAGAAAATGCGCAGGACGGTGGTGGTGCTTGATCGACAGCTATCGGCCTACCAAGAGGAGCTCGACCTTTATCGCAACTTGGTGAAAAGTGATCAGTTGGAAAAAGGCCTGCAAATATCCAACTTTCTGATCCGGTCGACAGAAGTGCCGAGGGTTTACCGCTACCGTTTTGCCCTGCGTAAAACGGAGGGTTTAACGAAAACCACCAAGGTGAGCTTCTCTATTGAATTTGAGGGTCGTTTGGCGGGCCAAGTGGCGACATTTTCGTTGGCGCAATTGGATCCAAACGTGGAGGCGGTACCGGTCAATAGCCGGTTTAAGTACTTTCAGCTGGTCGAGGGCGCGATTCATTTGCCCGAGGGTTTCGAGCCAGAGTCTATCCGCGCAACAATTTGGCCGTCGAAGAAAAAGACCGGCGGCAAAGAGCTAGTGATGTCGTGGGCGCTTGCTAGAGGGCAGGTCAACAAGAGTAGAGGTGATTAATGCGTAAGGATAAAAAACATAAAAGAGGGACGGCGACACCAACGTTGATCGCCAAGGGCACGTGTATTATTGGCGACATCCACTTTAGCGGTAGCTTAGAGATTGAAGGCCAGGTCACGGGTAATATTGAAGCGGCCGCTGATGATGCAGAGGCCTGCGTCAGAATCCTCGACACAGGGGTGGTCATTGGTCAGGTGAGGGCACCTGTGGTGACGGTCAGTGGTAATATAGAGGGCAATATCTATGCTGCGGCACAGGTTGAGCTTGCCTGTAAAGCGGTGGTCAAGGGCGATATTCACTACGCGCTACTCGAAATAGAGAAGGGCGCACACGTGAATGGCGGATTCGTGCAGGAGGAGGCGGATACTGCCGCTACTGCTCCGGAGCTGGAAACGGCGGATGTGGTGAGCCACCTGAGTGATGCTGGTGGCAGACAAAGTTGATATTGCTATTCACCTGCTTGCCCTCATACTGGGTGTAGTTTTGGCAGGTTTGGTTTTTTGACGATAGCTAGAGAAGATTGCGGAGTATTAATGACAGTTGCAGAAACATTTATCCCCAGCGCCCTGAATGTTACCAATAACGCAGTGCATAAAGTGAAGACCTTGGTTGCAGAGGAGGGTAATTCCGACCTGAAATTACGCGTCTATGTCACCGGTGGCGGTTGCTCAGGATTCCAATACGGTTTTACCTTCGATGAGGCGGTTGCCGAAGACGACACTCAGGTCGAGCGAGAGGGTGTGACAGTTGTCGTTGACTCCTTAAGCTTTCAGTACCTAGCAGGTGCCGAGCTCGATTACTCCGAGGGGCTCGAGGGCTCCCGCTTTGTGGTCAACAACCCGAATGCTGCAACCACCTGTGGCTGCGGTGCCTCGTTTTCTATCTAAACATCAGCGGGCATGATTTGCGGCCGGAAAGCGTTAACTGGGTTTGGGCTGGCCGATGTGCCGCCTTGTTTTTTTTACTAGTGGCTTGCAGCGCAACGGTCATGTCGGGGGGTAAAGTAAAACCTCTGGCTGAGGTTTCGGGCGGTGTGGTACCGGGCTATCTGGTTCGTATTGAGCATAATAAGCCCGAGGAAGTCGAGGCGGCTCTATTGCGTGCAGAGGCTTTTTATCTGGAAAGAGCATCTCTTTTGGCGGGTGCGCCGCCCATTGCTTTTGTCTTGCACGGCCCCGAGGTTGAGATTTTCTTTCGAGAAAATTATCAGCGTTACAAGGGCATCGTTGACCTAGCTGCGCGATTAGCGGCCTTTCAGGTGGTCGATATTAAAATTTGCCGTACTCGCTTGCGCTTTCTTGAGCAAAATAAAGAGAGCCTTTTCCCTTTTGTCGGTACCGTGGCCTTTGGCCCGGAAGAGATAGCGCGACTGAAAGAGGAAGAGGGCTATGTGCGCTTTTAGTTGCGAGCTTCTAAGCGCGGGGCTTTGACGGCTAGGTGGAGTAACTTGGGTAAATTCCACCCAATACGGTCAAGTTTTTCGCCCCGGTGACGGCGGGTACGTTACCGGCTAGTCCCGCCAGTGTTTGCCTCGCGAGCCAAGCAAAGGCAGCGGCCTCAACCCACTCGGGTGCAATGCCGAGGACAGCTGTACTGGCAACTTTTACAGGTTTTAGTAAATTGCCGAGGCTGTCCATGAGTGCCGTGTTCAGTGCGCCGCCGCCACAGATAAAAACCTCGTCGACTTCCAGGGGCAGTGCCGTTATTGCATCGGTGATGGTTTCGGCGGTGAAGGCCAGTAAGGTCGCCTGGACAATGCCGGGTGAGAGGTGAGTAAATTCCTCGAGTTGCCGGTCTAGCCAGTCTTTGTTGAATTCTTCTCGCCCCGTACTCTTTGGTGTTGCGCGCTGTAAAAATGGGTGGGTCTTCAATTGTTCGAGTAGTCGGCGGTCACTTGTATGGCGCTTGGCCCATTCTCCATTATCGTCAAAGGCTTTGTTCTGGTGTTGTTTAATCCAGTCATCCAGTAAACGATTGCCGGGGCCTGTGTCGAAACCCTGCACCTCGCCCTCTGCAGGTAGCAAGGTGATGTTGCTGATACCGCCAATATTGACGATCGCTCTGCTGGTTTTTTCACAATGGAAAATAGAATGGTGAAAGGCCGGCACCAGCGGTGCCGCTTGCCCGCCGAGTGCCATGTCGCGGCGCCTAAAGTCTGCGACGGTGGTAATACCGGTGTGTGCGGCAATGATATTGGGGTCGCCAATTTGCAGTGTGAAGGGGTGGGGGGTGTCTGCGCTCGGTGGGCGATGCCGCACGGTTTGACCGTGGCTGCCAATTGCAGTGATGTCGCTTGACTTGAGTCCAGCCTGCTTCAAAAGAGCGCTCGTCGCCTGTGCGAAACAGATTCCCAGTTGTTGGTCGGCACTACCGAGAGCATCAATTCCGTCGTCGCCTGGTGAAAATAGGAGCTGGATAGCTCGCTGAAGATACGTGGGGATAGGGTGGCAGTAAGTCGCAACTATCGTGGTATGGCACGGGGCGAATTCAATAATAGCCGCGTCTATGCCATCCATGCTGGTGCCGGACATTAAGCCGATGTAGAGCTCGCGCGTTGGTTTGCTCATGGCTGTTGAAATTTAGTTGCGGAGGTCGGCTTGGGCAACCAATAGTCCGTTGTGCTGGCTAAGCTGGTTGAGCAGGGGCGCAGTTTGGGCGAAGAATTCGCCGCGCTGACTTTTGGCAATAGTTTTGGCATCGGGTAGCTTTACTGTGCGAGGGTTGCGGTGAACGCCATTCACCAGAAATTCGTAATGTAGGTGGGGGCCGGTGGCGTAGCCCGTTGAGCCAACGGTACCAATGGTTTTACCCTGGCTTACATGCTTGCCTTTACGGGTAAGGCGCTTGGTGAGATGAAGGTATTTAGTGATGTATTTGCCGCCGTGTTGAATAAACACATAGTTGCCGTTGGCCTTGCTGTAGCCACTAGCGATAACTTTGCCATCACCGGCGGCATAGACAGGCGTACCGCGTGGAGCGGCATAGTCGACGCCACGATGGGCCTTGATGCGCTTGTGCACGGGGTGCTTGCGGCGCAAGCTGAAGTTAGAGCTGATGCGGGTGAAGTCCAGTGGCGCTCGCAAGAAAGCCTTGCGCATGGGCTTGCCGTCGGGGGTGTAATAATTGATCGAGCCATCTTGCTCAATAAAGCGCACCGCACTGAAGGTTGTGCCGTGATTGGCGAAGGTTGCCGCGAGGATATCGCCGTTGCCAACTTTCTTGCCGTTAAGAAATTTTTCGTCGTAGAGGACGCTAAATTCATCGCCCTTGCGAATATCGAGGGCGAAATCAATATCCCAGCCGAAGATGTTAGCGAGCTCCATGATTTTGGCCTGACTTAAGCCAACTTTGTTGGCAGCGAGCGATAGGGAGTTGTTAATGACGGCTGTTTTATGTGTCGGGATAAGGTCGGGCTGGAGAATGACTTTTGTGCCCTCAAAGCCATTTTCATTGCGCTCGTAAAGATAGTGCTCAAGGCTTGATCGCGTATATTTGACCTGTGCCAGCCTGCCCTCGTCGTTGAGGCGGATGGCAATGTGTTCACCTGGACGCAGACGTCGTAGCGGTTTTTGTTCGTTGCGGGCATTGGCTACGGTGTAAACGTCACTGGCATTGAGGCCGAGACGTTTGAAAACAGTCGTTAAGTTGTCGCCAGAGGCAATCGTTGTTTTATTCCAATGCAAGAGCGTGGGCATTGACTTGGTGTCACTCGGGCTGACCGGGGTGTTGGGTGTTGAGCTGACAGCTTGGTTTGGGGTTTGTGCATCTGATGGCAGCTCAACGGCGATAATGTTGCGCTTTGCCTGAACACTTTTCGAGGGTAAAAGGGATGTGATAACAACCAGGCAAAAGGCGATAACGGTTGCTGCAGCGATATGTTTTTTGGGAAGTTTTGACGCCACTACTGAGCTTGGTTTTCGGCTGGCTTGCATGGGTTTGTGTATTCCGCAGGAGCTGTCGAAGTTAAGGTTGTGATTTATAACAAAATACCGCCTTGACTTAAAGTTTTGACTGGTAATTATGTGGTGTGAGTGGCATTTGTTTTTGTCGGGCTATCCTGTATCGTTCGGCTCTTTTTGGCATAGTAGGGTATAGAGTCATGGCGAAAGTGGATCAAGGTTTGATTGACGATTTACAAAGTCGGGGCCTAGTTGCGCAGACCACGGGTGAGGGGGCGTTCGCAGAGCATCTCACCGAGCAGCGGGTACTTTACTGTGGTTTCGATCCCACTGCCGATAGCCTTCATATCGGTAGTTTGGTGCCGCTTCTCGCGCTGCGACGTTTCCAGTTGGCTGGCCATAAGCCAGTGGCGCTTGTCGGCGGGGCGACGGGCTTGATTGGTGATCCTAGCTTTAAGGCGCAGGAGCGCCAGCTGAATACGCCAGATATTGTTGCCGCCTGGACAGGGCGTCTGCAGCAGCAGGTCTCCCGGTTTGTCGATTTTGATAGTGGTTCGTGTTCCGCCGAGGTGGCGAATAACCTCGATTGGATGGGTAATATGCCGGTGCTAGATTTCCTCCGCGATGTGGGCAAGCATTTTGCCGTCAATGCGATGATTCATAAGGAGTCGGTAAAGACGCGCATTGAGCGTGAAGGTGAAGGTATCTCCTACACCGAGTTTTCCTACATGCTGCTGCAGTCCTACGACTTTGCTGAGTTGTACAAACGCTTTGGTTGCACTTTGCAAATCGGTGGTTCCGATCAGTGGGGCAATATTACCGGTGGTATCGACTTGGTGCGACGCATGCATCGAGCGTCGGCCTTTGGTTTGACCCTGCCTCTAATTACCAAGTCTGACGGCACAAAATTCGGCAAGACCGAGTCGGGCACGATTTGGCTCGATCCTGCTAAAACATCGCCCTATGCCTTTTACCAGTTTTGGGTGAATGTGGCAGATCAGGATGTCTATCGTTTCCTGCATTACTTTACCTTTTTACCTATAAGTGAATTGCTTGAGATTGAGCGAGCAGACGAGCGGGCTCAGGGTAAGAAGTCGGCTCAGGCCATCCTGGCGCGAGAAGTGACTCGACTAGTGCATGGTACAGAGGGTGTTGAGGCGGCAGAGCGAATATCGGCAGCACTGTTCAGTGGCTCGTTAGATAAGCTCACTGAGAATGATATGGGGCAGCTAGCGCTGGACGGCATGCCATCAAGTGATGTTGAGGCTGATGACTTGTCGTTAATCGATGCGTTGGTCGATTCGGGCTTGGCTTTGACGCCGAGGGGTGAGGTGACCCAGGGTCAGGCGCGTAAGTTTATCCGCGATGGGGCTGTGCGCGTCAATGGTGAGCAGCGGCGAGATGATGCATTTGCTCTGAGTCGTTCAAGCGCCTACTTTGGTCGCTTCCATCTTTTGCGCCGTGGCAAGAAGCATTTTCACTTATTGCGTTGGGTTTAGTCGTTCAAATTGGCTTTGTTTCCATGCTTTTTGAATTAATTAGCAAAAAGTTTCAGATTGTCATTGACAGTATTTATTGTATCTGTAGAATGCGCGCCTCGCTCAACGGGAAGCTGTTAAGCGAGCCATTATTTGAAAGTGTTTGGTTGAAATGATCGAGCAAAGAAGCTGAAGAAAATGGTTGATTTATCGGTGGTGTTCAGTAGAATACGCCACCCGCTCATCGGAGCGAACGTTCTTTAACAATTGATCAGGCAAAGCGTGTGGGTGCTTGCTGAAGAT
>MAAT01000027.1 GCA_002162815.1 Gammaproteobacteria bacterium 53_120_T64 | reverse complement strand
TCGCCAACAATATGTACCTGAGCAATTTTATCGCCGAACTCAATCGCCACCGCCGCGGGTATATTCAATGCGCCCCGGAAATTGCCCATTTACCCATTTCCGGCACCTATCCACTGCATCGAGTGGATGAGGTACTGGCGGCCCTACCACAAGCACTCCCGGTTCGACTGCAGCTGTACACCCAGTATTGGGTGCGAATTGTCGCCGCTAAAGCCCAGGAAAGCGCGGCTTAAGCCTGAACGCAGCGAGCCAGAGTTCAGGGCGAATCGCGTCACCGACAGCATCAAGACCGGTAGCGTGTTATTGGCCCACATCTCTGCAGCCGAACACATTAAGTTCATCTTTTTTGAGCTGTTTTTGATTCTCGTACGACTAGGTCGATATGCATTCGCTATTCGCCCAACCAACGAGGATTAAAATCATGGCGTTTCGTCACCCGACAATAGCTGGCCCTGTTACTCACGCTTGCCGTGACATTGGCCCTGCAGCACTAAAAAAAATGTTCAGCCATTTAGTCATCGCACTGTCGTTAATCACGGTGCTCCCCACAGCCATGGCTGAAAAAGCGCCACCTACGTCAGCCTCACACCTGCAGTACCACATCCCTGCCGGCCCCCTGGCGGAGGCCCTGCAGGCCTTTGCTCAACAGGCAGGACTGGTGCTGATATTTTCGCCGCAGATGGCCGCGGAGAAACACAGCAGCGGACTTACCGGCGTGTACACCACTACTGCGGGGCTTAGTCAGCTCCTGGACGATAGCAATATTACGTTTAAGCTGAACGGCAACACCGCGACCCTGCTGCTGAAGAAAACGACCGATGGCACTGCAAATCAAACGATAGAAATCGCCCCACTGAGCGTGGTTGGCAAGATTCTGTCCGGCGACTACCGCAGCGACTTTGCCGATTCCGCCACCAAAACCTTTACCCATGAGCTGGATATCCCCCAGCCGATCGACATCATTAATCAACAATTGATCACCGACCAACTCGCCCTGAATTTAGGCCAGACCTTCCGCAACTCGGCCTCGGTGAACATCGTCGACCCGCTCGGCCATACCAATATTCGCGGTTTCCGCCTCAATGAAAACAGCGGCGGTATTCTCAAGAACGGACTGCGTGAAGTCAGCCAGGGTTTTACCTTTCAACCGCTGGCCAATATCGAAAAAATTGAAGTCCTCAAAGGCGCCAGCTCAGCGCTCTACGGCCGTGGTGAACCCGGCGGCATTATCAATTTGATTACCAAAAAACCCGCTAAGGACAACTTTACCCGAGCCACAGTAATTGGCGGCAGTGATGACTTTTATCAACTTAACATCGACACTAACCACGCCCTCAGCGATGCCCTGCTATTTCGCTTCAACGCCCAGGTCAACGACGAACACAGCTTTCGCGATCAAGTCGATGTCGAACGCCAGTTTTTTGCGCCCATCATCAGTTACCAAATCAATAACAACCAGAAAATCACCGCCGAAATCGAGATCAACCGTTTTTCGCAAACTCGCGACCAGGGCATTGCTGCCATCAACGGCGACATCGATGCTTTACCCAGAAGTCGTTACCTGGGTGGCGATACCGAAGTTGAGACGTCTATCGTCACCCTACAGCTGAGCCACGAATGGTTTATCAACCAGAACTGGGCGTTAAACAGCAAATTTCGCATCGGCCAGGACGACACCGACGACGAATTATTCAACCCGGTATTAGAGGCCCAGCAACAGCAGCTGAATAACCCGGCACTGTGGGGAGACAACCAGGCGCGGGTCTACCGCACCCTAAGCTCTGCCGACGACGTCAAAGACGAACTCAACCTCGATATCAATTTGGTCGGCGAAACCCGTTGGGGAGCCATCGAACATGGGCTGTTATTTGGGCTCAACATCAATCACCGCAAGGTCGACCGCAAGTCCTACCTGCATTACAACGAGGCGCTTTACACCGCTTTGAGTGGCATTAACCCGGCGCTGGCATTTTACGGTGCGGTCTCCTTTGTCGACCCGTTTAACCCTCTTAATCCGGAATCCATTTTTCTCCCCAGCGGTCTGGGTTTGCTCAATCCGGCATTGGGCGGCGAGTTTACCTTCACCGACCAGCTAATCCTGGAAGATACTGAAACCTCTCTTCTCTCCAGCGGATTATATTTTCAGGATCAGATTCGTCTTAACGATCAATGGCAAGTCCTGTTAGGTGCGCGCTACGATTACAACGTGCACAAACTCGACGACACCCGTCTCAATATTCCGGCCTTTCTCGGTGGCCAGGTCTTATTCCACCCCCGGATTGACGCCAAACAGAGTGACGGTGAATGGGTGCCACGGGCAGGCATCGTTTATCAACCCACAGATAGTATTTCGCTCTACGCCAGTTATGCACGGCAGTACGACATTGCCCTGGTCGCCGCCGATGTCCGGCCGGTGGAATCCGACTCGCAGGAATACGGTATCAAGTGGAATATTACCGACAAGCTGAATGCCTCTATCGCCTACTTCGATATTCGCAAAACCAATGTCGTCGACCCCGGTAATTTACTGGTTCCCGAAGTAGTTGACGAAATCGAAAGCAGCGGCTATGAAGTTTCCCTACTCGGTCGGCTCACCCCACATTGGGCGGTGAGCGCCAACTTCTCGGATTTCGAAGCCGAGATCAGCAAGGACGCCAACAAGCCGGGTCATGTCGGCAACCGGGCCCGGGGTACCCCCATCCGCAGTGGTAGCCTGTGGCTGAAATATGACGCCCAGGCCCACGGTAAAACGGGGTTCGGCATCGCCCTGGGGGCCAATCACGTCGGCGCTCGCCCCGGCGACAACGGCAACAGTTTTGAGCTGCCCAGCTATACCCTGTGGGACACAACACTCACCTATAAAACCAGCCGCGGCGTGGACCTGCGCCTACAGATAGAAAACCTCACCAATAAACGCTGGATTAGCGGCGCCTACAATTCACAATCGATTTTCGTCGGGCACGGCAGCCGTGCCCGACTGGCGGTGGACTATCAGTTCTAAGCAGCAACCCAGGCCCACTTCCCTGGACGCCAAGGGATACCCTCGCTACACCTGTGGCGGGGCGTAGTGAGCCGTAGAATAATTTGGGACGCCAACTACGCGTTTAAGCAGTTTGACGCCACGCTCTCTGGTTTCTATTACAGTGGCTCCTTTCAGGACGCGGCCCTTTTTCCCTGAACGTCACAACCATAAAGCCGCCAACCACCTTAGGTCGGCTCCCGGCAGGGCGCAAAAGTAAGCGCGGGATGCGCAGGGCACCTTGATCGGAAGAGCCTGCAGCGGCAACGGGGTCAGTCTGGCAACGGGGTCAGTTCTCGCATCATGGCAATACGCGAACGACCCCGTTTATCTTCTACTTCGCGTCAAACATCACCCCTCAATAACCCGGTGACGCTTATTGAGGGGTAGTATGCCATCGACCCAGCCTGCAAATAAGATTCACTATCATCGCAGACTCAAGCCCAGCCGACCCCGCTCCAACACCGCATTCGAGCCCATCTATAGCGGTCACCAGGGCTGACTCTTTACCTGGCTACGTAAAAACTCGGCTGTCCCGCCAGGGCAGCGCTGAACGATCTCGGAGCCGCCAATATTGAACTGTCACGCTATCCGGCCAGCCCCGGTCTATTGTAAATGCGACCAGTTATCATTAAGATCTACATCCTCCCCATCACGACTGCCCAAGCAACATGCCATCCGCCCCAGCAACGCAATCACCGCCGGCTTTAGTTGAGACCCAAAAAAAACAGCTGGGCGCCCTCTATGGCCAACATCACCGCTGGCTCACCGGCTGGCTGACCAAAATGTTGGGCTGTCCACACCATGCGGCCGATCTGTCTCAGGATACGTTCGTGCGGGTGATCACCCATACCGATATCCGCACGGTGAGCGAGCACCGACCCTGGTTAGCCACCATTGCCAAACGCCTGCTGATCGACAAAACCCGCCGGGGCAAACTCGAAAAAGCCTATTTGCAAGCACTGAGCCAAGCCCCACAAGTCACCGAGGCACCCTCTGCCGAGCAGCTACTGGTGGCGGTACAAACACTCGGCCTGATTAACCAGGCACTCAACAAACTTGCCGACAAACCCCAGCGCGCCTTTGTGCTGCGTCACGTCAAAGGTCAAACCCAGGCAGCGATTGCCCAGCAGTTGGGCGTGTCGGTGACCATGGTGCGCAACTACCTGGTGCAGGGCTTGGTCGCCTGTCACGATGCCATTGAAGAAGGCCAGCCCTAGGTGATGAGCGAAATCACCACCCAGGCCGCCGAGTGGCTGGTTAAATTATCCGCCGACGATGCCCCTCCCAGCCCTGGGGAACTGGCCGAATTCGAACAATGGAAACTGGCCGATGCGCGCCATGCCCGCGCGGTTGAAAAAATGCAGAGCTTGCTTGGCAACCTGGGCAGCCTGCCCGCACAACCGGTCGCCACCACCTTGCATCATGCCGCGTTAAGTCCCCGTGATGACAGCACCAATTGGTCGCAACTAGCGAAAATGCTCTGCCTGGTATTGGTACTGCTACCCACCCTCTGGCTGACGTCACCCCAGCACCAACGCATTGCCCTGTTCGCCGACCAACACACCGGCACCGGCGAATGGCAAACCATCACCCTGAGTGATCAGTCACAGATATCGCTGAGCAGTCGCAGTGCGATTAACGTGCGCTTTAACGATCAACAACGCGTGGTGGAACTGCTGCAGGGCGAAATCCTGGTGGACGTCAGCAAAGATACCCAGCGGCCCTTTATCGTGCAGACCCAGCAGGGCCAGCTCACCGCATTAGGCACCCGGTTTACGGTGCAGCGCGCTGCGCAATCCACACGGCTATCGGTGTTTGAATCCAGGGTGCGAGCGACCAGCAACGCGGCACCGGGCAGCGAACGTACGTCGAGTGAAAAAGTACTCACACCGGGTCAGCGCATCAATTTGTTTGCCGGTCACCTGGGCGCCGTCGAAACCTTTGACACCGCGAGCACCGAAAGTGCCTGGCAGAGCCACCTGCTGATCATCGAAAACCAGCCCCTGCCTGCCGTACTCGAACAACTCACGCCCCACTATGCCGGTCATTTGCATTACAACGCCGAAGCCTTACAACACATTCGGGTATACGCCGTATTACCGCTAGATGACCCAGGTAAGGCCCTGCAACTGCTCAGCGAAAGCACCGCCATAGAGCTCAGCCAGTGGACCCCCTGGTGGATCAATATAAGCCTCGTTAAATAAAACCAGCATTACGGTTTCATTTGGGATTCGTTATTCGTTAAAGCAGTAAGCCAACAACAATTAACGAATAAGCACCCAAGGGAAACCAATGCATTCGCAACAACCCTCAACCCGAATATCAACAACCTGTGCCACTCTACTGGTTTGCTCAGCGCTTGGCCTTGCCACCCTGCCCCCGCTAGCCCAGGCCGACACCGCCGGCCAATCTGCCAGCCCGCCAATCAGCCAATCAGGCAGCCTCGCAAGCCATGCCTTTGATCTACCCGCCGGCGCTCTGGGCATCGCCCTGAACCGAGCTGCCCAACAAGCCGGAGTCGCGATTTCATTTACCAGCGATGACGTGGCTGGCCAAACCGTCGCAGCGCTGCAAGGCGACTACTCTATTCATGCGGTGTTCAGCCAGTTGCTAGCCGGCAGCCAGTTAACGGTCCACTCAACCCATTCTGGTTATGTGGTGTCGTCTGCAAGGGAGGACGTGATGACATTAAACCCGGTGCAGGTGGATGGCGCGGCGATAACAGAAAGCGCCTTCGGCCCAGTGGATGGTTATGTCGCTGCCCGCAGTGCAACGGCTACCAAATCAAGCACCAAAATTATTGACACACCTCGATCTATTTCCGTGGTCACCCGCGATGAAATGGATCAGCGCGGTGTTGAGTCAATTAGTGATGCTTTGAGTTATACGGCTGGTGTTGTTGCCGATGCTTTCGGTGACGAAGGCCGCTACGACGAGATTTATGTGCGGGGTTTTAAGTTGTCTGCGAATGGCATATTCATCGACGGCCTAAAAATGGGTGCTCCTCCATCTGAGTATTTTGGTACAAAAATAGACCCCTATGGATTAGAACGAGTCGAGCTATTGAAAGGTCCCTCATCCATTTTATATGGCCAGATAAACCCTGGTGGGCTGATCAATTCGATAACCAAACGACCGTCGGCTGATACTTTCCTGAGTACTGAATTTCAATACGGCAGTTATAGCAAAAAACGCGCGGCTATCGATCTTGGCGGTCCAATCTCGGACAATAAACAGTGGCTTGGCAGGCTGACCGCTCTGGTTCAAGAAAGTGATACTCAGCATGATTTTGGTCGAAATGATCGAATTTACATCGCCCCAGCCATCAGCTGGCAACCCAGCGACAAGACTAACTGGACATTCCTGGCCAATTACCAACGGGATGAACACGGCCCCTACCCCGGGTTTTTGCCCTCTTTGGGGACTCTCGACCCGAACCCAAACGGTAAAATCTCTACCGCTAGAACCACCGGCGAACCGGGCGACATCGATGAAACAGAGCAGTACTCAATCAGCTCTTTACTCGAACACCGCTTTAGCGACCGGTTTAGCTTCAAGCAAAATTTTCGTTACACCAGCTCTTCTTACGATAATGAAGCCATCTTTGGTTGGGGTTTAGAGAGTGATAATCGCACTATCAATCGTGGTTATTACCTTGTTTATAGCGATGTCTCAAACTTTGTCATGGACAACCAGTTAGAGATGCGCCTGAGTACTGGCGCGATTAGCCACACGGTCATAGCCGGTATTGACTACCGGCACAGTAAAGAAACCCTCGAATCCGGTTATGCATCAGCGCCCTCACTGGATATTTTCGCGCCGGTATACAACACCCCTTTCATCAACCTAGATACTTACACCGAGAAGCCTGAGCAGACTCAAACCGGTATCTATCTACAGGAGCAAACAAAGGTTGGTGATGAGTTATTCATTAGCCTAGGTGGCCGTTGGGATCGAGCCACTAATAACGCAGACACTTCTACATCAGGGTCAAAAACTAAAGATAACGCCTTCACCTGGAGCGCCGGGCTACTTTACAAAACCCGGTTCGGACTGTCTCCCTACTTAAGCTATGCCGAATCTTTTAAGCCCGAAGTCGGGGCTGATTACATCACCGGCAAGCTATTTGAGCCCTCCACCGGTAAGCAATATGAACTTGGCTTAAAATGGCTTGCCACAGACGAACGCTCACTGGTAACTTTGTCTACTTTTAAGCTCATCCAGGACAACTCACTCAGTGGTGTGCCCGGTACTCGCGAAAAAACCCAAGATGGCGAAATTGAATCCAGTGGTCTGGAAATTGAAGGTAAATTCCAAATAGGCGAACCCTGGGTGGTGACCGCTAGCTACGCGTATCTCGATTCAGAATATAGCCGCGACAACGAATTACAAGGCTTGGAAGTAAAGCAGGCACCTCGCCACCTAGCGTCGGTTTGGGCTCACTACAAAAACCTACTTCCCGGTCTCTCAGTGGGTGCCGGCGCAAGACATGTGGCTAGGCGCGTATACGATTACGAAGGCAAAGGGTCACCCTCAGTCAACGAGCTTTATCTACCGAGCCGAACACTGTTGGATTTTAATGCTGAGTATATTCTCAACAAATTCACGGTTAGCCTGGATGCTCGCAATCTGACCAACAAAGAAACTTTCTCCTGTTATAGCGAAGGATATGGTTATTGCGTGCCCGACGACGGCCGGGAACTGTCGATTAGATTGCGCTACGACTACTAACTGACTGACTGACTGACTGACTGACCGGGTCCCACGAGCAACGTGGGATCTGCTTCAGCGAGCCCATTTTCAACCAAGAAAGAAAATGGAGTCTCGTCTTGGGATCCGGGGTCAGTTCTCGCATTATTGTATTTGTTGGCAAATAGTCCGGCCGACTGTCGCCAGTTGTAATCCATAGTAATGAACTATCGTCTGATACCTATAGGCCCCTGTTGCATACGCGGCGACGATAGCCTCATTTCGTGTTTTATGCTGCTGCTCGATCTTGTCCAGTAGCAATGCAGGTACTCGGCGCTGCGCCTTTGGGATGCTAAGCCGATCGCCCTGTAGCTGTGCCAAGCCCTGAATTTTGCTAACAAAGATCCCATCACCCAGATAGATTTGCTGGCGTAAACCATCCCAAAGGGTGGGTGAACCAAGGCCGCTATGAACACATTTTTGATAGCGGGATTGGGCTAGTTTTTTGCTGATCAAATTGGCCCAGTAGCCAGATGCCCTTCGCAAGGTTACCGTCGGGCGTTTGGATAATGAGATGATAATGGCTGTCCATCAGACAGTAGGCCAGGCAGACCCAATTGAAGCGCTCGACGACTTCGCCGAGGGGATTTAGAAAGGCCACTCGGTCTTCACCCTCCTCAAAAATCGACTCGCGCCGATCTCCTCGGGAGGTGACGTGACAGAGGGCGTTTTCAAACTCGATGCGTAGCGGTCTGGCCATGCAGAGGGCTTAGGTTAGTTCTCAATACCACAATGCGAAAACTAATCCCCGCACGCCCCCTGAAACACCTTGGGCACCCTACCCCTCCACTGCGCTGGGGAAACGGAATCCCCAATGCAATTGCAATTGATACTGATTATCACTTACTATTAATGATCAGCTTATCCCCACAAATACCGTACCCAACTATGCCTCCAACCTCTGCGGCACTTGCACAAAACACCTTTCCTGCCGGTCACCGCGAACAGATCGGTCATCTTTATACCGAACACCACGGTTGGTTACGCAACTGGTTACGGCAGCGGGTCGGCTGCCACGACATCGCCGCAGACCTCGCCCAGGATACTTTTCTGCGTTTATTAAAGCGGCCCCGCCCGCTGCAGGGTATGGATTCGGCAAAACGCTATTTGCGCACCGTCGCCGACGGCCTTTGCATCGACCTGTGGCGCAGAAAATCCGTCGAGCAGGCCTGGCTCGAAACCCTCGCGGCACGCCCACAGGCCGTGGCACTCTCCCCGGAAGACCAGGCCCTGGTGATTGAAACCCTGGGGGAAATTGAACAGATGTTGAGCCAACTGCCGAGCAATGTCGCCACCGCTTTTATCTGGTCGCAGGTTGACGGCTTGAGCTATCGACAAATCGCCCAGCAACTGGCGGTATCAGAGCGCATGGTGAAAAAATACATGGCCAGAGCAATGCTGGCCTGTGTGTTGATCGAGGTGAGCTATCACGAGGCGCAAACCAGCCCCGCGCCTGAGCCATATCACAACGACTCTGCCACCCCACAACCGGCCGGGCAATAGTGGCTGCTGTGCCCTCAAAACATAGCCTCGCGGTGCATACCGGCGCCACTAAAGCCAAGCAGCAACTTCCCGGACACGCACTGTTGCAACAGGCCGCCACCTGGTTTGCCACCCTTGGGGACGAGGCCGTCACCGCACAGCAACGGGCCGACTGGCAGCACTGGCACGACGAAGATGCCCAACACCGGCTCGCCTGGCAATTTGTCGAAACGGTCGGCCAACGTTTTCAGCAAGCCTCGCGGCTCGGAGAGCCCGGCGAGGTCAGCAACACCCTCGACACCGTGCGCAGCGACCGCATTAGCCGCCGCAAGGCGCTACGTGGCTTGGGCGGTTTGGGCGCAATTTGTGTCAGTGGCTACTTAGGCTGGCGCTTTACCCCCGTGGTCAACATCGCCAAAGAACAGACCCTGGCCTGGCGGGCCGACCACCACACCGCCACCGGCGAAAGCCGCAAAATCACCCTCCCGGATGGCGGGCAACTCTGGCTCAATACCGCCAGCGCCATCAATACCCAATACCGCGCCGAGCGCCGTCAAATCAAACTGCTCAGCGGAGAAATTCTGATTGAAACCGCACGCGACCTACAGCAACGGCCGTTTCTCGTCACCACGGCTCAGGGTTTCGTGCAAGCCATCGGCACCCGCTTTACGGTGCGAGAGCTCAAGGGGGCCACCTTTCTAGCGGTGTACCAGGGGGCGGTAAAAATACACACCCACAGCGGCCAGGGTTTGTTAATCGAAGCCGGCCAGCAAACCACCTTTAGTCAAGATCGCATTCAGCCTCCGACCCGCGCAGATCACGCCCGTGAGGCCTGGGCGCAACACCTGGTTGTCGCCAACAACATCAGCCTTGCCAGCTTAGTTGCCGAACTTAACCGCTATCAATACGGCCATCTGGCGGTTGCGCCCGCCGTTGCCGAGCTGCGCGTGATGGGCACCTATCCCGCCGACCAACCCGAACTGGCGCTAGCCATGCTCGAGAAGGCCCTGCCGATTAAGGTTAACCGGCTGCTGCCCTGGTGGGTGACGCTGGAGTTACCCTAATCACCGTGGTGATGATCCACGACAACCTGCGGCAAACTTATGGATAAAACTCAAACAAGCTCTCCCAGAGGTTCCCCTTTTTTCATCTCACTCGGTTACTAAGGTAAGACCACCACTAACTGACCGATGTGCTGCGCGCGCGTTGGTGAAAAAGGAGTGTTACATGTTGTACCGATCGAGCCTCAGGTCAAAACCCCAACCCGCCCAGCGATTTTCCCGGCTAGCGCTGTGCTTACAGCTTGGCTGCGCCGGTTTGGTAGCCCTGCCGCTGGGCTACACCAGCATCGCCCAGGCAGAAACCGCCCCTCAAGCCAGCACCGCACTGATGCAGTTCAACATCCCCGCCGGGCCCCTTGCCGAAGTGTTAAACCGCTTTGCCGCCGATGCAGATATCTTTATCAGTGGCCAGGGCGAGTTAACCCAGGGCAAACAAAGCCCAGGCCTGCACGGCCAATATTCGCTTGATCAGGGTTTACAACAAATACTCGATGGCACAGGGATTCGCTCCGTCCGCTCGGGCAATACCGTGACCTTAACCAATGATGAAGTGATGACGCTGAGCCCGGTGCAGGTGGATGGCACTGGCTTAAAACCAGAAGGCAGCGCAGAAAACGCCTACCGCGTTAAAAGCACCAGCCTCGGCGCATTAGGCACCACCGACCTGCAAAACACCCCTTACAGTGTGGAGGTTTATTCGCGGGAGTATATGGATAACCAGCAAGCGCGGTCGTTGTCGGTCATGGCCAAATACGATGCTTCTATTAATATAGGCGTTGGTGACTTAACCCATGAAAACAACACTTTTTTGATTCGCGGCATCCGCCCCGATTTCGACACCGGTCAAAAGCTGGATGGTTTGAATTTTCGCAGTCGCGCCATGGATCTACCCTTAGAGCATATGGAACGGGTTGAAATACTCAAGGGTGCCGGTGGCTTTCTCTATGGTTTCGGTCAACCTGGTGGTGTCGTTAACTATGTATCTAAACGACCGACCGAACAACTGACCCGCAGTATCAGCACTCAACTAACGGATGACGGTTTATTTTTATTGCATGGCGATATCGGCGATCGTATCGGTAAAAACGATCAATTTGGCTATCGCATTAACCTCGTTCATCAAGAGGGCGACACCTATATCAATGATGGCAAGTCCAGAAGAGAGTCCGGCTCTATCGCGCTAGACTGGCAGATAACACCAGACCTTATTTGGCAAGTGGATGCCTTGCAGGCCGAGCGTAAAAGTGACGGTGGCTACAATGGCCTAGTGACCAACACCGATGGTGCAGTAAACAATTACACTAGGGGAAAACCGCTCGACCCGATTGATGGCGACAAACGTCTGGCACCGGCCTGGGGCTTTTACGAATCTGAGCACAAAACCTATGGCTCTGATTTGATCTGGCAGTGTCACGACAACTGGGATATCAAGCTTTCGCACCGCAACGCCAGTAGCTATCGTTACAGCTACGCACCCTGGTTATTTGCCAATGAAAATGGCGACTATTCAGCGGCACAATGGAATGCAAACAACCTGTTCGATAGCCAACAGACCCAGGCTGTCGTGACCGGAAAATTGGAAACAGGCTTTGTTAAACACAGCCTAACGGCAGGTTTTTCTCATACCATGACCAGTAGTTCAAGAGGCGGCAGAGGCAGTCCAGGCTATTCTTTCACTAGCTTCTCTAACGTGGGCAACCTCGTAAATCCAGTTGAATTCAGCAACGCTGGCATTGTGAAACGCTCTAAAGGCGATGCGGATTTCCAAGAATATTCACACATTAAACGCCGAGAATTCTTCCTCTCGGACGCCCTTAATATCGGCGAAAATTGGGATTTAATTATCGGCCTGCGCCACGGCACCCTTGATAGTAAATACGGCGAGTATAAGGAAAGCGAGACTACCCCCACCTTGGCGCTTATCCACCGGCCCATAGAGTGGATGTCCCTCTACGCCAGCTATGTGGAAGCATTTGAAGAAGGCGCTACTGCGCCAGAAACCGCTGTCAATGCCTTTGAAGTATTCGACCCCCTCGTCAGTAAGCAATATGAATTGGGCGTTAAGATTAACAAGGCAAACTGGTCAGCAAATATGGCCCTGTTCGAGCTAGAGCGTGGCCTGACCTATACCGACAGTAATAATGTCTTTAGTCAGGATGGCGAAGCACGTTATCGCGGTGTGGAGCTGTCTGGCAAAGCAAACTTTGGTGAGCACTGGTTGCTCGGTGCTAGCGCCATGTGGTTGGATGCGACTAGTGAAAAGACCACTGGCGGCGCGCTGGATGGCAAGCCCATCGAAAGTGTGGCTCGTAAGCAGTTGCGGCTATACAGTGAATACAGTGTGCCATCCTCCACTTTAGTGTTGACCGGGGGCCTACAGTACACCGGTAAACGACCTGTAGATAACGCTGGCCAATGGTATGTGGATGGCATCACCCTGTTTGATCTTGGTGCACGCTACAAACTCAATATCAACAGGCAGCTAGTGACGCTGCGGCTAAATATTGAAAACCTCACAGACGAGGCTTACTGGGTGACCGAAAGATCGGGAGACCTACAACAAGGCGCTCCACGCACCGTCAAGCTGGGTATGCAAGTCGACTTCTAACCTTTACCTACCCCACAAACCCCCAGCGCGGCACACATGGCTGCGCTGGGGGTTTTAAAAATAAATGCGAACTCCGGGGTCAGTTCTCGTATTGTTGCAATACGGAACAAAGCATTGGGGCCAGACGCGAACTTACCCCGTTTCTGGTCCTTACCGGAGAGCCATTTTCACCATGGTGAAAAATAAATATAAAAAACATGCCCTTTTTGGTGGTCTCATTCGTCTATATAGATAGGCCCCTGTTTTTTTCAGGTGCAAATCTGCCTTGGCTGGTTTTTGCAGCGGCCTGGGGGCAGCAGTGCTGACTACACCTTGGCTATGTAAGCGCTGGTAATACCAGCGCTATTCCTATGTGTTGGCGGGGTCGTTAAACTCTGCGCGCCAACGCCTGCAATACCGCAATTAATTATTGAGCCTTTTATTTTGAGAGCCATCGCCTTACTTCTACATCGCTACGTCGGCTTGGTAATGGCCGGATTTTTGTTAATCGCGGGCCTAACCGGCGCTTTGTTGGCTTGGTATGAACCGCTGGATG
>MAAT01000044.1 GCA_002162815.1 Gammaproteobacteria bacterium 53_120_T64 | reverse complement strand
GTGACACCGACCCAGGTCTGGGAGATTTTCCTCGCCAAAACCATTCCCACCCTGGCGGTGGGTATTCTCGCCTTCTTCCCCAGTCTGTTTATTATCTGGTGGTTTGGCGTGCCCATCAAAGGTAGCATGCTGCTGTTTGTTTTCCTGATGGCTATTTTCCTGGTCAGCGCCATTGCCATCGGCGTGTTGATTGCGTCGATTACCAAAACCCTACAGCAGACCTTGTTGCTGTGCTTTTTCGGCTTGTTTCCCATCTTGTTTCTGTCCGGCACCATGACCCCAACGGAATCGATGCCTGCATTTTTACAGCCGATTACCTATCTCAGCCCGGTGAAATATTTTATGGATATTTGCATGGGCATCTTTCTAAAGGGCGTAGGTATGGCCGAGCTGTGGCCCGCCGCCTTGAATATGGCCTTGATTGGCGCCGTGCTCTACATCATCGCGGCGTGGAGATTTAAGCACAACCTGTCGTCTTGATGCGTTTTTAGCGGGCAGTTGTTTCGAGAAAGGGCGTGGCGTAGTGCTCGCCCTTTTTTATTGCTCGAGCCACTCGCGAATTGAGTCGACCATTTTATCGGGCCGTATTTCCCAGTTATAGGAATCAAGCAGTCGGTCGTCCGGGCTCATCAGGTAGAGCACCGAGCTGTGGCTCATGGAGTAATCCTCCTCCGTTGCCTCACCTTTTTCGGTGGCTATTTTTGCCCGGCTCGCTTTCCAGGCTTTGAGCACTTTGGCGATCTCATCGGGTGATCCCGTTAAATAAATTATGCGCGGATCAAAGGCTTTGGCGTATTCTTTAAGGCGAGCCGGTGTGTCTCGCTCGGGGTCGACGGTGATGAAAAGAGGGTAGAGCTGATCGTTTAGCGGTCCTAGCTGGCTCAATGCCTGCGTCATACGGCTCAGTGTGGTGGGGCAGACATCGGGGCAGTTGGTGAAGCCGAAGAAAATCAGTTTATAGCGGTCGGCATAACTCTCATTATCAACGGGCTCGTTGAATTGATTAAGCAATGAAAACACCCCGCCAATTTGCGCCTCTGTACCCGGCGGTACCGTACCCTCGCTGTTACCGAGCTGTACAAGATAGTCGACCAGGGCAATACCACCGATAATGGCGGCCGACAAGACAACGGTGAGTAGCCCGCGTTTGAGTGTTTGGGTTTTCATAGAGAGTCTTTATATTCGTAGGATAGTGGGTGTAAACGTGGTGATTGTAATGATAAATATTAGGACTTGATAATACGCTGATGAAGCAGGATCGACAAAATAAATTCCGCTGGCTGATCTTTGTGCTGTTGTTGCTGCTAACAATGGGCGCAGGCTATTTCCACTATCGCCAGCAAATTTTTGAAGTCTTTGCCGCCGGTACGCAATGGGTCTTAGTGACCTGTGGTTTCCAGCCGGAAGAAGAGGCCGAACGCAGCGAAACCTTGCAAAGCGACCAGTTGCGCAAGTTGTTTTACGCCGCACGTATGTTCAACAGCCCGCCGCCGGAAGAACTGTCAGAAGAAGATGCCCGAGCCAATCACTTATATCCCGGTGTCGGCTTCGGTTTGGTGCATACGTTTAGCATTAAGCCCGTGCCGGTGGTGATTGGCGGTTGGCTGTTCAGTATCCCCTGCACTTATTTCGCCGATGCGCGAGACTGTCAAAAAAGTGCTGGCTCAGTCGCCCGTCTTAAAGTCAGCGCCGCTGGCTTGAGTGCCATGCGTGTGGAAAATATCGACGCATTTCTGGCGGCCTCCTCCCCCGATATTATTGGCATTACCCTTGCTGGATTAGAGGGGCGGCCTCAGCGTTGGTGGCAGCAGGAAGCATCGCCAGCGGGCTACAGTCCTTACCAGTCAGTCGGATTTACTGGTGGCGCTGGCGGGCTGCTTTGTACAGAAGCACAGGTAGGGCGCGGTGTAATGTCCCACTGCTTGCTGCGCTTTATGCATGGCAGGGGCGTTTATGCGGAGCTGAAGTTCGCCTCGCAAGGTCGTGATAACTGGGCTGACATTGAGCAACAGGCACGCGCCTTGATAAGGGACTTTCAGGTAAAGCGCTAGTGACATTAAGCCTTAAACAATGGGGCTTAGGCTGTTACATTAGAAGAGCAAAGTTAAACGTCTATAATTGTCTATTCAAAACAATAGTGAAAAAATAACGGAGAATAAAAATGATTAGTTACGTAACGATTGGTACTAATGACCTCGAACGAGCCGCTGTATTTTACGATGCCGTACTCGCTCCACTTGGCGGCAAGCGCGGCCCCGAAACAGAACGCTATAAATCCTGGGTTGGCCCCACTCGCGGCCCGATGTTAATGGTAATGAAGCCCTTTGATGAAAAGCCTGCAACTGTTGGTAACGGCATAATGATCGCCCTCGGTGCCGAGTCACCTGAAGTGGTTGATGCTGTTTACAAAGCGGCAATCGCTGCCGGTGGCACCTGTGAAGGTGAGCCCGGCGAGCGTCGCCCGGGGCTTTATGTTGGTTACTTTCGTGATCTAGATGGCAATAAGCTGGATGCGATTAGTATGTGATTTAGAGGGTGATGACTTCGTCGGTGCAGTGTATGACGGGGTCGTCGCTTTGTAGTAAATAATCGGAATTAAAAACGATTGCAGTTGGTTGTCCGTTTAAAGGCCTGTATATTGGTTGTCCGTTTAAAGGCCTGTATATTCCCTTCCCTGCTTGTCATGCACATTACACTATGACTGATATTTGGTAGAAATAATGAAATTGTATTCCATTGAGGCTGTTAGGGCTGTTGCTATTTTTTGCGTTATTCTTATACATACAGAGCCTTTCTTAAGACTGTCGACAATTCAAAACGGATGGTTTTTTCTTGGTCAAATAATCCAGCAGTTATCGTCATTTGCGGTCCCTTTCTTTTATATTGTGTCGGGATATTTTTTTTCACGCGGTGTTAGTCGAAAAGGTTTGAGAAATCAGTTTTCACAATACTTTATAAGGGTATTGATATTACTCTTAACCTGGATTGTGATAGATGGTGTTTTCTGGGGTGGATGGCTTGAGTCAATAATAGAGCACGGAAGTTTAAAGCCTTTGCTGTGGAATATAATGGCTGTTCCAGGTTTTGCTCTTAATCGACCTGACTTGTTTTTCTTTAGAGGTACTGCCGTGCCACTATGGTTTTTGTTTTCAATGCTTAGCGGGGTGGCATTTCTATCTATACTGTTATTTGCGAAATTAAATAGATTGATGATTCTTGGTGTTGGATTGTCTGCATACATATTGTCTCTTTCGGTTAGTTTTTATAGTGATACTTTTATTGGGGTTGGGTTTGTTCTGCCTCTCGAGCAAAGAGGTTTTTTTATTTCAATATGCTTTCTCTCAATTGGATATTTTTTAGAAGATTGCCAGATAAATATCAATGGGATAAGGCTCCTTCTCATATCAGTTGTTCTGATGTTTGTTGAAAGTATTGCTTTATCAATTAGCCAAAATGGAGTTTTTACTGAGCATCCTTACTTGTTTAGTACTGTTTTGGTGTCTATAGGGGTTTTCTTAACTGCACTTCAAAACCCTATGGTAGGAGTTAATAGTTTTTTGTGTAGAGCTGGGGGTATGTCTCTAGGGGTTTATGTTGTTCATATACCTGTTTTAGGTGCTCTAAATTATTATAGGGATTTGGTTATAAGCCCCGTTTGGGAGCTGTTCTTCCCGGTTTTAGTATTATTGCTATCCTTGTTGATTGTATCCTTGTTTATACGGATACCTTACTTGCGAAAGGTCGTGGTATAGAAATGATTGGGGGCTGCTTTAGGTTGGTAGTATGCTGCTGGACTTTTTAGAGGGCCGTTAGTAAAGCGCTAATTTAGATAGATTATTACTCTAGATTCCCAAGACATTAATAAACGCACAGGCTTTAGCAATAAGCGGCTCAGACTTTTCCAAATGAGGATAATGAGCAGCCTCCTCCATTTTAAACACCTCTAAGGGGCTGCTTATTCGCTCAGTCATTAATGCCAGGTTGGGTTCATAACCGTAGTTATCCCGTTCGCCAAAGATAGCGAGTACCGGGCTGGTGATTTCTTCTAATGATTTGGCGTAGGGCTTTTCAGGCACGGTATTTTTCAGTGCCATGCTGGCCCAGTTTTTAAACAGCGTATCCGTTTTATCGCCGTGAAAGGGTAGTAGCTTTTCACGCAGTCGGCCCTTATAAAAAGCTTTTTCCGCTAATTGCAGTCCTTCCATAGCATCGGCGTGCATAATTAATTGCGGCACGATAGAAATAATGCCGCAGATATTATCCGGGTGCTTACTCCCTGCAATTAAAGCCACAGCGCCGCCAAAGCTATGGCCGACGAGAATGACTTTGTTTAAAGCAAAGTGTTGAATAATGTCGCTGATGGGCTGGCCTGCTTCGTCCTCCCTCGGATCGCCGGGGCGTGGCAGTACAAGCGGGTCAGATTTGCCGTGCCCCCAGCGATCGTAAACAATACCGGCAAGTCCGCTGGCCGCACACAACTGCTGGGGAAACATGCGCCACATGTCAATACAGTCGAGACCACCGTGGAGGAAGATGAGGGTGGGTTTGTCGGTCGAGGGCTCGCCCAGCAGCAGGGTGTTAATGCGGTGGCCCGCTGCTGTTATTAATTGTTCCTGTGATTTCATCGAGTAATTACCGGGGCTTAGAAGCGGGGTCCATGGCTTGGCCGCCCAAGAGTACGCGTCCCGCTGAATACTGGAAGCCTACGCGAGTACCTTTGGCGTTGAGTTGCAAGCGACCTGCTTTACCTGCCGTTTCGACAACGGCGAGATTGAGGCGGGAGGTTTCCTCTGCTTCGCGTCGGTATTCAGTAATTAGTGGCTGTAATGCGGTGGCGGCGGCAACGACGGGGTGGGTGTTCATACTTCATATCCTGATCGTTATTTTTAGGCTTTGTTATATTGATGTATTTTGATGCTATCATCTTTGCATCTGCTGGTTAAGGTATTTTGTGCGTTGCTCCAGGTGTTTTTACACATTGATGCCGAACCGTTGCGACTGGCAAGACCGCAGGGTGAGTCAGTTCAGGGACAGCTTGTTTACTCCCAGCGGTACTTTTAAATAAACAAAAATAACTAGGCTGCAATTTCATCGTCTTATGCTTAATTATCGGAGAACCCTATGAGATTTTTATTCCTGCTGCTCGTGGCCGCATTACTGAGCCCTGTCACTGTCGTGGCGAGGGAAGAGGCTGCGCTTGCCGTACTGGTACCCGGTTCTGGTACTTATAGTCGCCCTATTTCCACCGACTCGGAACAGGCTCAGGCCTTTTTTGATCAGGGCCTGCGACTGGCCTGGAGCTTTTATTTCCCCGAAGCCATGGCTTCCTACCAGGAAGCGGCGCGCCTCGATCCGAAAAGCCCGATGCCGTATTTTGGTCTCGCCCATGCTGCCGGACCCAACCCGAATAGTCGTTATATGAAGATGCCGGATGACCCCAAGGGTGCGGGTCTTACGGCTATTCTCAAGGCTCGAGAACTGGCCGCTAACGGCACACCGCGCGAGCGCGAGATGATAGAGGCCCTGTATGTTCTCTACAACAAGGCGGCAAACCCCGACAGCGTTAAGCGCGACTTTGCCTTTTTAGAAGCCATGGGCCGGCTGCACAAGAAATATCCCGATGATGCTGACATTGCAACCTTGTTCGGTGAAGCCTATATGAACACCACGCGCTGGGATTACTGGCAGGCGGACGGCTCGGCCAAGCCCGGCACCGCTGTGGCTAAAGCCGCCTTTGAAGCGGCGATGGCGGCGGAGCACTATCACCCCGGCGCCAATCATTTGTACATTCATTTAATGGAGGCTTCGACCCAGCCCGAACTGGCTCTGCCCTCGGCGCAAAAACTCGAGGCCATCGCGCCCATTGCCGGGCACATGGTGCATATGCCCGGACATATCTACCTGCGCGTGGGTGAGTACGAAAAG
>MAAT01000058.1 GCA_002162815.1 Gammaproteobacteria bacterium 53_120_T64 | reverse complement strand
CCAATAGGCGTGGCCCGCGCTGGATCCGGGTAGGTTGCTTGAGGTGCACGGCGACGTGCATCCCAGAGGAATGACTGTTCTCGACAGAACCCGGCTTACAGGCCGGCTCCCACCTTTTCTCGCGCTTTGCTGATGTTAAGCAAGGCGTACACCCGCGCTGTGATTATGGCGCGGTGAAAAATAAAAGCACAGTGCAGCGGCATTTGTCTGATACCAGCAGAGGCTAGGCCAGCAGTGTGCTGGCTTTCCTTGCCGGCGAGCGGATCTATGCGAGTTAACAGCCAGCCCTTTTAAAAAGGGCCGCTGTTAACTCGGTTCTACTGAAGTATTAGGCAATCTCCCCGTCTAGGAAATCACCAGGCCGGGCATCTTGTCGCCTTCGCGAAATTCTTCCAGCTTCTCGAAATACTTATTGGCACCCATCATGCCTCCATAGGGTTGGTTCTGTCTGGCTCGGGGGTCGTGCTTGCCTTCGAGATTGTAGTAACCGGGAGTACAGCCGGAACCCCCCTGGGGACCGCGGGCTTTGGTACCGAGCACCTCGGCCGACCAGGCATTTTCAGCTTCCTCGGTGGTATCGACCCGGGTGATATTGTTGTCTTTAAAGTGCTTCACAAGGTAGGCGAGGTGCTTGGCGCCTTCGTCCAGGCCATCGGGGTAGTTAGCGGTGAACGAGGCCTGACCGTTGCCAATCAGGAAACAGTTGGGGAAGTCGTGACTGTGGATGCCGTAGTAGGAAATCATGCCCTTGCTCCACTTCTCTTCGAGACTCAGGCCCTCGACGCCAATCAGGTTGTAGCCGGAGCGGCGCGTATAGTCTGTGCCCACCTCAAAGCCGGTGGCGAAAATTAGACAGTCGACTTCGTACTCTACGCCGTCTACCACCACCCCTGTTTCGGTAATGGCATCGACACCCTGGCCCTTGGTGTCGACGAGTTCGACGTTGTCGCGATTAAAGCTGGGCAGGTAGCGATCATCCAGGCAGGGTCGCTTGCACATAAAGGCGTAATAGGGTTTCAGAGCTTCGGCGACGTCTTTGTCTGCAACGATGTCATCGACACGATTGCGAATGTTTTCCATTTTCTCAAAGTTGGCTAACTCATAGACTTTAGCCACTTCTTCCTTTGGCACTTCCCTACCGGCTTCGCGCATGCGCCGGCGATAGATTTTGCCCATTTCGACCCAGGCGTCATCGAACTGATCGAGCTGATCGATCTCACCGCGGCGTCCTCCGCGCCCCGTCAAGATGGCGGTAAAGTCCTTTTGTCGTTGTTTTTGCCAGCCCGGCTTTAAATTGGCGGCCCATTCCCTATCGGTGTCGTGATCGTTCCTGGGGTCGACACCCGATGGCGTGCGTTGGAAAACATACAGCTGCTCGGCGCTCTCGCCGATGAAAGAGACACACTGCACCGCGGTAGCACCGGTGCCGATGATGCCGACGCGCTTACCCTTTAAGCCGCTGAGGTTGCCGCGCGCATTACCGCCGGTGTAGTTGTAGTCCCAGCGGCTGGTGTGGAAGGTGTGACCCTTGAAGTCGCTGATACCCTTGATGCCGGGGAGTTTGGGGCGATTTAAGGGCCCGTTGACCATGACCACAAAACGCGCTTTTATTTTGTCATTGCGGTCGGTGTGGATGGTCCAGCGTCTGCTGGCTTCGTCCCAGACCATGTTATTAACTTCTGTTTGCAGGCAGGCGTTGTCATAGAGGCGATAATGTTCGGCAATTCTTCTGCTGTGGGCCAAAATCTCGGGTGCATCACAGTACTTGCGCGGCGGCATAAAGTTGAGTTCTTCCAATAAAGGCAGGTAGGTGTAGGCCTCAATATCACAGGCGGCACCGGGGTAGCGGTTCCAGTACCAAGTGCCGCCAAAATCTGCACCCTTTTCAATCATGCGAATATCTTCGATACCGGCTTCACGCATGCGAGCACCGGCCAGTAGGCCGCCCAGCCCACCGCCAATGATGACGACTTCTACCTCGTCTTCCAGGGGCTCGCGCTCGATGGGGGTTTCGACGTAGGGGTCGTCAAGAAAATAGGAGAAATCGCCCTTCATTTCTTGGTATTGGGCATTGCCGTCGCTGCGCAGCCGCTTCTCTCTCTCCTCGTTATATTTTTGACGCAGGGCGTCGGGGTCAAATTGCTCTCGGGTGGCATCGATGCTCATTTTATTATTTCCTGAGTAGTGGTGTGTGGCGAAGTGATTAATATTTGTCAACATCATTGCATACTGCCGTGCTTTTTTGCAGGGCGAATGAAGGCGGGCAGCGGGTTTTACTCTGCGGGTTTTGCCGAGATAGCGGGGCGTGGCGGTAGGTGGCGGCGTTTTTTTGTGGGGGCGAGCACTACTTCGATGGAGCGCGATGCCCCCGATGCCCCCGCAATTGATATTGAGGGTGGCTGTCAATCTAGGTGGGCGATTATTTTACGGGTGCGCCGGCTCCTTTGGGTTTGCCCGATATAAAAAATAGTAGCAGGCCCGAGGCAATGGTGATCACGCCCAGTAGGGCAAAGGCGCGCAGTAGCCAGGAGTTGAAATTATCCCGGTCGACGTAATCCATAATGTGCAGGCTCCAGAGCAAGTCGTAGAGCCGCCAGGTATTGGTGCGCAGCGCGCTGACTTTACCACTGTTGGCGCCGATCCACAGGTTGGCCTCGTCGGCACCTTGCAGGGCAATGCGCCAGGCGGGGAGTTCGCCGTCCCGGTATTCACTGCCCGGTTCTACCGCGCTGACCCAGGTTGCGGATTGAATACCCAGCTGTGTGCTGTTGGCGGCGATGGCGCGGGCCTCGGTCTCTGTCAGGGGCGCTAGCTTGGCGGCGGTTTCGGCGTTGTAAACCAGCCAGTCGTCATTCAGCTTAGTGAGGTAGATGGGTGTGTATAGGCGCTGTTGCAGTTGCAGATTGCCGATACTCAGGCTGGCGAGCTCGCGGTGGCGCAGTGTCAGTTTGCTGGGCGAGATCAGCCTGACATGACTCAGCCGCAATGCCGGCAATGGTTGTAGCAGGTGGCTGCCGCGCACATCGTCAATCGGCACAATGGAAAAAAACAGCCCCGAGGCGGTCCATATCAGCAGTTGGATGGCGGCGATTAAGCCGAGCCAGCGATGGGTTTTGCGGAGCGATGATCGGTTCAAGTAAAGCAGGCCGTGGTGACTGTGGTTGGCGAGAGCATAACCGATTAAGAGGGTTGCGGCTTGCCGACTTGTTGGTGTGCTTATTTGCGAGACCGTGTTGGATTCGAGGGATTGCGCAAGGACTAATGATAGTCGCCTAATTCGGGGGAAGATGAGTCGCGTTTTTATATCTTGGGTCTTAGGGTCATCATTAATAGACCGAATCAGTCTCTACCTTAAAGTGTTACTTTAAGTTCTGTTTTTATCACGCTGTTTTCCCTTGCTTATCCACTTCTTCTTCACAGAGTTCATGGGTTTTTCCCTGTAAGTTCCCGGAAAATGTCAGCATTTTCGTGCATGTTTGCCTGTTCCAGAACCTTGACTTTAAGTCGTTCGCGTCTATAGTGTCGAATTGTGGGTGAAAGTGGCTTGAAGTGGCTAATTTAATAATAATCGTGAGAGATTCCGGTGTTTCGAGGTAGCGACGAAGTCAACATGGATGCCAAAGGGCGGATGCCAATTCCCGCCCGGTATCGTGACGCCTTGATGTCCGAGTTCGGTGGCAGCCTAGTGGCGACGATTAGCCTCACCGATAACTGCTTGTTTATCTACCCGCGCCCCGAGTGGGAAGAGCTTGAAGCCAAGATTGCCAGTATGCCGACCCTGAATAAAGCTGCCCGCAGCATGCAGCATCTGTTGATTGGCAATGCCCGCGATTTGGAACTGGATGGCAGTGGTCGGGTCTTGGTCCCGAAGCTGTTGCGCGATCATGCGGGGCTGGGCAAAGGCGTTACTCTGGTGGGTCAAAGTCATCGCTTGGAGTTGTGGGACACGGATACCTGGAATGCTAATCGTAAAGCCTTGCTCGATGAGCTTGCCAACGGTTTGGAGATTCCCGAAGAATTTCAATCTTTATCACTGTGAGGGTGACCGCCTGATGCCAGCCGCTAAACAAGCTCATATCACCGTATTGTTGGACGGGGCCGTCGATGCCCTGCTCGGTGACGCCGATGGCTACTACGTCGATGGTACCTTCGGCAGGGGCGGACACTCCGGTTTGGTGCTCGAACGCCTGTCGGCCGAGGGCCACTTGCTGGCGATTGATAAAGATACCGAGGCCTGTGCCGTGGGGGGCGAATTATTTGCCGACGATGGGCGCTTTGAAATGGTGCAAGCTTCCTTTGCCGATCTCGAAAGCCTGCTGCGTGAACGCGGGCAAGCGGGTAAGGTTAGTGGCGTATTACTCGACCTCGGCGTGTCGTCGCCGCAGCTCGATGATGCCGAGCGCGGTTTTAGCTTTATGCGCGACGGCCCCCTCGACATGCGTATGGACACGACCCGCGGTTTAAGCGCTGCGCAATGGCTTGCCGTTGCCGATGAGGCTGAAATTGCCGGTGTAATTAAAGAATACGGTGAAGAAAAATTTGCCCGCCGCATGGCGAAAGCCATTGTTGAGGCGCGCGAAGAAAAACCCATTACCCGCACCGGCGAGCTGGCGGACATTGTCGCCGCAGCCAACCCGGCGTGGGAAAAGGGCAAGCACCCGGCGACCCGCGCCTTTCAGGCGATTCGCATATTTTTGAACCGCGAGCTGGATGACCTGCGCTCATTGCTCGATTGCGTGATCGAGCTGCTCGCCGTGGACGGACGGCTGGTGGTGATCAGTTTTCACTCCCTGGAAGACCGCATTGTTAAGCGCTTTATTCGCGGCCATACCCACCCGGTGATACCGCGTGGTTTGGCGATCCCAGAAGATCAGATTATTCGTCGCCTGCGCAATGTCGGCAAGGCCCTGAAGGCCAGTGCCGAGGAAGTGGAAGAGAACCCCCGTTCGCGCAGCGCCGTGATGCGCGTCGCCGAGAAGGTGGTTTGAGGTGGCGCTGTCGGTCAACTCTCTCCGTCTTAGCCGCTTTAACGGCTGCCTGCTACTGAGCTGGATGGCCGTGTTGTTGAGCGGTCTTGGGGTGGTGTATGTCAGTCACCAGTGTCGCTTATTGTACGGTGAACTGGCGCAGTTACAGCAGGAGAAAAACCGTTTGGAAATTGCCCGCGGGCAGAACTTACTCGAGGCCAGCGCCCAGGCATCTTTGTACCGGGTTGAACAACTGGCTCTCGGTAAGCTGGGTATGCAGGTGCCGGCCCTGGATGACATCGTCAGAGTTAAACCGTAGGCAACTGTAACAATAAGATCCATAACATGGGTGGACCAGTGGAAAAACGCGCAGACAAGCAACGCCCCAGCAACCGCGTAAAGCGAGACCGTGTCGCGGCTCGTCGTGGTTCGGGCGCGCGCGTGCGCAGTATTGCCACCTGGCGTTATTGGAGCATGGTGGCGGCGCTGTTCTCCTTGGCGGTGCTGGCCTTGAGCCATGTCGCCGGGCTGCAGGTCATGCCCGACGTGCACCGGGGCTTTGAGTTTTTACAAAGTCAGGGCAATAACCGCACCTTGCGCACGGTGGCTATCCCGGCCTACCGCGGCGTGATTACCGACCGCCGTGGTGAGCCGCTGGCGATCAGTTCGCCGGTGGTATCGATTTGCGCCAATCCCCAGCTCCTCGAATTGGACGGCGATAAGCTGGCAATGTTGGCGCGAGGCTTACAGTTGCGGGTTGGCGATCTGAAAAAGCGCATTGCCCACTACCGCAATAAAGAATTTATGTATTTGGCGCGCCAGTTGACCCCGGTACAGGCCGAGGCCGTACTCGATCTGGGCATCGTCGGTATTTTTAAGCGCCAGGAGTACAAGCGCTTTTATCCGGCCGGTGAAGTGACGGCGCACCTGGTGGGCTTTACCGGTATCGACGATAGAGGGCAGGAGGGCATGGAGCTGGCCTTTGATGACTGGCTCTACGGTGCCACCGGCAGCAAGCGGGTGCTGAAAGACCGCAAGGGCCGAGTGATTAAAGAATTGCAGCTGATTGCCAGCGAGAAGCCCGGCGGCAACTTGGCCTTGAGCATCGACCTGCGTCTGCAGTACATCGCCTACCGTGAATTGAAAGCGGCGATGAAGCAGTTTCGCGCCAAGTCGGGCTCGGTGGTGGTACTCGATGTGCGCAGCGGTGAAGTGCTGGCGATGGTCAATCAGCCCTCCTTCAACCCCAATGACCGCTCACGCCTGGAAGCGGGCAGCACCCGCAATCGCGCCCTCACCGATTTACTGGAGCCGGGTTCGGTGATGAAACCTCTGACCATGGTGGCGGCGCTGGAGAGTGGCAAATTTCATCCCGGTACGGTGATCGATACCAGCCCCGGCTACCTGCGCATTGGCCGTAAGACCTTTGTCGATCATCGCAACTACGGCAAACTGGACATTAGCGGCATCTTGGCCAAATCGAGCCAGGTCGGCACCACCAAAATTTCTATGCAACTTGAGCCTGAAGATATTCGCGAGGTTTTTGAGCGCGTCGGCCTGGGCTTGAGCCCGGGTACGGGTTTCCCCGGTGAAAGTGCCGGTCTGCTGCCGAGTAAGCGGCGCTGGCGGCCGGTAGAGGCAGCCACTCTGGCCTTTGGCTATGGCATGGCGGCAACGCCCCTACAGCTGGCCAATGCCTACGCCGTACTGGCCAATAACGGCATTAAAAAGCAGGTGTCGCTGTTAAAAATCTCACCGGCAGAGGGTGTCTTACCCGGCCCCGAAGAACAGGTTATCGACAAGAAGATTGTCGCCAGCGTGCGCAACATGATGAAGGCGGTGGTCGCCAAGGGTGGCACCGGCACACGCGCCGCGATTGATACTTACGCAGTGGCCGGTAAAACCGGCACTAGCCATAAAGTCGGCGCCGGTGGTTATCAAAAGGATCGTTACGTCGGCTTGTTTGCCGGTATGGCACCGGCCGATAATCCGCGTTTGGTGACTGTCGTGGTTATTGATGATCCCCGCGGTGAGGATTACTACGGTGGCCTCGTTGCGGCGCCGGTGTTCTCTAAAGTGACCGCCGCCGCACTGCGGCTGATGAGCGTGCCATCACTGCAAGTGCCCGAGCCGAAGTTAGTGGTCGGCTCAGGTGTGCTGGATGGTGTTGTGCGCGGCGGTGATTCGTGATGACCGCGCCTCGAATTCCAGCGGGCATGACACTGGGCGAGCTAGTCGCGGATGTGGATGTGAATGTGCCCGACGCGAGCCCGACCGTCGCGTGGTCGAGCCTGATAGTGGCCGGTCTGCAGCTGGATAGTCGCAAGTTGGCAGCGGGCGAGGTGTTTATCGCCTATCCCGGCCTGCTCAGCGATGGTCGCGATTATCTGGCCGCAGCGCAAGCGGCAGGTGCCGTTGCCGCTTTGGTCGAGAGTGAGGGCTTTAATGCGTCGCGTGTCAGCAGCTCGCTACCGATCATCGCCATTGACAATTTGGCGCACAAGGTCAGCGCCATTGCCGGGCGTTTTTACGGGGTACCCAGTGCTAACTTAGCGTTGATTGGTATTACCGGCACCAATGGCAAAACCACCTGTGCGCAACTACTGGCACAGCTCTTTGCCTTGCTGGGCCAGACAGCCGGGGTTATCGGCACGCTGGGTTATGGCTTGCTCGGAGCCGGTGAAACGGGGCAAATAGCCACCACCGACACCGGGCTAACCACCCCGGATGCGGTCAGTGTGCAGCGCATTCTGGCCGGTCTACGCGCTGAGGGTGCGGCAGCCGTGGCGATGGAGGTGTCCTCCCACAGCCTCGATCAGGGCCGGGTTGGCGCCCTCCAGTTTAGTACTGGCGTGTTCACCAATCTAACCCAGGATCACCTGGATTATCATCAGACCATGGCGGCCTATCAGCAGGCTAAGGCGCGCTTGTTTCATACGCCGGGCCTTGAAAATGCCATCGTCAATAGCGATGACGCAGCGGGGCGGGCGATTATTGCCGAGCTGACTGCTGCCGGTGGCCCGCCTTGTTACTCGTATTCTTGCTCGCAAACAGCGGCCGATATTTATGCCCGAGCCCCGGTCTTTGGGCCCAGCGGCATATGTGCCGATTTGACCACGCCGTGGGGTGAGGGCGAACTACGCAGTTGTCTGCAGGGTGAATTCAACCTCAGCAACTTATTAGCGGTGGTTGGCGCGGCCTGTGCACAGGGCCATGCCCTGCCCGCAGTACTTGCCGCTGTCGAGCAATTACAGCCCGTACCCGGGCGTCTCGAAGTGGTTGAGGCAAGCGTCCTGCCACTTGTGGTGGTCGATTATGCACACACGCCCGATGCCCTTGAAAAAGCCCTCAGCGCCTTGCGACCGAGTTGCAGCGCTCGCCTCTGGTGTGTCTTTGGTTGCGGCGGTGATCGCGACCAGGGTAAACGTGCGGTAATGGGTCGTGTTGCGGCGACGTTGGCCGACCAGCTGGTGATTACCAGCGACAACCCCCGTGGTGAAGCAGAGCAGGCCATTATCGATGATGTCTTGGCAGGTGTTGCCGCTGCTAACAAAGGTGTTGAGCCCCAAGTCTATGTCGACAGGCGCGCCGCGATTCGTTTTGCCGTGAGCCATGCTGGCGCACAGGATGTGGTACTGATTGCCGGCAAGGGCCATGAAGACTATCAGCAGATTAAAGATCAGCGCCTGCCCTTTAATGATGTCGCCGAAGTGCGTTTGGCGCTGCGTGCAAGAGGTGATGCATGAGTTCGCAGAGTAGTATCGCGGCATTAAGCCTGTCTCAGGCCGCTATCAATTATGGCGGTACCTTGCTGTACCCCGACTGCCACTTTGCCCGTATTTGTACCGATACCCGCAGTTTGGCCAGTGGTGATTTATTCGTCGCCCTGCGCGGCGATAATTTCGATGCCCACCAATTCCTTGAAAGTGCCGCGCTCAAGGCCTGCGGCATGGTGGTGGAAACACCCGACAAGTGCCTGGCGATACCTCAATGGGTGGTGCCCGATACCACGCTGGCCCTCGGCCAACTGGCGGCACTGGCGCGCAATACTTTTAGCGGGCCACTGATTGGGATTACCGGCAGTGGCGGCAAAACCACGGTGAAGGAAATGCTGGCGACGATCTTGGGCTGTCAGGGCGAGGTGCTAGCGACGCAAGGCAATCTCAATAATCATATTGGCGTGCCGCAAACCCTATTCAAGCTACAACCGCAACACCAGTATGCAGTGATCGAAATGGGCGCCAGCGCGGCGGGTGAAATTGACTATCTGTGCAGTATCGCCCGCCCCAGTATTGGCGTGGTGACCAATGTGATGCCTGCCCATGTGGCCGGTTTTGGCTCCCTGGCGGGTGTTGCCAGCGCCAAGGGTGAGATTTACCGTGGCCTCGATAAGAGCGGCACGGCGGTGTTGAATCTCGACGAACCCTGGTATGAGCAGTGGCGCACGGGTGCCCATGGCACGCATAGCCTCAGTTTCAGCGTCGCTAATCAAGCGGCAGACTTTTATGCCTCTGGGCTGCAATTTGATACGGCGGCTTGCGCCAGTTTTACCCTGCATTCACCCCTCGGTGAGATCGAGGTTCAGCTGACTGTTGCCGGTGCCCATAATATTGCTAATGCCCTAGCGGCGGCAGCTTGCGCCGTAGCAGCGGGGGCTGACTTAGTGAGTATTGCCGCCGGGCTCGGGGCGATGACAGCGGTGCCCGGGCGCATGGAGAGCAAGACCGGCCGCTGTGGCGCGCGGATTATCGACGATAGTTACAATGCCAACCCGGGCTCGGTAGTGGCGGCGATCGATGCCTTGGTCACCATGCCGGGTAGGCACTTACTGGTGCTCGGGGATATGGGCGAACTGGGTCCCGACGAGGGAGCGATGCATCGAGATACGGGTGCCTATGCCCGCAATGCCGGTGTCGATGCCCTATTGGTTGTCGGCCCGCTCAGTGTCGAGACCGCTGCGGGCTTTGGTGCCGGCAGTGAACATTTTGCCGACAAGAGAGCGTTGATCGCGGCTCTCAACAGCCAGTTAAATGCCGACACCGTGGTGTTGGTGAAGGGTTCTCGCAGTGCCGCCATGGAAGACGTGGTGGCGCATATTATTGAGGAAAACGACTAATGCTTATATTGCTGGCAGACTATTTAAGCGAGTACTACAGCGCTTTCGGTGTCTTCAAGTACCTGACCTTGCGCGCGATTTTGGCGATGCTGACCTCGCTGCTGATCTCCCTCGTGCTCGGCCCCTATATGATCAGGCAGCTCAACGCTCTGCAAATTGGCCAGTCGGTACGCACCGACGGCCCCCAGACTCACCTGGTGAAATCGGGCACCCCTACCATGGGTGGCGCCTTGATTCTGATGTCGATTTTTGTCTCCACGCTGCTTTGGGCCGACTTGAGCAATCGCTATGTGTGGACGGTGTTACTGGTCACCCTGGCCTTTGGCCTGATTGGCTGGGTCGATGACTATCGCAAGGTGGTCGAGAAAAACTCCCAGGGCTTGCCAGCGCGCTGGAAGTATCTCTGGCAGTCGGTAGCGGGTTTGGCGGCGGGGATATTCCTCTATAGCAGCGCTATTTCACCGGCCGAGACCGAGCTGATTGTGCCTTTCTTTAAAAATGTCGCCTGGCCGATGGGGCTGTTTTACGTGGTGCTGACTTACTTCGTGATTGTCGGTTCGAGCAATGCCGTCAATCTCACCGATGGTCTCGATGGTCTGGCGATTATGCCGACGGTATTGGTGGGTGGTGCGCTGGGCATTATTGCCTACCTCACCGGCCACGCCACTTTTGCCGAGTATTTACACATCCCTTTTATCAGCGGCGCCGGTGAACTGATGGTTTTCTGCTCGGCACTGGGCGGTGCAGGTCTTGGCTTTCTCTGGTTTAACACCTATCCCGCACAGATTTTTATGGGTGATGTCGGTGCGCTGTCGCTGGGTGCTGCACTGGGTGTTATCGCGGTGATTGTGCGTCAGGAAATTGTCTTTTTCATTATGGGTGGCATCTTTGTACTGGAGACCGTTTCGGTGATTTTGCAGGTCGCCTCGTTCAAATTAACCGGCAAGCGCATCTTCCGCATGGCGCCGATTCACCACCACTATGAGTTGAAGGGCTGGCCGGAGCCACGGGTGATTGTACGCTTCTGGATCATTACCGTGATGCTGGTGCTGTTTGGGCTGGCGACATTAAAGTTGAGATAAAGGGCTTAACACAAAGTAACGCCAGGTAAGAGCAAGGCATCGATAACAGACCGTTTGAACGAACAAAAAAAGAGGTAAGAGTGGCAGAACTGATAGCGAGTAACAGACTGACCGTCGTAGTGGGCCTTGGCGCCACCGGCTTGTCTGTGGCGCGTTTTCTGTCGGCCCAGGGTGAGCCCTTTGTGGTGGTCGATAGCCGCGAGCAACCGCCGGCGCTGGCCCAGCTGCGCAGTGAACTGCCGGCTGTACGCACCGAACTTGGCGCGCTTAACGCAGCGACCTTATGCAGTGCCGATCAATTAATTGTTAGCCCCGGTCTGGCCCTCGATACCCCGGCACTGGTCGAGGCGGCGCATGCAGGGGTCGATATTATGGGTGATATCGAGCTCTTTGCTCGCCATGCCGAGGCCCCCATCGTCGCGATTACCGGCTCCAACGGGAAAAGTACGGTGACAAGCCTACTCGGTGAGATGGCGCGGCTGGCCGGTAAAAACGCCGGTGTTGGCGGCAATCTCGGCACCCCGGCGCTGGACTTACTGGGCGATGATAAAGACTTGTACGTGCTGGAGTTGTCCAGCTTTCAGCTCGAAACCGTTAAGTCCCTGGGCGCCGAAGTGGCGACGGTGCTGAATGTTAGCCCCGACCATATGGATCGCTATGGCACCATCCTCGACTATCACCGCGCCAAACACCGGGTGTTTAAGGGTGCCCGACAAATCGTGGTGAATCGTAACGATAGCCTTTCCCAGCCCTTGATCGGTGACGGCGTAAAACAGTGGAATTTTGCGCTGGGTAAACCCGATTTCGGCGCTTTTGGTCTGCTCGAGCAGCAGGGTGAAAGTTGGCTGGCCTTTCAGTTTGAGCCCTTATTAGCGGTTGGCGAATTGCGCATTAAAGGCCGGCACAATATTGCCAATGCGCTGGCGGCTCTGGCCTTGGGTCACGCCGTGGATCTACCCCGTGCGGCCATGTTGGCTGCGCTGCGCAGCTTCTCCGGCTTGCCCCATCGCTGCCAAAATATTGCCCAGCACCAGGGCGTCGTTTGGATCGACGATTCCAAGGCGACCAACGTTGGCGCCACTGTGGCGGCGATTGAGGGCCTCTCCGCTGAGCCGCTAAACGCAGCAGCAAGCGTGGCGAATATTATTTTAATTGCCGGTGGTCAGGCCAAGGGGCAGGACTTTAGCGCCCTGACTAAAGCGCTACCGGGCAAGGTCAAACAGGTCGTTTTGATGGGCCAAGATGCCGCTCAAATAGAGCAGGCCCTGGCGCAATGCGTGCCCAGTCATCGCGAGACATCGATGGGCGATGCAGTGGGCGCGGCTGCGCGCCTGGCGGTTGAGGGCGATATCGTCCTGTTGTCACCGGCATGTGCCAGCTTTGATATGTTCTCCGGTTTCGAGGCGCGCGGGCGTTGCTTTGCCGAGGCAGTGGCGGAGCTTGGCTCGAGGGCTGAGTCATGAGCGGCGCGAAGATGACGGCTCCAGCGGCGAGCAGCTTGGCGCAATTGGCCCCGTTCGGAGACTTCTGGCAGCCTAAACCCCTACAGTATATCGACCGCTATTTACTGCTCGCCGTGTTGGCACTGGCGTCGGTAGGGCTGTTAATGATTATGTCGGCCTCGATCAGTTTTGCCGACCAGAAGTACGGCGATGCCTTTTTCTTTACCAAACGCCATCTCTTGTATTTGTTGATCGGCGCCAGTGCCGCGCTAGTGGTACTACAAATTCCCATGCTCTGGTGGTACGAACACGCCGGCATGATTGTGCTCGCCGGGGCGTTGGCACTGGCCTTGGTATTGATTCCGGGTATTGGTCACGCGGTTAATGGCAGTCGCCGCTGGTTTAAGCTCGGCATGTTCACCCTACAGGTTTCCGAGCTGGCTAAGGTCTGCATGATCTTCTTTGTCGCCGCCTATTTACAGCGCCATCAATTGCGCTTGCGGGACAACTGGCACAGTTTTGCCATTCCGCTCGGGGTGCTGGCGGGCTTTGCCTTGTTACTGTTGCTGGAGCCCGACTTTGGCTCAACCGTGGTGCTGGCGGCGACCGTGCTGGCGATGCTGTTTCTTGCGGGTGTGCGCCTGTGGCAATTTCTCGGCTTGATGGCTGTGGGTATTGCCGGCGTTGCGGCGCTGGCACTGAGTTCCGAATATCGTTTTCGACGCCTGGTGACCTTTCTCGACCCATGGGCGCAGCAATTTGGTGACGGCTATCAATTGACTCAGTCGCTGATTGCCTTTGGCCGCGGTGAGTGGTTTGGCGTCGGCCTGGGCAATAGTGTGCAGAAGCTTTTTTACTTGCCCGAGGCCCACACCGATTTTGTCTTTGCCATTCTCGCCGAGGAGTTCGGCTTACTGGGCGTGCTGGTCGTGATGCTGTTGTTTACCTTGATGATCACACGCATATTTTTGATTGCCCGCAAGGCCGTACAGCGCCAGGATTGGTTTTCGGCCTATGTGGTGTTTGGTATCGGCATTCTGTTAGCCGGGCAGGTGTTTATCAATATCGGCGTTACCTCTGGACTGCTGCCGACCAAGGGTTTAACCCTGCCCTTTATTAGCTATGGCGGCAGTAGCTTACTGGTCTGCGCGATGATGATTGCCCTAGTCATGCGGGTTGGTATTGAGATGCATGATCTGGCGGCACTGGCCAAACGCACGGCTAAAACCAGTAATAAAAGCAAGTCGAAGGTGGCGCAATGACAGTCCGACGGATGCTGATTATGGCGGGTGGCACCGGCGGCCATGTCTTCCCCGCATTGGCGGTGGCTGAAGAGTTGCGCGAGCGCGGTATCGCCGTGACTTGGCTGGGCACTCAGCGCGGTATTGAGGCCCGATTGGTGCCCGCTGCGGACTTCCCGATTCGTTTTATCGACGTCGTTGGCCTGCGGGGTAAACGCGGTGTAATGGCTAAATTGAAGGCACCCCTTGGCTTGCTGAAGGCACTGTGGCAAGCCATTAGTGTGGTGCGCAGTGTTGGCCCCCAGTGTGTGCTGGGCTTTGGTGGCTTTGCCTCCGGCCCCGGTGGTTTGGCGGCGCGCTTGCTGGCTGTACCGCTGGTGATTCACGAGCAGAATGCCGTCGCTGGCACCACCAATAGAATTTTGCAAAAGTTAGCGGGCCGCGTGCTGCAGGCTTTTCCCAATGCTCTGGCGCGGGGCGAGCACTGCGGCAATCCGGTGCGTCGCGAGATCAGCGCCCTCGAAATGCCGCAGACACGCCTGTCGTTTACTACCGGGCAGCGGCCTCGGGTATTGGTACTGGGTGGCAGTTTAGGTGCAGCGGCGATGAACCGGGTGTTGCCCGAGGCACTGGCGCTGCTTTCGGCAACTGAGCTGCCAACGGTTGTCCACCAGTGTGGCCCACAACACCTAGAAACCACTCGTCAGGCGTATCGCGAGGCGGGTGTCGCGGCCGAGGTTGTGGCCTTTGTCGACGATATGGCGGCAGCGTACGGCGCGGCGGACTTTGTTGTTTGCCGGGCGGGCGCACTGACGGTGAGTGAACTCACGGCGGCCGGGTTGGGTGCGCTATTGATTCCCTATCCCCATGCCATCGACGATCATCAGCGTGAAAACGCGCGCTGGCTGGTCGCCAATAATGCCGCGCTGATGATGCAAGAAAAAGATCTACAGGCAGCGGCGCTGGCCACTGCTCTGAAAGAAATACTGACAAATACACAAGGCTTGGTGGCGATGGCCGTGGCGGCACGAGCCCTGGCCCTACCCGATGCAGTTGCGACGGTGGCCGATGTCTGTGAAGAGGTGATGGCATGAGTGGTGTTCACGAAGTTCCTGAAATGCGCCGTATCCGTCGCATTCATTTTATCGGCATCGGCGGCAGTGGTATGTGCGGCATTGCCGAGGTGTTACTGAACCAGGGTTACACCATTTCCGGTTCGGATTTGGCCGCCAACGCCAATATCCAGCGCCTGCGTGGTATGGGTGCCCACATTGATATCGGCCACAAGGGTGAGCAGGTCGAGGCGGTCGACGTGGTGGTGCAATCTTCCGCCGTGGATGAAAGCAATCCGGAAATTATTGCCGCACGGGAATCGCGTATTCCGGTGGTGCGCCGTGCGGAAATGCTCGCCGAATTGATGCGCTACCGCCACAGTATTGCGGTGGCCGGCACCCACGGCAAGACCACTACCACGAGCCTGCTGGCGAATGTACTGGCCGCTGGCGGGCGCGCGCCGACCTTTGTGATTGGCGGTAGGGTGACCAGTGTCGGTACCAACGCCCAGTTGGGTGAGAGCCGCTACCTGGTGGCCGAGGCCGATGAAAGTGACGCTTCCTTTTTGCATCTGCAGCCGATGGTGGCGGTGGTGACCAATATTGAAGCCGACCATATGGAAACCTACGACTTTGACTTCTCGAAGTTGAAGCAAACCTTTATCGAGTTTATCCACAACCTGCCTTTTTACGGCTTGGCGGTATTGTGCATCGACGACCCGGTGGTGCGAGAAATTATGCCGCTGGTGTCGCGGCCGGTCTTGACCTACGGCTTTAGCGAGGATGCTGACTACCGCATTAGCGAGGCGCGCATTGAAGAGAGCTGCGCATATTTTAAAGTGCACCGCCCCGAGGGTTTGAGCTGCCTCGATATCAAGCTGAATATTCCCGGTCGCCACAACATGTTGAATGCGACAGCGGCGATTGCCGTGGCCACCGATGAAGGCCTCGACGATGGGGCGATTGCCGAAGGCTTGTCCGGCTTTCAGGGCGTGGGTCGACGCTTTGAGGTTTACGGCAATTACCCCGTTGCCGGGGGCGCGGGCACGGCGATGTTGGTCGATGATTACGGTCACCACCCCAGCGAGGTGAAGGCGACGGTACTCGCCGTGCGCGAGGGCTGGCCCCAGCGTCGCCTGGTGCTGATTTTTCAACCCCATCGCTACACCCGCACCCGGGATCTCTACGATGATTTTGTCGAGGTGCTATCGGCTGCCGATGTGCTCATTATTGTGCCGGTGTACACCGCCGGAGAAGAGGAAATCCCCGGCGCCAATAGCCGCCATTTGTGTCGCAGTATTCGCCAGCGCGGCAAAATTGACCCGGTCTATGCCGAGTCCATCGAAGCGGTTCCCGAGATTGTCAAAACCCTGATTCAACCGGGTGACATTGTGATGACACAGGGTGCCGGCAGCGTCAGCAAATTGGTCAAGCTACTGGCCGATAGGGGGCTGCAATAAACATGGTAATGAGTGAGCAGGCAGGCACAGCACAGCTTGGCCGCGTCGTCGTGCTCTATGGCGGCGAATCCGCTGAGCGCGAGGTTTCCCTAAAGGGTGGTCGAGCGGTACTTACTGCATTGCAGGCGGCTGGGGTCGATGCCCTCGGTCTCGATGTGGGCGCGGGCTGGATAGCTGAGCTGGAGGCCCTGCAAGCGGAGCAGGTCTTTATCGTGCTACACGGTGCCGGCGGTGAAGACGGTACCGTGCAGGGTGCCTTGGAATGCTTGGGCCTGCCCTACACCGGCAGTGGTGTCTTGGCCTCGGCGCTGGCGATGGATAAGTTGCGTTGCAAGCAATTGTGGCAGGGCATTGAGCTGCCCACGGCGGGTTTCGCGCGGTTGCATAAAGACAGTGACTGGTCGGCTCTACTGGCCGACCTGGGTGGCGAGGTGATGGTCAAGCCGGCTAGTGAGGGCTCCAGCCTCGGCATGGCGAAGGCCGGCAGTGCCGAGGAATTACAGGCCGCTTGGGCCGCTGCCGATGCCTTTGACAGTGTGGTGATTGCCGAGCGTTGGCTCAGCGGTGGCGAATACACGGTGGCCATTCTCAATGGTCGTCCACTGCCGGTGATCAAGCTGGAAACCGATCGGGTTTTTTACGATTACGAAGCAAAATACCTCGCCGACGACACGCGCTATCTCTGTCCCTGTGGCTTATCGCCTGAGGATGAACAGGCAATACAGGCGCTGGCATTGCAAGCCTTTAGCAGTCTTGGTTGCCAGGGCTGGGGGCGCGTCGATGTGATGCTAGCGGCAGCGGGTGAGCCACGTTTACTGGAGGTGAACACGGTGCCGGGCATGACTGACCACAGTCTAGTGCCAATGGCTGCTGCGGCTGCGGGCCTGAGTTTTACGCAATTATTACTCGAAATTTTACAGCCTGCCACAGGGCTAGCTGAGCAAAGTACGGTGCTTACAGCGCATCGGGAGCGTGGCTAATATGGCGCAAACCCGGCCGACAAGAGCTAAGCAGCGCGGTGCTCGACGCAACCAAATGCACCGAGACGCCGGCTCTAGTGACACTTTGTCGCGGGCATTGGACGGGCTTAAGGGCTTGGCGCGCTTGGCGCTGTCGGCGGCGGTGGTGGTGGCGATGACGATCGGCTCGGTGTCACTGTATCGCTATGTCGATAGGCCCTTGGCGCGAATTTCCGTCGCCAGTGCCTTTCAGCGGGTGACACCAAGTGAAATCGAAATCCTGCTCGGCGATATCAGCAAGGGTGGTTTTCTTGGCCTCGATCTGGAGCGGGTACGGGAGCGCCTGGAGTCCCATCCTTGGATAGCCTCGGCTAGCGTGCGCCGCCAGTGGCCCGATCGCCTACAGTTCAGCGTGGTGGAAGAAGTGCCGATTGCTCGCTGGGGTGAAAGTGGTTTTTTGAATCGCAGTGGTCTGGCTCTGCAAGCGACAGATAATAGTGAGCTGGGCGAGCTGCCGCACTTGGTGGGGCCGCAAGGTAGCTCCCGCGAGGTGATGAGTGAATTTCGCGACGTCAGTGAATTGATGTTTGCGGAGGGCTTAAAAGTTGTCGCCTTTAGTGTCGATGGGCACGGCGAGCGCCGCTTGCAACTGGCCTCGGGCCATGCCTTAGCGTTGGGTCGGGGTGATGTGATCGCCAGGGTGCGACGTTTTTTACATATTTGGCAGAGCGAGCTGGCGAGTCGCCAGCAAGAAGTTAAGGCGATAGATGCGCGTTATGACAACGGTGTGGCGGTGTCGTGGCAAAAAAATGATGTTTCGAGTTGATTTTTCGGCTCAACAATAAGACAAAAAGAGCTTAATTCATGGCAAATAATAGCAATGAACAAATGATTGTCGGTCTCGATATTGGCACCTCGAAAGTGGTTGCCATTGTCGGTGTGGCCGGCGCTAATGGGCAGCTTGAAATCGTCGGCACCGGTATGCATCCCTCTTCGGGTTTGAAGAAGGGTGTAGTGGTGAATATTGAATCGACGGTGGCCGCCATCGAGCGCGCGGTACAGGAGGTTGAATTGATGGCGGGCTGCCAGATTCACTCGGTGTATGCGGGCATCGCCGGCAACCATATTCGCAGTCTCAACTCCCACGGCATTGTCGCCATCCGCGACCGCGAGGTGCATCGCCTCGATGTCGAGCGGGTGATCGATGCGGCGCGGGCGGTGGCGATTCCGGCCGACCAAGAAATTCTTCACGTGCTGCCCCAGGAATACATTATCGACAACCAGGAGGGGGTGCGCGAACCCTTGGGGATGTCGGGCGTGCGCCTAGAGGCGAAGGTGCATCTGGTTACCGGTGCTGCCAATGCCGCGCAGAACATTAAAAAATGCATTCGTCGCTGTGGCCTGGAGGTGGACGACGTCATTCTCGAACAGCTGGCCTCGAGTTATTCGGTGCTCACCGAAGATGAAAAACAACTCGGCGTGTGCATGGTCGACCTCGGTGGTGGCACTACCGATATTGCGATCTTCACCGATGGTGCCATTCGCCACACCGGGGTGATTCCGATTGCCGGAGATCAGGTCACCAACGACATCGCCATGGCCCTGCGCACACCCACCGCCCATGCGGAGGAGTTGAAAATTAAATATGCCTGCGCACTGGCAAAATTGGCGCGGCCGGAGGAAACCATCAAGGTGCCCAGTGTCGGTGATCGCCCGCCACGTGACCTTTCTCGCCAGGCGTTGGCGGAAGTGGTGGAGCCTCGCTACGACGAATTATTCACTCTGGTGCAGGCCGAATTGCGCCGCAGCGGTTATGAAGAGCTGATCGCCGCTGGCATCGTGTTGACCGGCGGTACGGCAAAAATGGAGGGCGCGGTAGAACTGGCTGAGGAAATATTTCATATGCCAGTACGACTCGGTTGCCCGCAAAATATTCAAGGTTTGAGCGATATCGTCAATAACCCAATTTATTCAACGGGTGTTGGTCTACTGCTCTATGGCTTGGAACAGCAGCGCGAAGGTGGTAAAGCCAAGCAGAGTGAGCAGGGCGAAGGTTTTATGGCGCGTGTTAAGGCGTGGTTTAAAGAGCATTTTTAATTGTTATTAAATAGACGGCTAATTAAACAGTAATATTAATTGAGGGGTAAAAGTAATGTTTGAAATTGTAGATAGCATGCCTGAAACGGCAGAAATAAAGGTTGTCGGTGTCGGTGGTGGTGGTGGCAACGCGGTGCGGCACATGATCGAGAGCCAGGTTGAGGGCGTTGAATTCATCTGCGCCAATACCGATTCGCAGGCCTTAAAAGACCTGGGCGACGCCACCCTGTTACAGCTGGGTAATGGCATCACCAAGGGTTTGGGTGCCGGTGCCAATCCTGAAATAGGTCGTCAGGCGGCGATTGAGGATAGGGAGCGTATCGCTGAGGTTCTCCAGGGTGCGGACATGGTGTTTATTACCGCCGGCATGGGTGGTGGCACCGGTACAGGTGCAGCCCCCGTGGTTGCCGATATCGCTAAAGAGCTGGGCATACTCACCGTTGCCGTAGTGACACGACCCTTTCCCTTTGAGGGGCGCAAGCGCATGGCGATTGCCAATGAAGGCGTTAAATTGTTGAAAGACAAGGTGGACTCGCTGATTACCGTGCCGAATGAAAAGTTGTTGTCGGTATTGGGCAAAGATACCACCCTGCTGGATGCCTTTAAGGCAGCCAATGATGTGTTGCTGGGGGCGGTACAGGGCATCGCCAATCTGATGATTCACCCCGGTATGATTAACGTCGATTTCGCCGATGTGCGCACGGTGATGTCGGAAATGGGCATGGCGATGATGGGTTCTGGTCTCGCCAGCGGCGAAAATCGCGCCCGCGAAGCGGCAGAAGCGGCGGTGCACAGTCCCTTGTTGGAAGATATTGACCTGCGTGGTGCGCGCGGTATTTTGGTGAATATTACCGCCGGGCCGAATCTGTCCCTGGGTGAGTTTGCCGATGTTGGCGATACGGTGGAGGAGTTTGCCTCCGACCAAGCCACAGTGGTTGTGGGTACGGTTATTGATGAGGAAATGGGTGACGAGCTACGCGTTACTGTGGTCGCTACTGGCTTGGGTCGCCCCGAGGAAATTAGCCGACCGGTGCCTGCCAAAGTGGTTGATAACACCTTGAAAACCAATGGTGAAATTGATTACGGCAAGTTAGATCGCCCGACCATTACGCGCACCGGCGGCCGAGGTGGTATGCGCGCTGGTGTTGCCGCCAGCGCCGTAGCGGCTGAGCCGCAGAGCGAAGCGATAGCTAAAGTGGCGGCACACCAGGAAGCGGATATGGACTATCTCGATATCCCCGCTTTCTTGCGTCGCCAGGCTGACTAGAGCCTGCTGTTGGCTGAGTGAACGACGGTTTTGACTCCGCATACCCCTCTGTGGGGTTGGGGCCGTCAAAATGGGTAGAGCAAAGCCAGCGGTTTTGCTACTATCCCGCGATTGTGCCCGGGGGATTTAAGCAGTGATACGACAGCGTACGTTAAACAATACTATTCGTGCGACCGGCGTTGGTTTGCATACCGGTGAAAAAGTGTACCTGACGTTAAAACCGGCGCCCATTGATAACGGCATCGTATTTCGTCGCACCGATCTTGACCCGGTGGTCGAAATTGAAGCGAAGGCAATGAATGTCGGCGATACCACGCTATCGACATCATTGGTGAATGGCGATGTGCGAGTGTCGACGGTGGAGCATCTCTTGTCGGCTATGGCTGGGCTGGGTATCGATAATGCGATTATTGATGTCACCGCCGCCGAAGTGCCGATTATGGATGGCAGTGCCGGGCCCTTTGTCTTTCTGATCCAATCGGCAGGCATTATCGAGCAGGATGCGCCAAAGAAATTCATTCGCATTAAAAAACGGGTGGAAGTCAGCCAAGACGATAAGACCGCCTGCTTTCAACCCTTCGATGGTTTCAAGGTGACCTTTACCATTCATTTTGATCACCCTGCCTTTAAAGAGCGTAATAAAGAAGTCACGGTCGACTTTTCCAGTACCTCCTTTGTGAAAGAAGTGAGCCGCGCTCGCACCTTTGGCTTTATGCACGAGTTTGAATATTTGCGTTCACAGGGCCTCGCTCGCGGCGCTAGTATGGATAACGCTATTGCCGTGGATGATGCTCAAGTGTTGAACGAGGATGGTTTGCGCTACGAGGATGAGTTTGTTAAACACAAAGTTCTCGATGCCATTGGCGACCTGTATTTATTGGGTAATAGCCTGATTGGCGAATTTAATGCCTTCAAGTCGGGGCACGCCCTGAACAATATGTTGTTGCGTGAACTGCTCGCACAAAAAGACGCCTGGGAAGTGGTAACTTTTGAAGACAACGAGGAGGACGCTCCGATCTCCTATTCGAAACCCGCAATTGCCGCAGTATAAACACAGGATGTGTCGATAATTTTGGCGAGGGAGAGTGCCTGCCGTTGTTTTTAGGATAGTAAGGGCGGTGTTTCCCCAATGACCAAAGACCAAAGACCGACAGTAGCTTGCGTATATGAAAATTATTTTCCTTAGTTCGCGCCAGGGTAAAGCCCTCACCTTGACACTGAATACGTGGGCCAAAGTGGCCCTCTCTTTGTGTGTGCTCGGCGTGCCCTTGGGTGCCGGCCTAGTGATTGGTGTTAAAAGTGATCGCGGCGATGCCTCGCTGCGTGCGGCACTGGCTGCGGTACAAGTTGAGCTGGACCTGCAGCACGAAGAACTGCAGCTTGGCGTTGCCAATGCCGATAAAAAAATTGCCGCCTACTCGCATAAATTAGCCGAAATTCAAGCGCGAATGGTGCGCATGGATGCTCTCGGCGAGCGCATCACCGATATTGCCGGGCTCGATAAGGGTGAGTTTAACTTCAGCCATACACCGGCAATCGGCGGCCCGATGGAGAGGGATGCGACGCCAGTCCCTGAGCCCACGGGTGCTACTGATCTGGCGGTGCCCGAGATCAATAACATTATCTCACTCGACGTGCAGGATCTGTTTGCCGAGCTTGAAGCGCGAATGGATAATCGCGAGCAGCAGCTCGATTTATTGCGGGTGATGATCGTTGACCGTGATCTGAAACGCGAAAATACGATTTCCGGTCGACCGATTGCCAAGGGTTGGCTGTCTTCGCACTACGGCAGGCGAACAGACCCTTTCAATGGTCGTAAGGTTTGGCACTTGGGTGTCGATTTTGCCGGTAAAGAAGGCTCGGATGTGATTGCCGTCGCCTCCGGGATAGTCACTCGCTCCGAGCCCTATAAGGGTTATGGTCGGCTGATTGAAATTGATCATGGCGAAGGCTATGTCACCCGTTACGGCCACAATAAAACCAATTTGACGGCAGTCGGTGACTTGGTAAAAAAAGGTCAGGTCATCGCCAAGATGGGCAGTACCGGTCGCTCTACCGGCCCCCATGTCCACTTTGAAGTCTATAAAAATGGTCGCAATGTCGACCCCGCAAGTTATATCCGCCGCACCGTCCGTTAAACCCCGCCTTTTTTCTGCTGTTCCTCGTTTTCGCTGCTGCGTCTCTATAAGATAGGTGCGGTTCTGGTTTCCAGTGTTAGTTAATTACAGGGTTTGACGATTGCCATGGTAGGTAAATTATTCAAGAAAGTTTTCGGTACTAAAAATGACCGAGAGCTGAAGAGCTTACGTAAAATTGTAGAAAAAATTAATCAGCACGAGAGCAGCTTTAAAGAGCTCAGTGATGAGCAGTTACGCAATAAAACGGCCGAGTTTAAGGCGCGTCTCAGCGCCGGGGAAAGTCTAGATCAATTGCTACCAGAGGCCTTTTCCGCGGTGCGTGAGGCGGCGGGCCGCAGTCTCGGTATGCGCCATTTCGACACACAGATGATTGGCGGCATGGTCTTGCATGAGGGCAAAATTGCCGAAATGCGTACCGGTGAGGGTAAGACCTTGGTGGCGACCCTGCCCGCCTATCTCAATGCCCTGACCGGAGAGGGCGTCTACCTCGTCACCGTCAACGATTATCTGGCACGGCGCGATGCCAGCTGGATGAGTCCGGTGTATCTAACCCTGGGCATGACGGTGGGCATCGTCCAGTCCCACGCAGCGGGCGCCGAAAGCTCATTCCTGCTCGATAATGAGGGTGAAAACCCGGTGAGTCGACAGCAAGCCTACGCTGCAGATATCACCTACGGCACCAACAATGAGTTTGGCTTTGACTATCTGCGCGACAATATGGTGTTGCGCTTGGAGCAGAAATCTCAACGCGGTCTAGCCTATGCCATTGTCGATGAGGTCGATTCTATTCTTATCGATGAGGCGCGCACGCCGCTGATTATTTCTGGGCAGGCCGATGATAGCTCGGAGCTGTATAAAAAAGTCAATAAGCTGGTACAGGGCTTAACCCTACAACTTGAAAAGACCGTTGCGGATGAAGAGAGCGCAACCAATACGGGTGATGATGCTGAGCTTGAGCCCGAAGGCGACTTTAGTGTCGACGAGAAGGTGCGCCAAGTCGAGCTGACCGAAGTTGGCCATGAAAAAGTTGAGGAACTACTACTTCGCGAGGGCTTGCTGACAGAGGGCGAAAGTCTTTATCAAGCGGCCAATTTGGGTTTATTACAGCATGTGCACGGCGCCTTGCGGGCCCAGCATATGTTCCACAAAGATGTTGAATACATCGTGCAGCAGGGCGAAGTGGTACTGATCGACGAGCACACCGGCCGCACCATGCCGGGCCGACGCTTGTCCGAGGGCCTGCACCAAGCCATTGAGGCGAAGGAGGGAGTGGCGATTCAAAGTGAGAGTCAGACTCTCGCCTCAACCACCTTTCAGAATTATTTCCGTCTCTTCGGCAAGTTGGCGGGCATGACCGGCACGGCCGATACCGAGGCCTTTGAGTTTCATCAAATTTACGGCCTGCCCGTCGTAGTAATTCCCACCAATATGCCGGTGGCTCGGGAGGATTTGAACGATCTTATTTTCCTCACCCAGGGTGAGAAATTTAATGCCGTGGTGGCAGATGTGCGCGATTGTATCGATAAGGGTGCGCCGGTATTGGTGGGCACCGCGTCGATTGAAACCTCAGAACTACTGTCGACCTTGCTCAATAAAGAAAAAATTTCCCATCAGGTCTTGAATGCTAAATTCCACGAGAAGGAAGCCCAGATCGTTGCCGAGGCGGGCGTTCCGGCTAGGGTGACCATCGCCACCAATATGGCGGGGCGGGGCACGGATATTGTGCTCGGCGGTAATTTGGAGGTAGAACTGGCGGCCCTAGAAAACCCCAGTGATGACTTGCTCGCAGCGACTAAGGTTGAATGGCAGAAACGCCACGACCAGGTGATTGCGGCGGGGGGCTTGCACATTCTCTCTACCGAGCGCCACGAGTCGCGTCGTATCGATAACCAGTTGCGCGGCCGCGCGGGTCGCCAGGGTGACCCCGGCGTATCGCGTTTCTATCTGTCCTTGGAAGATAGCTTGATGCGCCTGTTCGCCTCTGAGCGGGTGAAAAACATGATGCGTGCCATCGGTATGGAGCAGGGTGAGGCCATCGAGCACCGCATGGTCACCAGCGCGATTGAACGGGCTCAGCGCAAGGTCGAGGGCCATAACTTCGATATGCGTAAACAGTTACTGGAATATGACGATGTGGCCAACGATCAGCGCCAGGTGATCTACGAGCAGCGCAATGATCTACTGGCCTCTGAAAGCATCAATGAAATCATCACCGCAGTGCAGCACGACGTGGTGAACCAAGTGGTGGAAAACTCGATTCCTGCGCAAAGCCTACCCGAGCAGTGGAATATTGCCGGCTTGGAACAGGATTTGTTAACTGAAATCAATATCGAGCTACCGCTACAAGCTTGGCTGGATGATGACAAACGGCTTAATGAAGAGGGCTTGAAGAGCAAAATCATGGCCGCCAGCGATGCCGCCTATCAGCAGCGCTGTGAGCGCATTGGCGAAGATATTCACACGGTTGAACGCCAAGTGATGCTACAAGTACTCGATAACCTGTGGAAGGAGCACTTGGCCAATATTGACCACTTGCGCCAGGGTATTGGCTTGCGGGCGTATGCCCAGAAAAACCCGAAACAGGAATACAAACGTGAGTCTTTCGAGCTGTTTCAGGAGATGCTCGAAAACATCAAGCTTGAAACCGTGCGCTTCCTCAGCCGCGTTGAAATTCGTCGCGAAGATGAAGCCGCCGAGCTGGAGCGTCAACGTCAAGAGGCGTTTAACCAGCAGCAGATGGAGTTCAACCACGAGCAGAGCCAATCGGCCTTAGTGGCAGCGGATGCAGAGCCGCCAGCTGAACTCGCACCCCTACCCGAACAACCCTTTGTACGCGGTGGTGAAAAAGTCGGCCGCAATGCCCCTTGTCCCTGTGGCTCGGGTAAAAAATTCAAGCAGTGTCACGGTAAATTGAATTGAGTCGGTAGGTGCTGTGGTAGGACGCAATGATAAGGCTTTAGGAGTAGGTGGATTATGGCGGTAGGTTCGGGTGAATTAGCTAAATTATGGCCGGTCAAAGGCTTTCAGCTGGCCACCGGCTGTGCCGGAATTAAAGTCGCTGGGCGCCGGGACCTGGTCATTATGGCTCTGGCCGAGGGCGCCGAGATAGCGACGGTGTTTACCCGCAATGCCTTCTGTGCAGCGCCGGTACAATTGGCAAAAAAGCACCTGGCGGATACTTGTCGTAAGAGTAACGGCATTCGCTATTTATTAACCAATACCGGTAATGCCAATGCCGGCACCGGTGAACAGGGCTTAAAGGATGCCCTGCAAACCTGTGCTTCGCTGGCGGCTATTGGGGCAGTGGATGTTGAGCAAGTAATGCCCTTTTCGACGGGGGTTATCGGTGAGCCCCTACCCATAGAGCCTATCTTGGCAGCCCTCCCCACGACCTTTACCGCCCTGGATGAAAATGGCTGGGCAGCGGCGGCAGAGGGCATACTCACCACGGATACACGCGCCAAAGGTGCCAGTCGCCAGATAGATATTAATGGCGAGACGGTCACCGTTACCGGCATTGCCAAGGGTGCCGGTATGATCCGCCCCGATATGGCGACCATGCTGGGCTATGTGGCGACCGACGCTCGCTGTGCGCGGCACGATTTACAGGCAATTCTCAACGCCGCCGTGAATAAATCCTTTAATCGCATTACCATCGATGGGGATACCTCGACCAATGATTCGCTGGTGCTTGTTGCCACCGGGCAGTCGCCAGCGGTGCTGGATGACGGTGCCGATAGAGCCCGTTTGGTTGAGGCGGTAGAGCAGGTGTGCATTGAGCTCGCCCAGGCGATTGTCCGCGATGGCGAGGGCGCGACCAAGTTTGTCACCGTAGCCGTGGCCGGTGGTGCCAGTGTTGCGGAGTGCCTGCAGGTGGCCTACACCGTTGCGGATTCACCACTGGTGAAAACGGCACTGTTTGCCAGTGATCCCAATTGGGGGCGAATTCTTGCGGCCATTGGCCGGGCCGGCGTTGACAGTCTCAATGTCGACGACGTCAAGGTGTGGTTGGACGATGTGCTCATCGCCGAGCGAGGCGGGCGAGCCGCGAGCTATACCGAGCAGGCGGGTCAGCAGGTAATGAATCAAGAAGAGCTGAGCATTCGCATCGACCTAGCGCGGGGTGATGTCAGTGAAACGGTGTGGACCACCGACCTGTCTTATGACTATATTCGCATCAATGCCGAATACCGTACGTAGGCGACGGCAATGAGTGAAAGGGCTGTGCGCATCCACGTGGTGGCCGCTGTTATTTATAACGCCAGCAAAACGCAGGTGTTAATTGCCAAGCGCCCCGAGCATTTACACCAGGGCGGTCTTTGGGAGTTTCCCGGGGGCAAGGTGGCTAGTGGTGAACGCCCCGAGCAGGCACTGAAGCGGGAATTACAGGAAGAGTTGGCGATAGAGGTAGAGGCTTGCTCGCCACTGTTACTCACCGAGCACGACTATAACGACAAATTGATCGTGCTCGATGTCTGGGCCGTCCAGCGCTTTACAGGGCAGGAAAAAGGCAATGAGGGCCAGTGTATTTGCTGGGTTGATATCAGCGCCTTGGGTGATTACCCATTTCCGGCGGCCAATTATGCGGTGCTAGAAAGGGTCGTTGCAGCGGCAAAGCCATAGTCTTCTAATCAAGAACGATTAAAAAAGTGTTACTGCTGGCTTCATTCGCTCTGCCATTCGTCATCATCAGATATCACGCTAGCGCCAGCAATGGTGTTTTTCTCCGTCGCCCACTCACCAAAATCCAATTGCTGACAGCGCTGTGAGCAAAAGGGCCGATGTGGGTAGCGCTCATTCCAGTGCACCGGTTTTTTACACTGTGGGCACTGCACAACAAGGTTGCTGGGGGAGTTTGTAGTCGCGGCTTGGTCAGACATCTTACGCAGTTCCTTGATTATCGAAGCTGGCGGCGATCTCAAGGTATTGTTGGTGCAATGTTGCGACGCCGCGCTGTAGGTCTGCCAGTGTGCCGCTATTGTCGATCACATCATCGGCTCGAGCCAATCGCTCTTCGCGGGGCAACTGGGCGGCGATAATGGCCTCGATTTGTTCGCGCGTGTTGTCGTCCCGCGCGGTCGCTCGCGCTATCTGTAATTCTTTGCTGACATCGACCACCAGCGCGCGCTGGGTCGATTTACCTTGTTCGGTTTCTAGCAGCAAGGGTGATTCTAAGATGGCATAGGCACTGGTAGCAGAGGCTAGCTCTGTTGCTATCCACTCGCCGATAGCCGGGTGCAGGAGTTGTTCGAGCCAGAGCCGCTGTTGTTCATCGTTAAAGACAATGCTGCGTAGCACTGCTCTATCCATGGTGCCATCGGCCTGTATCACCTGGCCGCCAAAGTGTTCGGCAATGGCCTGCAGTGCAGGCATGCCGGGCTCAACGACTTTACGGGCGGCAATGTCGGCATCGACCACTTTAATGCCATAGGCCTTAAAGCAGGCTGCTACCGCACTTTTACCACTGCCGATACCACCGGTGAGTCCGAGTACAAACATAGCCTAAAATCCACTGTCAAAGGTTGGCTAGAGATTATAGAGCAAGGGATTTGAATTCATAGCCCGAGTTGCAGGGCTATGAAGAGGCTAGAGGGGGGGCGTTAGAGAAATTGTAGATAGCTGTTGGTGATTCTTTCACCGGCTACCAGAGCAACCCAGCCAGCGATGGCAAGGTAGGGCCCGAAGGCAATTTGTGCCTGCCGCTCTCGCCCGTACAGCAAAATGCCGATGGTGCCGATTAAAGCGCCCACGGCGGAGGACAGCAATATAATCATCGGCAATTGTTGCCAGCCCAACCAGGCACCCAGAGCGGCGAGCAGCTTGAAATCGCCGTGGCCCATGCCTTCTTTGCCGGTGATTAACTTAAAGGCCCAGTAGACAGACCACAACACCAGATAGCCCGCGACAGCACCGATGACAGCGTCAACTAAAGGCGTAAACGTTGACGTGATATTGACCAGTAAACCCAACCACAGCAGGGGTAGGGTGAGGCTGTCGGGTAATAGCTGGTGGTTGACATCAATGCCGGTGAGAGCCACCAATACCCAGGTAAACAGTACCGCCCAGGCGGCTTGTGCGGTAAAGCCGAAGTGATACACCACGACCAGGGTTAACAGGCCGCAAATAAGCTCAACAGCGGGGTACTGGAGTGAAATCGGCTCGGCGCAGCTTTTACAGCGGCCCTTTAGTAGCAGGTAGCCGATGATGGGAATATTGTGCCAGGGCTTGATAAGAGTTTCACAGCTAGGGCAGCGCGAGGGCGGGTAAATCAGGCTGAACTTTTTGCTCTCTGCAGGCGGCTCCTGACCGAGAAAGTCCATCGCATCGTGACGCCAGCTATTTTGTAGTTGTAAGGGCAGGCGGTAAATCACCACATTTAAAAAACTGCCGACCACTAGGCCGAGAATTAAGCTGAGGATGAGGGTTAATTCCACGGGGTAGACGCTAAGGGTTTCGATCATACTGAAGCTGGATTACTCAATTTATTGGGTTGATGAGGAGACGATAGGTAGGCGGTACAAGTTTTCGATTATCCGACTACTTGACCTAGCTGGAAGATGGGCAGATACATGGCGATGAGTAGGCCGCCAACCAATACGCCAAGTACGGCCATAATCATTGGTTCGAGAAGAGCGGTGAGATTGTCGACAGAGTTATCTACAGCCTCCTCGTAGTGGTCGGCGGCCTTTTCCATCATTTCATCCAGTGATCCCGACTCTTCGCCAATTGATGTCAGTTGCAGCAGCATGACGGGAAATAAATTGGTCGCTCTTAGTGCCGTATGTATGGTTAGGCCGGTGGTAACGTCGGCTTGTACTTGCAATATGGCATCGCGATACAGGGCATTACCCGAGGCACCGGCAACTGAACCGAGGGCTTCCACCAAAGGCACGCCAGCCGCAAAAGTGGTGGCTAGGGTGCGGGCGTAGCGGGCAATAACGGCATTTTCGAGAATAGAGCCGACGGTGGGGAGCTTCAGCATGGCTTTGTCGACGGCATCGGAAAATTTTGGCGAGCGCAGTCGGGCAGTTTTAAAGGCATAGCCAATACCCATTAGGCTGGCGAAAATAACAAACCACCACTTTTGTGCGAAGTCGGAGAGGCCAACGACAAACAGCGTGAATGCCGGAAGGTCGGCACCAAAGCCGGAAAAGACCTCGGCAAATACAGGGACGACCTTAATTAACAAAATGGCGGTAACAATAATCGCGACAATAATCACCGCAATGGGGTAGGTCATGGCCTTTTTGATTTTTCGTTTCAGCTGCTCACTTTTTTCTTTGTAAGTGGCGACTCGGTCGAGCAAAGTGTCGAGTGATCCCGAGTTTTCCCCGGCCTCAATCAGGCTGCAAAACAGATTGTCAAAATGTTGAGGGAATTTATTGAGGGCATAGGCAAAGCTATTGCCGGCGGCGACATCGGCGTGGAGGTCGTCGATCAGCTTTTTCATATTGGGGTTGTCGGCACCCTCTGAGACGATTTCAAAGCTTTGTACCAGTGGTACACCGGCCTTCATCATGGTGGCCATTTGACGGCTAAAGGTGGCAATATCCCCGGGCTTGATTGGCTTGCCGCTACCAAATAGGTCCTTAGGTTTTTTGCGAACAGATTTGGCAATAATTCCCTGTTGGCGCAACTGGGCCTTGATTAGGCTGGGGTTGCTGCCCCGCATCTCTCCCTTGATCTGGCGACCCTCTTTATTTTTGCCCTTATAAACATAAATCTGCGCTGTGGGGCTTGCCGTTGCCATGCTTTAGTCTCTTGTAACTCGGTTGGTTTCTTCGAGACTAATGATACCTTCTGCCGCCTTCTTTAATGCCGACTGGCGCAAGGTTCTAAAGCCTTCCTTTTTAGCCAGTGCGCCAATTTCTAGTGAATTACCGCCCTCCATAATAAGCTTTGATACTGCAGGCGTGACTTCGAGTACCTCATAAATACCGACTCGCCCCTTATAGCCATTGGCGCATTTATTGCAGCCAACGGCCTGGTGGAGTTCGACGTCTTCGAGGGGGATGTCTAGGGCTTCAAAGCCCTCATCGATAAGGATATTGCGTGGGATATCGACGGCGGCTTCCTTACAGAACTTACAGAGACGTCGCGCCAGTCGCTGGGCGATTATTAGGCTGACCGATGTTGCCACGTTAAAGGCCGGTACTCCCATATTGAGTAGGCGAGTCAGTGTTTCAGGAGCACTGTTGGTGTGTAGGGTAGACAGCACCAGGTGACCGGTTTGTGCTGCTTTGATGGATATTTCTGCAGTCTCCAGGTCGCGAATTTCGCCGACCATAATAATGTCCGGATCCTGACGTAAAAAGGCTCGCAGGGCTACAGAAAAAGTCAGCCCCACCTTTGCGTTCATGCCAACTTGGTTTATCCCTTCCAGATTAATTTCAATCGGATCTTCAGCCGTCGACAGATTGCGTTCGGGGGTGTTGAGAATATTTAAACCGGTGTAGAGTGAAACGGTTTTACCTGAGCCCGTTGGCCCAGTGACCAGAATCATACCCTGGGGTTGATTCAGGTTGCGAAGGTAGGCTTCTTTTTGATCTTCCTCATAACCGAGTGCATCAATACCGAGCTGGGCACTGGTGGGGTCGAGAATACGCAGTACAATTTTCTCACCGTATTGGGTTGGCAGAGTGTTGACGCGAAAGTCGATGGCACGCCGTTCCGACAGGCGCATTTTAATGCGGCCATCCTGGGGCATGCGCCGTTCGGATATATCCATCCGCGACATCACCTTTAGCCGCGCGGCGAGACGGGTGCTTAGATTCACCGGTGGCTTAGCGACCTCTTCGAGAATGCCATCGGTGCGAAAGCGTACCCGGTAGCTCATTTCATAGGGTTCAAAGTGGATGTCGGATGAGCCGCGTTTAATGGCGTCGAGGAGTAGTTTATTAACAAAGCGCACGATGGGGGCGTCGTCCTCATCGGCGGTAATGGCTTGGTCGCCCGCACCTTCCGTGCCATCGACTTCTATAGAGTCGAGCTGGGAATCTTCTAGGGTGCCCAGGGTGGCGCCAATATCCTCTTCATTAGCATGAATGTAAGTTTCTAGGGCCGTTTTTAATTTATCGTACTCGACGACGATGGTCTCTACCGAGGTGCCGACCTGGAAGCGAATATCGTTGATTGTGTGGTGATTAGTGGGGTCGACCACGCCAATCTGCAGACGGTTTGAGCGCAGTGAAAGGGGTAACGCGAGGTGCTTTTGCAAGAGTTTGGCGTCGACAATTTTTTTCGGGCAGCTGTCGATGTTGAGGCAGTTAAGGTCGAAGAGGGGCACGCCGAACTCTTGAGCGGTGGTACTGGCGACCTGATAGGCGCTGAGGATTTGCTGTTCGACCAGGTACTGTGCCAGCGGCATATTCGCTTGTGAGGCTGCGCTACTTGCCTCAATAGCGGCCGTTTCATCGAGCAGGGCGTCATTGACCAGGCGCTTGGGGAGGCCGTGCAGGGCGTTATTACTGGCATTCATTGCGGGCTTTGGCCTGTGTGGATGGGGATGGCTTGATAATCGAGCAGAGTAATCTGATGATCTTTGGAGTTTATGGCATTACCTTGGTTTTACAAGTGGAAAGCCCTTGTTTTTCAGTGAGAGAGTGAGTCTTCCTCACTATTTTTAAGTGATGGCAGTGCAAGCGGGCTGGATAAAAAAATGAGTAGTGAGTGACGTTTTTTGTCAGTGAGTGGTGCTTGTTGTCAGTTTGCAGGGGCGTGGGTACTGGTATTGATACAATGGTATGTCTATTAACCTATTCATATTTAAGGGGAATTAAAACTTGGCACAAGATGTGTATTAACCATGGCGAGAGTAAAGTTTCCCCTAATATTATTGAGTTTATTACCCAGGAGCTTCATCATGAAAAAGCACACAAATCAACAAGGTTTTACATTGATCGAATTAATGATCGTGATTGCCATTATCGGTATTTTGGCCGCAGTTGCCTTGCCGGCTTATCAGGATTACGTCAATCGGGCGAAAGCATCTGAAGTGATATTGGCCATGAGTAGTGCCAGAACCTGCGTGTCAGAAGTTTATCAATCGACTGGGGCCATGACTAATGCGGCTACTTGTGGCGACTCATTTCTTCCGACTAAATATGCCACAGGCTTGGTTGTAAATGCTAGTGGCGTGATTACAGCTACGGGGGCGATTGTTGCTGCTGGTGATTTCGTGGTTGCTCTAACACCAACAGTCACTAGTGGAGTTCTTACCACATGGGTTTGTGCATCCACAACAGGTCCTAAATTTGCGCCTGGCAACTGTAAATAAAGTAAATCTATAATAAATAGGGGTCAGGTTCGATTGAATCGCCCCTTACAAGAGAGCCCCGGTTAACGCCGGGGCTTTTTTTATCCGTGCTAAACAAGGACAGACTGAGCTTCTCTGTATGTCGGTGTCATGTGGCAGTGGGTAACTCAGAATGGCCACCAGATTCGTGTAGATAAGAAGGTAGCAGCCAATACGGCCAGGTTTGCAAGGTTTGGTCCTTGTGTAAAAGAAGCCTCGTCACACTGGGCTTGTTTTTGTATTAAGCAGATCAATCACCTAAGGCCTTGAGTACTTGCTCGATAACACCCGCCTGCTGCTGCTCCAGGCCCAACCACAAGGGCAATCTCACAAGCCTGCCACTTAAATTCTTCGTGTTCTTTAGCTCACCTGATACTCGTCCGCATTTTTGGCCAACGGGCGAATCATGCAGTGGCACATAGTGAAATACGGCACCTATACCTTGTTCCTTTAGCTTCTGAATAAATGTATTACGTTGTTCGAGGTCGGGTAGGAGTAAATAATACATGTGTGCATTGTGTTTACACTCTGGCGGGATAACGGGTCGTCGAACTTTACCCTTCTCCTCCGGCGAGGCGAACCACTGGTGGTAGGTATTCCATATATTCAGTCGCCGCTGGGTGATGGTATCGGCCTCTTCCATCTGTGCCCAAAGAAACGCGGCTACGAGATCGCTCGGTAGATAGGACGAACCTATCTCAACCCAGGTATATTTATCGACCAACCCCCTGAAAAACTGACTGCGATTGGTGCCTTTCTCTCTAATCATTTCGGCTCGTTCGCCGAAGCGGGGTGAGTTGACGAGTAAGGCTCCGCCTTCTCCCGATATGATATTTTTAGTTTCATGAAAGCTCAGTGTACCGAGATCACCAATACTGCCTAATGGCCTGTTCTTGTAGGTGGAGCCCAGACCTTGTGCATTGTCTTCTATCACCAGAAGATCATGCTTGCGGGCAATTTCCATGATGGTGTCCATCTCGCAGCCCACCCCTGCATAATGCACCGCCACGATGGCCCTGGTTTTTTCCGTAATGGCTTCTTCTATCAGTAGCTCATCAATATTCAATGTGTCTGCCCTAATATCGACAAATACCGGCACGGCACCGCGCAGTACAAAAGCATTTGCCGTCGAGACAAAGGTGTACGAGGGCATGATCACTTCATCACCTGGTCGAAGGTCGGCGAGAATGGCGGTTATCTCCAATGCTGCGGTGCAGGAGTGTGTCAACAGGGCTTTATTAGAACCGACAAAGTTCTCTAACCAGGCGTTGCATCGTTTAGTGAATTCGCCGTCACCGGCCAAATGCCCATTTGCGTGGGCCTGGCTGATGTACCAAAGTTCCTTGCCTGTCATGTAGGGTTTGTTGAAAGGAATGTCCATGCTTTTTCTCGCAATTGTATGTGTGCTACCGCAGGCAGTAGTTTACAGCAGATGATGGGCAGACGGGCCTTGCAAGCAGTATCGTTTTGGTTTTCATACGATCTTTATTAACAGCCATGAATGTTCTGCTAGCGCCCATGCTATTGAACGAGCATGGTGCGTGTAACCGTTATATTGATCTGGTTGTACTGGATATATCGTCAGTGAGGAAATTTTAATGAAACGCTTTGTTATTCTGAGACACAAGTACATTCACCAGGGAATAATGCTTCGATATAATCCATAGCATATGTTGATTTATCTTGAATATTTTTAAGGATTTATTGTGTTTGAAATAGGTATGTTAAATATTGCGAAATTAAGCGTATTTGTTGGCTTATGCTGCGTGCCTCGGCGTACTGTTGTCCATGATTGATCTGTCGTCAGATGGGCGTGATGCATTGCGCTTTCGGAACACGCACCCGTTAATTCATAAATATACCCTGAATAACTTCGATCTGCTTCTCCGCTCATCTAATCCGGTCTACCAAATTAATAAGGAAAAAGGCCGAGCGCAATGAAGAAAGTAGCTATTCTTCAATCTAACTATATCCCTTGGAAAGGGTATTTTGACATGATCGCTACCGTCGATGAATTCATCCTTTACGACGACATGCAATACACGCGGCGTGATTGGCGCAACCGTAATAAGATCAAGACACCTCAGGGCGCACAATGGTTGACCGTCCCGGTGCAAGTCAAGGGCAAGTATGACCAGAAGATCAAAGATACCCTGATAGATGGCTCTGATTGGGCCGTAGCACATTGGCAAGCATTGGCGCAGAACTATCGCCGTGCCCCGCATTTTGACGAAGTGGCGATATGGCTAGAGCCGCTTTACATTGCTGAATCTTACACCCATATCTCGCAACTGAATTGCCGCTTCATCGCGGCGGTATGTGATTATCTGGGTATCACTACCAAAATTAGCAATTCATGGGATTACCAACTCATTGAAGGGAAAACCGAGAGGCTGGCCGAATTGTGTGCTCAAGCGGGCGGAACGGAATACATCTCAGGCCCTTCGGCCAGGGGTTACGTCGAAGAAAGTCTATTTGCGGATATGAATATTAAGTTGACCTGGTTTGACTACGCGGGCTACCCTGAATACTCGCAGCTCTGGGGTGACTTCGCTCATGGCGTCACGATTCTCGACCTACTATTCAACTGCGGTAAAGATGCACCTCGATATATGAGGTATGTGCGCTCATGAAGCTTTCAATTGTTGCAACACTCTACCAATCTGCACCCTATATCATCGAATTTTATCAACGGGCAAGTACTGCTGCCAGACAGCTCGTAGATGAAGATTACGAAATTGTTCTGGTGAACGATGGTTCGCCCGATAACAGCCTCGACCTTGCTGTGCAACTTACCGAGAGCGACATCCATGTTGTCGTAGTCGATCTGTCGCGCAATTTTGGCCATCACAAAGCGATGATGACTGGGCTGGCGCACGCAAAGGGCGAGCTAATATTCTTGATTGATAGTGATCTCGAAGAAGAACCAGAGTGGCTGCCGAGCTTTAATGAGCAATTGCAACGCCAGAACTGTGATGTTGCATACGGAGTACAGGGGCAACGTAAGGGCGGGTTTTTCGGGAAAGTTACGGGTAATCTTTTCTATCGAGCGTTCCGACTTCTCACTGGGATAGAGCAGCCAGACAACATCGTAACAGCGAGACTTATGTCACGGCGATATGTTGATGCGCTGCTTTTACATCAGGAACGTGAAGTAAATATTGGCGGCCTGTGGATCATTACTGGATTTAAGCAATGTTATCAAATCGTCGAAAAGCACTCCTCTAGCCCCACGACATATTCGCTCTCACATAAAATCAATCATCTTGTTAATGCTGTGACTTCTTTCAGCAGTATGCCGCTGGTGTTTACATTTTACGCTGGGCTGTTTGTCTCAATTTCCGCGCTATGCCATATTTTATATCTTGTTTTCAGGTATTTTCTTATCTCATCGCCCCCTGATGGCTATACGTCAATTATCGCCTCGATATGGCTTTTCTCCGGGTTAATAATTTTTTTTATGGGTGTGCAAGGGATTTATATCTCTAAGTTGTTTTCCGAGGTCAAACAGCGGCCAAATAGTATTGTTCGTCATATTTACGAAAAAATTCAAAGAGATTTGACTAAAAATGATAACCGATAATATCCCTTCCGAATCCTATGGCGTTCTCCAACAAAACCTGTCCGATACGGTTTTTGGCGAAGCTGCAGAACAGGTTAGAAATATTGGTTATGCCACCATTGATTCAGGCTATACAGCGTCTGAACTCCAAAGTATTTCGGAAGAGTTTAGCTGTACTCAAGAACGCTACGTTGAAAGGTATAGCGAGATTAAACTTCGGAGTATCAATGAGTTACACACCATCCGCTCACCACTCACACATGGGGGGCTGGAGTTTCTCAGGATCGCATTAAACGAAAATCTGCTTATGATGCTGAAAAAGTTGATTTCAGGAAAATTCATTCTTAATCAGCAAAACGGGGTGGTAAATCCACCTCAAGAAAACTATAACCAAGGTGCTTGGCATAGGGACTTACCTTATCAGCACTTTATATCTACGACACCACTTGCGATTAACGCGCTGTTTTGCGTGGATAATTTTACCTTTGAAAATGGTGCTACATTTGTACTTCCAGCTTCACATAAATTAGAAGCCTTTCCATCTGATAATTATGTTCAAAAAAATGCTATCCAGGTAGAAGCGAAAGCGGGTTCATTTATCTTGCTTGACTGCATGTTGTTTCATGCTGGCGGATTCAATAAGACACACTCTGAGCGACGTGCAGTGAATCATGTTTATAGCATCCCCTATTTTAAGCAACAAATTAACATTCCAATGAATATGAAACCTTTCAGCCTGTCAGATGAAGAAAGAGATGTCTTGGGCTTTAACTATGTCGAACCTACTTCTATTGCGGATTACCTATTAAAACAGACAGGTGAAAAGTGCTAGTTCGCTCATATTTTTTGTGAGGTCTGAAAAATGATAGTGTTGCCGCCGGGAACGCTTTTACAACTGATGTACCTACGTGATCGTTTGCGTCAGGTTACACCAGGGGTTTTTATTGAAATAGGGCCAGGTAGTGGCGAAATAACACGTCTGTTACTCGATCAAGGGTGGTCAGGTAAGTCATATGATCTCGAAGCTAAAACCATTGCATCTCTGAAGGGTCGTTTTTATAAGGAAATTGCCGAGCATCGCTACACACCAATCAATGAAGATTATCTTAATATGTCCGCCTCAACTGGAAAGGTGGACTTGGTGATTTCTTGTATGGTATTGGAGCATTTGGAAGATAAGGTGCAATTTTCCTTCATGCAAAAGTCAAAGAAATGCATGAAGGTGGGCGGAATTATGATTGGTCTGGTGCCCGCATCGCCAGCGCACTGGGGTATTGAAGACGATATAGCTGGGCATTGCAGACGATACACTAGATTGACATTAGAAAAACTGACTGCTGATAGTGGCTGGAAACTAGTTCACATTGCAGGATTAACCTTTCCAACTTCAAATTATTTGTTGCCCATTTCTAATTTCTTGGTAAATAGGAGTGAAGGGTCAAAGTTAGCGTTGTCAGCATTAGAGCGAACCAAACAATCTGGACGTCGTGAAGTAAAGTTTAAGACTTATTTCCCTGCAATACTTGGAATATTGTTGAATAAGAACACATTGTACCCGCTATTCATTTTGCAAAAATTGTTTACCAAATCTGAACGTGCATTGGTTCGCTATTTTGAAGCCAGGCCTTCCACTGGGGCGGGTGAGAAATGACGACTATTACAAATGTGAAAACCATGAATGAGGTTGCGGAATATTACACATCCAAGCTGTCAGAGTATGGAGAAACACCGCGAGGTGTGGATTGGAATGGTGAAGAAGGTCAGACACTACGTTTCGAACAGCTATGCAAAATCATTGAGATGACAAATCACTTTTCTATAAATGATTTGGGTTGTGGTTATGGTGCGCTCTATGACTTTCTTGATGAAAAGTATAAGGAGTTCTCTTATTCGGGTATCGATGTATCTGAGGGCATGGTTCAAGCCGCTGAGCAGCGTTATCTAAATCAACCTAAAGCACGCTTTGTAGTCTCTAACGAACCAGATGAAATCGCTGATTACTGTGTTGCAAGCGGTATCTTTAATGTTCGTTTAGGTCGATCCAATGATGAATGGCGATATTATCTCGAAGCTACATTGGATATGCTTGACCGAACCAGTCGTGTTGGTTTCGCCTTCAACTGTCTGACTTCCTATTCAGACTCGGATAAAAAGCGCGACTATCTTTATTACGCTGACCCTTGTGTTCTGTTTGATTCCTGTAAACGCCGTTATTCGCGCAATGTGGCTTTACTCCACGATTACGGATTATATGAATTCACGATTCTAGTAAGGAAGTAATAATGAAAACTCCTTTAGTAATCTTTGGCTCTGGAGACATCGCCGAACTTGCACATTTTTATTTCAGCACAGACTCAGAATATGAAGTCGTCTCTTTTACGGTTGACGCAGAGTACCGAATGGAAATAACTTGTTGCAACCTACCTGTCATCCCTTTTGAGGAGCTATCAAACCACTACTCGCCGAAGCAATGTGAGATTTTTGTTGCACTTAGTTACTCCAAACTCAATGTGGTGCGGAAGGAGAAATATCTAGCTGCCAAGGCATTGGGGTACAGAATAGCCAGCTTCATTAGTTCCCATGCAACCGTTTTGAATGATGGTCACATCGGTGAGAATTGTTTTATTCTTGAAGACAACACAATTCAACCATTCGTCACCATTGGCAACAACGTCACGCTGTGGAGCGGCAATCACATTGGCCACCACTCCACTATCATGGATCACTGCTTCATTGCCTCGCATGTGGTTATTTCTGGCGGCGTTGAGATTGGGGAGCAGTGCTTTATCGGTGTCAATGCAACGCTGCGGGACCATATCAAGATTGGCAATAAGTGCGTGATTGGTGCCGGTACCTTACTACTTGCTGATGCAGCACCTGAGGGTGTTTATATCGGTGCTGCAACAGAGCGCGCAAAAGTACCGAGTACGAAATTGAAAAGGATATGAGCGCCAATTTTAAATGGCAGAAACTTGGATTACTATATTGCCCATCAGGTACTAACAGGCACCCCAAGCTGCTATCACATGCCGCAAATCCTTTGCCCGTCCTTATTGATGGTGATGTTTACCGTGTTTTCTTCAGTGGAAGAGATGCCGAAAATCGTTCTTCCGTGGGAGCGGTTGATGTTGATATTGTTCGACGCCAGGTTGTTAGGGAGCACAGTCATCCATTCTTCGAAAATGGGGCAGAAGATAGTTTTTATACGGATGGCGTGAGTATTGGTAACTGCTATGAAGTTGATGGTAAACGCTACATGCTGTTTATGGGGTGGCAGACACCTCACGGGGAGCACTGGCGGGGCGACATAGGTCGACTGATTGTTAAACAAGATTTGTCTCTGGAGTTAGATCAGGATTCACCCTTTATGGCTACCAATAAGATCGATCCTATTAGCCTTTCCTACCCATGGGTGCTTGAGAGCGAGGGGGGTGGCTTCAGTATGTGGTACGGCTCGACAACAGCGTGGGATGCGGGTAATGGCGAGATGCTGCATGTCATCAATTACGCCTCATCTGCAGATGGACATCGCTGGGATCGTACGGGCTTAGCTATTCCCTATGAGCTGGGTATAGCCCAAGCTTTTTCTAGACCCACTGTTGCGCGCGATACTGAAGGTGGATATGAAATGTGGTTTTCCTATCGCAGTGGCACGGGGGCGCTATATCGCATCGGCTACGCCGTGAGCAAAGATGGTAAAACATGGAGCTTAGCTTTAAATGCAGTTGGAATTGATGTTTCGGCTGATGGCTGGGACTCGGAAATGATCGAATACCCATTCGTTTTTGACCATAAAGGCCGGCGCTACATGCTGTACAACGGTAACGGTTATGGTAAGACGGGTTTCGGTGTGGCTGTCTCTGTACATGAATGATTTACCGGTACTCGAGAAAACTCAGAGCGCATTTGTACAGTTAACCCGCTATGCTTTCTTCGGTGTTGTGAGTAACTCGCTCGGATACTTGGCTTATTTTCTGCTCACCTATCTTGGGGCGACGCCTAAAATAACCATGACTGTTCTGTATGGAGTCGGGGCTGCAATTGGATATATTGGGAACCGTAACGTTACCTTCGCGCACAAAGGAAGCTTGCTTGGTTCGGGTGTTCGCTACTTTATAACTCACTTTATTGGGTATTTTATTAACCTCGTTATCTTAATAATTTTCATCGATAGACTCGGGTATGCACACCAATGGGTACAGGCCATTGCTGTTTTTGTTGTGGCGGGGTTTCTCTTCATTGCATTTAAGTTTTTCGTCTTCACAAATCTGGATGAGTTGAAGGGGAACAGATTATGAAACGTTGTCTTTCCTGCGATGTCCGCTATGGGTCTTCAACCCGAAACTGCCCTGGTTGTGGTTTCACCCCCGCCCTTGTGGATGGTTTTGATTCATATGCCCCCGATTTTGCACACGATGGTGGTGGGTTTAGACCACATTATTTTTCGGAGCTTGCTCGTTTGGAGGAGACTAATTTTTGGTTTAAGATCAGAAATCAGTTGCTCATGTGGGCGATTGAAAAATATTGCCCGAATTTTCAATCTTTGCTTGAAATAGGCTGTGGTACCGGTTATGTCTTGTCTGGCATATCGAAAAGATTTCCTCATACAATGTTATGCGGAAGTGAAATCTTCATAGCCGGACTTGGTTTTGCCGCTACAAGGTTGCCATCTTCGAAGTTTATGCAGATGGACGCCAGAAGCATTCCTTTCGAAAATGAATTTGATGTGATTGGTGCATTTGACGTTTTAGAACACATTAAAGAAGATGAGGAGGTGCTCACGCAGATGTATACAGCTCTAAAGCCTGAAGGTTTGATGTTACTCACCATTCCCCAGCATGCATGGTTGTGGAGCGCTATAGATGAATACGCTTGCCATGAACGACGCTATGCTGCCGCAGATCTTCACAACAAGATTGACGCCGCGGGTTTTCGTGTGATCAGAAGCACGTCTTTTGTAACAACACTCCTACCTGCCATGATGGTGTCTAGATTTCTTCAGAAAAAAGTGTCGGATAAACAATTTGATGCCTCTGCAGAGCTGAAAATCTCTCCCTGGTTAAATTCATTATTTTTCCGAGTGCTTAATGCCGAGTTGGCCCTTATTAAGAGGGGGTTTGATTTGCCAGTAGGCGGATCAAGGCTTGTTGTTGCCAGGAGGATATAGCGTAAACCAAGGGTGGCTTTGCCAATGGAAACAGCTTACTGAAGCTGCTGTACGCAGGTATATTGAAAGCACTGAGCGCTGGACACACCTCGTTTAGAATTGAGTTTAACCCTGTCACAACTGGCGATTCATTTCCCTGAGAGCCTAAGTCAATACATCAGCGAGTAAGCTGGTTCAGTTGACACATGGTTTTGAACATTCTCAAGATTTGCGGTGCTGGGGGGGGCAACCCATCCAAGTTTAAGAAAAATACTTCTTTATATGTGGTTATGTAAAAAATATGCACAATAATTTCTTACCTGATTTTTCGGTAGAGGCTTACTAGTTGTGGCTAGGAGGAGATGAGTGTTATTACGTTGCCAGTTAAATTGGCGGATAATAGGCCCCTTAATTTTTTTCAGACTTGGTGTCGATCCCGTTATATTTGAGGTTCTCTAGATTTTGTCATTGCCGGCAAAATGTGCGGACGCTTACTAACTCGTTATAGTTGCTTAGTGCATATGAGTCTACGGTCTCGGCGATATGCTTAACAAGTCCTTGATCAATATGCTGTAAGGGGCGCCGTGTTTTTATTTCGCTAAGTAAACCCTGCATTATTATGTAATCAGTAGTGTCGTATCTGTGTTCGGGAAGTTTCGTTGCTCGGTCAAGGGCTACTTCTGCTTCACCTGTCTGTTCGTTTCGCAGCAGTGCCAAGGCGAAGGCCAGGTAGTCTTTTCTTTCAGCGTTATAGATAGAGCTAAATAACGCAGCTGCTAATTTGTAGAAGCCATTATTCAGCGCTTGGTACCCTACAAAGCGCATGCTTGCATCAGTTAATGGTACCCCCCCTCCAAACTTGCTTAGCCAGTCCTTTGGATCGTCTGCGGTGGCGTACCAGGTGGTAAGCTCTAAAAGCTGCATCACCGGTGAGCTTTGGGGCAGAATAGCTTGAGCAATTTGCCATTCCTGTGACAATCTTGGCGATTGATCAGCCTCCCAGCAGTATGGTTTGGCCCACAACTGGCCCGTTGCAGGAAAATTAGGGGATTTTCGGCTGTAAAGAGCGTATCTCTCATCGACAAAATCGAGTTTTAGCTCATCTGCGATTAACATTAGCTGGGCGTCGCGGACAGTGCTGTCCATGATAGCTAAATCAATTTTGTATTTTTGAAGTTCTGTCTTTAGGGATTCACTATCAGTCTTCGCTCTTACCCAGGTTCTGACATGTTCAAGTGGATAGAGGATGTTGGTTCTGGTATCAATATAGACTTGGTTGTTGGGAGACAAGCGATAGATCAAAAAGCCCCCCATATCAACTTCATTGAAAATCCGACCAGACTTATTGTTATCGAGCATGTATGTGACTAAATGTTCTGGAAATAAATTGGTTATGGTTTGATTTTCGTGCAGCATGCTGCGTACTAGACGAATGCTTTCTAACATTGGTATTAAAAATATAGTTAATGATAGTAGCAGGATCACTGAAGACGGTCTGTACTGTGATGACTGCAGGGTACCTTGTATTTTTGTTTCACGTATTAAATGGGCAAACATGCCTAAGAAGATAATACCTGCAGGGGTTACCATTCGGGCCATCGTCAAGCCTGCGTACAGCATGACTCCACTACATACGAGATAGCCGAATTTTCCTTGTCTTAGGGCCATAACCAGAGTTGTCATGGCGATTAAGACCAAGACGTAAACACTTGCAATGCCGTTGTACACCATCGGAGATTGGAATTCATCGGTAATGGTTTTCCAGGCATCAGATAATATGAGTATCCCGTAAACTGGATGTGCCATGCTCGGAGTCAAGAACCCAATAGCAATTAGTAATACCCCCCAACTTGCCCATACCAGCCAGGTTTTTATCGATGCTTTCTCTTTAATTAATTTTAGGCCGATATCGACAAACAGGCCAAAGAAAATGACATATCCTAGGATAGGTGTGTGATAGTTGGCCCAGAATAGTAAGAGTAAAGCAATTGGGGCAATGGCTCTAATGCTGAGTTTAAGGTGGGCTCGCTGATACAGTATGAGGGCGATGATAGACAGGGCGTAACTGATTAATTCAGGGCGGACTTGTGCTCTTAGCTGAATTAAAACCGTTAGCATAGGAAATATCAGGCAATAGACTAGGGCTGGAGCTTTGATTTGTTTCAGCCAGCCCCACATGCAGCCTAATGTCAGTAAAGACGCCAGCAGCTTGAAGGTGATAAGGCCGCTAAATTCGCCAAACCATTTCACCAAGGTATATAAAGCAGCCTGGAAGAGTACAGGAGGGGAGCTAATCGCTTCGCCCTTGTAGGTAAAGCTGTAATGGTCTTGATAAGGGCTAAGTCCATTTTCTACCCAGTCCTTCCCCATTTGAAGGTGCCAGTAGCCGTCATAGTCTGTGGGGTGTCGCAAAGAAGTGGCCGCAACTATTACAAAACAAAGCAGTAGCACGGTGCCGATAATAAAGGCCCGTTTAGCTTCGATGTCTTGGTACCAGTTTGACAGGCGGGTTTCTTTATTATTGGACATACGTTCCTTTAATTCCTTGAGGGGTTTCCTTTAGCAGGGTGCTGAAAGAAATTCGGGTTAGGATTCAGCGGATAGCGCTACATTATTAACTGACCATCGTTGTGAGCTGTAGACGGTATTATCCTTCGCAAATAAATAGGGGTCAGACTCGAATGGCACTTACTTAAGCCTAAGCCGCTGAAATATAAAAAGAAAAGGCAGGATCAATGATACGCTGATTGCACCAAACAAATAGCAATCATCGAGAGCCTGCCTTAATGTCCAT
>MAAT01000059.1 GCA_002162815.1 Gammaproteobacteria bacterium 53_120_T64 | reverse complement strand
CGCTCCTTTACCGCGACCTCGGGTCCGGGACTGTCGCTGATGGCGGAGTTTCTTGGCCTGGCTTATTTTGCCGAAGTCCCCGCCGTGCTGTTCGATATTCAGCGCGCTGGCCCCTCAACAGGGATGCCGACGCGCACTCAACAGTCCGACATCTTCGCGGCGGCCTATGCCTCCCACGGTGACAGCAAGCATGTGCTGTTGATTCCGGCCGATCCGAAAGAATGTTTTGATATGTCGGCGGATAGTTTCGACTTGGCCGAGCGCTTGCAAACGCCGGTGATCTTGATGAGCGATCTCGACCTCGGTATGAACGACAACTTATGCGCGCCGTTGGAATGGGATGACAATCGCGAATACGACCGGGGCAAGGTCTTGTCGGCGGATGATCTCGATAAGATGACCGAGCGCTACGGGCGCTATCTCGATGTTGACGGCGACGGTATTTGCTACCGCACCTTGCCGGGTACTCACCCCGATAAAGGTGCCTTCTTTACGCGCGGCACCTCGCGCAATGAATACGCGGTGTACACCGAATTTGGCGATGCCTATGTACAGAACATGGAGCGCCTAAATGCGAAAATGGAAACGGCGAAAAACTTCGTTCCCGGCCCGGTTATTTACAAGGCGGCGGAAAAGACGCGCGATGGCGTGATTTTTTACGGCACCAGTACCGATGCCAGTTTGGAGGCGCTCGATATATTGGCCGAGCAGGGCCTGCACTTGGATGCTCTGCGCTTGCGGGCCTTTCCCTTCAATAAGGAAGTCACCGATTTTATCGACAGCCACGATAGGGTTTTTGTCATCGAGCAAAACCGCGATGGTCAAATGCGTAAGCTGTTGATTATTGAATGTGACCTGAATCCGAAAAAATTATTGTCCTACACCCATTACGACGGCATGCCAATGACGGCCCAGGGTGTCTCGGGACATATCGGTGAAGTGCTGGGTAAAAATAATGTGACGCCCCTGCGCAAACGTAAAGCTGGAGTAAAATCATGAGTTATATTCGTCCCACCTTCAGACACCCCGATGCCCAGGCGAATGCCAAGGGTTTTACCCGACAGGATTATGAGGGCGCATTGTCGACTCTTTGTGCGGGCTGTGGTCACGACTCGGTGAGTAGTGCGATTATTCAGTCCTGCTTCGAGCTGAATGTTGAACCCCACCGCGTGGCAAAAATATCGGGCATTGGTTGCTCCTCAAAAACCCCGACCTATTTTCTCGGTCAGTCCCACGGCTTTAACTCGGTTCACGGACGCATGCCCTCCGTGGCGACGGGGGCCAATATGGCCAACCGCGAGTTGCTTTATGTGGGTGTTTCCGGCGACGGTGACAGTGCTTCCATCGGCCTCGGCCAGTTTGGTCACATTGCCCGCCGCAACCTGAATATGAGCTACATCGTTGAAAACAACGGCTGCTACGGTTTGACCAAGGGGCAGGACTCGGCGACCACCGATATTGGTTCGAAGAGCAAGAAGGGCGCCCCCAATCCCTATGAGCCCATCGACCTCTGCGCCCTGGCGCTGCAGTTGGGTGCGACCTTTGTGGCGCGCAGTTTTTCCGGTGACAAAGAGCAGCTGGTACCCTTGATTAAAGCCGCCATGTCCCACAATGGTTTTGCCTTTATCGATGTTATCTCACCGTGTGTGACCTTTAATAATACGGCGGCTTCCAGTAAGGGTTATGAGTTCGTGCGCGACCATATGGAAGCCACTGGCAAAATGGATTTTGTGCCGGTGCGCTCAGAAATTACCGCCAATTATCCGCCCGGCTTTAGCGAGGAAATCACCCTCCACGATGGCTCGGTGATTCACCTTTATAAAGATGGTAAGCACGACTGTACCGATCGCCGCAGTGCCATGAATGCCATTGCCGAATACAACGAGAAGGGCCAGGTACTCACGGGCCTACTGTATGTTGACCCGGATAGCCGTGACTTTCACAATATTCAGCAGACGGTACAACAGCCCTTGAACAGCCTTGATGAGATTGATCTGTGCCCGGGTTCTCGTGCCCTCGCCGCGATTAATGCCAGCTTAAGATAGCAACACCGCCGTTTCGCGCTTTTAAAACAGTGTCGAAATGGCAGTTCTGGGTTGATCGGGGCGGTACCTTTACCGACCTGGTCGCCAGAACCCCCGCTGGCGAGCTGCGCAGTTTAAAACTCCTCTCTGAAAACCCTGAGCACTACGACGATGCCGTGCTTGAGGGTATCCGTCGGCTATTGGCGGCCCCCAGCGCGACTACCATCCCCACTGAGAAGATCGCCAGTATCCGCATTGGCACCACAGTGGCGACCAATGCCCTGCTCGAGCGCAAGGGTGTGCCAACCCTGCTGGTTACCACCTGCGGTTTTGCCGATGCGCTGCAAATTGGCTACCAAAACCGTCCCGACCTCTTCGCCCTCGATATTCAATTGCCCGAACCGCTGTATACCAAGGTACTGGAGATTGACGAGCGCCTCGGTGCCGATGGCCAAATAATTCGCCCCCTGCGCGCAGCCCATTATTTGGCTGAATTGCAGGCGGCTTATCGAAGTGGCCTGCGGGCCGTGGCCGTCGTCTGTATGCACGCCTACAAAAATCCGGTGCACGAATTGGCGCTTGGCAAGATTGCCGAGGCGGCCGGTTTTCAGCAGGTTTCGCTCAGTCATCAGGTCAGCCCGCTGGTGAAGTTTGTCGGCCGCGGTGACACCACCGTGGTCGATGCCTATATTTCCCCGGTGCTGGCGCACTATGTGCAGCGCCTGTCGGCAGCATTGCCGAATGTGCCCTTATTATTTATGCAATCGAGTGGTGGCCTCACCGATGCTGCGAACTTTCGTGGCCGCAATAGCCTGCTCTCCGGCCCGGCTGGTGGTGTAGTGGGTGCTGTCAAAACGGCTGCCGAGATAGCCTGCAATAAGGTGCTGGGCTTTGATATGGGTGGCACCTCCACCGACGTTTGGCATTACAAGGGAGAATATCAGCGGGTTTATGAAACCCAACTCGCCGGTGTGCGGCTGCGGGTGCCAATGATGGATATTCATACCGTGGCCGCCGGTGGCGGCTCGCTGTGTTACTTCGACGGCTCGCGCTTTCGCGTCGGCCCGGAGTCCGCCGGTGCCAATCCGGGGCCGGCCAGTTATCGGCGCGGTGGGCCACTGACCATTACCGACTGTAACTTGGCGCTGGGTCGGTTGGCGGTCGAGCACTTTCCCGCCGTATTTGGCCCGATGGGCGTTGAGCCGCTGAGTATCACTGCGGCACGGGCCAAGCTTGCCGAGCAGGCAGAAAAGGTTTTTGGCGACAGCGGAGAAAAACTCAGTCTAGAAGAGGTCGCCGCCGGTTTTGTCGATATTGCCGTGCAGAGCATGGCTGGTGCCATTAAAACTATTTCGACCCAGCGCGGCTACGACGTCGGCGCATATGCCCTGGCCTGTTTCGGCGGTGCCGGTGGCCAGCACGCCTGTGCCGTGGCGGATGTATTGGGTGTCGCCCGGGTGTTGATCCATCCCTTGGCCGGTGTCCTGTCGGCACTGGGTATGGGGCTGGCGGCGGTGTCTGCTCTATCGGATTGCACCTTAGTCTGGCCATTGTCGGGACTGAACGAAGGCGAGTTGAGTGCAGCGTTTGCCCGCTTACAGACCCAGGCACTGCAGCGCTTACCCGCAGAAAGGCAGGGACAAGCACGTTTTATTGAAAAGGTTTATCTGCGCTACGAGGGTGCGGACACACCATTGGCGGTAGACCGGGGCAGTATTGCTGCCATGCAGACGGCCTTTGAAGTGGCCCATCGCCAACGCTTTTCATTTTTACACAGTGGCAAGGTGCTACTGATTGAAAGTATTTCCCTCGAGGCCGTACTTGAACAAGTGCAGCAAGAACTGGCCGTGGATACGATACGTGGCTCTCAAAAATCATCGCCGTCACCGGCCAGTACAGAGGTTTACAGTGGCGGTGAATATGTAACAACGCCCATTTTACCGCGCCACGGCCTATCCGCAGGTGCGGTGATAGACGGCCCGGCGATGCTGGTTGATCGTCATTCCACCACCCTGGTTGACCCCGGTTGGCGCGGGGAGGTGTTGCCGGGGGGTATTCTGCAATTAACGAAGCTGGTTGGGGCCGGTGGGCGGCGCGAGGTATCGGTCGAGCGCAACCCGGTACAGCTAGAGATTTTCAACTACCAGTTTATGGCCATCGCCGAGCAAATGGGCGCGGTGCTGGCCAATACCGCACACTCGGTAAATATTAAAGAGCGCTTCGATTTTTCCTGCGCCCTGTTTGATGGCAGCGCAAATTTGATTGCCAATGCGCCGCATGTGCCGGTGCATTTGGGCTCGATGGGTGAGACGGTGGCGCGGTTGATCGAGGCTCGTGGCGGTAACATTCGTCCTGGTGATGCTTATCTGGTCAATTCTCCCTATGCCGGTGGTACGCATTTACCGGATTTGACGGTGGTAAGCCCGGTATTTGCCGAGGCGCAGGGTGAACAGGGTCGCAGCCCAGAATTTTATGTGGCAACCCGTGCCCACCACGCCGATATCGGCGGTATTACCCCGGGGTCGATGCCCGCGGAGAGCCGTCGTATCGAAGAAGAAGGGGTGTTGATAGAAAACTTCCTATTGCTCGAGGCGGGCCAATTTAGAGAGCGGGCGGTGTCTGAATTATTGGCCTCTGGGCCATATCCGGCGCGCAATATCGCGCAGAATATTGCCGACCTTCAGGCCCAAGTGGCGGCCAATACCTATGGCCTCGCGGCGCTGCGAAAGCTTGTGGCTAGCTATGGCTGCGAGGTTGTAAGCGCCTACATGCAGCATATTCAGGACAATGCCGAGGAGGCCGTACGCCGAGTTATCGCAACATTGCAGGACGGTAGCTTTGAATACGCCATGGACAATGGTGCGCTGGTGAAGGTGGCGGTGCGCATTGATCGCGCGCGCGCTCGGATGCGTATCGACTTTAGCGGCACTTCGGGGCAGTTGGTAGGTAATTTCAATGCCCCGGCGGCGGTGTGTCGTGCGGCGGTGCTGTATGTGATCCGCACCTTGGTCGCGGAGCCGATTCCACTGAATGCCGGCTGCCTGCGCCCGGTAGAGATTATTATTCCCCCTGGCAGTTTGCTCAGCCCCGAATATCCTGCCGCCGTGGTCGCCGGTAATGTCGAGACCTCGCAGTATATCGCCGATGCCCTCTACGGGGCGCTGGGGGTGTTGGCAGGTTCCCAGGGCACGATGAATAACCTGACCTTTGGCAATGAGAATTACCAGTACTATGAAACTCTGTGCGGGGGCGCCGGCGCCGGGAATGGCTTTGCGGGAGCCAGTGCGGTGCAGGTACATATGACCAACTCGCGTCTCACCGACGCGGAAATTTTAGAGCTGCGCTTTCCGGTGCTTGTAGAGGAATTCGCCATTCGTCGTGGTAGTGGCGGTGTGGGCGCATACCCCGGTGGTGATGGTGTGCGGCGCAGTCTACGTTTTCTTGAGGCTATGAGCGTGAGTATTTTAACGGGCCATAGGCGCGTCCCGGCCTTCGGTTTGGCGGGTGGCGGTGAGGGTCGGCCGGGTGAAAATACCGTAATAAAAAATAATAAACGGCTACGCCTCGACTCGACGGTGAGCCTGTGTGTGAAGGCGGGCGATACGCTGACACTTTGTACACCGGGCGGTGGTAGCTTTGGTGCGGTTTTAGGCCCTGAATAAAGGGGCTTTTTACTGCTGATCTGGTCGCTGCACTTGTGCAATAGAAATCAATTCAAAGGAGAGAATACAGCGCGGAGATCCGTTGGTCGGCATATGTAAATAAGATGACATTTCGAATTGTTATTTGCTTGACAGCCCTCCTAGCAAGGATTACCTTTCAAGAACACTAATAAGTATAAAAGTATGGGGGTGTCATCTTGAAGTATTCCAACTTCAAATCAGTTAATACAGCAAAAAGTTTTTCAGCAGTGGCTAAGAGCACAACGGTAGCGGCGCTGCTGCTCGCCGGTACTCAGGCCGAGGCATTCCGCTTTGAGGCCGGTGAATGGGACGGCTATTTCGATACCGTGTTTAGCGCCAGTGCGGCGATGCGGGTTGAGCATCAAAAGCACCACGGCACTGCAGATCCAACGGGTAACAATAATTTATTCGCCGATGCTGGCGATGTTTACGCGACACCAGTGTCGCTGTTGACAGATTTCGGTATGAGTAAGGACG
>MAAT01000067.1 GCA_002162815.1 Gammaproteobacteria bacterium 53_120_T64 | reverse complement strand
CGCATAACAATAAAAGACCAGCCAATGAATAAACTGATCATCGAAGCTCGCATCAACGAATACGCAGGGCGTGAGAACAACCCCCATGTACCCTGGAGCCCGGAAGAAATAGCCGAGACGGCGGCCCAGTGTTGCGCAGCGGGCGCATCCGTCGTTCACTTCCATGCCCGCAATAAAGAGGGCGAACCGGAACACGATGTTGCCGTGTACGCCGATATTATTCGCCGTATTAAAGCACGCAGCGATATTCTTATTCATCCCACCCTCGGGGCTTTTGCCAACGACGGCGATGCCGCCGCGCGTATTCAACCGATACTCGAACTGGCCAGCAACCCAGACACCTGCCCCCACTTTGCCCCCCTTGATATGGGTTCGGTGAATGTCGATGCCTATGACAGTGGAAGTAAAACCTTTCGCAGTGACGAGGCGGTGTATATCAACACCACAAAAACCCTGCTGCATTTTGCCGAACAATTAAAAACCACCAGCGTAAGGCCCTATGCCTCACTGTGGAATGTCGGCTTTACCCGGCAATTTTTAGCCTTTATTGAAAGCGGTGCGATTGTAGAGCCCGCCTATGCCTGTTTAATTATGACCGGCGACGAGCTTCCCGCAGCCCACCCCGGCACAGCGCAGGGGCTGGATGCCCACACCCTGTTTATACCCAAGGAACGCAATATTCACTGGACCGCAATGAATCATGGTGGTGATTTACTCCCCCTACTGCCGAAGATTATTTCTGAGGGTGGCCATGTTTCCATTGGCCTGGGCGACTGGCCTTATATTGAGACCATCCCCGATACCAGCACACCGACCAATGCTCAGCTAATAGACCATGTGGCACAGCTCGCAAGGTCAATGGGGCGAGAAGTGGCAACGCCCACTGAATCTGCGGTATTGCTTGGGCTTGTAGGAGAGCGCTGAACAGCGCTATCAATCACATTATTTCTACGCATAACGCATCAAACACCGAAATGCTGAAAATGACGGAGTTGTTCAAAGAAAAAGGGTGACAGTCTTGCCCCCCCGCACTTCAATTCGATACGAGGGCAGCACTTAAAACAATGGCATAAGAATTGCTCTTATTAGTTTACCGCCAATAATCTGACATTCTAATAAGGTGCGCAAACATGATTTCTATACAACTATCTAAAACCGACGTAAAACAAATAGTCATAGTCTCAGTACTATTACCAATAATCTGCTTTGTAAGTGGCTTTTTCATATCTAGCGCCTTTAGCCCGGCAGCTACATATCAAGACAGACCAAACAGCACAGCCTTAACTAGCACCACAAATAACACCACAATTCGAAATACCAGCGCTGATAAAACAAAGGAATATAGTAGAACTGGAACAAGCACAGAAAGTATGACCCAGACCAGCAATAGTCAACTCACAGAAAACAACAAAGCAGCATTAGAAAAAAATCACTATATAGTGCAAGCCGGAATATTTTCAAAATTCGAAAATGCTGAAAAACTACAACTAAAATTACACCAAACCGGACTAGAGACTAAAATAGTAGACAGCCTAAATAACAACGAAATAATGCATAGTGTTTCCCTCCATGCCTTTCCCTCAAAGAAAGACGCTAGTAATTACCTCAATCAAATAAAAGAACAACATAACGTGGACCTGTATATCTCCGAGCTACGTTTAAGAAGGTCATAGCTGGTCCAGTTTCGGCGGAGGCCCTAAAACGCAGGTACAGGCAAGGGCCTTAAATCCCGCTGCGAAACACGGCGCGAATCAATAGAAGAATCTCGACGGGTGTTGTCAAAGCAAGTATTGGAGTCCGCTCTAAAAACGGTGGCTATTTATCCCCGGCAATATGGCCGTCACGACTTTCTTACCTACGTCGTGGCGATAACCTCTGCCGATATCAATACCTTCACCACCAATGTCGTGCCCGCCAATGACCCTGGATATGATGAAGCCAATTCCCTGGGCTGGGTGACACCGGGTGAACTACCACGCCTGGCGAAGGCCGATAGAGACGAGTCCGTAGTGCCCGCCGTGAACGCAACTGGCTTCTACCCCCGCTTTCGCAAGGGCCTGAATGAGGCCTTGTGGGCCGGAGAGCTAAAACTCTCCCAACACTAACAGCCTGCCAAAATCTTACCGCCTGTTGCGCCTTACCTCTCTATTGAAACGTAAAGAGGAGCGCCTATTGCAACTGGGGCCTAAACTCGCGCAACACCATATCCCCTCATCCTGCGACCCAAAGCTTCTTAGTTAAGAAATCGATTTTTCATCAAGCTCACTACATATAATTGGCTAAAAACACCTGGCATTCACCCGCCAACTTGCCATAGTTGTGGCCAACGCCTGGAACCAACTCTAGTTTAATCTTACTGTTTTCACCGAATTGGCTAGCATATTTATTCATGGCCTTTACCCAATGCTTGGCTCGACCCACATGGGTATCGCCACCAATGCCCTGCACATGACGCATAGGCTTCAAGTCCAATACCCCCACGACCACGGCAACGGACCTCTGGGTTGCCAGCAGCCAGCCATTGGGGTTGGGCTGTATATCAATTTTCTTTTTCTGAGCCTCCCTAGGCCATTGCACCATGAATTTTCGCCCTCCCATACCATAGGGCCACTGATGCTCGCTTGAGGGCTGGGCAAACCATGCTGGCGCGCTAAAGGCAGCAGCAATCACTCGCTGGGGATGTCGAACCAGATAACGGTTGGCAAATTGCGCGCCAGCAGAGTGCCCAGAAAGATAAAAGCGGCCATCAAACTGACGATTAGCCAACTGATACTCTCGTAGAATTTCATGTAAAAAATCATCGGCGCCAACGTGCCGGCCGTAAAGACCACGGTAGCCGCCATTGCGTGCACCCCGAACAGTGACGGCGTAATTAGCATTATCAAATACCGGCGCGACAATAATAGCTTTGTTTTTCTTGGCAAAGCGCTGCCATCGTCTTAAGGTGTTTCTCGCCGACTCAGCAGCTGTTTCAGCAGCGCTAAACATACCGTGATTGACGACCACAATTTTAAAACGCTTTAGCCCGCCCTCGGGGATATACTGCTGATACTGACCGTGAGCAACATTTTTTAGCTCAACTCGTCCAATTTCATTTTCAAGTGCTTTGAAGCGTTGATCTTCAGACAACAAGCCTTTAATACCAATAACTTCAGCCAGCTGGCTTGCTGACTTCGGGGGCTGATCACTAAAACTCAGGTTTCCGTTTTCATCTTTCCAGCGATAGACTTCTGCTACAGCGAAGTTGGCAAAGACAACAAGTGCTAGCATCAAGAGCGATTTATGGAATTTAAATTTATTCAAACTGAAAAGCATTGCTTGAGAACCCATCTGATTACGCTGACCTTATTACCAAGAAGACTATCAAGAGGACAGCCATAGCGACATAAACATATGATAAAACGGTAATCCTAGTCACTGTACAGAAATAAAACCCTACCCTTTCTGCACCAGCAGCTGCTCACTGTATTTCACACAAACTTAGAACACTCGTCGCAATTAAGCCCAAGTAAAAATAGCGGATGAGATGACCCGGTATTCTGTGCCTACTAGCCCGCCATACAATTGACGCTGGTCGACCCTTTGGCCATTGCCCGCCATATGAATTAGGCTAGTCGCCTCACCCCACTAAGTGCCCCCCTCGTGACAAAATCAAACTTCCGGCAATGGATTTCAACATTAATACGCAATGCCCTCATCCTTTGTTTTCTTACGTCCAGCCTGCCGGCATTCACCGAGGAGTGCGACGAGTATATTGGCGCAGGCATTTTACCCTACGTCGTGTTAGATGACGGCTCGATAAACGTGCTACTCGCCCATGAACAGGGTCGGGGTTGGTCCAGTTTCGGCGGCGGCCCTAAAATGCTCGCCCCTGGCAAGGGTGTTCAATCCCGCTGTGAAACGCGGCGTGAGACAGCCATTCGTGAAGCAATAGAAGAATCTCGACGGGTGTTGTCGAGGCAAGTATTGGCGTCAGCGATGAAAACGGCGGCGATTTATCCAAAGCAGTATGGACGTCGCGACTTTCTCACCTATGTTGTGGCCATACCGCCTACCGATATAAGCCACTTCACTAGTAATACCGTGCCCGCTCATGACCCTGGCTACCATGAAACCAATGCCCTGGGCTGGGTGGCACTTGATGAGCTACTGCGTTTAGTGAAAGCCAATCAGAATGAAGCGGTAATACCTAGCATTAACAACGCTGGGCTCTACCGTCATTTTCACCGGGGCTTAAGAGACGAGCTAAAAACTGGCGATGTAAAACTGTTTAAGCCTTAAATCTTGATACTAAGCAATGCAGTAAGAGATCCAGGCACCGTATATACCCCCTACTTTTACAGACATTCAAGCGAGCCCCATAACAATTCTAAAGCAATGAATGCAAGGTGGAATCTCAGGTGGGTGTACTAACAACGCCAAATAAACAGGTTGTCGAGCATCCCGCCATCGATACAGAAATAATCATTTTATTCACCGAGTAAGCGCCTCAAGTGAGAGTTTATCTTCTCAACTCAGGGTTTAATAAAACGATAAACAAAGCGGTCGGTTTTTCTACGGATGGCCTCGTCGAAAACACTCAATGTTCGTGTGTCTTCGACGTTGCGCAGCACTTCAGATGCGCCATCGAAGACAAAACCCGCACTTTCAATATCCCGCTTAGCAAACACCTCATCAATACGATGCAAGCTCTGCGCGGCGCTTATGCCCGTATCGGCCATGGCGGAGTGGTCGATAACAACAAGCACGCCACCGGATTTTAAGCTACCGCGAATCTGGCGAAAGAAATTGTCTCGATCCACTTGCGGCCAATAATCAGCGGCGAAATAAACATCGTGATAGACCAAGGCCATCAAAACCACATCGAGCGAAGCCTCTTCAAGCATAAGATCATTAATTTCAGTAGTAATGCGCCGGACATTGGGCAGGCGATTATCGTTGAAGCGAACAGCCGCCTCCTCACCCGTCATACCTTCATAAACGGCATTGGTATGCGAAATAACCTGGCCATCGGGGCTAAGCGCATAGGAGAGTATCTCGGAGTAATAGCCACCCCCGGAAAATAGATCGAGCACTCTCATACCCGATTTTAGCCCAATAAAATTTAATACCGCATTAGGCTTGCTGGTTTTATCCCGCTCACGATCGGCCAGACTACGGGCAGGGTTATTGACGGCATCAAAGGCTTCAGCATTAATGGCGCCACTTGTCGCTAGACCAAAGAGGATCAAACCTAGCATTCCAGATATTTTCAACATTCTGCTTCTCCCATCATCGATATTATTATAATTTAACGATTAAAAAACTCATTCAAAACCCGTACAAAAAACTCCGTATTAAATGCTTTACTGGAAGGCCTGAACCTCCTGCGTTATTTCTTCGCCTTGGCTAGCGTGTTATTAGCTGTCGACAAGACTGTTCACCTCTAAACCTTAGATATCTAGCTCAAATTTTTCCAAATACCTCATCACCTTCCGACGTTCCAATTCCGCTGCCGAGGGTGATGTCGGCGTTGTCGGACTACAGAGACTGACATTTGGAAACCCACTCTGTTGATGGGAGGCCACACCCGAGCCTGATTGTTTAGGAATATTGGCGAACACCAAATATTCAACGCTTTGTTCAAACTTGAAACCGCAGCTTGCCGTAGAAGGATGAGAGTAGACAGTGGCCTCACTGTCAAGATTCTCTTTAAAACGATGCGACACCTTAAACTCAAAGCGATCCAAGTTCTCATCTATCCAGCTGGCATGATCGTGCTTAACAACTCTGCCTATAAAGATAAACTCGTAGTATTCAAAGGCGGCAGGCAAGGACATTCGCGCACAGCTACAGGAAAATACGTCGACTGAGACCCAGCTTAAGGTAATAAACAATGCAATTATTTTCACACATCCCCCTTATAAACCCCTGCACAGAAGAAATCTACCGGTAACGACGGAGCGGAAAAACATCCCCTATTGGCTACATTTTATTAAATACCAATTTACTGATTAAGCACGGCATATACCAAATGCGAAGAAAACATGAAAACCGGCGCCAGCACTATTTTTGAGCATACATATCACCTCCGCTTAATTGCCTATGACGAGAGGATTAAGCTGAGCGGAATACACACAGCAGCAGCCCTAATCCAGCTGTTTGCAGCAAACAGATAAAAACAATTTGCCACTGAAATCACAGCGGCCACTATCAATGCTTGATGACATCGATACATAGTTCCAATGCTCTCCACTAGCAGAAAAGCCGCAATGCTAGGCCAGCCAAACATTACCTGTATCAATGTCATAAAGATCCCTGGCTATAAATAGCCATAAAACTCAACAAGCCCTGTCAGCCAATAGGCTCATTTACTTTTAAACCATACTAGCCCGCGCACTTATTCTTTTTTTCACCCCACGCCCCAAGCGCGAAAAATCATCGGCAATCACTATCAAGGCCGGCACTAAAAATATAATCACAATACTGGCGTAGAGAATACCAAAAGCGATACTCACCGCCATGGGGATTAAAAACCGTGCCTGCAGGCTGGTTTCCATCAACATCGGCAAGAGGCCAAAACTGGTGGTCATGGTGGTTAGCAAGATGGGACGAAAGCGTCGCGCCACCGCCTCCACCAAGGCTGCGGGAATATCACTGCGGCCATTCTTGCGCAGGTGGTTGTAGTAGTCGACCAACACCACGGAGTCATTCACCACCACCCCCGACAGGGCGACCATGCCAAATAGGGAGACAAAGGAAATATCGAAACCCAGTAGCAAGTGGCCCAGCAGCGAGCCAACAAAACCGAAGGGGATGGCGCTGAGAATAATCAGCGGTTGGATATAGCTACGCAGCAGGGAGGCGAGCATCACGAACATCACCAGCAAGGCGATCAACAGGTTGTCCTTTAGCGAGGCCATGTCGTCGCGCTGGTCGCGACTGGCGCCGGAGTAGGCGTAACTCAACGCGGGAAAGACGCTGGTCAGTTGCGGTAGCACATCCTTTTGCAGGGCGGCCATAACGTCGTCCGGGGTGGTGATTTTTTCTTCGACATTGGCAGTAACGGTGACGATGCGCCGACCGTCAACCCGCTCAATGCGCGAGTAGCCGCGCTCTTCGCGAATCACCACGGCGGTGCGCAGGTCCATCTCTGTGCCATTGGGCAGACGCAGGCGAGCATTGTAGAGATCACGCAAGTTGCGCCGCTCGGCGTGGGGATAGCGCACCATGACTTTTAGCTCGTTGCGGGCGCGTTGAATGCGATGAATTTCGGCACCGTAAAAGGCCTGACGCAACTGGCGGCCAATGTCGGCCGGTGTCAGCCCGGCGGCGAGCCCGGCGCGGGTCAGCTCAAAGACGTATTCGCGCTTGCCCAGCTCAAAGCTGTCTTCAATTTCACTAACGCCTTCAAGGGTCGCCAGCCCCCGCTTTAATTGCTGCGCCGCTGCGGCCAGGGTTTTTTCATCCCGGTGAATCAGTTCCAGCCCGACGTCGTCACCCATGTGCACCAGGTTACTGCGGAACACCAAACTTTCGACGCCGGGTATGGCCGGTGCGCGCTCCCGCCAGCGCCGCCCCAATTCACCGGATGAAATGGGGCGGCGGTCGCCGGGCACCAGCTCCATACGAATTTGCGCCAGGTTTTCAGAATTGGCAGCGGCACCCGAGGCACTCGGCCCGGTGCGGTCGGAGGACAGGCTGCCGACGGTAAAGGAGATCGCCTCAACCAGCGCTGCCGCTTGGGGGTCATCGGCGTACTGCGCATCGACCTCGGCGGCGAGGGCCTCGCCCGCCTTGAGTATTTGCTCGGCATACTGGTAGGTGGTTTCAAAGGGCGTGCCGGTGGGCATTTTTAGACTGACGGTAATGTGGTCGCTGTCGATCTGCGGGAAGAACACAAAGCGCACAATACCGCCCTTAAAAATGCCGACACTGATAATAATGGAGGCACAGGCCAGGGCGAGAGTGGCGTAGCGATAGTTAAGGCCGAGCTTAATGGCGGGAATAATACGCCGCTGTACAAAGCGGTCGAGCCCGGCTTGAGTGCGATCGCGCACCTTGGCCAGTATGCCTCGGCTCCAGGTGGAGGTATTCGCCAGGTGGGCGGGCAGTATATAAAAGGCCTCAATTAAGGAGATACTGAGAATGGCGATCACCACCAGCGGCACCGGGCGCATCACCTGGGCCAGGGTTCCGGTGGACATTAACAGCGGCGCAAAGGCGGCAATGGTGGTGAGCACGCCGATGGTGACCGGGGCCTTCACCAGATGCACGCCGCGCAGCACGGCTGTCGGGTCACCGGGGCTCATTTGCTGCTCGTGAAAAATGCTTTCGCCGGTAACAATGGCGTCGTCAACGACGATGCCAATCACCACAATCAGTGCAAATAGGGTAATCATATTCATGGTGATGCCGGTGAAAGACACCAGCAGTAAACCACCGAGAAAGGATATCGGGATGCCCAGACTGGTCCAAAAGGCCAACTTTAAATCGAGAAAAAGCAGCAGGGACATAAACACCAAGAGATAGCCCAATATGGCGTTGCGCAGCATCAGGCTGATTCTGTCACGCAGGATGTCGGTGCGATTGCGCCAGATTTCTATCGACAGGCCCTGGGGGAGGCTGAGGCCATTGAGGTAGCTCTTAATAGCCTCCTCCATCTGCAGGGTGTCCTGGCTGTTACTGCGCGAGACCCGTACAAAGAGCGCCGCTTTACCGTTGTAGCGGTTGATCAGGCGAGTATCTTCAAAGCCGTCGTGAATGGTGGCGATATCACCGAGGCGCAGCTGGGCACCATCGCTGCGGCTGCGAATGGTGATGTTGGCAAATTCCAACCCGGTGTAGCGCTTGCCCTTTACTCGAATCAAGATATCACCCGCCTCGGTGCGGAGGTTACCGCCGGGAATGTCGATGGAAAATTCGGCGACGCGGCGCGCCACATCATCCAGGGTCAGGCCATAATCGCGCAGCGTGAGTTCGCTAACTTCAATGGCAATTTCGTAGCGCCGACCACCGGCAATATCCACCAAGCTGACCTCGGGGAGATTCAGCAGATCGCCCTCGATGCGCTCCGCCCAGTAGTGCAGGGTCTTTTCGTCCACCGCGCCGTAGACGGCCAGCGACATCATGCTCGAGGTCAGCTTGGTTTTAACGATCGAGCTTTGCTCCGCCTCCTGGGGGGGGAAATCACTGAGGCTGTCGACTGCGGTTTCAACATCGTCGAGCACTTGCGCCGGGTTGGCGAAGTGCTCCATCTCCACCGTCACCCGACCAACGCCCTCGGTGGCACTGGAGCTAACCCGCTTCACCCCGTCGATGCCGATCATGCCCTCCTCGACCCGACGGGTGATGCTCTCTTCAATGTCGTAGGGCGTGGCACCGGAATAGGGCGTGACAATGGTGATGGTTTTCGGGTCGATAGAGGGGAAGGTTTCGGTGATCATGTCCCGGGCAGCCATAAACCCGACCACCATTAAGAACAACATGACGATATTGGCGGCCACCGGGTTGGCGGCAAACCAGCCGACCAGGGTGGAGTCCGAGGGCACGTCAACATGGCCCGAGGCGTGCGGCTGCGCGTTCTGTTTCTCGGGCTGGGGTGCTGCCTTACCCTCGCGCTCAGTCATTGTTGTCACCCGCTATCTGCGGGGCGTCGGCATTGTTTGCCACGCCATTCACAATCACTACGGCCGCCGCTTCAATGCCTCCCCCCAAACTGCTGTCGACCACCCTGGCACTGGCCATGGGTGCGACGACAATAAGCCTATCGTTCATGGTGGCAATAATCTCTGGCTCGATACGGCGCAGGCGGTTCTCGGCGTCGACCAACCAGAGGGCACCCCCCGCCTGTAGGGCCGCCAGCGGCAGTGCCCAGGTGTTGGCCACGGGCTCGCTGCGCAATACCACACGCGTCAACATGCCCGGTAACAGACCGCCATCGGCCATCGGCTTAATCACCACCTGTTGAAAGCGCGTGGTCTCGTCAAGACTGGCACCCATGCGAAGAATCCGCCCCTGCAGGGTTTTGGGGCGGTTGGAGTGCAGCTCATCAAAGGTAATGGCAATATCGAGCTGTCTGGGCTGGCTAATCCACGGCAAATCGTTTTTCGGCAGCGAGAGGACAATTTCCAGCGCCTGCTGGTTGTAGGTTTGACCGTAGTTTTGTCCGGCCTGCAAATAACCACCCAGCTCCAGCGCGCTGCTAATCACCCGGCCATCGAAAGGCAGACGATACTCGGTGCGCGACAGGTTGAGCTCGGCCTGCGCCGATCGCGCCCGAGCCGCCGCCAATTCGGCTTTCACCTGGGCAATTTGCGGTGCCCGGCTCACTAGGGCTGGCGCGGCGACAGTGCCATTTAAGCCGCGCCACTCGGCGAGAGCCGCATCGGCCTCGGCCCGCTCCAGCGCCAAACTGGTCTCGGCCCTAGCCACCGCCGCCCGCTCTTTGGCGAGTTCATTGAGATAGTCACTCTGCTCGATGCGAAACAACACGGCATTGGCTTTGAAGTAACCACCGGAGTACAGGCTATCGTCAACCCACAGTACACGCCCGGAAACCTGCGGCGTCAGCCCCACGGTATTGCGCGGCGCGACTCGCCCGGTGGTGGCAATCGCCACCGCGTGCTCACCCGCTTGCACCGCCACCACACTCACCGGCAAGCGCGACTCCTGCTCACTAATGTGCAAGACCTGACGACTGTTACTGAACAGGCGAGACAACATCACCGCGCCGACAATAATAAAAATCACCAGCAAAAGCTGGCGGTTTTCTGATTTCAGTAATTGAATAATTCGCTTCACTCAGTCTTTCCTTTCGCTGACTTATGGCAGTGGTACTAACCAATACAAAGGCTTTATTTATAGCCGGCTCATCGCACGTAAATCTTAGGCCTTGTTGATCCAATCACCGCCCAAGGCTAAATGCAGATCCACCCGCGCCCGCCAACTCGCACGCTGAGCCGCGAGTAGTGACCGTTCACTATTCTGGCGTCGACGCTGGGCTTCGAGCAGCACCAACAAAGCGCCAATACCCTGCTGGTAACGCTGCTCGGCCAAGGTTTCAGCCTTGCGCGCCGCACGGGTGCCACGCTGTAACAGCGCCACCTGCTCGGCGAGGTAGTGCTCTTGCGCCAGCGCCGTTTCCACTTCCGCCAGTGCATTGAGCACGATCTTGGCGTATTGCGCGGCCTGCTCGCGCAGTTCGGATTCGCGCAGGCGAATCTGTGCCCGCAAGCGCCCCCCCTCAAACAGCCGGGTGGTGATTTGCCCGGTCAGCGAGCCGAGGGCATTATTATTGTCAAACAGGCCGCGCCATTGATCACTGGCAAAACTGTGATTCAAGGACAGGCTGAGGTCGGGAAAGAGGTCGGCCAGCGCCACCCCTATCTGCGCATTGGCGGCCATTAGGCGCAACTCATTGCCGCGAATATCGGGGCGCTGGTCGAGCAGAGCGGCGGGGATATCAACTGCCACCGCGCCGGCAAGGGGCAACAGAGGAAAGGCGGTATCAACCTTGGCAAGCGTACCCGGCCGCTGATTGAGTAGGGTATCGAGCACCAGTAGATTTTCCGTTAACTGTCGCCTCAATACCACCCGCTGGGCTTGCGCCGAGGCGACATTCTCCTCGGCGCTGTAAACACCAAGGGCCGAGGTGTTTTTCACCCCCAGTTGATAGCGCCGCTGCACCGTGTCGAGGGTGCGCTGGCGGCTGTCGACAATATCGCTTTGCACCGCAAGTTCGCGCTGGGAGACCGCCACCGAGGCCCGCAGCCGTACCAGTTCCGCCACCAAACTGTGCTGTAGCGCCTGGTAATCGGCCTCGTTGGCCAAACTTTGGTATTGCGCCGTTTCGACCGAGCGCCTGATCTTGCCAAAGAGGTCGGCCTGCCAGGAAATACCAAGACCGACATTGATACCCGTGCGATAACGGCGCGCGCCGGGCTGGAATGGCTCAGGCGCAAAACTGCGACTACCATCCACCCCCAAGCCAATAGAGGGCCAGCCCTCACCACCGATAATGACGACGCGCTCTCGCGCCTGGACGATACGCTCGGCAGCCGCGCGCAAATCGAGGTTTTCGGCCAACAGCTGGCCGACCCACTGGTCGAGTAGGGGGTCGTTGTAGCTGCTCCACCAATCGAATACTGGCGCAGTGTGCGGATGCTGAGCGGTATCGCGATAACGGGCACCGAGCGCCGAGGAGTCGTCCGTCGCAACAGTCTGCGGGCGTTGATAATCCGGCCCCAAGGTGCAGGATAACTGTAGTAGCGCAAGAAGTAGGACAATTAGACCAGCAGGGGGTAAAATCGTGAAACTCCTTAAGGTATCTACGCAAAGGAAAAAATGGGGGCAGTGCCGCAACATAGCTAGCCAGCACCGTGAATGCAAGTCGCGATGGGCCATCCCCTCACCGTCACTCCCGACGGGATATTAGGCATAACTAATACAAAGTCAAGACCCACCTCAACCACCACCAGCGCCGCAAATTTTCACTATGGCTAGAAAGCAAAAAACGACCCCCTGCTACTGCGATACGGGCCTACCCCTAAGCCAGTGTTGCCTGCCATTATTAAATAATGAGCAGCAGGCTGAAACGGCCGTCGCCCTCATGCGCAGCCGCTACAGCGCCTATAGCCAAGGTAATGACGATTACCTACTACGCACCTGGCACTGCTCGACCCGCCCCGCCCAGCTCAACGTAGACCCGCAGCAAAGCTGGCAGCGGCTGAAAATTATCGCCACCACGGCCGGGAAAATGGGTGATGACAGTGGCGAGGTGGAGTTTATCGCCATCTATAAAATCAATGGTCGCGCCGAGCGACTGCACGAGCGCAGCCGCTTCTGCCGGGAAAACCAGCAATGGCGCTATATTGATGGCAGAATTGACAACATTAGCGCAAGCTAAAAGAAACCGGCGCGCCAACAGAAGACCGCCTGCCAGTACCCGACACAGCGCCTTAGGCCACCGTCAAGTATCAGCGACAAAGGAAGCTATGAGTTCAGCAAAAACAGACATTCTCTTCACCCTTGGTGAAGCCGAGCAAGGCACTCGCGACTGGCCCGACTATTTACAGTATGGCTTTGAGCCCAGCGATGAACCGGCACTGATTAAACTGCTTGGCGATAAAGCCCTGCACGGCGCCGCCGGCGATAGCTTGGAAGTGTGGGTGCCGCTCCACGCCTGGCGCACCCTCGGCCAACTGCGCAGTGAACAGGCCGTACTACCCCTGATCGATCTCTTCGAAGAACTGGGCGACGATGACTGGGCGCTGCACGAACTGCCAACGGTGATGGGTATGATCGGCCAAGTAGCGATTGAAGCCCTGGGGCACTATATCAATCAGCACCGTCATGATGAATTCGCCAGAGCCACCGCCATGGCCGGGCTCAGTGAAATTGCTCGGCAACACCCCAGGCTGCGCAGTAAAGTACTGGCACACTATCGGCACTTTATTCAACACGCCGACAACTCGGAACCGACAATCAATGGCTTGCTGGTCTCCTACCTGCTCGACATCGACGCCAAAGAGTTGATCACAGAGGTGCGCGATTTATTTAACCGCCAGTGTGTCGACATCACCTGTGCCGGCGATATCGAAGACGTTGAGATGGCCCTGGGGTTGCGCCTCGAGCGCTCCACCCCCAAGCCGGTATTTATTGAAGACTTTGATGCCAGTGGCCCTGCCCACGACACCACACCCCGGGAGAAACCGGATACGGACGACGTGGTCGAGCTGGTCGACTACTACCTCGAACACCACGGCAGTGATGCGGGCATACTTGGCGCCTCCGAACTGGACGGTTACTTCGCCGCCATCGCCTGTGCTCCGCAAATGATTCTACCCTCGCTGTGGATGCCCTCGCTGTGGGGCGGCGAAGAGCACAGTCCCGAGTGGGAAAATAGCGAGGATTTCCAAGAATTCAGCGAGCTCATCATGAGCTTTTATAACTATGTGATCGGCGATATGAACGAGGGCAGCTACGCAGCCATGTACATGGTGAGCGAGATTAAGCAGCACAGCTACACCCTCGTCGACGACTGGTGCAGTGGATTTTTGCGTGGCGTCAATCTCTGGGCAGCGCTCTCACCCATGGATACCTTGGTGTTGGAGGCTGCCCTCGAACCGGTTCGTCTGTTTGCCACCGAGAGTGGTTTTGGTGAACTGGCAGAGCTTAATGATGACGAGATAGAGCAGCGACAGCAGGCCATAGAACCCGCAGTCCGCAAATTATTTTTGCACTTTTTAAAGCAACGTCAACCACCCGGCCAAGCGCTGTTGCGCGGTGAGCCAAAAGCTGGAAGAAATGACCCCTGCCCCTGTGGCAGCGGTAAAAAATATAAGAAGTGCTGTTTGCACTGAGGGCATTAGTCGCCTTTTTAACTGAAAAAGGAGAGGCCAACCAAGGGCTACGGCGAAGAGGGTGTCTGTAGCCAGGAGCTGTCCCCCGGCATACGGACACTGGCGCCGCTCTTGATTTATGGCGATATCAGCACCTATCGAGACACCGGCCCGCTGAGTAAGATGCCAGGCTACGATCCGGAGTGCGCCACAAAGCCTCAGCCTTAAGGGCTTATGCCCTAGCCTGTTCTTCAATAGGCCAGCCCCGGATCTGCGCTGAGCCCTGATCGGAAAGTCGGCCCCACACACATAGACCGTAATGTAAAAACTCATAATTTACAGTTATAATACTGGGCTTTATCAACCTCCCAGGTAACAAATAACACATGCCGATTTTCACCACGGCCCCATCTATATCAGTCTTATTGCAACGTGCCTACCGCTGTAGCCTCTTACTTGTCTGCCTCTATCCCTTAACCAGCCTCGGGGCGGCGGATGGCAATCTGTCAATGGGCATGCTCTCGGCAACCAAGCAGCTCAGCGACACTCACACCCTATTTCTCGGTGCCGGTACCTTGGTGGAAAACTTTAAGGGCGATTTGGGCGTCATCGGTGTACTCGGCAAGGTCAACGAGGCCGTCACCTGGCGAGTCGCCTATTTCGCCTATAGCCCAAATACCAAGGACGACAGACGCCGCTATGACAACCGCCTACGGGGCGCCCTAACCTATAAACACGACTTCAATGACTGGCGTTTTTTCCATCGCTCGCGACTTGAGTATCGCAGAGGCGACATCCCCTCGGGCTACCGCTATCGCCCCACCTTTAACCTCTCCCACCCCCTGACTATCGCCAACAAGCAGATCAGGCCTTTTGTCGAATATGAGCCCTTTTACGATTTCAAGAAACATACCCACAGCTTATCGCTATACACCGTGGGCTCTGCGATCCCCGTCGGCAAGCGCCTAACGCTAATCCTCGCCTATTTTCATATACACAATATTGAGGCGGGCACCCATACGGATGGACCGCAGGTGATACTCAACATACGCCTCTAGGCGGGTCAAACCAGGCCCACAGAAAAGTCGCCAGCAGACAGCTTTTCATCACCAAACACCACGCCCTTACTTGTTGATATTCAGCGACTTGGCTACTATACCCGCCCCTGTCTACTATCCAGTCTGGTCGCTTTATGTCTCTATTTGATTTCGCCGATGGCCGCGAGGGTTACTACGGCGATTACGGCGGTACATTTTTACCGGAAATTCTCGCCACTACGGTTGAAGAATTGCGCCTTTGTTTTCGCAAGTGTAAGGAAGACCCCACTTTCTGGGCCGAATTTGTCGAACTGATGCGCACCTATTCGGGTCGCCCAACGCCGGTCTCCTATCTCGAGAATTTGTCGAACAAGCTCGGTGGTGCCCGCATCTACGTCAAGCGCGAAGACCTCAATCACACCGGTTCGCACAAAATAAACAATGTCATGGGCCAGGGCCTGATCTGCAAGCGCCTGGGCAAAAAGCGCGTGATCGCCGAAACCGGTGCCGGTCAACACGGCTTTGCCACCGCCACGATGGCGGCTCGCTTTGGTTTTGACTGCAAAATTTACATGGGCGCGGTCGACGTTGCCCGCCAGCGCCCCAATGTCTTCTGGATGGAAAACCTCGGCGCCGAAGTGATCGCGGTACAGGACGGCCAACGCACACTGAAGGACGCGATTAACGAGTGCCTGCGCGACTGGGTCACCAATATGGGTGATACCCACTATGTGCTGGGCACCGCCTGTGGCCCCCACCCCTTTCCGGAAATGGTCAGCTTCTTTCAAGCCATTATCGGTAAAGAGGCGCGTCAGCAAATTATCCAGGAAGCCGGAAAATTACCCGACCGCGTCTACGCCTGTGTCGGCGGCGGCTCCAATGCCATCGGTATTTTCCAGGGTTTTATGGACGACAATGTCGAGTTAATCGGCGTTGAAGCCGGCGGCCACGGCCCCGACTCAGGCCTGCATGCCTCTCGCCTCGCCTATAAAGACGCATCGGTCGGCGTTGCCCAAGGCTTTAAAACCTACTTCCTGCAAAACGATGACGGCAATATGCTGGAGACCCACTCCATCGCCGCCGGGCTCGACTACATTGGCATCAACCCCATTCTCAGTGACCTGTGGGAAAAAGACCGCGTGCGCTTTGAAGCGGCCACCGATGAAATGGTTCGCGATACACTGAAACTGGTGATGCGCACCGAGGGGCTAATTCCCGCCCTGGAAAGCACCCACGCTTTCGCCCTGGCTGTAGCCGAGGCACCAAAGATGGGTAAGGACGAGGTGATCCTGATTAATCAATCGGGCCGTGGCGACAAAGATATTTTCACCGTTGCCGACACCATCGAAGACGATCACTGGAAAGCATTTATTAAAGACAAGGCGGTAGAATATGGTGCTTGAACAATACCTACGCGAGCGCTTGCAGCACAAAGACCTGCTGCTGATGACCCATGTTGTCTGTGGCTATCCCTCCTTCGAAGACAACTGGCGTGAACTCGAAATCATGGCCGAATTTGGCGTCGACATGGTGGAGCTACAATTCCCCTTTTCGGAGCCCTCTGCCGATGGCCCGCTGTTTGTTAAAGCCAATCAGCAAGCTGTAGCCGATGGCGTGCGCCCCGCTGACTGCTTTGAATTTATGCGCAAAGTCACAGAGCACTTCTCTTTTAAAGTGCTGATGATGGGTTACTACAACACCGCCTTTAAAATGGGCCACGAGTCGTTCATCAAGAAACTTAGCGCCGCCGGTGGTTGTGGCTATATTCTGCCCGATCTACCCGTTGAGGAAGCCGGCGAGCTGCACGCGCTATCGAAACCCGAAGAGCTTGCGCCCATCGTACTGATGACACCCACCAATACCGATGTCCGCCTAAAGGTTCTCGGTGCCGCCGCCGAAGGCTTTATTTACGCCGTGGCCCGCAAAGGTGTCACCGGTGGACACACCGAAATGGGCGATGACCTGAAAGCCTTTATTGCCCATTGTCGACAGCACACACAACTGCCGATTGCCGTCGGTTTTGGTGTTAGCCAAAAGAGTGACCTCGACTTCCTACGCGGCAAAGCCGATATCGCTATTATCGGCACTGCGGCATTAAAAGCCTGGGAAGATGGCGGCGAAGACAGTTTGCAGGCCTTCTTTTCAGGCTTACTGGGCTAATATTTACAGACCCGTTCACGGCCCAACGGCGCCACCCTTAGGACCAACGGTAAGTCGTGTTTTTAGGCTGAGACCTAGGCTCCAAAAGCACCGCTTGACCCACCATTTCAATTGCTCCTGCCCTATAACTGAACTACAGTTATAGGGCTAAGTTGTACAACGACTAGCGGTATTTCATTCCCATCGAAAGACACAGGTCACTGGTTGGCCGGGAGCACAGGTCGTGGACGTTCAGAATATTGGCGGCGCCGTAAATAGAGGTGTCCAACAGGAAGCCTCTAGCGTAGCTGGTGCCATTAGCGCAGATCAAAACGTCGCGTCTAACAATGCATCCGCTCGAGATAGCCAGGTTACTCTGAGTACTACCAGCCCCGGTGACGCACAAAAAATCCTCAACCAGCAACTGCAGTCAGCACTGAGTAAGGTTCAGGAGACAGAGAGTCCCTCTAGGCTTAGTACCCTAGACACTAACAGCGGCTCTCCCAGTCAAGTTGCCGGCCAAACCCTCAGTACCATTCAACGCGGTCTAGCCGATATTGCCGACACCGCAGAGCCGGAAGAGAGGGTCGATTTTTTGAACGAGGCCACTCAGGATGTGCGCCAGGGCTTTGCTGAAGCACGGGATCTACTATCCAATATTAGTGCTCGCGTGGACGAAGTTCGCGGCAATATCGATGCCACCGAAAAACTCGTAGAGCGAGGAGTTGAAAGTATCCGCAGCGAACTAGCCAGTGAATCAGCACCCGAAAATGGCACACCTGCCGACCAACTAGTAAGTTAGCCTATACACCTGCCGGGGCAAAAGCCTGTGCTACAGCCTCGCAGGTGATTTCTCCGTCATAGGTATTCAAACCCAGCGCAAAGCCCGGATCCCCTGCTAAGGCGGCAAGACCCTTATCGGCCAAATCCAGCACATAGGGCAGTGTCGCCCGTGTTAACGCCAGCGTAGACAAACGCGGATAAGCACCGGGCATATTGGTCACCCCATAGTGAATCACACCGTGCTTTTCATAAACCGGGTCATCAAGTGTTGTCGCGTGCATGGTCTCAATACAACCACCCTGGTCAATACTGACATCGACGATCACCGAGCCCGGCGGCATTTTCTTGACCATCGCCTCAGTCACCAAATGGGGAGCCTTCGCGCCCCGTTGTAACACCGCACCAATTAACAGATCCGCATCATGTAGTTCCGCAGCGATGTTGTTGGGCGTAGAGACTATAAAATTGAGTTCACTGGATACAAACGCCTCGAGCTCAGCAAGTCGCCCGGGATCAAAGCCACACACATAAACCTCGGCACCCAGGCCCGCAGCAGCGCGCGCAGCATGCAGGCCGACGACGCCATCCCCAAGGATAACCACCTTGCCAAAGTGTTGATCGAAGAGCTTAGATAGTAATACCCCGCGCCCATGATTGAAGTCAGCTAGATAATAATTGCCAATGGTAACGGCCATGCTGCCCGCGACAGCACTCATTGGGGCTAATAGAGGTAGCCTTCCCGCGTCATCTTCAACGGTCTCATAGGCAATTGCTGTCGTACGCTTAGCCCGTAATGCAGCTGTCAGGGTCGCCGGTGAGCCGGCTAAATGGAAGTAAGCAAACACGATTTGGCGATTAAAATAGCGGTACTCCGCGACCTGGGGTTCCTTAACTTTCAACACTAAATCGCAAGCCCAAGCCTCGCTACTGGTTACCATTTCGCCCCCAGCCTGACAATACTCCTGGTCACTAAAACCAGAGCCGAGACCGGCATTGTGCTCGATCAACACTTGATGTCCATGTGCCACCAAAGCCTCTGTTCCCGAAGGCGTTAATGACACCCGGTGTTCACGGATTTTGGTTTCTTTGACCACCCCAACTCTCATCACCGCCTCCAATCTAGGCCACAGACTACTATACAAGCATATATCAGCCCGATAGAAATGCCATGTCGGTATAAAATGAAGGGCTAAGCTGGGGGGTACACCGAGTAACGCGCAGCCCCCGTTTTCGATTAGGCCATAACGACCACAATCGCCCGTAAACCCATAACTTCTCTCAGACCGAGGTGGTGTTGAGAAAGAAGTACTAAACCTTGCCTACCAGGTCTGTGCAGGCAAGGAGCTGGCGCTGCAGTACTGCAGCGAAAAAAACTAGCTCGCCTCCACCTCTGCCGAAAAATCACCATTAAGGCTACCGAGCACGAGCTCAAGGTCTCCGTATGTCTCCATGAAAGTAGTTTTAATACGCGCATGGGGATGATCAAAAAAGTGGCCGTGATCCTGCACATATTCCATATGCTGACGACCCGCCTTGTCGAAGGGGTGCATCATCGAATCATCGCGACCATTAAAGCCTAGGGCCTCAATACCCACCTTCTCACACAACTCGAGATTAAAGGCTGGGGTTGATTTGACCCACCGGCCCTCTAAATACATTTCAACATAGCCGTGGTACATAAATAGGTCATTGCCCGCCATCGCCGCTTTTAGTTTTGGTGAGCAGAGATGGTTCCTCACATCGGCATAACCAATACGCGCGGAAATACCTGCCGATCGGGCACAGGCTGTCAGTAAAATGGCCTTGGGAATGCAAAAGGCGGATTTTTGCGTGGCGATATGGCTTGCAGTGAAGTTAACCCCGTCCATATTCATGGAGTAAGGGTCATAGCGCAGTCCGTCGCGCACCGCGTAATACAGGGCCACTGCACGTTCTATAGCCGTTGGACCAGCGCCTTCCAGTGCCTCTTCCGTAAATGAGTGAACAGCGGAGTGATCGGAGTCGATAAAGACACCGGGCTTAAGGTAGTCATTGTTAGCGAGGGCGGGGACTCCGCTTTCACCAATCGATAGGTCTTGATCTATTGTCATTATTTTTCTCGGTAATAGGAAGTAAGCTCTATAGCTTAAGCCTGTAATTATTGACTACGCGTTTGCAAGCGCTCGCGTAAATAAGCGGCCAGCCCCGTACACTCAATCAGCGTAGCCAATTCAGCGCGACTCGACTGAGCACAATTTAGTACGGCATTGAAATAATCGATGGTGACATTAGGGTTCGGACGCTCAACTAATTCAGCAGCGCTGCCCAAACTCATCTCGCCGCTCTCAAGTACTCGATAATACCAACCGGTGATACGCTCACGCGCTATAAATTCCGTTAAATCACCTTGCTTAAAAACGGCGTTGATTTTCCAGCAGGGCCGCCGAGGTTCCGACACCTGTACCAATACGGAGCCAAAGCGGTATGTGTCACCGATACACACCGTCGCCTCGGACATTTCGGCAATGGTGATATTCTCACCAATGGAACCTGGCACTGCCACGCCATCAAGTTCAGCATAAGCTTCGATAATTCGCTGGTAGCTGGGCAGAGAGTATTGATGCAGGGCTTTATCGAGGCCGCCGTGATAGCGCTTGTCAACCTGTACATCGCCTTGAATACCCAGTTTGTCCACGTCGACACAGCTAACGGGCTGTTTATAAATACCCGTGTATTCGCTGGAAGGTTTAAGGATTTGCGATTTACCACGATATAAACCCTGAATGTCCATGCACACCTCCAGCTTTAGCGTCACTATTTACACAAAGAAAGCACAGTAACAAAAACCCAGACAAAAAAAACGGGGCAACTAAGCCCCGTTTTTTAATCGCTAAACAAGAGCAAGGAATTACTCAGCCGCTGGCTCAGTATCCTTTGCGGGGGCTTTAGGTGCTAAACCACCTTCCGCTTCCGACACTTCTTTCATCGACAGTTTAATGCGACCACGGGCATCAACATCAAGCACCTTAACCTTGATGTTCTGGCCTTCTGATAAGTAATCAGTGACCTTCTCGACACGCTCCTGGGCAATTTGCGAGATATGCACCAGACCATCGGTACCGGGCATGATCGTAACAAAAGCACCAAAATCGACAACACGAGCAACTAAACCGTCGTAAATACGGCCAACTTCGGCTTCCGCAGTAATCTCTTCAATGCGGAAGATCGCGTCCTTCAAGCCGTCACGGTCATCACTGTAGATGCGAATGCTACCATCATCTTCAATGTCGATGGTGGCGCCAGTTTCTTCGGTGAGCATGCGAATGGTTGCACCACCCTTACCGATAACGTCACGAATCTTATCCGGATCAATTTTAAGAGTGTGGTAACGCGGCGCTGATTCAGCGACATCGTCACGACTCACTTCCAGGGTCTTGTTCATTTCACCGAGAATGTGCAAACGAGCAGCTAACGCTTGAGTCAGCGCTTCCTGCATAATTTCTTCGGTGATACCTTCGATCTTGATATCCATTTGCAGAGCGGTAATACCAGCGGCGCTACCGGCCACTTTAAAGTCCATATCGCCGAGATGATCTTCATCGCCGAGGATATCGGTCAGTACGGCAAAGCCGGCTTCTTCTTTCACCAGACCCATGGCGATACCCGCAACGGGCGCTTTGATGGGTACACCGGCATCCATCAGCGCGAGGCTGGCACCGCAGACTGAAGCCATAGAGCTTGAACCGTTAGATTCAGTGATCTCTGAAACCACGCGAATGGTGTAGGGGAAGTCATCACCGTTAGGTAGGACTGCCGCAATACCACGACGCGCAAGACGGCCATGGCCTGTCTCACGACGGCTAGTACCACCCATACGGCCGGCTTCACCCACGGAATAGGGAGGGAAGTTGTAGTGCAACATGAAAGGGTCACGTCTCATGCCTTCGAGGGCATCAATATTCTGTGCATCGCGCAGTGAGCCCAGAGTCGCCGCAACGATGGCCTGAGTTTCACCACGAGTGAACAGTGAAGAACCGTGTACTTTCGGCAAAATGCCAACATCGACAGCGATCGGGCGAACAGTAGTACTGTTGCGACCATCGATACGGGCTTCGCCACGAATGATTCGACCGCGGACGATTTTCTTTTCGCACTTCTTGAAGGTTTCACGAACGTCTTCAGCGCTAACATCACCCTCGTCGTTTACCAGCGAAGCGATCGCACTGTCGCGAACTTCGGCGAGACGCGCTGTACGCTCTTGCTTGTCCGTAAGTTGATAAGCCGCTTCAACATCAGCACCAACTACAGTATTAAGTGCAGTGGTTAATTCAATATTCTCAGGCGCTGCCTGCCAATCCCATTTGGGCTTGCCAGCTTCGCTAACCAGTTCTTCGATGGCCTGGATAACCGCCTGCATTTCCTGGTGAGCGTACAGTACGCCGCCCAGCATCAAATCTTCCGACAGTTCTTTAGCTTCAGATTCAACCATCAGCACGGCGTCTTTGGTACCCGCAACGACCATGTCGAGATCGGAGTTAGCCAGCTCTGAATAATTGGGGTTAAGAATGTAACCCTCGTCGTCACTGTAACCAACTCGAGCAGCACCGATTGGGCCGTTGAAAGGCACACCGGAAATGGCCAGTGCCGCAGAGGCACCAATCAAAGAGGCAATATCGGGGTCAACGTCTTTGTTGGCCGACATCACGGTCAGTACAACCTGTACTTCGTTTTTAAAACCGTCGGGGAATAAAGGACGAATGGGCCTGTCGATTAAACGACAAGTCAGCGTCTCTTTCTCATTGGGACGACCTTCACGCTTGAAAAATCCACCGGGGATTTTACCCGCCGCATAGGCTTTTTCTTGATAGTTAACGGTCAGCGGAAAAAAGTCCTGACCGGGCTTGGCTTCTTTTCGGGCGACAACGGTACACAAGACCATCGTGTCGTCCATGCTGCACATCACCGCACCGGTGGCCTGGCGGGCGATACGGCCGGTTTCCAGCGTTATTGTGTGCTTGCCGTACTGAAATGATTTACTTACGGGATTCACTATTATCACCTATATAAAAATACTAACGGCCCCATCGGGGCCGTTAGTGGAATGAATTATCGACGTAATCCGAGCTTCGCAATCAGCTTCGTGTAGCGTTCGACATTTTTACTCTTCAGGTAGTCCAGTAACTTTCGACGCTGGTTAACCATGCGGATCAAACCACGACGTGAGTGGTGGTCCTTTTTGTTGCCAGTAAAGTGGCTTTGTAATTTATTGATATTCGCGGTCAACAACGCCACCTGCACTTCGGGAGAACCAGTGTCTCCATCTGCCTGGGCGTTATCGGTAACGATTACTGCTTTCTCTTCTGCACTTAATGCCATTTTACGTTCTCCAATATGCACATTATTCAGGTCTACCCACGCATATTTATAGATAGCCTAGCTATGCTGGACCATTCCAGCAAACAAAGACAAACGCTAAGAAGCGCTTGCCACCAAACGACGCGGCTTGACTCGCCCGTCATCCAATACTTCACCGACGCCGATAAAACCGCCATCGACATGAAAGATGCGCACTATATCGCCTTCTTCTGACTGGCGATAGACCTCGGGACTCATCACTGCTTGGCCCTGGCGGAAATACCACGCCATGCTTTCTGTCAGCTCTACAGCGATGGCGTCGCTGACCGCCGCATCGAGGGGCTTGAGAAGGAAATCGAGGTCTTCACCGCGTTTACCCTCACGTAAGGTTTCGAGTTGTGGCAGGGTAATCGACTCTTCCTCACGGAAGGGCCCTGCTACGGTGCGGTGCAGCCGGGTAACGTGTGCACCGCAACCCACAGCCTTGCCGAGATCCTCAGCCAGGGTGCGAATATAAGTGCCCTTGCTGCAGCTGATTTCAACATCGAGTTCGGCTTTTTCGCCGGGGCGAAAAGCCAAAATTTGATAACTGTAAATGGTGGCATCACGCGGTTCACGCTCAACAGTAATACCCTGGCGCGCCAGTTTATACAGTGGCTGGCCATTGTGTTTCAGCGCGGAATACATGGAGGGAATCTGCTTAATTTCACCACGGAAGGCTTTGACCGCTTGCTCAAGTTGCCCCTGTGTTAAAGCAGAGGCGTCTACAGTACTCACCGTGTCGCCATCGGAATCACCGGTTTCTGTCGCGACACCGAGGCAAAAGGTACTTTGGTAGGTTTTGTCAGCCTCCAGCAGGAACTGAGTAAACTTGGTCGCTTCACCCAGGCAAATGGGCAAAACACCCGTTGCCAATGGATCCAGACTACCGGTATGCCCAGCTTTAGCGGCATAAAACAGGTACTTAACCTGCTGTAAGGCATCGTTAGAGGTGATGCCCTGGGGCTTGTTGAGTATCAAAATGCCATCGATGGGTCTGCCGCGAGGGCGCTGACGACGCCGGGCCACTATTCGTCACCCGGCTGATTTTCGTGGTGCCGGTCGGCAGCCAACGCAGAGTCAATCAAGGCCGACAATTCCTGGCCACGACGACCGGTGTCGTCATAGATAAATTTCAAACTGGGCACGATCCGCAACTGCATGCGCTTGGCCAGCTTCGTACGCAAAAAACCGGAGGCTTTGTTCAACACCTTCACGCCCGCACTGCGCTCAGACTCTTCGCGCTCTGCGACATAATTGATATGAACTTTGGCGGCAGCCAAATCACGACTGACATCGACACCGGTAATATTGACGAAGTTGACACGGGGGTCGCCCATCTCTTCGCGAATCAAGACCGCCAGCTCGCGCTGTAGGGCATCGGCAACGCGCTCGGCACGGGTAAATTCTCTTGGCACTACTCAGCGGCCTCTTCTGTTCTAGTAACTATCAAATTAAAGACTGCGCTCAATTTCCTTGACATCGAAAACTTCGATCTGATCGCCGGCCTTAACATCGGTGTAGTCTTTGACGCCAATACCACACTCGGTACCACTGCGCACTTCATTGACATCGTCTTTAAAGCGACGCAAGGATTCCAACTCACCTTCGTAGATAACGACATTCTCACGCAGTACACGAATCGGTTTATTGCGATAAACCGTGCCTTCCGTGACGATCGAGCCGGCAATTTGGCCAAACTTCGGAGAACTAAAGACCTCCTTGACCTCGGCAATACCGACAATTTCTTCACGAATTTCAGGGTCGAGCATGCCCGACAGAGCGTCTTTAATATCGTCGAGTAAGTTATAGATAACGCTATAGTAGCGAATATCGATGCCTTCCACCTCGGCGAGACGACGCCCAGACACCTCGGCACGAACGTTAAAGCCAAGAACCACAGCACCCGAAGTGGCGGCCAGATTAATATCCGACTCGGTCAAGCCACCGATACCGGAGCTAATCACATTCACGGCAACTTCATCATTACCGATATCGGCTAGCGAGGCGAGAATGGCTTCAAGGGAGCCACGTACGTCGGTCTTGACCAGTACGGGCAGGATTTTCTTTTCAACGCCATCGAAGCTGGCAAACATATTTTCGAGTTTGTTGGCTTTTTGGCGAGCGACACGATCATCGCGCACTTTTTGCTGACGTGCCTGGGCGACTTCTTTGGCCTTGCGCTCATCGCTGACCACGGTAAAGTCATCACCGGCATCCGGTGGCGTATCAAGGCCGAGAATTTCGACCGGAATCGAGGGGCCCGCCGTAAGAATAGGCTTGCCGGCTTCGTCGCTCATCGCGCGAATTTTTCCGATGCTACCACCGGCTAACAGATAGTCGCCCTTGCGTAGGGTACCAGCCTGCACCAAGGCGGTCGCGACAACACCACGTCCTTTGGCAATGCGCGATTCAACAATCACACCGCGTGCAACACCGTCGCTCGGCGCACTCAACTCGAGTAACTCTGCCTGTAATAAAATAGCTTCCAGCAACGTTTCGATACCTTCACCGGTATGAGCGGATACCTTAACAAACTGCGTATCACCACCCCATTCTTCAGGAATCACATCTTTAGCCGCCAGCTCGCTAGTAACGCGCTCGGGGTCGGCGCCGTCCTTATCAATCTTGTTAATCGCCACGATGATCGGCACACCTGCCGCTTTCGCGTGCAGTATCGCCTCTTCGGTTTGCGGCATAACACCGTCGTCCGCAGCAACGATCAAAATCACTACATCGGTCGATTTTGCACCGCGGGCGCGCATCGCAGTGAACGCAGCGTGTCCCGGTGTATCGAGAAAGGTCACCATACCGTGAGGCGTATTAACGTGGTAGGCACCGATGTGCTGGGTAATGCCGCCGGCTTCGCCAGAGGCAACCCGAGACTCACGAATATAGTCAAGCAGTGAGGTTTTACCATGATCGACGTGACCCATTACGGTCACTACCGGTGCTCGAGCTTCAGCATCAGATGCCTCGACGGCTTGCATCATCTCGCGCAATTCGTCCTCAACGCCATCAGACATGACGACAGGGGTGTGTCCGAGTTCTTCAGCAATCAGACTGGCCGTGTCGTGGTCGATACTGTCATTGATGGTCGCCATAGTGCCCATCTTCATCAATGCCTTGATGACGACATTGGCCTTGAGCGCCATTTTCGAGGCCAGTTCGGAGACAATGATCGTTTCACCAATCTCTACTTCATGGACAACCTTGTCGGTAGGCTTCTGGAAAACATGGACATTTTTAACTTTAACAACTGGCCCACCCGAGCGCAGAGGGCCCTTCTTGCGGCTTTCTGCACGATCAAGGCTAGCTTCTTTAATCAGGTCTTCGGGACGCTGCTTGCGTGAACTCTTCAGCGTCTTTTTACGGCGTGTTTTCTGTTCCTCTTCGGCAGCTGGTTTTTCACGTACCCGACCCAATCGAGCCAAGGGACTTTCGGGTTTTGCGGCATCAGCCGGCTTGGCTTTTTCCACGCGCTCTGCTTCACGGCGCGCCTTAGCAGCTTCTTCTTCCTGGGCTCGATCAAGCTTGCGCTGCTCAAGTTCTTGCTTGGCAATTTTTTCGCGCTCTTTGCGCGCCAAAATAGAGGCAATGCGCTGCGCTTCAACATCATCGACTAGACGAGATCGCACATGCGGGGCTTTAGTCGGTTTTGCAGGTTTAGGCTTAGAGACAACCTCAGCGGTTACTTCAGGCTCGGCGATCACTTCCGGTTCTGCCGCAGCTTCGGGCTCGACTGACACTTCGGGCTCTGTAGGTGTGCTCGACTCAAGCGTCGCTTCTGGCTCGACTGTTGCCTCGGGCTCATCAACAAGTACTTCAGGTTCAGGCTCTACTTCAAGTTCAGGTTCGGCTTCGGGCGCGGCCACTTCAGCAGCAACTTCTTCTGCAACAACCTCGGGAACCGGAGCTTCAAGTACTTCTGACTCAAGCTCTGCGCCAACAACCGGCTCAACTTCAGCCTCAGGCAATACTTCTTCAGTTTCCTTCTTAATGTAGGTGCGTTTTTTGCGCACTTCTACATTAACGGATTTGCGCCCGGCACTGGCTTTTAAGGTGCCAATGCTTTTTCTGCGCAGGGTGATTTTCTTCGGTGCATTGCCCTTATCACCGTGCAGGCCTTTCAAATACACCAACAGGGTCTGCTTTTCTTCGTCCGAAACCGCAGCATCAGCCGACGTTTGCGGTAGGCCCGCTTCCTTCATCTGTGTCAACAGGCGTTCAACTGTCGCACCTACTACACCGGCGAGTTCACTTACAGTAACTTCAGCCATTGCTCTTCCTCAGTATTTTGTCTTGACCCGTTGCAAGTTGTTAAATCAACCTGCATCTTCCTCAAACCACGGCGCGCGGGCTGTCATAATCAATTCGCCGGCTCGCTCGGCGTCAACGCCCAAGTCAAGTAACTCATCAACAGCCTGCTCGGCTAAATCTTCCATGGTAATAATGCCATTTGTTGCCAAAGTGCAGGCTAGGGTTTGATCCATGCCGTCCATCGTCAGCAAGTCTTCTGCCGGCGCGGCTGTAGCCAACTCTTCTTCATGCACTAGCGCGCTCGTCAACAGTGCGTCTTTGGCGCGAGCGCGTAACTCTTCGGCAATTTCTTCATCAAAACCATCGATTGCCAGCAATTCCTCGAGCGGCACATAGGCGACCTCTTCAACAGAGGTGAAGCCCTCTTCCACTAGAATCGCGGCGACATCTTCCTCGACATCAAGCTTCGCCATAAAGTTTTCGATGAAATTACCAGCCTCGTCGTTCTGCTTAGCTTGAATTTCTTCTGTGGTCATGACATTGATGTCCCAACCCGTCAGCTCGGAGGCAAGGCGCACATTCTGTCCACCGCGACCAATGGCCTGGGCGAGGTTTTCATTAGCGACCGCAACGTCCATGGTATTGGTTTCTTCATAGACGATGATGGACTCGACTTCAGCCGGTGCCATGGCGTTAATAACCAGCTGGGCGGGATTGTCATCCCAAAGTACGATATCGACTCGTTCACCGCCGAGCTCATTCGAAACGGCCTGCACGCGCGCACCGCGCATACCAACACAGGCACCAATGGGATCCATACGACCATCGTTGGTCTTCACGGCAATTTTTGCCCGCGCACCATTCGTGTCGCGGGACGCCGCGCGAATCTCGATGACCTGTTCGGAGATTTCAGGCACTTCTATTTGAAAGAGCTTGACCAACATTTCAGTACAGGAGCGGCTGAGTAACAACTGGGGGCCGCGGCCCTCGGAACGGATCGCAAACAAGATAGCGCGAACCCGATCGTTGATGCGAAAAACTTCGCGCCCAACTAATTCCTCGCGCGACAACAGTGCCTCGGCATTGCTGCCCAAATCGACAATAATGTGTTCTCGAGTGACTTTCTTTACGGTGCCGCTAACCAGCTCACCTATCCGGCCCTCATAGCGCGCCGCGACAAGCTCGCGTTCGGCATCGCGCACTTTTTGCACGATGACTTGCTTTGCAGCCTGAGCCGCGATACGACCAAACTTTACATTTTCGACCTGCTCTTCAAAGGTGTCGCCGGCCACAAGACTTGTGTCTTGTTCGTGGGCCTCTTCCAGAGTGAACTGGGTTCCGAGCTCGGCCAAAGTATCGTCATCGACCACGCCCCACCAGCGATAGGTCTCGTAATCGCCAGTTTCTCGATCGATAACCACTCGAACGTGAGACTCCTCGTCGTAACGCTTTTTTGTTGCCATCGCGAGGGCTTCTTCCATCGCTTCGAAGATAACTTCTTGCGACACGCCCTTTTCATTGGATACCGCTTCAGCGACTAGAAGTATTTCATTTTTCATCTGCAAGCCTCTCCTACCCCTGTTTAGAATTGGGGCACAACCTTCGCTTTCTCGATAGTTTCAAAGGGAAACAAGTATTCCTGCTCACCAACCACAAGAACGACATCCTCAGCTTCCACACCCTTTAGTAAGCCTTTAAACTTGCGCTGCCCTTCAAAGGGAAAGCGCAACTGCAAGTCAATATACTCGCCAGCTAATTTCTCATACTGAGCAAGCGTGTACAGGGGACGGGCTAGACCCGGTGAGGACACCTCAAGGGTATATTCTGCGCCGATCGGATCCTCGACATCAAAGACACTACCAATCTGGCGACTAATACGCTGGCAGTCCTCAATACCTATACCGCCAACCTTATCTATATAGACGCGTAACACACTGCGCTGGCCGGCCCGGAAGTATTCAATACCCCAGAGCTCACAATCCATCGCCTTTACGACAGGTTCTATCAGCGCACATAAAGCGTCTTGCCCCAAGGCCATTTACTCTACCCTTGCTAGTAAGCGAGAACTACACGTTGCCTTATGACAACCCCAATAACAAAAAGCCCCTGTAAACAGGGGCTTCGCGCGCTACGCCACTGGCGTAGAATTTGGTAGCGGGGGCAGGATTCGAACCTACGACCTTCGGGTTATGAGCCCGACGAGCTACCAGACTGCTCCACCCCGCAACAATAAACTTTTACATCAGCACTTTAATAACTAGCCCCTTCGATGCCCCAACTTGCGATTCTGGTAAATCGCCCGTTTCAGGGGACGCGAATTATATGGGCCTAGCATACAAGCGTCAAGTCTTTTTCTACTCAATAAAACATCAAACTAAAAACTCTGTGCTGGCGATAAACTTACACTATCAAAAACACAAATATGGTGCCCAAGGCCGGACTTGAACCGGCACGGCTTACGCCACTACCCCCTCAAGATAGCGTGTCTACCAATTCCACCACTTGGGCAAAAAACTTTAATACTAACTAGCAACTACAAAATAAAACAGCAGGTGAGGCTATCTACTGTTCCTCTGCCGACCCCGCCGGCAAAATAAGCTCTTCGGACAAGCCATCCACCGATGGCAAGTCCAGCACGGGCAAGTCAGAAACCTCCGCACCAGCCGACAAACTCTCAAGCACGGGAATCCCGCTATCACTTTCGACAACCGGAACATCCACCTCCAACAACTCCATTGCAGGCAACACACTCTCATCGATACCCACAGAATTCTTGGCAATAATGGCCAAGCTAAAACTGGTGGCAAAAAATAAGGTTGCCAAAATAGCCGTTGTTTTACTAAAGAAGTTCCAGGTACCACCACTGCCGAACAAGGTTTGCGAAGCACCACCACCAAAGGAAGCGCCAGCATCAGCACCCTTGCCCTGCTGCAATAAAATCATACCAATGATTGCAAACGCTATCAGCAGGTGGGCAATAAGTATCACTTTTTCCATCACGCCTCCGCGAGCCGACAAATAGTCAAAAACTGCTCAGCTTGCAGCGATGCACCGCCAACCAAAGCACCATCAATATCTTGCTGCTCAAACAATTGAGCGGCATTTTTAGCATTCACACTACCACCGTACAACAAACGCACAGCCTCTGCATTCTCACCAAGCCTAGCTCGGATAAACGCTAGAATTTCTTGGGCCTGAGCTGGACTAGCCACCTCTCCCGTACCAATTGCCCATACCGGCTCATAGGCGACAACCGCTGAAGACAAGGCCTCTAAGCCTGCAGCATCTATTACTGCATCTAACTGCTCCGCTATTACCTCAAGAGTCTTGCCATCCTGGCGCTCAGCAAGGGTTTCGCCGACACACAAAATAGGTATCAATCCTTTGCCCTGAGCCGTAACAAACTTTGCCGCCACCAGAGCGGACGCCTCACCAAAACAAGCGCGACGCTCAGAGTGACCAACCAACACGTAAGCACAGGAGAAATCAGCAAGCATGGCGGCCGACACATCACCCGTGTAGGCCCCACTCTCGAACCGACTAACATCCTGAGCCGCCAAACAAACACCGCTCTCAGCAAGCGCCGCGCCCAGCTCGGCGAGAAAAACTGCAGGGGGGCAAATAGCACAATCGACAGACTCAGAAACAAAGTTCTCTGCTATTGCCTCTGCGAGCTCTACGGAGCTGCGCCGAGTGCCGTTCATCTTCCAGTTGCCAACCACCAAAGGTCTACGCATCACTCTCCGCACACCCCGATCATCCTTTGCATCCCCTGAAAACGGCCGCCATGTTAACCAAGTTACAGTACTTATACAAGAATTCTTCAGCCATTCTATTATTTAATCATCAGCCAACCTCTTCGGCTACAGTTGCAGCGATTTGCTCAACTAATTCGCCAACCAAGCTAGCGTCATCACCCTCTACCATGACCCGTATTACTGGCTCGGTGCCCGATGGCCGCAATAGCACACGACCATTGCCCGCCAACCTTTTCTCAGCACTTGCAATCACGCGCTGGACAGCTGTGTTTGCGTCAATATCAACTGCATCAGTTATCGCAACATTGATCATTGTTTGCGGTAACTTGTGGTAACCGCTGCGCAATTCTGCGAGCGACTTACCATCCTCTATCATCGCACGAACCACCTGTAACGCAGCCACAACGCCATCGCCCGTAGTGGTAATATCACCACAAACAATGTGGCCTGAATTCTCACCGCCTAATTCCCACTGATTATTCTTCATTGCCTCAATGACGTAGCGATCCCCCACCTTGGCTCTAGCAAAGGGGACATCCAGCTCCGCCAAGGCTTTCTCCAGACCAAAATTACTCATCAGGGTACCAGCCACACCCGAGCACGGAAGACCGTTGGCGCGGCGATACATAGCGATAACGTAGAGCAGCTCATCACCATCGACGATACCTCCATCGGCATCGACAAATAGCACTCTATCGCCATCACCATCCAAGGCTATGCCGATATCGGCGCCTGTCTCCAATACTTTCTGGCGCAATAGCTCTGGATTTGTTGAGCCACACTGGTAATTAATATTCAGGCCATCGGGATTCGTGCCTATCTCTATAACTTCTGCACCGAGCTCGCGCAATACATCGGGGGCGACATGATAGGTCGCACCATTCGCACAGTCGATAACCACCGTGAGCCCCGAAAAGCTAAAGCCCGCAGGCAAGGTCCCCTTACAAAATTCGATATAGCGCCCGGCTGCATCTCTGATACGCGAAGCACGGCCGAGCTCATTAGAGCCGGAGGTAACAATACCCTGTTGTAAATAGCTCTCTATTTCCAGCTCAATAGCGTCAGGCAATTTGTAACCGTCACTACCGAAAAACTTGATGCCGTTATCCTGATAGGCATTGTGCGAAGCGCTAATCACAATACCCGCCTGAGCACGAAACGTGCGCGTAAGATAGGCAATCGCTGGCGTCGGCATGGGGCCCAACAAACCAACATCGACACCTGCGGCGATAATCCCGGCCTCCAAGGCCGACTCAAACATGTAACCCGAGACGCGAGTGTCCTTGCCAACAAGAATCAGGTTGCGCCCCTTGCCGGATTTAGCAAACACCTTACCCGCCGCCCAGCCCAGCTTGAGCACAAAATCCACCGTAATCGGATGTTCGCCCACACAACCACGAATGCCATCGGTGCCAAAAAACTGTTTCTTCATCTCACTCCCCTCCTTTTGTGCCTACCATTGACAGTAGCAAGTGACTCCCGCCTAGCCCTACGACTGTACTGCTTCCAAAATCTTCAAGCTATCGACCGTCGCAGCAACATCGTGGACTCGGATGATACCGACGCCCGCTTGGGAAGCCAAGACGGCCAGCGCGGCGCTGCCAAATACACGCTGCTCTACCGGCTTATTCAATATTTCACCGATCATTGATTTACGGGACACGCCCACCATCACTGGCAGCCCCTCTGCAACCAAAGCCGGCAGGGCCCTAAATAACGACAAATTCTGCGCCAAGCTTTTACCGAAACCAAAGCCAGGGTCGACGACCAAACGCGCACGCGGGATACCCGCCTTTTCACAAGCCTCAATACGGCCGCGTAAAAAGGCGCCGACATCAGCTACGACATCATCGTATTGAGGCTTATCCTGCATCACCTTAGGCTCATCAAGCGTATGCATCAAACACACCGGCAAGCCACTCGCAGCGACAGCCTGCAAAGCCCCAGGGCGACGCAGTGCGCGAACATCGTTGAGCATGGCGGCGCCAGATTGCGCAGCCTCTAACATCAACTCAGGACTACTCGTATCAACGGACAAAGGCAGGTCAAAACGACGCTGAAGCGCTTCTAAAGCGGGCAAAACCCGGGCCATTTCCGCGCCCGGCTCTACCTTGTCCGCACCTGGGCGCGTCGACTCACCGCCCAAATCCAAGAGATCAACACCCTCCTCCAGCAACTGCTGCACCCGACGGTAGACCTTATCAAGATCCAGTTCTCCGTCACGAAATAACTCGCCGCCATCGGAGAAGGAATCCGGAGTCAGGTTGAGAATACCCATTACCAGAGGCCGGCCGCGCTGAGTAAGGCTATCGAGCAAACCCATGCTACTAAAAAAGCCACCGGATAGTGGCTATCCGGTGGCTTAGTCGCAAGGAAAAGATATCAGCTGCCTTCTACGGGCCCGCCAATACTGGCATCCGACTTATCGACTGGGCTAGTCTCGGAGCTGCTGTCAGCATCGCCCGCAGGATGGTCAAAATCGTGCCAGTCGCGAGGCGGGCGCACCTTGCGACGCGCCATTAAATCATCAACCTGCTCGGCATCGAGCGTTTCAAACTCCATTAGCGCGGCCTTCATAGCGTGGAGTATGTCAACATTATCCTTCAGCAAGGTCTCAGCTCGCGCATAATTTGAGTCGACAATCACTCGCACCTCCTCGTCTATTTGCTGCGAGGTGGAACCGGAAAAGTTTTTACCACCCTGACCCGGCATCGCCGACTCTTCATCTCCATACAGAATAGGGCCCATCTTCTCCGTCAAGCCCCAGCGCGTTACCATGCTGCGGGCCAACTGACTGGCACGTTCGATATCGTTAGAGGCACCAGTCGTTACGCCGTCCAAACCATGAATCAGCTCTTCGGCAATACGACCACCGTAGAGACTGCAAAGCTGCCCCTCCAACTTGCGCTTGCTGTAACTATACTGATCTTCCTTCGGCAAGAACTGGGTAACACCAAGTGCGCGTCCACGGGGAATAATACTGACCTTATGCACCGGGTCATGCTCGGGCACAAGCCGCCCTACAATGGCATGGCCCGCCTCGTGATAAGCGGTATTGGCCTTTTCTTCTTCCGACATCACCATCGAGCGGCGCTCGGCACCCATCAGGATTTTGTCGCGGGCGTGCTCAAATTCTTCCATGGTCACCAGGCGACGATTGGCGCGCGCGGCAAAAAGAGCGGCCTCGTTAATCAGGTTGGCCAAATCAGCACCCGAAAACCCTGGTGTACCCCGGGCCAGAATACCGAGGTCGATCTTGTCATCGAGGGGCACTTTGCGCACATGGACTTTGAGAATTTGTTCGCGACCACGAATATCAGGCAGGCCGACATAAATCTGGCGGTCGAAACGGCCGGGGCGCAATAGCGCCTTATCGAGTACATCGGGGCGGTTGGAAGCCGCGATGACAATCACACCATCATTGGCTTCAAAACCGTCCATCTCAACCAACAATTGGTTCAACGTTTGCTCGCGCTCATCGTTACCACCGCCGATACCACCACCACGGGTGCGACCAACAGCATCAATTTCGTCGATAAAGATAATGCACGGTGCCTGCTTCTTGGCCTGCTCGAACATATCCCGCACCCTGGAGGCACCGACACCAACAAACATTTCCACGAAATCGGAACCCGAGATCGAAAAGAAAGGCACCTTAGCCTCACCGGCAATCGCTTTAGCCAGCAGGGTTTTACCCGTGCCGGGAGGGCCGGACATCAACACACCACGAGGAATTCGCCCACCCAAGCTCTGAAATTTTGAGGGGTCACTAAGGAACTCGACCAACTCGCTGACATCTTCCTTAGCCTCGTCGACACCCGCCACATCGGCAAAGGTGGTTTTGATCTGATCCTCACTTAAGAGTTTGGCCTTGCTTTTACCAAACGACATCGGCCCACCGCGGCCGCCGCCTGCGCCACCTTGCATTTGGCGCATGAAGAACATAAAAATAAGGACAATCAGTAGAATCGGGAAGGCCGCCATTAATAGCTGCATCCAGACGCTGGGTTTCTGTGGCTCCCGGCCCTCGACATTGACACTGTGATTCAGCAGGTCATTCATCAAACCACTGTCATACACATCCGGGCGTACCGTGCGAAAACGCGTGCCGTCGTGATGCTCGCCCTCAATAATCAAGCCTTCGATAACGACGCTACGTACACGATCGGTCTGCACCTCGTCGACAAAATTGGTATAGCTAATAGTATTCGGCGTTGGGCCCTCTTTGAAATTCTGGAAGATCGACATCAATATGGCGGCAATGATCACCCATAAAATAAGATTTTTAGCCATCTCGTTCAAACAACTACCCTCGCATCGGCGCAGTGCCGATTTTGATTACCCATTAATTGTATAGCGCAATTTGTGCCACTGAGTATAACCCGCTTTATCGCAACGCGCCGCATGCCATCAAGCCCGCCCCTGAAAACCGCGTGCCAGACAATATACCTCGCTGGAACGTGCCCGTGAAGCGCCTGGTTTTTTAATAGCCACACTACTAAAATCTACACGCAGATCGCGAACTAGGGCATCAAAACCCTCCCCCTGAAACACTTTGGCTAAAAAGGTACCTTCAGGTTGCAGCACCTGCCGTGCAAAATCCAACGCCAACTCCACCAGGTACATCGCACGCGGTTGATCTACAGCTTTCACACCACTCATATTGGGTGCCATGTCCGAAATTACAAGGTCAACCGGGCGGCTATCTAAAATTTCCAGAATATTATTGAAGACCTCATCATCGGTAAAGTCGCCCTGCACAAAATCGACACCGGCAATAGCATCCATATTTAAAATGTCTGAGGCGACGACGCGCCCACTGTCGCCCAATTTAGCAATGGCGACCTGGGACCAACCACCCGGCGCCGCACCAAGATCAACTACCGTCATGCCGGTTTTTAATAGGCCTATGGCCTCATCAAGCTCGAGCAACTTATAACTGGCACGCGAACGATAACCGTCCTGCCTCGCCCGCTGTACGTACTGATCGCTCTCATGTTCTTTGAGCCAAGCTTTACTGGTTTTAGATTTAGCCATAGGGAAGATTACTGAATTCCGTTACAATTGACTGCCGAAGATAAGACTTATTCTATGACACTTTCCAACGACGACAAAAAACACTTGCGCGGTATCGGTCACAAACTCAAGCCCGTGGTCACCATCGCCGACAAGGGTTTAACAGACAACGTGTTGGCGGAGCTGAGTCGCGCCCTTGATGACCATGAGCTTATCAAGGTGAAACTCAGCCTGAGCGATCGTGATGCGAAAAAAACCACCATCGACCAGGCCTGTCAACGACTTAAAGCCGACTGCGTACAATCGATCGGGCACGTTATCTTACTCTATCGCAGAGCCGACAAGCCCAACCCCAAGTTGTCCAATCTATTGCGCAAAGGCTGCTAGAAAACACCTATTGAGCAGCCCCCACTACGAGAAGCCACCCCTTCACGACACAGCAGCCCCCAGCACCAAATCCAGCTAGCTCGCTGCTCCTAATAAAAAAATACCCGCGTCTTACAACGCGGGTATTTTCTCGTCAGAACCTCACCTGTCAACGACAGGCGATGAACCGATGGTCAGAATTGATAGGTGATTCGAAAGGTCAAATCATCAGACCAGTCAAATACGCCCAGTGAATCATCAGTTCCACCATCAATAAAGTTAGCAAAGGCTTCAACAGTCCAATCTCCACTAGGCTTATAGCGAACCGAGGGCTGTATCGAATAACCACCCTCAAGATCGTAGAGAATAGAGCCATCGATACGCCACTTTAAACCTGGAAAAGGCTGCTGAAAAGCGAGAACAACACCATGCCAACCACGATCCTGCTCACCACCACCCGGGCGCTTGGTCGCACTAGCGCCAAGCCCGCTAAGGTGACGCTCTAACAAGTCACTCTCCTTGCGGTACATATACTCAAAGATCAAGAAGGTGGCCGGAAAAGCATTACTGAAACGCTGGTATTTTTCAAATACAACGCTGGCCAGCACATCATCTGCCTCAATATAATCGCGACGAAGATTATTGGTCCACTTTCTATCGGGTATATAGCTGGCCTCAAAACGAACGACCAACTGATCGAGGAAGGAGTCTTCTTCAGCATAAAAAATATGATTCACCCCAAAGCCGAAAACGTTTTCGGCGGCGTAGCGCACCCGCATATTTCCACTTAAGGCATTACCGCCCAGAGCAAGGTTGAGCGCGGCCTCACCGCCCTCAGGAGTAACAGCACCTGGAACACCGGCCTGCCAAAACAGCTCGAGGAAGTCCGTGCCATTGATGCCATTGGGCCCATCGCCATTTATACTGGTCAGATAATCCCCGTTGGCATCGGGCGACATACCTAAACCGATCTCGGCGAAGCCTTTGATCCAGGCGAAGTCGTTTATCAAACCGTTGATGGTATCGAGGCCATCCGAGCCAGCGATAGCGGCGTTGTGAAACCACTCATCAGGACTGGCGGTGCCAGCCTTGCCACCGGGTTCATAGATAAAAGGCTGGGTAGCGAAGCCCAAGCCCTGAGGATCCAGTACCGGATCTCCAAAAGCCGCATTCGGCACACCGGATTCAGAGAGGGTAAATAGCGGCGTTGGGCTATGACGTGCAATTGCATAAAATTGCACTCCCCAGCTGCCATCTTCACCTAAGTTTTGACCCTGTAGACGAATACCACCATTAATTTGATCATCGACTTTATCGAAGCCCTCTTCATAGCCTTGATTCATATTGAATCCGCTTTGAATCAAATTGTATGGCGAGTAATTGGTCGGTAGCACTGAGGGCTGGAACATCTGCGCAAAGACTTCAAGCTCCCAATTTTGGTCGAGCTGATAACTGGCGCGAATACCGGGCGAAGCTAAACGCTCATCGGCATACTCTTCAGGCCCGTAGTCAAAGATAAAATGACGTCGGAAGTCCAGGCCATTCGCCATATCGGCAACCCGGAAAAAGAGCGACTCACCCCAGGCTATTTGCTGCTGGCCAATACGAACCCACAACGGCCCCTTAGCATAGTCTAAATACAGCGATGGTATATCGAGCATGTAATCATTGTCACTATAAGACAGGTGCGTAGCCTCTCGACCATGATTGGGCACACCCCAAAGATCGGGCTTGCCCCCGTCACCATCAACAAAACCACTTTTGTCAACTAAATCAAATGTGTCGGGCTGGTAGTAACCGCGGAATTTAACAAAGCCACTGAGATTTCTAGTGAAATTAAAACTAACATCAATTTCAGATTTTGTAGCAAAGACATTCCAATCGTTATTTGTCGAACGATCCTTACGACTATTTATCACTTGCCCTTGGGGTAGCAATTTACCCTTAGTGACATAATCTCGTCCGTTAAATCTATTGCCACCCGGTAAATTAGGGTTCTCGTTATTGTTGAGCTTATAGGCCATTTCCTGGCGAATAAAACCCGAAACCGTGTAGTCAAATGCCGATGCCACCGGTGTTACTAGCGGTGTCGCGGCCAGCGCCAGCAAGCCAGCACCCCTTAAAGAATACTTCATACCCAACCTCCTAATGAAAAATTTATAATTAATATGCGATAACGAGTAGGCGCAAAAGACGCGCCCAAAAACTCGTGACAGCCCTAATAGGGCTGTAAATATGGCGTTATAAATTAACTACCGCTTGGGCGTCACGTGGCATTGCGCCACGCTAGCACCTCATTAGAATTTTTTGATCGGACAAGACTATTTGATATTAATAACACGACCCGAATGGCCAACCATTACGACACTATCGGTACCTGCCTCACCGACAACACCCTCAATGGCCTGATACCACTGAACACTGACATCACCCTCGGTAATCACTTCCCAATTAAGGCCATCGTCGCGACTGCGCAACAGGGTTCGAATACCGGTGACTAAGACCTGACTGCCTGAAGACCAGACATCCAGTAGGTTTTCTGTCGTCGGTACAGGCAAAACCGTCCACGTTAAACCACCGTCAACGGTCTTCACCACCTTACCGTTCTGTCCCACCGAAAAGCCGGTTGAGGCATCCCGGTAGTGCAGGGCAAACAGCGATGTATCGCCCTTGTTGACGGTTGCCCAGGTCTCACCCTGATCTTCTGAACGCAACACTAAATCGAACTCACCTACCAACGTAATAATGCCGTCAGTAGCGACGCTAACGTCATAGACATGGGGCTCATAAAAATCGTTGAGAATGGCCTCCCAATCGAAACTTAAGGGCGCCCACGTTTGACCCGCATCGGTAGACTTCAACACGGTGCCAAAGCCACCAACGATAACGGCAAGTCCAGACTCATTGGCACTGACGGAGAGTAAGCGCTGGTCGGTACCCGAATCGACTTGAGCCCAGGCAGCATCACCCTCTTTGCGCATAATTAGCCCCGCTTGCCCGACGGCAATGGAGGCTTTCTGGCCACAGCTGACACCTAGCAATGCATATGGCACATCAACGGCGCCACTCTGCCAGCTAGAACCGGCGTCATCGGTGGTCAACACTGAACCTGCGACACCCACGGCAAGCCCAGACTGGCCGAGAAAACAAACATCGTAAAGTGCATCGTGGACAATGCCCTGATGCACTACGTCGAGCATGCCCCCCGTGGGGGGCTCACTAGCCAGGGCACCGGCTGACAAGAAGCCGGCGCACAGTGCAGCGCTTAGTATTGATTGACGTACCAATTTGAAATTAAACACATGCACTCCAGTCTAGATTTTTTAAATTAACTACCGAGACGACGAATAGCCTGAATGGTCAGGTACTTGTCGTAGGCATCTTCGGTATCAAATGCCGTTTGCAGGCCGCCTTTAACACTTTTAGCATGGTTAAATCGCGAGAAGCGATTGGTCTGTACGTCATGTGCATGTACGTAGGACCAGGACCACTCGGCATTACCCTTAGCATCCACGTTGGCCAAGTCACCTTTCTTCTGCTGGCTATAGCCAACCTCAAATGAACGCCATAGCTCGCCACGACGGTCGTAGGTTACATAACCAATAGGTGCCATGTTACGCACGTCAAGCCAAATACGCTTTTTGCTGACTGGCGCACGCGGGAAGCCAACTGGCTCAGCTTCAATGACGAGCACTTCAGGGCAGAGCTGGAAGTCAACCTCAAAGAAGTTAAGGCCCTTTTTACCACCGTGTAAAGTTGCATCTTTCGACCAATTTTCTTGATCGCCCTGCCATGTTCCTGACTGAGAGCCCAGAAAGGGACCACGGCCAATAATCTTGTAGTTGCCCCAAGTCAGCATGGGGTCACCAGCGCCCCAGGCATCAGAGAGGAAGAAAGTAATACCTGGTACCAACGGTTCAAAGCGCTGGTTGGTTGGGAAGCGACGCACGCGTTTAAAGGCGGGCAGGTAGCCAAACAAATCGGGGAATTCGCGCTGATCGTATTTCCAGATATTGAGGAAGCTGGTGCCTTTAACATCATTCGGTGCCGTAAACCAAACCGACTGGTAGCGCAACTTATCTTCGTGACCTTCCCAATAGGGGCCATCGGGGTTGCTGACCAGGCCGACGGTGTTCTTTTCACACCAACCGAGGTTGTAGGAGTATTCGATATCACCGTCGGGGCCAATATCATTATCTTCAATGGCGTAAACAGCAGTGTCGTGACGACCCCAGCTCATCGTTACATTGGCAAAGGCTTCAAGGCCTGTTTGCGGGTCGGGGAAAGCCGCACCGCCAATCCAAGGTTTGCCATCAAGCTTATGGACAACATTGCCGTTGGCGTCAAAAGCGCCCTTACCCTGATTGCGCAAGGTTGCCTCCAGATAATCCCTAGGGAATAACTCTGTGGCATCTGTTGTCGTGGGTGCTATACGAATGCGGCGACCCATTTGGGTGATTTGCAGGTAAGCGACGGGGTCGATTAAGTCTTTAATGTATTCAACATTGTTCGCGTCGATAATATCGCCGGTTTTGACCTTACCTTTGGTGAAAGCTTCAATATTGGTCAGCTCTTCGGGGTAGGCCTTACTTATATCACCTGTATTGCCGATCAACGGCATCAATGAGGTGAGAACACCTGCACCCATGGTGCCTTTGGCCATCTTGTCCATAAAAAACCGACGGCTGTAGTCAAAATCATACTTTTTAATGTGCATTAACCATACTCCTAATTCTAGTTCCAGCCCACATAACAAACACTAGTGGGCTATTTTTTATAAACCCTGTAAAACACTGACATATTCACGCTACTTGAGGGATTCTTCCCCTCCTGCATACTCCGACAGATCGACACCTTCGCCGACCAGAAGATCTTCCGAACTAACAAACTTCGGCTTAATCAACCACACCAACAGCGGCACGACGATCAGGGCAATAACCATATTGATCAACATCACCATCACCAGCAGCAGCCCCATATCGGCGAGGAACTTCAGCTCGGACATAAAGTACCAGGGCAGGATGCCGATCAGGACAATGGCCGCGGTAAAGAAGATGGCCTTACCGGTGGTGGCAACGGCGGCGTAGATGGCTTTGCCGTAGTCTTTAAAGCCCTGGTATTCCTCACAGATTCGACTCAGCAGGTAAATGCCATAATCGATACCCACACCGATGCCGATGGCGGCAATTGGCAGCGTATTGACATCGAGGCCAACACCCATATAAACCATTGACATTGCCAGAAAAACATTAGACATATTGACCGGTATCAAAAGCAAAACACCCGCCACTAATGAGCGGTAGGCCCACGAACAACTGATCAAGATAACCAGGTTTAGGGCACCAAGTATGTACCACTGGTAGAGGTCGACGGTATCGTTAATCGACTGCTGCAGTGCGATCGTACCGGAGCCGAGACGAACCCGGTAATTATCGTGATCGATGCCAATTTCATCGAGGGCCGCACGCACAGATTCCAGGGCCGCATCGACAGTTTCCTGCTTGTTATCCTTATACCACAGAGAAACCGTACCATTCTGCTGTACAAAGTCGGTGACATGGGAAAAGGCCTTCGGACTGGTACCAAAGAGCACCGCACCGGAGGCGGCCTGCACCGCCATATCGCTGTGATCCAAGGGTGCCCACTTCGGGTTACCGCCACTGAACAGACGGTTGGCCTCGGGTAAATAATCGGCAAACGACAGCGTTGCCACCGGTGGGAAGTCACTACTCTCAACGATGCGCTGCAGCTCCGTCATCTTAAAGATGGGATCGGCCTGCTTGAGCAAGCGCTGCTGCGTCTGTTCTTTCACTTCAAAAATAATCTCCAGGGTGTTCAAGCCCGGGAAGTGACTATTAATTTCGGCAATGGCGACGTTGTACTCTGAATCACTCCACAGCAGATTACTGCCCGCTACCGGGTTGCCGATTTTTAACTCGAGCATTTTTGACAGGCCGAAGACCGACAGCACAATAACCACGACGGTCGTTATTTTTGCGGGGGGACCAAAGCTTAGCTTGCTGACCTTTTGCAACATGTGCTTGATGCCCGCATGAATAAGCGCATGATCGCCATCAAGACCAATGATTTGGTTGACGTTTTTCGGCTTGGGCATCATTGATAACAAGATGGGCGTCAGGAATACGCCAGTGGGGACCAGCATCAGAGCCCAGAATCCGCAAAAGACGGCAAAACGCTCCATGGTCGGTATCGGTGCAATGGCAATCAAGAACAGGCCGATGGCATCGGTAACAATCCCTAGTATGCCAGGCGCCATCATCACGCTCATGCAGATCTCTGCCGACTTTTTCTTATCCTGAACGTGATAGTAAATTTCATAATAGCGCTCGATAAACTGCACCGCATGACTAAACGAACGCGCGACTAGCAATATCGGCACCACCATAATCAGTGGTTCGATGGGGTCGCCAAGCCAGCCCACAAAACCGAAGCCCCATATCGCAGCGACCACACTGGTCACCACTGGCACAACGATGCCAACCACATTGCGCATATACAGGAATAATGAAATTAACAGCGCCGCGCCTGTTATGCCAAAAATCTGCAGCATTTGTTTTTCATAGAAGTACACCCAACCCGTCAACACTGGCTGCCCGGCAACATGAATCTCGTGGGCATCATCGCGTTCAGCATCGATGATTTTTTCCTGAATTTCGTTAAACACCACGCCGTAATCGAGCAGACGTTCAATAAAGGTCGCCTGAATAATGGTCGCTTTTTCATCGTGAGAGATAAGGAAGGCACGGCTACCCGGTGATTTTTTGACGCGCTCTAAAAACTCAGCCATTTCCGCTTCGGTCTGTGGCGAGTGGTCACCCATCAGCGGCTGACTATCGATACCAAAGGGCGTCGCCTGAGCATAGCGGGCTTTTTCAGTGGTGATAGAGAGAATCTGGTCGTGATCGACGCCGGCAATCAAATCGATATTGCGAGTCATATCCCAAACTTTTTGCAAGGTTTCGGGGTTATAAATGGACTCACCATCGGTGCGCTTGATCATCACCGTAACGGTCAGGGGGTTACCAAAGTTAGGGTGGTCTTTATAAGTTTGCACAAAAGGATGCGTACTGGGTAACAAATCGGAAAAGATCGTTTTCAATTCAACCCGACTAATACCTACGGCAAAGAAAATAGTCAAAGCCAGAAAAACCAGCAATGATGCCCAACGATGATGTATGACATATCTCGACAGACGGTAGCGTGCAGTCTCCAATTCTCTTCCCCTTAGGCGTAACTTTTATTGCAGTAAAATTCGACGCGGACTCTATCATGATTATGTGACTCCTTCCACATGAATAAAGCTTATAAAGAGACCAAAAGCCTTGCTAATTCAATAGCTTCTAAGAGAAGGAAACCCATAAAAAGACCAGAACAATGTCATCCCGTTGACACACAATTAAGAGAATAGCGCAGAATTAAAAAGGATTTTTTAGCGGCAAGACCCGTCGCGCGTCAGATCGATACAGTCGCGAGCAATGGCGAGTCAAGGCTAGCCAAGGAGCATCAATTCAGACCACAGGTTACTTTTTGGCGAATTTTTTTATTGTTATAAAACCTGCAAGGGCTGCCAGTAGGGCCGACAATAGCAAGCCTATTTTTTGACCATTATCGAGTGACACCCTTTCCCGCTGAAAATCTGCAGTGACGCCCGGGATACTCCAAAGATCACCGCTACCAGTGCCAACAATTAACTGCCCCTTCATACCCTTCTCCATATGCTGGGCAATATCACAATGCACGAGGTAGGTTTTATTATCACTCGGAACAATAAAAGTTCCGGTTTGCGCAAAACCACCGGAGGCCTCCATATGAAACATGCCTCGATCGTACAGATACTTCGGCAAACCGTGGAGCATCCACTGGTGGCGCACGTCATCTTCATTTTTGAAATTAATGGTAATCCGACTACAAGGCTTAACCTGCCATTGATGCTGATCAAAACCAAACGCTGTCGCCGCATACGGCTCGGCGAAACGCGTTCCCGCCAACACGGTAAACTCGTATTCTGCAGAGATAGCCTGACAGTCCTCGGGTAACTGATCGCTATTACCCCCCATCACCATGCCCGTAGCATCCATTACCATACCCGGCATGTGATGCTGGTGGCTGCTGGCCGCAAAGCCCGGCAGGCTTATCAATAGCCCCAGCAAGGGCGATAATAGGCGCTGAGTGCAGGCCCTAAACATTAGACCTTCCCTTTAGTATCCAGCTGATAAGGATCCCAACAAATAGGCCGGCGAGTATAGCCATGGCGAACAAGCGCCAACTCGAAGGGCCGCTAGCCTCTACGCCCGGCAACAACGCTGTCACCCCAGAGCCATCTTCCTGACGCTGGTAAAAACCCGGTGTCAGGAAATTTTTCCAAGCCATACCGAAGGTCATCGGCCAGCCGTCATCCTGCAGGAAACGCTCGTAAACAATGGCACTGACATTACCACCAGGGCCAAAACCATCAGTGGTCACGCCCCTCTCTTGATGATCGTGCATTAGCCAAACGCCCTCACCATAGCTGTGGAGGCCATCATCTACGGTGGAAAGTTCCAGATCCACTCGCTGAGCCGAGGCAACCCACACCACATCGCGGGTAATGCGCGCGGGCTCGGGATGCTCAACACCATCGTAGTGACTGATCGTCACTTTATGACCGTGGGTGTGTATCGCCACACCCTCGCTACCACCGTTGAGCACTCGCAACTTGAGCTTTTCATTCGGCGCGGTGACGATCAGCGAGTCCTTTGCCGTATAGGGAAAGGAGCGCCCATTGAGAGTGTAATATTCAAAATCGGCTTGGCTAATATCGTATTCGCGGTGAATCTGCTGAGTTACCAGGCGCGGGTCGTTGGTTTGCTGAATTTTCGCACCCAGCTCTTTATCGAGATCTTGATAGTGCAGGTCGTATTCGCGGTCGTATTCTTCCTTCACCGCCACCGAACTGTGACGCACAAAACCATCGCCAATATTAAAGGTTTGCACCCAGTTATTCGGGCGATTTTCCTCGATCACAAACATACCATTTAAACCCATTAAGACATGGGCCTGCACCTCGACATGGCAGTGATAAAACATGGTGCCGGCTTGGCGCGGCTGCATTTCATAACTGCGCTGCTGGCCCGGCATTACCGGCATTTCACTCATTACTGGCACCCCATCATTGCCCTCACCACTGGCCGTTTGAAAAGGGTGGTCAACGCCATGAAAGTGAATGGTATGGGGCATATAGTGGGTGTTTTCGAGGGTCACAATAACCTTGTCGCCCTGCTCGACACGTATCGCCGGAGAGGGTAGACGCAAACCCGGCTGCGCCACTAGCGACTCAAAATTTTCGGTTGACATACCGGCCGATTTTGGTGCAAACACCCAAAGGCCCGGCATCACCCCGGGGGCAATGGCGTACTGTGTCACTGGCACATTGAGATCTGGCGACCCACCATTTAACTCGAACACCTCGAGACGAATATGAATCTCGTCCGGGTCACCATCGCCATCGAGATCTCGCCCTTTGACCACCGCATCGGGGGACAAGCGAGACTTCATCAAGGTCATATGACCGACGTTGTTGGTACCCTTGACAAAGGCCGCTACCGCATGAGGATTGTCGGCAAGGCAATTGGAAGAGGCCGAAACATCAATGCCCGCGATCGTTTGCGCCTTGCGCCAACCCTTGATATCGGGCGGACAAGCCTCTTCCGTATTATCGCTAGAAATGGCAGGAATCGTTGCCGCCTGCTCTTGAAAAGCACTGGCCCCAAAATTATCCGCATACCAAACGCGCCAATCTCGGGGATACCACTGCCAGGGTGTCAATGCTGCAAAGATAAGCAGCAAGAATAATAAAATAAATACTTGATACAGCCGTGTCATACCGCCCCTTGACTAAGCTCGCCTTCCACTACGTGGTGGCTTAACCTTAAAAACAAGACCGCGACCGCCTGCATAAATAAACACGCCACATGCCGCAAATAGGGCGAGGAAATAACGGATATAATTAGCGTAGCTAACCTGCCCCACAGAAAAGGGAAACACCGACGTATATTTTAGGCCCGTTTCCAAGTGGTTCGCATTCACAATACCAATATAGCCGCCGTTCTGCGTAAAGGTGTGGCGAATATTCATCACCCCTTTGTGATAACGCTTGGGCTCAGCGTAGTAAACCGTCGCCGCCTTTATGGCCTCTTCACCACCAAGATCGGCGAGAACTGCGGTAACACCGAGCTCATTGACATCGCGGATCACGCGAAAATCAAGCTCCATCTCACGCAGTTCATCACTGATGTAATCGATAACAAAAATACTTTGGGTGGCTATCGGGATATCTTCACAAAACTCTTGGGTTGCTCTCTCCCGAGGTAGATAGCCGGTAAAATGCGCTTTATATCTATCGATCTTAATAAGACATACATCATCTTCTACCGACACACCCCCGTGAGCAAATACGGTGCTGGCGCCACAGGCCACCCAAACCATGATCAAACTTGAAATTATAGATCGAAAAGTTCGTGCTACCTGTCTCGCCAACATCCAACAACCCTCATTTTTATAGTGTGTAGTGCTCTAAATCAAAAGAAGTTCGGGAGTACTGCGCCACCCACTTCCTGGAAAAATCGTTCGCCGTTCTCATCGTAGTAGAAGATCATACCGGCAAAACGGCTATCCGGATCATGAATCAAACCGGTCATACGATATTGCTCCCACAAAGCGTCCGAAGCAACTAACTCCACATCGACCGTTTGACCCGGTTGAATCGTATCGACAGAGACAGTCAAACCATCTTTAGAGACCATTTCTTCGCCTTCGTAAATCTCACCCTCATTAACATCCGGGTTCAGGAAGCGAATGTTGGCGGTTAAGAACTCACCAATGCGCAGTGGGCCCGCACTATTGTTGGTCAACTGTAACTGCATACTTAAGCTGCGACCCGCAAGATCATAAGTCGCGTGATCCACCTCAACCTCCAGACCACCCGTCGGAATATCGATCGGCTCAACCTCTACCAAGCCCGTTTGCAAGGGAATGGTAATGGGGTATTTGTGTTCCGCCCAAAGGTAACCACCGAGTATCAAAGCCAAAGACACGGTAAAAAACAAACTACTCACCACAAAGTCTTTCTTGGTCATCAGCTCATTGGCCCGATCGCTGCCCAAATGACGAATACGAATAAAGCGCGGTATAAACAGCTCTTTACGAATCAGCCAATACAGTAGGTAGGCGACACCCATTGCTATCCAGATCAAGTGCCAGGTAAAAACCCCATCCAAACCGTAGGTTTCCAAGTTGATCGTTTCACCGGTCAAAGTGGTAATTTCGTTGACGAACGGCGCGCCATCGTCAGCTTCCGCCACTTCCAACCAGGTACCCTTGTCGACCAGAGAACCCGCATCCTTAACATTTAAAATGGGGTGAACGTGGTAGCGGCCGGCAATACGTGCCCGCAGTACCGTTTTGTACTCATAGACTTTACCCAAAGGGAAAGCTGTAGAGCGCATCATCGGCACACCATTAACCTCAGAGTGCAACCTCAGAAAGGTTGGACCCGGCACGCCGATATTCAGGTACACCGTCTCCTCAATGCTGGGCATATGCTTGGGCCACCACTCGGAGGTCACCAACTTACCCGTTACCGTAACGATATCGCCAACCTTTACATTCAAAGGCTCTACCTTGGTATCAAACCAATGGACGGTACGCATACGCATACTCGCCAATTGCGCTCGCTCACCGTGGGCCATGACATCGCCCGCCAGTAAAACCATCACCAGGCCAGCCAGCAACGCCGTGAGACCTGTTTTTCTCGCTATTAATCTTTTCATTAACTGCTTACTCCAACGTCGTCTAAACAATGCGCTTGGTGAATTTATCCAGGCCGTTAATCTTGTAACCAACCCACAGGAAGGCCGCATAAACCACCATCCCACACAGGGCCGAAAACACAGCGGTCAAAGGCGTCACCGACCCACCAAAGGTACGCAGGGTAGATTCCTCGATAATGCGCAGGTATTCAGGCGTCGTCGTTCTAATGTATTGATAACCCATCATGTCAGCTACCGACATCAACATACCGTTAAACTCGACAGGCACCTTGTAAGGCGCCATAAAGGACCAGTTTATCGGGTAGACCAAGGCGCCAAACAATCCGCCGCCGATCAAGGTTGAAACAATCAGACTGCGGCTAATCGCCAAGGCACAATCCAGCAATATGCCGAGACCGATATAGGTCGACGGAAAGGTAAACGATAAGGGAAAGTGGGTGAACTCGTAAAAATTCAAGTAGCGGCTCAACCAGGACACCAGGCACAACAAGGTCGTGACAGCTGTTGCCATAATCGGCAGACGTACGCGCTCCCAGATACCGTAGGTAAAGGGTGCGATAAACAACAACAACGAAAAGGGTGCCACTAGAGGCCACCAACGACGATCTCGCCAATCGATCCAATAGTCCCAGTCACCGGCAGTCAGGGTGAACTGAATCTGCACACCGAGCACCAGGAAGGTAAATAAGACAAGAATAATAATGCCGTCAAAGCGACGGTATAACTTCATTGCCCGCGGATTGTCGAGAGACTTAAGGTCAAGTTGCCTTGCCTTAACTTCTACGTCTGACAGCCCTGTGGATTGTGCTTCACTCATAACGATACCTCTCGTACAAAAAGAATATTTTCAAAGCATAGATTTAGGGTTTGGAGAAAAATTATCCCCGCAAACTGAGAGCTTACGGGGATAATCGGATACTGCAGAACTACTAAGACTTACTCGGCTGCGGGATTGTAATCTTCCGCTGTGGTCTCAGCAATCAGACGAGCCATGTTACCAATCAGCTGCATCGCCAGTGGCACCAAGAAGAACAAGGACCAACCTAAGAATACAAAGCCGTAGTGGATCGGCGCCGCAAACAACTCTTCAGCGTAGAAGAAGGTGTGACCCCACTCATTAAAGCCATAGTTAGGCATAATCATCAAAATACCGCAGACAACCGCCAGGAAAGGCACGGAGATCTTGTTCATGTAGGCGGGGATACGCGTGTGAGTCCAGATAAAGGCAGGAATCAGCATGGCCGTCAAAAATGGCAGTGCAAAATAGAAGATGACAATGTGAGTTGGCGTGAAATCGGTATCCCGAATCGTCACCTGGTGCCAAGCGGCGTCGGACTCAACGGCGTTAGAGGCAACACAACCGGCCCAGATACCCATCACGGTAAAGATACCGAGCAACTTCCAGTAACGGCTCAATTCCAACTCTTTACTAATACTGCTGGCATCGGTTTCGCGGGTCATCCAGCAATAGACAGAAAGAATAATGGTAAACGAACTAAGGAGAATCAACTCACCGTAGAGAACAGGCATCCAGTACTTCTGAAACTCCTCGGAGTAGTAATCGGTACCAACGGTGAAACCCATAGTATCCAAATAAATTCGAATAGCAGTACCTGCAGCAATAACAATTGCTCCAAATACATAGGCAAAACGATTGCGCTTAAAGTGCCCGGCAACCTTGCTGTCTGCGCTACCGTCCAAAGCAATGGATTGAGTATTTTCTCTAGCCATATTGATGTACCCCTGTTTTTTTGTATTAAACTTGTTTGCTGTGCCGACCAATAAATGCAGGCCCGAACAACACCTGTTACTACTGCTTGGATTGAAATATACGCAGGTAATTAACCTAAGCGCAGGGCTTAAAATGACAACCCGCGTGCACAAAGTGACAGATAGCGACCTAATTCATGCCACTTATACACCGCAGGCATATTGTCAAAGCCCGTGATTCTTCACCCAAAGCCTCATAAGTCATTGATATGTCTATTATAATAATATCGCATATCATGTATCACCAAGGATTATATTATTCCACCGCGATTACACCCAATAAATCTGCCGTAACGCTTAAACACTTCCTCGCTAATCAAGGCACCATATGACACAGCCACCAATCCAAGCAATCGCTAAATTCTTGCCCTTCATCGCCCCCCCTCAAGCCAAGCAAAGTCATGAGGTAAAGAAGCCCCCGGCCATATCTCTGCCGAATCTGTTCTTAAAAAACCTCGCCGCCCAAAACCTACTTCACCACTTTATGCCTCGCACTGGCGACACCGGCAAAGCCCTTAACCAACTGCCCTGCCATCCCATTGCCCATACTGGCCACAATATGACTCGTACTCACCAGTCACTTGGGCTGACAATGACTTGGCTCGGCCAGCTCCTTAAATGTCATTTTCTACGTACATTAAGTAATAACCACTCCGATTATATTGAGGCCATTCTCAATGGTGATTCCCTCTGTGCCCTAGCCATTTCAGAGCCCGATGTCGGCGCTCATCCCAAACACTTGAGCTGCACGGCGATAAAACAGGGGCGACATTATATTCTCAACGGCGAAAAAGCCTTTGTTAGCCACGGCCCCTACGCTGACCGGCTCATTGTGCTGGCTATCACCGAACAGGATCGCCAGCGCAAACACTACTCAGCCTTCCTTATACCCACCGATAGCCCGGGCCTAAAGCGCCTACCTCCCCACGACATTAAGGGCTTAGCGCCGAGCAGTCACTGCAATATTGTCTTTACTGACTGTCGAACCCCTAGCGACACACTAATCGGTACGCCGGGCCGGGCCTTTACCGAAATATCACTACCCATGCGCACCCTCGAGGATACCTTGATGCTGGCGCCCATCGCCGGTGCGATACAAGCCCAACTCGACTATTTAGCGAGCGCCAGTTCATCCTGCAACAAGTCCTTAGACATGCATCAACTCGGCGAGCTACTCTGCCTGACAGAAACGGCCAAAGAATTGGGTATACTGGCTGCCAGCAAGCTCGATCAACAACACATCTCAGCAGACCTAACACCCCTTATTGTTGGTTTCCGGTCTGTTGTGAGGCAAGTACAAGCCAGCCTGCTCGATTGGCATGACCAGTATCCCGGCCTTTGCACACTCGCCGCCGATATAGACACACTGAGCCATATTGGCCGCCAAGCTACAGCCGCCCGCACCAGCGCACTAGCAGAGCGCTTTTTATTCGACCAAGGCCACAAAGGCTAGGCACCAAAATAATTTCCAAAATAGGCACAAAGTCCGTATGAAAGAACTTTATAAAGACAAATTCACTTCGGTAGACGATATCCAGCAACGCTTTGAAGCCGCTCAGTACATTTGTAGCGAGCAGATCGCCACCTGTGTCTACATCGCCCACAACCTACAAAAACCGGTGATGGTCGAAGGTCCCGCTGGTGTCGGTAAAACCGAACTCGCCAAGACCACCGCGCAAATCCTCGACGTGCCCTTAGTTCGCCTGCAATGCTACGAGGGGTTGGATGAGTCCAAGGCACTGTACGAGTGGAAATACGCCAAGCAGCTGCTGTATACCCAGCTTTTAAAAGACAAGCTCGGCGAACTGTTAGAGGGTGCCAGTGGGCTCGAACAGTCGATGGAACGTATCCACAACCACGACGACCTCTTCTTCTCCGAAGCCTTCCTCGAGCCTCGCCCCCTTTATAAGGCGCTGCACGAAGAACTCGGCTGTGTACTGCTAATTGATGAGGTGGACAAGTCCGACCCCGAGTTTGAAGCCTTCCTGCTCGAAGTGCTCTCCGAATTTCAGGTTTCCATTCCCGAGCTCGGCACCATCAAGGCGAAAATTAAGCCGCTGGTTTTTCTCACCAGTAACAATAGCCGCGAGCTGAGTGATGCCCTCAAGCGGCGCTGCCTACATCTATATGTACCCTACCCGGACGAAAAGCTCGAAAGCCGTATTTTGACCAGCCGTGTACCCGAGCTCTCCGACACCCTGCGCAAAGAGGTGGTCAGCTTCGTGCAACAAGTGAGGGAACTTGACCTCAAGAAAGTGCCGTCAATCTCAGAAACCATCGACTGGGCAAAAACCCTGCTCCTCCTCCACAGCGAGCAACTCGAGCCGGCGATGGTGAAGCAGACCCTCAACGTGCTGCTAAAATTTGAGACCGATATCGATGCCATGGGCGACCACCTGCGCACCTTTATTAACAAGGCTCATAAGCGCTCAGGGCGCTAAGCGATAGCGAAGCGCCTCTGGCCAAGACAAGCAGCGGCGCTTCGCGAGGAATCAGTATGCAGCAAACCCTCGAAGATTTTTACAAAGTCATCCGCGCAGCCGGCATCAATGTATCGCCCTCCGATACCATTGAAACCAGCCGTACCGTGGCCCTTGTCGGCTATTCTGATCGCAGCATCCTGAAAAATGCCTTTCAGGTCAGCCTGGCAAAATCAGAAACCGAGCAAGATTTGGTCGCCGATTGTTTCGAGCAGTTCTTCAGCTTCGACACATTCAGCGCCGCCAACGACCCGCACAGCAACAACACAGCCTCCGCCAGCGATGAGGCAAGCGAGCCACAACAGGCCCAAAGCGAGGCACCGCAGGCACAATCAGAGCTCGCCAAAATGCTGCTGGAGGGCGACACCGCCAGCCTTGCCATCGAAATGAAGAAGGCCGCTCGCGAAGTCGGTCTCACCGATATCTGGTTTTTTACCCAAAAGAGCCTCTATGCGCAGAAAATCATGCAGAAGATGGGCCTCCGCGACCTGCAAAATGATATCGCCGCCATGGGCAAGGGCGACTGCCCCTCCAGTATTGCCCAGGCGGGTGAGCTGAGAAATGCCAAAGAGTTCCTGGCCGAGGGCGTCAAAGATTTTGTCGAGCAACAGCTATCTATGTATGGGCGCAATGCCACCCGCAACCTGCGCGAAGACCACCTCAAGAGCAGCAAGCTATCGAATATCGAGCAGCGCGACTTTCACGTCATGCACGACCTGGTACGCAAGATGGCGAAGCGCCTCAGCACCCAGTATTCAAAAAAGAAGAAGCAGGACAAACGTGGCCAGCTCGATTTTCGCAAAACCCTGCGCCGCAATGTCGCCTACGACGGCGTGATGTTTGAAACCTACTGGAAGACCAAGTACATCGACAAACCCCGCCTACTGGTGATGTGCGATATTAGCGGCTCGGTGCAGTCCTATGCGCGCTTCCTGCTGCTGTTCCTACACAGCCTCAACGACGTCATGCAGCGCATCGATAGCTATGTGTTTACTGGCAATCTAATCCCGGTGAAAGATATTTTTGAGAAGTACCCGGTTGAACAGGCGATTGACAAAATTATGGCCGACCACGGCATGGGCGGCTCCGACTACGGCACCACCCTGCTCGACTTTGAAGACCAGTGCATGGACGCTATCGACAACAAAACCACCGTGCTCATCCTCGGCGATGCCCGCAACAATTTCCTCGCTCCACGCACAGAGGTGATGCAAACCCTGCACCTGCGCGCCAAACGCGTTATCTGGCTCAACCCCGAGCCGACGACCTTCTGGAATGCCGGCGATTCGGTAATGTATAAATACAAGCCCTACTGCCACATGGCCAAAACCTGCAACACCCTCGACCACCTGGACAGAATGCTCGACGATTTACTAAAAGCAGCGACGAGCTGATCCTAAGGGACTTTTAAAACCCACCCCAATGTAAGCCACATAAAAAAACACCGGCACAATGGCCGGTGTTTTTTTTATGGTACTACTGCAGCCCCTCTCTAAACTATAGAGCTGCCCCGCCAGTAATCATTACAGGCTTTTGCTAAGTGCAAAAACAACCGTGCTTTCACACCAGTTGGTGCCAAAGCACTCTGACTTATCCAGGTCGGTATCCACCCACGTCAAGCTCACATCAACACCTGAGTAGGTCTTGCTAATGCCAACGGAATAATCGGAATAGCTATCCTCTCCATCCGACAAAAAGGCCTGCTCGGCATCCTTGGCATTGGAATCTGTAGAGCTGTACTCAAAATCGTTGTAGCCGTAGTGTAAATCCAAACTAACATCATGGGCCAAGGCAAAGGAGTAATCGCCATACACGTAGTAAAAATCACCTGTCTCCAGATAGTAGTCATTGGAGTAGGCAAAGCCCAGCGTAAAGTCATTCACCGATACGCTGGCATACACCTCAGCGTAATCATCTTCTGCATCACCACTTAAGGTACGTACGGTATCGTCGGTGCCGGGGTAATCATAATAAATAAAACCCAGGTCATAGCTCACACTATCATTTATCTCACCGGCATAACCGACGTAGTAATCAAGCTCTAGGCTATTGGCAAAATCAACATTCGAACCCCAAGCACCAACATAGACGCCACTGTCGAAGGCGACATCAAAACCACCCTGCACAGCTAACTGAGTATCGGTCTGAGAAATACCGCGAAAGCGGTAATCGGAAGTCAGGCTGATATTGCCGCTGACTTCTGCCGCCATAGCAGCAACGGGCGCCGCCGAAACAATGGCCGCTAACAGTATATTTTTCTTCATATTTTTCATGAAATTTCCTATATTTTAATTAGAATTTACAGTGTAAGAAGCCATCATATAAAGCATGAAAATCCATTTTACCGGCTTGAATCAGTTCTATTACCCGCAGAAAAAACAGCCATTTCAAAACAGGCTTATTTCATCAGCAACGATGAACAAGCCCCCGCCCCCAGCTGCCGCCCACGAAATGGAACACAAAAAGGTCTAACCTGGTGCAATATAACTCATAAGACCTACAGGCGCACCACCTTAGAACAGAAACAGGTTATCAAGTAAGGTCAACACCAAAAATACGAGGACTGCTACAATCACCGGCAACATTTCCATCAACACCCAATAATGGTCAAGCCATGCATTTGCACCACGCCTGCCGCAACACCCTTACCGCCCTCGCCTGTTTACTTAGCCTAATTTTTTCAAACCCTGCACTGGCCAGTATTGATGCCCAGTGCGAGCGGATTAGCACTTTGTTAATTCAACAACTGAATGCAGAAAACCTTATTCGCGAAAACTCGGCCGGACAAGGCAGAATCAAAGAAATCGCCTTGAGTTTATGTGCCGAAACGCAACAACGGGTAGAAGAGCAACATCAAGAAGATAAAGCAAAAGCCCTAGAGAACTGGTTTTTTGAGTCCCACCCGGAAAAACCGGGTAATCGTCGCCTAAAGACAAAGCGCTAGTACAGCGCCAAACCCCGCGACCTAACGCCGCCGGCCACTGCCGCCTCGGGGTTTTCGGTTGTGCTTGGTGGCAAAGCGTTTAAACCTCTCTTGCCCCCTGGCATCACCCGCCTTCGAGCCGTCCTCAGCGGGGATTAAACAGGCCTCGCCATCACCAATTAGATCGGCTCGCCCCGCCGCTTGTAAATGCTCACGAATCAAGGGCCAGTTGGCCGAGTCGTGATAACGTAAAAGCGCCTTGTGCAGGCGACGTTTGTCGAGATCGCGCACCGGGTTGATTTTCTCACCACGTTTATAGCTGATACGACGCAGAGGATTGCGCCCGGAGTGATACATCGCCGTGGCGGTAGCCATCGGCGAGGGGTAATAGGTTTGCACCTGATCGGCGCGGAAGCGATGGCTCTTCAACCACAGGGCCAGCTCCACCATGTCGTTCTCGGTAGTACCGGGGTGCGCGGCAATAAAGTAGGGGATTAAATACTGCTTTTTACCGGCCTTTTTGGTGTATTTTTCAAACATCGCACTGAAGCGTTCATAGCTGCCGATGCCGGGCTTCATCATTTTCGACAGCGGCCCCTCCTGTGTATGCTCCGGGGCAATTTTGAGATAACCACCGACGTGGTGGGTCACCAATTCTTCGACATACTCCGGTGACTCCACCGCGAGGTCATAGCGCAGGCCCGAGGCAATCAGCACCTTTTTAATACCGGGCAAGTCGCGGGCACGGCGGTATAAATTAATCAGCGGATTGTGGTCGGTGTTGAGGTTCGAGCAAATACCGGGGTAGACACAGGACAGACGACGGCAGGCCTTTTCAACCGCCTCGCTCTTACAAGCCAAACGATACATATTCGCTGTCGGCCCACCGAGATCGGAAATCACCCCGGTAAAGCCCGGGGTCTTATCGCGGATGTTTTCGATCTCGGCAATAATCGAGTCTTCCGAGCGACTCTGAATAATCCGTCCTTCGTGCTCGGTGATCGAACAAAAGGTACAGCCACCAAAGCAGCCGCGCATAATATTCACCGAAAAACGAATCATTTCGTAGGCGGGGATGCGCCGCCCCTCGTACTTCGGATGGGGTACTCGGGCAAAGGGCAGAGCAAAGACCTCGTCGATTTCATCGGTCGTTAACGGTATCGGCGGCGGATTGAGCCAGACCTCAACATCTTCATGGCGCTGTACCAAAGCACGGGCATTACCGGGATTGGTTTCCAAATGCAGCACCCGCGAAGCGTGGGCATAGAGCACCGGATCCGTCTTAACTTTGTGATAGGCCGGCAGGCGAATCACCGATGTAGCGCGGTCAATTTTCTCTCGGAAGGGGACAAAATGCAGCACTTGCTCGCCACTGTCTTCATCGCGACCCACGGAGCATTTGCCGCCGGTGGATGCCGCCTGCTCCTCGACACTATCGTAGGGGTTGAGCGGGGTATCGACTCTGCCGGGCGTATCGACGCGGGTCGAGTCAATCAGCGTCCAGCCCTCGGGCAAGTCCTTGCGCAGCACCGCGGTACCGCGAATATCGCTCACTTGGGTAATATCCTGGCCGCGAGATAAGCGCTGGGCGACCTCGGCAATGGCCCGCTCGGCATTGCCATAAAGCAAGATATCGGCCTGGGCATCGACCAAAATGGAGCGCCGCACCTCGTCCGACCAGTAATCATAATGGGCGATGCGGCGCAGGCTGGCCTCGATGCTACCGAGCACGATGGGCACGTCCTTCCAGGCCTCGCGACAGCGCTGACTATAAACAATCACCGCGCGGTCGGGGCGCTTACCGCCCTCGTCATCCGGGGAGTAGGCATCGTCGCTGCGCACGCGCTTATCGGCGGTGTAGCGGTTAATCATCGAATCCATATTACCGGCAGCAACACCGAAAAACAGATTGGGCTTGCCGAGGCGCATAAAGTCCTGCGTATTGCGCCAGTCGGGCTGGTCGACAATGCCGACGCGAAAGCCCTGGGATTCAAGTAAGCGACCGATCACCGCCATGCCAAAGCTCGGGTGGTCGACGTAGGCGTCACCGGTAATGACGATCACATCGCAGCTATCCCAGCCCAGCTCGTCCATCTCTTCACGACTGGTCGGTAAGAAAGGTGCGGTACCGAAACATTCGGCCCAGTATTTAGGGTAGGTAAAGAGGGGGGTGACTGCAGGCATAATAGGAGCGCTAGTGGTTCAAAGCGGCATTTTAACAGTCGCGCAACAATTAAGCAGCGCCGCCGGTCTACCCTAGCGCCCTATCTAAGCGTCAGTACCGGCAGGCGCACCTAAAAACGGTATTTGAAATCGACCCGGGTCTCCCAGGAAAGATTGCCCACCTCAGGATGATAGTCCCCTGATTTCAGAAACTCGCTGCGCAAGGCCACCGATAACTTTTCATCAAACTGATGCTTGTACAACAAGATCAGTAAATCACCCCTATCATTGCCACCCCCCGGGCCTTTTTCTGGCGCCCTGACCGGACCAAAACTGAACTCCAAACTACTCCCCGTGTTCGGGTAAATACGCGCGCCAATGCGCGACCAGTTGAGGTTGCTCCACTCGCCGATCTTGGGAATAAATTGCCACACCAGCAAATAGGAATATTGCGGCCAGCGCGACCACAACCCATGCCAACCCTCCTCCGTTTGCGTCGCGGGGTCGTCGCCAGACAAGTAATAGTTACTAACGAACACTTCCGGGCGCCAGGCGAGTTGCTGCCAGGTATAGGTGAAATTAATATCACTCAACCAACCCCTGGTGTCACCCCCGCCGCTACGGTGGCCGCGCTGAGTAGCCAGCTCCCAATAGGCGGTAAAGGCATCGTTGAGCGATTCTTCCACAATAAAACCGAGTGTATGAAAGTAAACATCACCCCTGCCAAAGCGTGGCTCCTCGTGCTTGTACATGTAGTACAGATCTTTCGGTAGCCAGGGCTGAGATTGATTGCTCATGTAAGCAACGAAACCCTCTTCATCACTTTCGAGTAATTTCAGTTGTTTGTGTTTGTCATTGATTAACAGCGGGTCGTCATCTGGCGAGTAGATGCCAATTAAATCAACATGAAAACCCTCAAACTTGAAGCGTGTTTTTATACCGTTAAAACCGTAGCTGCGCTCCGCATCCAGCGGACTGCTCTCGAGTATCAACAAACCGTGACCGTAATACAGAGGGAAACGGCCAACGCTGACATCGACAAAACCGTCGAATAAATTACTGTACTCCACCGACAACTGATGAAAAATAAACTCATCGACAAAATGATAGCGATTGAGTTCTTTATGGGTCGCATAATTGCGAAACCCCGTTTTTATCCAGGCCTTGTAGCGAATACTCTCCGACTGCTGCCAGGTCGCCCAAAGGCCGAGTATCGTCTCCGAATAATTTAACTCAGGTAACTTAGTACCGGTATCCAAAGGCAGCTCGTCGATGGCAATGAGCTTAACCCGGGCGTCGCCGTCAATATTGAGTCTCTCGCCATTGTAAATATCCGCACGCAAGGGCGAACACACCCCCGCAAGTAATAGCGCCAAGCACAGGGCAAAACCTCGCCTGCACAACAGTCTGTACTTCATTAGCATAGGTTTATTATCACAGCCATCCACGGGGGAAATCCCCCAGTAGGTGCTCGTTCCTTGGTTACATTATTATAATTACTGGTCCAGCCGCGACACGGGCGGCAGGTAATCGGGATCCAGTGCTTTCAGGGGATGCGAGCCCGAGACCTGCCCCATAAACGGCGAGAGCACAGAGTAACCCAGTAAAGACTGAAGCCGTGGGCTCATTTCACGCACCAGTGCACGGGGCAGTGATAAAAAGAAATTCTCAATGGTTCTCGCCCATGGCTGGCAGTACTGGTTAGAGAGCGCCTGGCGGGGCGCCTTACTATGATTCTCGCCACCGCGATGCAAGGTGTTACCGGCGAACACCACGCAGGCGCCAGCGGGTATCTCCAGGGTAATCGACTGGCTCTGCATACGCTCGGCAAAGCTCGAGTCCCGCTCGCTGCCGCCCTCGCGGTAATCGCCAGCGATCTCTTCATCGCTCCATAGATGACTACCGGGGATGATTTCGGTACCGCCGTTTACCGCGCTAAAGTCATCGATGGCAACGATGGTCGACAAGGCCACCATCGGCCGTGGGCGTGGAATACTGTAAAAAACATCATCGGCATGCCAGGGCTGAGGCGTTTCGCCGGGGTGAAGGCAAATCGATTGACTGGTAGTGAGTAAATAATTGGCTTCGAGGAACTCGTCGCAGATCGCCATAATGCGCTCATCTTCGACAATATCTTGGATCACTTTATCGTAGCCGAGCAGGGAGTAAATACGTTCGGTCTTAGCGCCCTCAAAATTATTGCGGCCCAAAAACTGACCATTAATACGCGCCAGCAAGGCTTTGACGGCCTGTCGCTGAGCCGCTGGTAAAAAATCGCTGATGACCGTATAGCCCTGGGTTTTTATCTCTTCAATCGCAACGACCAGCTGTCTTGTTTGGGTTTTCATGCTTACAAATGCCTAGTCTTGTGATTATGGGGCATCCTGCAAAGTCGAATCCTACTATCACTCTAGTGCATAAATACCGGGGGAAGGTTACCACCCCCGGCACACCACAGTGCCTACACTTTTTCTTGCTTGAAGATCGGCAACCAGTAGAAAAAGCCCACGAGAATCACCATCACCGCGTCCATAATTCCCGCCTTGCCGTGACTGCGCAACTTGCCCTGCACCAATAACAACTCACCGAGGTGGGCGAAGAAAACAAACACGCCGGCCCACAGCATATATTGACTCCAAGGCTCGCCCAGTGCGCCAAACAAAGCCAGTAAGGGCAGCGCCCAAAAGCCCAGAGTGAGGTATTTGCCGAGGGTAAGAAAAGCTTGCATAAGTGTGCTCCTGTAATTTGTATAACCGATAAAAAGAAAATGCCCCACTGAGAAAATTGCGCGCAACTGAACGCACATTCAGCGTGACCAGATTAAACCGCGAAGAAGTGTAGCAATACCCTCCATATCCGACAATCATACTCATCTGTACCACCGCGCATAAAACCGCAGCTAGCCGTTGCTGGGTTCAGCACAGGCCAGCTCCCTAGGCGCCAGCGCTCATCCGCGTCAGTCAGCCCTGTGGCACCCGTTAAACACTATTTTTCAAGCAGCTCAGGTTCCTGGATATTAACCACCTGAACGCGCGTCACAGCGACGCCCCCATCCCGTAACTGCTTCATCAAAGTCTCTCCTCGACGCTGCGCGGTCGCTATATTGGCCTCTTTAACATGGCCAAAGCCACGCATAAAATAAGGTAAGCCGGCAATTTCAACAGCGATAGCGAGCTGCTCTAGTGACGCGCTGGGTACGGACAGCTCGGATAGTAGCTCGGCAACTTGCTGCTCGTATTCGCCAATCAGCGCGCGCTCTTGCTTGCGCTCTTCGCTGCGACCAAAGATATCCAACGTCGTACCGCGTAGAAATTTAAACGTCGCCAGCACCCGGAAGGCCGGCAACATCCACCCGCCAAACTCTCGCTTTAACAGATGCCCGGTAGCGGGGTCACGCTTAGAAAGCAGGGGCGGCGCGAGGTGAAAGGTCAGTTTATAGTCGCCGTCAAACTGCTGCTTTAACGATTCCACAAACTCACCATCGGTATACAGTCGCGCCACTTCGTACTCATCCTTATAGGCCAGCAATTTGTAGTAATTGCGCGCAACATTTTTTGTTAGCGCCAGCTCTGTGGCGCCAAGCTGCTCTTCTGCGACCTTTACCTTGTCGACCAAAGCCCGATAGCGTCGGGCATAGGCGCGATTCTGATATTTGCGCAGCTGGGTCGAGCGATGGGCAACGATGTCCTCGAGGGTTTCTGTTTCTCGCTCTTGCTGCGTAATGCCGGTCTCATTCACGCCGGCCAGATTCTTCACCTTGGCAGGCTGCTCGGCCAAACGCCGGCCCCACAAAAAGGCTTGTAGATTTGCCGCGACAGCCACACCATTCAAGGTAATGGCCTGTTCCAGGGCAACCACGCTGAGGGGCAATAAACCCTTCTGCCAGGCAAAACCCAGCAGTATTAGATTGCTGGTCATTGCATTACCCAGCAGGGCCGTGCCCAGCACCGAGGCGTCAAAAAAGTGGGCCTCGCGCGTCGCCGCGCCAATCGCTTGCTCCATGGCCTGCTCGGGAAAGGGTGCGTCGGGGTCCTGGGTGAAGTCTGCTGTCGGCGAGCCGTGATTATTGACGATCGCCACCGCCGCCGAGCTATCGAGACAGTTGAGGGAAGCCTGGGCCGATGACACCACCATATCGGCGCCGAGCATCAACTGCCCCTTGCCGGCGGGCACTCTCACCCCGTGTAGCTCATCCTGAGTATTGGCGATGCGCACGTGGCTGCTCACGGCACCAAACTTTTGCGCCAGCCCGGTCTGAGTCAACACCGCGACCCCTTTGCCTTCAATGTGAGCCGCCATACCAATTATCGAACCGATGGTTAACACGCCCATGCCACCGACACCGGTAAGCAATATATTATAGGGCTCACTCAGGGCATCTCTCGCCACGGGCGGCACTGGCAAATCCGGAAAAGACGCGTCGGCGGAGACGGCCACCGGTTGATGCAGAGCAGCACCGCTGACGGTAACAAAACTCGGGCAAAAGCCCTTCAAACAGGTGAAGTCCTTGTTACAGGCGTTTTGATCGATGACTCGCTTGCGACCCAGCGTCGTTTCTTTCGGGGCCACCGCTAGGCAGTTCGATTGCACGCCACAATCGCCACAACCCTCGCAGACACCGGCGTTAATAAACACGCGTTTATCGGGGTCTTCCAATAAACCGCGCTTGCGACGGCGGCGCTTTTCGGTGGCGCAGGTCTGTTCGTAAATAATCACGCTAGTGCCATCCAGCTCACGCAAGACCTTCTGTATCGTTGTAAAGTTATCGCGATGATCGACACTGAGCCCTTCGAATTCGGGGAAATCGCTGGCGTATTTTTCCGGTAGATCACTGACCACGGCAATGCGTACAACGCCCTCACCCTTGAGCTGATAGACCATCTGCTCAACCGTCAAACTGCCATCGACATGCTGACCACCGGTCATTGCCACGGCATCGTTGTAGAGGATTTTATAGGTGATGTTGGCGCCGGAGGCGATGGCGGCGCGAATCGCGAGAATACCTGAGTGGAAATAGGTGCCGTCGCCAATATTTTGGAACACGTGCCGCGTGTTGGTAAACGGCGCCTGGCCTATCCACGATGCGCCCTCACCGCCCATTTGCGTGAAGGTCTCGGTATCCCTGTCCATCCAGGTGACCATGAAATGGCAACCGATACCGGCCAGGGCACGGCTGCCCTCCGGTACTTTGGTGGAGGTATTGTGGGGACAACCGGCGCAAAACCAGGGCTTGCGCTGGGGTAAGTTGGCGCTACTCACCGTGGCTAATGCCTTGTCTTGCACAGCCGAGCCGGGTAGTGGCAGCGAAGTTGGCGAAGCCAATTTTTGCAGCCGTGAGGCAATCGCCTTCGCGACATCACCGGCACTCAGCTCGGCGATCGTACTCAGCAGTGCAGCACCGGCCTCATCCTGCTTGCCGACGACGCGCGGGCGCTGCCCATCAGGTAGTGAATAGAGCAGGCTTTTGAGCTGATCTTCGACCAGCGGCCGCTTTTCCTCCACCACCAGCATTTCTTCCAATCCCGCAGCAAACTCGCCAATGCCCTGAGGTTCAAGAGGCCAGCTCATGGCAACTTTATAGACTTGCAGACCGATAGCTTCACGCTTTGCCTCATCAATACCGAGGTCGGCAAGGGCGTGCAGCACCTCAAAATAGGCCTTGCCGGTGGCGACGATACCAAAGCGTGGATGGTTGCAATCGAGTGTTACCCGGTCGATGCGATTGGCGCGGGCAAAGGCTAGGGCGGCGCGAATTTTATATTGCTGCAGGCGCTCTTCCTGCTCTAAAAAGGGGTCGGGCCAGCGACTGTGCACGCCGCTTTCGGGCATGGCAAAGTCATCCGGCTCCACCAGCTGCAGGCGCTGCGGGTTCATATCGGCGGCAACCGCCGCGTCCATATTTTCGGCGGTGACCTTCATGCCCACCCAGCAGCCGCTGTAACGGGACATGGCCCAACCCATCAAACCGAAGTCGAGGACATCCTGCACCCCGGCCGGATTCAAGACCGGCATTGAGGCGCCGATAAACATCGGTTCACTCTGATAGGCCAAGGTCGATGACTTCGCCATGTGGTCATCGCCCACCACCGCCAACACACCACCGAATTGGCTAGCCCCGGTATTATTGGCGTGTTTAATAGCATCCATCGCCCGGTCGAGGCCCGGGCCCTTACCGTACCAAAGACCGAAGACACCATCGTACTTGGCCTCGGGAAAGAGATTCACCTGCTGACTACCCATTAGCGCCGTGGCGGCCAGCTCCTCGTTAACACCGGGCTGAAAATGAATGTTGTACTGCTTTAGAAAACTATCGGCCCGCCATAGGGCATTGTCATAACCGCCAATCGGCGAGCCGCGATAACCGGAAATAAAGCCCGCCGTGTTCAGGCCTTGCGCCTTATCGCGCTGGCTTTGCAGGATCGGCAAACGCACCAGTGCTTCAATGCCGGTCAGGTAGGCCCTGCCCGTGGTGCAGGTATATTTATCATCTAGCGATACGGCCAAGGTCGCACTCTCCTATTACGTTGCCAGCAACGGCATGCCAAAACAGCGAATTATAAGCTCAGCAGCTCATGCACCGTCGATGGTTTACGGGGGCAAAGGAGGAAGTATAACAAGCGACTTACATATTATTAGTCATACTATGACGTTAAACGATCGGCCGGCAGGCCAAAACGCTGCTCTGTGATATCGAGCCTGCGGTGTCGGGCCTAGTATCGGCTGTGCTTGGGGGTAGCAAGCCCACCGCCTAAATCAAGCCACCATGGCACAGCGGCTCAGGAGGTGGGGGCAGCAAGAGAGGTTATCAATCAAGCTTTAACGGGGCGGGAGAACCTCGAGATGAGAGGTGTCGACCTGCTTTATCTCGGCCGGACGCTTTTCCCCTTCGTGCAAAATTTCTCCACCACCGGGCTCCAGTGCCAACGCGCTAACATCCACCACCGTGGTGATCACCTTGCTACGCTCATCGGGGCGCAGTACATCGCTGCCCGCCGGGGCAAGTGACAGGCCGTCCTCGGCATTGACTGACTCGGCGGCAGACGTCGAGGCTGAAGAGGGCTCAGCCACCGCTTGCGCTGCGGGAGCATCGACCACCTTCGCCGCACGCAACTCGGCCACCGCGCCAATTTTCAACAAGGCCTGTTGGTATTTCTCGGCGCTAGCCCCGTCGAGATTGCGACGAATCGCCGTTGGGCGACCCGAAAACAAGCCCTCAACCTGCGCCGCCTCGAGTTTAAACAGCTTTCCCAGGCGTTCTTTAACCTCGGCAACGGCCTGCCCTGCGACGATGTCGCCACGAAAAAAAATATCGAACTGTTGATCACTCACTTGGCATACTCCACACCCTGTCTACTCTCGCCATATTATTGATTAGCTCAGAGGCTATTGCAGTCACCGGGTTCTCACTTCCCGGCCACACCGACAAGGTTTTGCCAGGCGAGCACCCCCCAAACAACCATAAACAGCAACATGCTCAGCATCACCGCCGCCGACGCTTGGTCTTTAGCACGCCCCGCCAGCTCGGCTTTCTCGGGCGAGGCTAAATCCACCACCGCCTCAATCGCCGAATTGAGTAACTCGGCGATTAATACGATGAGCATGGCACCAAACAAGAGAGCCAGTTCCTGCGCCGAAGCGGCAATATAAAAACCCAAGGGTGACAGCACCACCAGCAAAAAAACCTCAACCCGAAACGCCTCTTCATAGCGAAAACAGGACTTTAAGCCTTGGATTGAAAACCCTGTTGCGCCAATCAGGCGGCGGTACAACAAAGACGTAATACCACCGTCAGTTTTATGCATCAGAAATTTTCTCACCTATGTAGCTAAATAATTAATTACGCTATTGATTCGATAGTTCACGGCGTAAAACCAGATTAAAGAATAAAGCCTAGGCTAGGAGCCTGTCGGACTTAGGATGCCGAATTAATGTGCTGATCCATCGCCAGAGCAGGTGACGCCTCTCGCGGTCGACCCACCACTCGTGCCGGTACGCCAGCCACCGTGGTGTGAGGACTCACTGGCTCAAGCACTAAACTACCCGCGCCAATTTTAGCGCCCTCGCCCACTTCGATATTACCAAGAATTTTTGCGCCCGCTGCAATCAGCACGCCACTGCGAATTTTCGGGTGGCGATCACCGACATCATTGCCGATACCACCGAGGGTAACGGCATGCAGCATTGAGACATCATCCTCAATCACGGCGGTTTCGCCGATCACCAGACCCGTGGCATGATCGACCATAATCCCACCACCAATTTCGGCCCCCGGGTGAATATCGACGCAGAACACCTCGGCACAAAGGCTTTGCAGATGTACAGCCAGAGCTTCGCGATTATTGCGCCACAAATAATGGCCGACACGGTGTACCTGCAGGGCGTGAAAACCCTTAAAATACAACAGCGGCATGGCGTACTTATCACAGGCCGGATCGCGCTCGCGATAGGCGAGTAAATCGCGCTGCATTTTTTCACCGATACGCTCATCGTTTGCAAACGCTTGTTCAAACACCTGGCGAACAGCCAGTTTCGATAGCGCCATATTGCCGAGGATTTCAGCCAAATTGTAACCGAGAGCCGTTTCGAGAGAATCGTGGCTCAGTATTGCCGCGTGAAAAAAACTCGCCAACACCGGTTCATCTTTCGAAAAATCGCGAGCTTCGGCGAGAATTTCCCGCCACAAATTTTCGGACTGGAGCGTCATAAGAGGGCACCACTGGTAGCGTCAACGCCAATCGTTATAAGGAGCGGAATATGGCCGAAAGGCAACCTGGATTCAATACCGCACAGCAATAAAGCGTGAATAAATTTCATCCAAATTTTCGAGAATCGCCCCTTGCAGGCAGATATCGCTGTTGGCGATAAGCTCTCTCACCACCTCCGGAGTCAGCCCCGCTTCGCAGGCGCTGGCCAAGGGCCGAAAACTCAAATGCCAGGGTTCTTCGGCCACGCCGTCGGTCTGGCGACCACTGTAGGGGCGAAAAAAACTCGTCTCTCCATTCGCTATCAACTCGTCGATAAAGCGCGAACAGGAATGGAATGGCCCACCCACTGCGTACTCGCCCGGGGTCAACTGTAGCCGGTAATGTTCACTCACTGACGCACTATCCCAGATATCCATATCGCTGCCCCAATGGTGGCGAGAAGCCCCCGGTAAGGCCGACCAGCGCAATATAGCAAAGACGCGCTCACGCTCGCTCATATCCCCCAGTGCCACAGCCTGCCCCGTATTATCGAGCACCGGCCTCTCCCCTAGCGCTTTGGCATTCCAGATTGCCAACTGCCGATCAAAGGGGCGGAAGCCACTGGCGAGGCGCAGAGCTATACCCTCTTGGGACGCCCGGTCGACTAACTGAAGATAGGGCGCCACCACGTCACGGTGCAGGTAGTGGCCGGGAAAGACCTCGCTAAGATGACTTTGCGAGCGGCCGCTTAATTGCACTGGAGTCAATGGCGCTATATTTAGCGATGATACATTCATAGTGCTCACAACTTACTGGCTATCTTATAGCCAAGGGTACCCTAATTCATCGAGACACTAGGCCGTGGCTCGCTTGTTCCCGAATTGACAACATACCCAGCATTAAATGGCAGTGCGTACAGTTCAGCGCAAGTAGTAACAAACCAGCCCTGCAACCAACAGTAAAAATCGCCATAGGTCTTCGGCAGCAATTCACCTTATACTAACGCAAAGAATAACTCACAATATGGCGCGCCATGAAAGAAGAAATTGACCAATTCAAAGCAGCCTACGAGCTGATTGTCACATTTTTTGTCAACTACAGCTTCCAGCTTATTGGCGCACTGATTATCTTATCCATCGGTCTGCTGGTCTCTAACCGGGTCGCACAACTCGTCAGCCGAACCTGCGAAAAGCACGGGCTCGACGTCACCCTCAGTCACTTTCTCAGTAGCTGTACAAAAATCGTTATCATTATTGCCGTTGCCGTCATTTGTCTAGGAAAAATCGGCATTAGCGTGACACCCTTTATCGCCGCCATTGGCGCACTCTCTTTAGGTGCCGGACTGGCAATGCAGGGCTTGCTGTCGAACTACGGTGCGGGTTTAAATATTATTATCACCCGCCCCTTTATCGTCGGCGATACAATCACCGTGCAGGGCGTCACTGGTATTGTTAAAGAGGTGCGTTTGGCGCATACCATTCTCAATGACGAAGACGACGTCATCATTATGATCCCCAACCGTCATATCGTTGGCGAAATTATTCACAACTCGAATGCTTACAAAGTCGTCGAGAGCACAATTGCCGTCGCCTACAGCAGTGATGTCCAGCAGGTGAAGGAGATCATTCAAGCCACACTCTGCGAGCTTGGCATCGACAAAAACCGGCCACCACAAGTCGGCATTGACGAGTTTGGCGACAGTGGCATTCACTTCGGCATGCGCTATTGGCTAGCTACCGACAAATATCATCAGCTTCGCTTTTGCGTCAATGACCGCCTCTACACCGCATTACAGGCTGGCGGCATTGCAATACCCTTTCCACAGCGTGAAATACGCGTGCTGGATAACAGCCTCAACGACTCCCTCGAGAAACAACCTCATCTATGAAAATAATGGCAAACTCAGAATCCAAACGCGCATCTCATCGCAGCTCGTCATCCAGAGCTGCCGGTACTCACCAGAGAAGAACCCGCTTAATTCAAATCCTCGGTGTCGCACTCGCGTTCTCTCTCTTAATCAACCTACTTATCGCCATCGCCCTGGGAAACTATTCACGCAAAGCTAGCCTATTATCCGGCGTCAGCGATAGCTTGCGACTACAATTGAGCGATAGCGCCGAGCAACTAGCACGGAACGCGCTGCAGCTAAAAACACTCGAAAATGAAATAAAGGAACTCACTCTCAATCGGCTACCCGGCCTCACGGGCCTGCACTACGATGAAGTCCTTAACATCGACAAACTGTATGTGAAGAATATCGTCTTTACCCGCACCGGTAAAAAAGGCGCCCGCGTGTACGAATATAAAGTCGTGCTGGATAACCACGACTCCGCCTTGCAGCCGGCATTTAAAATTGTTTTATTTGATCGCAGTGGCGTACAGGTGGGCATGTCTGAGTTGAGTCACGACACCGTGAACGGCGGCATGACTCGCCTCGACCAGGACGAGGTTCGCGTACACTATTCGATGGTGCCATTAGCGGATATTGCTGAGCCAGAATACTTTCAAGTTATCTTACTTTAGACATCTGCCACCGAGGGCAGAGACCGCACCAAAGGTGCGGTTACAGACTCACTTCGGCTTATAATTTCGATCTATCGCCTGTTTTAACGCTTCTGCATTAAAGGGCTTGCCAATAACCTCGGTGACACCAGCGGCGAGGGCATCACCTTTAGAGTCCTCTTCACTCTGCGTTGTCACCATCACAATCGGCAACTCGTCAATAGAGTGCGTTTCACGAATTTTCCGCGTTAGGTCGATGCCGGAAATAAGCGGCATATTCATGTCGGTAAAGACAAACTCAGGGGCGTCTTTCTCAATGTTTTGCAATGCTGTTTCGGGAAATTCAAACAATTTAAATTCATAGCCGAGCTTGTGTAGGGCGCTGCGGTAGATATTCAAAATCATCCTAGAGTCGTCGATGGCATATACCAAGGTTTTAGCCTTAGGCTCAGCCTGCTGCTTGGGTTGAATAAAGCTCAGTAAATCGCCTCTATCATTCTTCGCCAAAATTACATTGAAAAACTTGACCACATCACTGTGTGCTTGCTCTCGAATGTAGGTAAACAAGGCTTCTCGTATCTCGTCTTCGGACAACAAATCGAGGAAAATATTATCCGACTCCGACTCGACAATCGCGGCAATAATCTTACCGCTATCGAACACGCTCGAGTGCAGCAGGTTCTTTACGCCCACCCCCAGCATCCGCGAATAGTTGTTATTAATGGCTCTGGAGGCCGCCAGACGCACATTATCGTCCTTATCATTCAAGCCCTCAGCAAGCGCGAGAGCGACTTTCTGACTCGGTAATCGGCCCAGGGCTTCATAGGCCGCAAAGCGGATATTGGCATTTGCAGGGTGATTGTGAAGTAGGTTTTTTATCGGCTTGACCGCACTTTCATCAAAAATATCGCCGAGCACATTGAGCGTGTGAACCACTAGGTCCGTATCATCACTGGTGAGGTTTTCGATAATAACCGGAATCGCCTTTTCACCCATGGCCGTGAGCTTAGCCTTACCATAATTTCTGACGTGGGTAATATGTGAGGCCAGTGTTTCACTGAGCTTTTCAATACAGAATTGATCCTGGATTTCTGCAAACTGATCGAGGATGAAACTGTCGAACTCACTGTCCGTACCCATCCTTTCGCTCAACAACTGCACGGCCTCATGCGAACCGACGCTGCCCAGAGCGGCGATAGCGGCGCTAATAATGTCACGGTTAGAGGCATAGAGATAATCGGCGAGATTTTTCGGATTCTGGCAAAAGCCAATTTTCGCAATGGCGCCCAACATGGTAATCAATAAACCTTCGTCAGATACCGCCGCCAATTTCGTTTCCAAGCCCAAAATTGCCGGCTCTAAAGCCAGTGCTTCAATACAGTAAGCGTAGTAGTCAATCTCACTCACCTCGTTACTGCTCGCCAATATTTCTACCAACATATCCGGACTGGCAAGCACCTGCTCAAACAGCAGGTCCTCAAGTAGGGGGTACGCAACCGCCGCAGCCCTATGCTGTGAGATAAAACGTGCCAAGTAGACGATTAAACTGGCATCCATTCGACTCAGTTCGCGAATCGCATCGTTGACGGCCTCTTTATTGGGCTCTCCAACCAAGTCGGCCAGCCAAACACCAACGCCTTCACCGTCACCACTGGTAATCACACCGCGAAGCTGGTTTAAAATTGCCTCTACATTATTTGACATCTACACCCCGAAGACATTTAAGCTATCTATCTAGATAAACCTTATATCCTTTATTATTTACATCATTTGACGGCGGAGCATCCTCGCTCGACCCAGAACTAAACAGGCCCTTAGACTAGTAGTTATGGGCTTTGATATCAGTGCACTGGTTCACAGCGTATCAGCACCGAAAGAGCCGTCTTGGGTTGTCAATGACAGGATGAAGAAGGGGTACAGTTGATTTTTACAGACTGGCCCCACAGTCAGCAGCGGCTTTAATCAGTAGTGGGGAGGTTTTTCTTGGGCAGAAATTTCGACGAAGGGGCTCTGGCTCGCCTCCTGTAACCGTTGCATCAAATAACGGCAAGTCTGCTCCAATCTGTCGATACTCTCCTGCTGACGGCACACGACGTCGTCGAGGGCTTTGACAACATCCTCTTGATAAGCAAGTTTGATTTCTAGTTCGGTACAACGTTGATCGCTCATAATCTACTCATTGAATCATGCTTTACTCACCCGGTAGGTCAGCTATTGAGGCAGCGCAAAATCGCCACTTTCCAGTATTATAATGGGTACCGGCCACCAACCAACGCGCAATTTTGTCTCCAGTTCATAGTGCAGCACGCGCCCGGGCTGATCCAGCAGAGAGGAGATCAGCCGTAGACCAGCCAAAATATTCGTCGCAGCCTCAACTTGCACCGTGGTTTCTGAGTGAGCGGGGATAGCTGAAACTTGCCCGGTCACACCCTTTACCACTTTCTCACCGTTGAGTTTTAGCGTATACGACATACCCGAGATGCGCAGGCCCGCGCTATTGGGGTTAATGATTTTCAGGTCAACCCGAAAGCGCTGCTCCAGCCCACGGGAAGATAAAGCCTCGATCTTTACCAAATGCACCGCTGGCTTTTCATAGGCCCGATCAAACAATGCACAAGACGATGCCAGTAGAACCACGCAGGCCAACAAGCCTCGTTGCGCAAGCCTCCCAGCCAGACCACTCACCGCGTTAAGCCTCCACATCGGGCTCGAAAAACAGCCACCGCACCTGGGGGAAACACTGTCTCAACAAAGACTCCGTATGATTAATATCAGCCACTAATTGTTCCGCGCCATCCATCACCGCCATTTTAGCCGTCACAGCCACCATCACATCATTACCCAACTGTAAGGTTAGTAGATTAAGCACATTATCGAGAGTCTCTTCACTGTCGAGAAAGGCAATCATTGCCAAGCGAGTATGCACCTCAACACCCTGCCCCACCAGTAGGGCCTTGCTTTCCACGCCGATAAGTACCGCACCACGATCGGCAACCGGCCAAACTAAGGCCCAGCAAGGCTGCTAAATCCTCACCGAACACCTCCATTAAGTCGTTGTGGCGAGTATCGCGAAACCAGCGCCCCTAATTTTGACCTGACGGACAAACCTTATTGATTCCCTTCACCCAAGCCAACAGCGACTGGCCCTCCGCCAGCATCGCAAACACCAACCAAGGTGAATTCAACGCCTCGGGCTGATGGCCTTTGTGCCACCCCTCCTAGATTGAAAACATACCACCCAAGGTAAACCGCATTAGGGCCACCAAAAATGACCAGAAGTAGACCTCTTTGCCGTAGCCCGTCGGATAATCTGGCGACGGCCGCCGCTTGGCTTTTTTAATGCCCTGCAACAAAAAATGATGACTAAATCAGCAAGCGAGTGAATGGCTTCCGCCAGTATCACCCCGGAGCCGGAGGCCTATGCTGTAAAACCCTTGGCTATGGCAATAGCGCATAGAAAATACTTTTTAGCGGACCTACAGCCTGAGACATATTTTTATTAACCATTGAATTTTTGACAACAGGGCTCATCTTAATAGACTCAAGGCTTATCACGCCATCATCGAGAGGAGTTTTACGTGTTACGCATCGGCCTATTTATCGCGACGATTGTAGCCCTACCAAAACGGCAGGCTGAAACCCAGGCCCAGAGACCCAGCCAGATACCCGACACGATGACGTTACTGCGTTTACCTGCAGGTTGGAAAGAGCACGTCAGTAAGCTATTGATGCCTCAGCCAGCACTGGAAGAGTGCATCGACGCACTGCGTAGGGGCATCTAACTTGTCTGAAAAAAAGATTTACCCACTGTTTCTCTGCGCCGTCGACGATATCCCCGATAACGGCGCAAAGGGCTTTCAACTCGACAAGTTCAACAGTATTTTCGCCGTGCGCAAGGGCGATGCGCTCTACCTGTATCGCAATCGCTGTCCCCATGCCCGCCTCGAACTCAACTGGATGCCGGACCGCTTTCTCGACAGAAATCGCGATTACATACTGTGTGCCGCCCACGGCGCTCTGTTTGAGATCGACAGCGGCGACTGCATCTACGGCCCCTGCCCCGGCACCCGACTTAGCCCCGTGGCCCACACCATTGCCGACGGTCAGCTGTACCTGAGTGAGGACCCCATCAATAATCAGGAGTAGCGCGGCCATTTCATTGTTCGAGCGGGGCGCTATGCCCTACAATCCCCCTCATTAACGAAAATCCAGCCTACCCCTACAAAGGAATTACCGCATGAGTAAAGTAGAAGATCATCTCGCCATTCGTGAACTAGCCGCCCGCTACAACCGCGCTTTCGACTATGGCAATCCCGAGGCCTGGGTTGAGTGCTTTACCGAAGATGGTAGCTTTGAAATGGGCAGCAAGACACTCGCCGCTGGCAGCACTGACTTGCTGGCTTTCGCGAAAAAAATGATCCCCACCATGAAAGTAAAGCATTGCACCACCGACGCCATCGTTGAAGTTGACGGCGACACCGGCACCCACGATGCCTACCTTATTTTGGTCGACTGTGGCGATAAAGTCAGCGTTGTCAACTCTGGCCGTTATATCGACGCCGTGGTTAGAGTCAATGGCCAGTGGAAATTCAAGCAGCGTGTGGTAGACATTGACGACAAGAGCTAACCAGCCCTGCTCGCTTAAGCCTGCGTGAACCAAGCCCCTGCCTCTTGTATAGAGACAGGGGCTTTTTTGTCGGCAGGCTAAACACTCGCCGGCGCTAAGAGTGTCAGCTTTCTATCTATTACGATTTCATCCGGACCCAGGCGGCAGCCATACACCAGCACCTCGACACCGGCGACGATGGCCTCAGCCAGAGTCTGGGCATACAGCGGATCAACCTCCTCTGCAGCGCACACCTCTTCAATGTCCGTCAGCTGCACGCAAAAAACCAGCACCCCACGCTGCCCCTGTTCAACCATGTGCATCAACTCACGCAAATGCTTGGCACCCCGCGTGGTGACGGCATCGGGAAAGCGCGCCTGCTTGCCCTGCGCTTCCAACGTGACACTCTTCACCTCGACAAAACACTGGGCCTCGCCCTGTTCAAGTAAAATATCGATACGGCTATTTTCCTCGCCGTAGCGCACCTCGGTACGTAGCTTGTCGTAACCTTGCAACTCACTGATCACACCGTTTTTAATGGCCTCAACCACCAACTTATTGGGCCGTGCGGTATTCACCCCCGCCAACCGGCCTCCGGTGGTGGTGATTATCTCAAGCGTACCGGGCAGCTTGCGCTTTGGGTTGTCTGATCGGGAAAACCAGCAGGGCTGGCCCGGGCTCAGGCAGTTCTTCATCGAGCCGGTGTTGGCACAATGAATCGTTAGTTCACTGCCATCCCTCAGTTCAATATCAGCAAAAAAACGCTTGTAGCGCTTAATAAAAATCGCCTCTTCAAAGGCGGGGAAAATTTTCATCGACCACTCTTCTTTTTATTCAAGGCAAAAGTCTTAGCTCGCCAGTGCTTTACCCAGTCGCTCAATGGCCAGCTCTAGCCTGTCCATCGGTTGGGTGTAGGAGAAACGCACATGCTGGCGCGCCAGATGCTCACCAAAGTCGGTGCCCGGTGTAAAGGCTACCCCCGCTCGCTCAAGCATATCCCAGCAAAAGGCTTCGCTATCACCCGCCAACTTTTCGATGCCCGCATAAATATAAAAGGCACCGGCCGGTGTATGGGGAATGCTAAAACCAAGCTCTCGCAGGGCGGGGACAAGATAGTCCCGGCGCTGGCGAAACTCGCCACGGCGGGTTTCCATAATCTCAAGGGTCGCCGGTTGAAAGGCGCCGAGGGCGGCATATTGCGCAATACTGGGCGGCGAGATGTAAAAGTTCTGCGCCATTATGTTGACGGCCTCAAGGGCATCTTCCGGCACCACCATCCAGCCAAGACGCCAGCCGGTCATGCCGAAGTACTTCGAAAAGCTATTAATCACCATCGCATCGGGATTAATCTCGAGAATGGAACTCTCTGGCTGGTCATAAACCAAGCCATGATAGAGCTCATCCATAATCAATACGCCGTTGTGGCTCGCTACCACGGTGTTAATACCCCGCTGATTTTCGTGGGAAAGCATCTCGCCAGTGGGATTGCTCGGCGATGCCACCAACACGCCCACGGTGTTGTCCTGCCAGTGATTGGCAACAGCCTCGGGGGTTAGTTGATAGGCATTGTGGGCATCGACCGGGATAAGCTGGGGCTCACCACCGGCCCGGCGCACGAAATTCGCATTGCAAGGGTAGCCCGGGTCGGTCAGCTGCAGGCCGTCTCCAGGATTAATAATAAGATCGCAAATCAAACCCAGCGCGGCACTACTACCGGTCGTCACCACAATGCGCTGAGCCGGTATCTTCAAACCGTAGCGGCTGTCATAAAACGCGGCGATGGCTTCACGCAGTTCAATGATGCCCAATGAAGGGGTATAGAAGGTTTTTTCATCACGCAGGGCTGTACTTGCCGCTTCGAGAATCGCTGGAGCCGTGGGGAAAGCGGGCTCACCGGCCTCCATGCGTACAATATCGCGCCCCTGAGCCTCCATTTTCACCGCAGCCTCAAGAAAATCGACCACTTTAAACGATGTCATACCCTCAATTCTTGAGGCGTATTGACGCTGAACTCCAGCCGCCATAGCGTATTTCCCCTTAGATCTGGAAAAATCAGCCATTGTAGGCCATGAAACATGGTCGATAATACTAAAATAGACTTGAAAAATTTGTCCAGTGGCACTATAACGTCCTGCTTCGCGATAGCATTAAAACGGAACACGTCCATGCCCAAGAAAAAAGCGGCCAAAGCATCAACCTTAACCCTTCACGGCCAAGCTCCCTATAAGGAGAAAAAGGGCGAAGAGTATATGAATGAGGATCAGCAGGCGCACTTCAAAGTGCTGCTGCTGGCGTGGAAGCAGGAGCTAATGGAAGAGGTCGATCGCACGGTCAATCATATGAAAGACGAAGCGGCGAACTTCCCCGACCCTGCGGATCGCGCCACTCAAGAAGAGGAGTTTAGTCTCGAATTGCGCACCCGCGATAGAGAGCGCAAGCTGATCAAGAAAATTGACAGCACCGTCGAGCTACTGGATAGCGACGACTACGGTTACTGCGACCAATGTGGCGTCGATATTGGCATTCGCCGGCTCGAGGCTCGCCCCACCGCGACTCTCTGTGTCGATTGTAAAACCCTCGACGAAATTAAAGAAAGGCAAGTTAGCGGCGGCTAAACACCTCCCGACCGCCACGCCATGGCTGTCAGCTCCTATATTGGCCGGTTTGCCCCCTCGCCCACCGGCCCTCTTCACAAAGGCTCTTTACTGGCCGCCCTAGCCAGTTTTCTCGATGCCCGAGCCAATGACGGACAATGGCTACTGCGCATTGAAGACCTCGACCCACCACGGGAAGTGCCCGGTGCCGCCGACCGCATCCTGCGGCAGTTAGACCAACACGGTTTACACTGGGACGGCCCGGTGCTCTATCAAAGCTCGCGCCTACCCGCCTATCAAGACGCCCTACAGCAACTCAGCCATCGCGGCTTGCTCTACGCCTGCGATTGCAATCGCACTAGGCTGCGCACTCTTGGTGGCTGCTACGATGGCAGCTGCCGAAGTAACAAAATAAATACCGCTGCGGCAAACCCCAGCCAAAGCCACGCGGTACGCGTGCAATTACCCAACCCGTGCTCAATTAGCCTCGACGATTTAATCCAGGGCTCGCTGCAGTTTGACCTGAATAAGAGCGGCGATTTTATTCTCTGGCGCCGCGACCAATTACCCGCCTACCAACTGGCCTGTAGCCTAGATGATGCCTATCAAGGTATTAGCCACGTGATTCGGGGCAGCGACTTGCTCGATTCAACACCCCGGCAAATGCACTTACTGCAATGCCTGGGCATTAAAATCCCGCAATACGCTCATATCCCGGTGCTCAGTAACGCTCAAGGGGAAAAACTCAGCAAGCAAAACCACGCCCCCGCGCTCAATTTGCACAAGGCCCAAGCCAACCTCCTAGATTGCCTGGAGCTATTGGGTTTCAGCGGCCCCCCGGAACTGAGTAAGGCCTCCATACCACAAGTACTAACCTGGGCCATTGAGCACTGGCAACTCAACAAGATACCGCCCCGCGATAGGGTGACAGAAAGTGACAAAGCGTAAGACTTGTCACAAGCAAACACTTTTAGCTATAAAAACAACCACTCCTAAGCTTATTTTTTTCTAAGAAAAGCTTTGCACAGGTCACACTTTCTCAGTAATATAATTTCCACTTATAACAATAATGAATGTGCAGACTGATAAAATATAATAATAACAATAGATAATAATAATAATATTTGAAGAGTTGCTATACGTTTTAAGGGTGGGTTAGATCCAAAAACACATGGCATATTAAAAAGGGAAGCCCTCGGGCTTCCCTTTTTACTGCCTGAAATTGACTGCCCACACATTACTGCCCACGGCCTTTTACACCACACCCTGCAGCCCCTCTTACAGAAAACCAAGCAGCCCCTTGACACCCCCACTGAATATTTTTCAGAAACATCTTTACATAAACCCAATACACCGTGCTACTATCACTTTAAGTCATTCGAATGATGACTTAAAAGAATAATAATAAACATAATAATAATTTGATGAGTTGCTATACGTTTATGGGTGGGTTAGATCCAAGAACACATGGCCTATTACAAGGGAAGCCCTCGGGCTTCCCTTTTTACTGTCCCCAGCTCTTCAATACCCACGTAATAACCGAGCCCTCCCCGTAAAACCACTACCTTTCAGCACCCCTGCTCAGCAAAGAAGCCGTTTCGGCAAGTGATTTGTCGAGCCTAAGCACCAAGCACAGCCTATATGCTAGACTCACGCCCCTATTTCTTCGCGCCAGACACCCTATCCATGTTAAGACGGATCGCCAAAAAACTCGGCCTATCAAAGAAACGTAAAACCTCTGGGCCCCACATCGTGCCGCCGGGCTCTCACCCCATCGAACCCGCAGACCTCAGTCGCGCCGCATCTGAGGTCGTCAGCGGCCTCGAGCAGGCCGGCTATAAGGCCTATGTCGTTGGCGGCTGTGTCCGAGACCTGATGCTCGGTCTCAAACCGAAGGACTTTGACGTCGCCACCGACGCCACCCCGGAGCAGGCCAAAGTGGTTTTCCGGCGCGCGCAAATCATTGGCCGCCGCTTTCGCATCGTCCATGTGCGCTTTGGCCGCGAGGTGATCGAAGTCACCACTTTCCGCGCCCACCACACCAGTAGCCCGGGCAATGACAAAAACCTTTCCCGCCAGTCAAAAGAGGGTATGTTGCTGCGCGACAATGTCTTTGGCTCAATCGATGAGGATGCCAGCCGGCGCGACTTCAGCGTCAACGCGATGTACTACCATCCCACCGACAACACCATTTACGACTACGCCGACGGCCTGAAAGATCTCGAGCAAAAAACCTTGCGCATTATCGGCGACGCCGCCACCCGCTATCGGGAAGACCCGGTACGCATGCTGCGTGCCGCTCGCTTTGCCGCCAAGCTAGACTTCGAACTCGACGCTAAAACTTTCGCCCCCATCGCCGAATGCGCGCCCCTACTCGGCGATATTTCCTCGGCCCGTCTATTTGATGAAAGCCTGAAGTTATTAATGAGCGGCGCAGCCCTGGCAACCTACGAACAACTGCGCCAACTATCGCTCTTTGCCGAGCTGTTTCCACAAACGGCGCCCCTGCTCGATGACGACTTTTATCAAAAGCTGATCAGCCAGGCGATGCGCAATACCGATGCCCGTATCAATAACCGCCAGCGCGTAACGCCGGCCTTTATTTACGCCGCCCTATTGTGGCCGGCCCTGATCGAACAGCGCAAGCACTACACCGACAAAGGCGACTCGCCCCTCTACGCCCTGCAACAGGCCGGTAGCGATGCGATTCAGCAGCAAATCAAGCGCACCGCCATTCCCCGCCGCTTCACTACTATGATGAAAGAAATCTGGGAACTGCAGGCCCGCCTCAACAGGCGCAACGGTCAAAATGCCGAACGCGTGTTTAGCCATCCGCGCTTTCGTGCCGCCTATGACTTTTTATTGCTGCGCGAGCAGGCCGGCGAACAAACCCAGGGCTTAGGTGAGTGGTGGACCCTCTATCAAGAGGTTGATGAAGACGAGCGCGAGGCCATGGTCGCCGCCCTGCCGAGGCCTAAATCGGGCAATAAGCGTCGACGTTCGCGCCGTAAACCCAAAGCGGACCATGCCAGCTAGGGCCTATCTCGGCCTGGGCAGCAATCTCAACTCACCACCCCGGCAGATCAAAGCTGCCCTCAAGGCCATCGCCAAACTGCCAAGCACGCAGCTAATACGCTGCGCGCCTTGGTATCAAAGCCTCGCCGTCGGCCCCGGCAGCCAGCCACGCTATATCAATACGGTGGTAGCGATCGACACCCTGCTAAAACCCCGCGCCCTACTGCAAGCACTGCAGCAAATAGAACGACAGCAGGGCAGGAAGCGCATTGTGCGCTGGGGGCCACGTACCCTCGATCTCGATATCCTGCTCTACGCCAACCAGAGCCTCAACACCCGACGCTTGCAAATCCCCCACCCGCGCCTCGGCGAGAGAAATTTCGTGGTCCTGCCTCTGGCCGATATTGCCCCCGAACTAAGCCTGCCCGACAGCACCCCGCTGGCAAGACTATTGGCAAATTGCTCGCCAGAAGGTATTGTCCGCCTCGTGACAACAGCAAGTGGTGGACGCACTGAGTAAAACGATTAATCTCGAGCTAAATGGCGCAAGTATGCCGCGCTTTATTGCCGTGGAAGGCCCGATTGGTGTCGGTAAGACCTCCCTCGCCAAACGGCTGGCCGAGACCTTTAGCTACGAAACGCTGCTCGAAAGAACGGCGGACAACCCCTTTCTGAGCCGTTTTTATCAGGATAGGCAGGCTGCAGCGCTGCCGACTCAGCTGCATTTTTTATTACAGCGAGCCGCGCAAATCGAAGCCCTACGCCAGGGTGATATGTTCCAGCCCCAGCGCATTGCCGACTTTTTGATGGACAAAGATCCCCTCTTTGCCCGCGTCACCCTCGACGCCGACGAGTTGAAAATCTACCAGGCGGTGTACCAGCAGCTAAGCCTCAACAAGCCCCTACCCGACCTGGTTATTTATCTGCAGGCGCCCGCCACTGTACTTATGGAGCGTATCAGCGCCCGCGGTGTAGCCAGCGAACGCAATATTGACCTGGCCTACCTGACCGAACTCAATGAAGCCTATATGGAATTTTTCCACTACTATGAGGCCGCACCGTTGTTGATTATTAACGTCGCCGATATTGACCCCATTAACAACGAAGACGACTACCGCAATCTTGTCGACTACCTCCTCAGCATTAAAACCGGGCGCCATTACTACAACCCCCAGGCGCACTTGTAAGGCATTTAACCCGTAACGTATTAGGCATTAATAAGAGACCCGCCGATGAAATCTGTCACCATTAACACCCTCAACAGCCACAAAGCTGCTGGCGAAAAATTTCCTGTAATCACCGCCTACGACAGCGCCTTTGCTCGCCAGATTGAGCTCGCGGGTATTGATGTGATTCTGGTTGGCGACTCCTTGGGCAATGTCATTCTCGGCTATTCCAGCACGGTGCCCGTGACCATGGACGACATGCTCCACCACACCGGCGCCGTCAGTCGCGGCAACAGCAAGTCATTGATTATCGCCGACATGCCCTATATGTCCTACGCCACCGCAGAGGCCACCCTCGCCAATGCAGCACGACTGATGCAAGCGGGCGCGCAAATGGTCAAGGTGGAGGGCGGCGCCTGGCTAGAGGAGTCCGTGTTCAAGCTCAGTCAACGCGGCGTGCCGGTCTGTGGCCACCTCGGCCTGACACCCCAGTCCTTTAATAAGCTGGGTGGTTATAAGGTACAGGGCCGCGACGACGAAGGTGCCGAACTCATTCTGCGCGATGCCAAAATTTTACAGGAGGCCGGTGCCGACATGCTGGTACTGGAGTGCGTGCCAACAACCTTGGCAGCGACCATCACCGAGGCTGTAGAAATTCCCGTGGTCGGCATTGGCGCCGGCCCCAACACCGACGCCCAAGTGCTAGTGCTCTACGATATGCTCGGCTTTTCACCGCGTATCCCGAAATTTACTCGCAACTTCCTCGCCGACACCAATAGCGTGCAACTGGCGCTACAGGCCTATGCCGACGCCGTGCGCAGCGGTGACTTCCCCCAAGTGGAACACGGCTTTAAGTAAGCTCGCTCTTCGCCCCGCAAAACAGGGTGTGCAAGGTCTCAATAATGATACTCACCTTGGGGTCGTCGAGGCGATAATAAATCGTCTGCGACTTGCGCCGCGTTGCCACCATGCCGCCACGACGCAACGTCGCGAGGTGCTGTGACAGCGCCGACTGACTCAGCGGCACACATTCGTTCAATTCCGACACCGACAATTCACCCTCACTGAGGGCACAGAGAATCATCAAACGATTGCTGTTTGACAGCCCCTTGAGCAAGCCCTCCGCCTCGGAGGCATGTGCCGCCAAGTCAGCCATATTGATACTACTTGCCACTATCGAATACTCCCAATACTCGTGCGGCCATCAAGCGTGGCCGCACCACATTATGTATCGCGACAACAGCCGATGCTAATACAATCTTCGCCTCTCTGTATTAGCCACTAGCCCTTCGAGCCCAGCACATTCAATTCATCGCCATAAACTGTACATGCCGCCAGACTGAGTAAAAATGCCGGTCGCAAGCCTTCTAGGGCGGTTAATGCGTCGATAGATGCATATAAGAGGCACTCAATATAGAGCAATAAACTATATCTTAACCATTGCTAATGTAGTAAATGCTTATACAATAAGGGCTCATCTACTGCAGGCCGCCTCGATGCCCGTGAAAAGCTATTTCGACCCAGACACCTCAAGCTTTACCCATCTGGTTTGGGACGACAGCTGCCGACAGGCCGCAATTATTGACCCGGTACTGAACTTCAACTACCGCTCCGCTCGCACCTCCAACCAAGCAGCCGATCTGGTCATCGATGACATCAAGCGGCTCGATCTGCAACTCCAGTACATTCTCGAAACCCATGCCCACGCCGACCATTTGAGCGCCGCTGCCCACATCAAACAACGCTGTGGCGGACAAACGGCAATCGGTGCCAACATGCCCTTAGTCCAGCGTGAGTTCAAAAATGTCTTCAACCTGGCTTACTTGGCAAGTGACGGCAGTCAGTTTGACCTGCTGTTGCACGAAGGTCAGCGCCTTGCCCTAGGCGAGCTGAGCATCGAAGTGCTGGAGACACCGGGGCATACCCCCGCCTGCGTGTCCTACAAAATAGGCGCTGCCATTTTTATTGGTGACACCTTCTTTGCCCCCTCTTACGGCACCGCCCGTGCCGACTTCCCCGGGGGCGATGCCACGGCCCTGTATCAGTCACTACAACGACTACTGAGCTTTCCCGACGCGACCCCTCTCTACCTCTGCCATGACTATCCGAAACCCGGCGAGGAGCCCCATGCGGTCTATACCGTCGCCGAGCAGCGCAAAAATATTCATCTACAAGGCAAGGGAGCCGATGACTTCATCCAGCTGCGTAGGCAGCGCGATGCACAACTGGATATGCCGGCACTAATCTTACCCGCCATTCAAGTTAACATCGGTGCCAGTGAACTACCCAGGGCTGAAGGTAACGGCACGGCCTATTTAAAAATACCGCTAAATCAAATCGGCAAATAAGTATTCACCGCAACTTTAACCACAAAGCACAGGGATAAATATGGCACATCCATTCGTACTTGCACTTATTGGCGGCGGCCTGGTTGGTCTCGCCGCCGTACTGATGATGGGCCTCAATGGCCGCATCGCCGGGGTCAGCGGAATTTTATCCAGCGCCTTTACCGACACCAGCGGCGACCGGCTGTGGCGCATCCTCTTCATTCTCGGCATTGCCATTGGCGGCGCAATACCCGCCCTACTCTCCGATAGCTTTATCCCCCCCGTACCCGACAGCAGCACCGTACTGGTAATTATTGGCGGTCTGGCCGTGGGCATCGGCACCGGCCTGGGCAGTGGCTGCACCAGTGGCCACGGCATTTGTGGCATCTCGCGCCTCTCAGCGCGCTCGATGGTCGCCACCGGTACCTTTATGGCCGCAGGTTTCGTCTGTGTCTATTTCCTCAAACACATCTTTGGAGCCTAGGAAGATGCATTCACAGAATAAACTGCGACTCATTGCCTCACTCGTTTCCGGCATCGTCTTTGGCCTCGGCATGGCCATATCGGGCATGACCAATACCGAAAGGGTACAGGGCTTTCTCGACCTCGCCGGCGCCTGGGACCCCACCCTCGCCTTCGTCATGGCCGGCGGTATGCTGGTCACCTTTATCGGCTATCAATTTATCTTGAAAAAACCCGCGCCGCTGTTGGGTGATGCCTTTCATGTCCCGACCAGAACCGACATCGACAAGCCACTGCTGATCGGTGCCATCCTCTTCGGCGCAGGCTGGGGTCTGGTCGGTTATTGCCCTGGCCCTGCTATCGCCGGTATCAGTTACGGCTACACCGCGACTCTGACCTTCGTACCGACAATGATCATCGGCCTGCTACTGGCAAAGCCCCTGGGCAAGTTGTTTTAAGTCCTAAAAGGTCCATCCAAGCGATGGCCTCACCGGGGATCGAGAGACGATCCCCGGTTTTTTTTGCCCAAAAATCGCCACCTGTAGCACCTAAAAGTCGCAGTCATTTTGCGCCACTGTCTCTTGCACGTATGATGTCGGCAAGCATTATTCATGACAAGACCATGACATTAAGCCACTAAAAATATAATTCTCACAGGTACAGAGACAATGAGTGACAAGAGCATAGAAGACATCATCATGCACGGTGCAATCCGGCTGGATTCCCCCCAGTTTGGGGTGATGGACCCCCTCTCGGAGGAAACCAAGCCCCAGGAATACTACGATGCCATCAAACAGCGCTTTGCCGAAGAGCGCGAAGTGCGGCTCAACTACCGCCCCGAGGGCGCGGCCCAGTACGACACCGAATTACAGGGCGAACTGGCAAAATACGATGACGACCCCCACGCCGGCGAAATTATTGCCCGCGAGCCCCTCACCGACACCGTCGAATGCCTGTTTATCGGCGGCGGCTTTTCCGCACTCTTAACCTCGGCACGGCTGCGGGAAATTGGCGTCGACAGCATTCGCATTGTCGAGCGCGGCGCCGATGTCGGCGGCACCTGGTACTGGAACCGCTACCCCGGCATCGCCTGCGATGTGCCCTCCTACGACTACCTGCCCCTGCTCGACGAAATGGACTACGTGCCCAAGCACCGCTACGCCCGAGGTGAGGAGATTTACCAGCACTGCCAAGCCATTGCCAAGAAATACGAGCTCTATAAACTCGCGGTTTTTCAAACCACCGTGACCGCCACCGTGTGGAATAAAGACGAGCAGCTCTGGCACATTACAACCAATCGCGGCGACCACATGAAAGCGCGCTTTGTGATCTGCGCCAACGGTATTTTGTCGAAACCCAAGCTCACTAAAATCAAGGGGATGACCGCCTTTAAGGGCCACTCCTTTCACACCTCACGCTGGGACTACGACTACACCGGTGACGACCTCAGTAAACTGAAGAACAAACGCGTTGGCATCATCGGCACCGGCGCCACCGCCGTACAAGCCGTGCCCGGCCTCGGTGCCAATGCCCAACAATTATTGGTTTTCCAACGCACGCCATCCTCCATCGATGTCCGCGATGACTGGGAAACCGATCACCAGTGGGCAAAAAGCCTACCCGCCGACTGGCAGGCCAAGCGCCGCGAAATATCCCTGCGCCCGCCGCAATTAAGTGCCGAGGGCCTGAAGAAAATTAAAGCCATGCCCCGGGAAGAAAAACTACGGCGCCAAGAAAACGCCAACATGGATGCGATGATGCGCATTCACCAACGCATCGAAGAAATCGTCACCGACAAAGACACCGCCGAAGCCCTCAAGCCCTGGTACATGATGATGTGCAAGCGCCCCTGCTTTCACGAAGATTATCTACCGACCTTTAACCTGCCCAACGTCAATCTTATCGACACCAAGGGCAAGGGTATTACCGAGATTACCGAAAACGGTGTGATCGTTGATGGCGAGGAATATGAACTCGACCTGCTGATTTATGCCACCGGCTTTGAAATCCAAAAAACCGGTATTTATAATGAAATTATTGGCGAAAATGGCGTCGAGCTAAACGACAAATACACCGACGGCATTCGCACCCTGCTGGGCATTCACTCCAAGGGCTACCCCAATCTGTTTATCATGAATGGCTACCAGGCATCCTTTCAGTTCAACCTCACCGATATGATGCAAACCCAGGGCGGCCATATTGCCGCCTGTATCAACTATGCCCGCAACAATGACTACCAGTCACTGGATGTCAGCGCAGCATCGGAAGAATACTGGGTACAGGAAGTGATTAAATTCCGCGGCAAGACCGACCGCAATAAGCAGTGTACACCCGGCTACTACAATTTTGAGGGCGCGGACAATCGCCGCCAGGATGGCACCTACAACGGTGGCTTTGTGAAATACATGGCGGAAATGAATGAGATTGAGCAGGATCTGGAAAAACACTTCACCTTTACTAAATAGTTTTTTGTAATTCAGCCCCGGTAAACCGCGTAACACTTTAGCGACGTTGCTTGCCGGGGCAACATTGCAATTGAGCAGCTAACAAATAAACAAACGCTAAAAACATCCAATATATGCCCCTTCAACAGCCATAGAGCCTGGCGCCCTAATATTTGTACAATGCCCGTCATAATAAATGATAACGAGTGTGACCACGGCCAGTCCATCTCCCATTGAACGCATCAAAAACAAACTCGACCACCCGGTTATAGATGCCGATTGCCACGTGATTGAATTCACCCCGGTCTTTCTCGACTACCTGAAAGATACCGGTGGTCCCGAGATTGCCGAGCGCTTCGCCAAGCGGCAAGTCAACTGGTACAAAATGAGTGGCCAGGAGCGGTTCGATAAACAACGCACCCGCACGCCTTTGATGACAGCAGTGGAAGTAGGGCCGTGCACCGGCATCAACTATCAGGCATTAATCTTATAGAGCAGCGCCGCCATAGGCCTTAGTGATTAACCTTTCTATAATAGAATCCTTTGCCGTTAATGTAGAGCCAAGGGTACCGGGCCTACCTAGTCAACATGCAGTGCAGAGCCGTGTTTATTGAAGATCATTTTCTAACAGAAATAGAAAGCTAATCTGCCGCTATGGTGCCATCAATACCTCAGTTGCTTGCTCGGCCATCACTTTGTGAACCACTTTTGTGACATGCAGGCCGTCCCAAAACAAATAGTCATTGGCTTTCTTACAAACAAAAGGCGGTATATCTGGCGTAATGCAGGGCACGGCTGTTTCTGTCAAAGCATAAGCGGCTGGATCGTTAAGTATTGATTCAAGCAGTGAATATAAATCAAAGATGCGGATATCCATGCCGGGAAAATTATTCAAGTTTGCCTGCAATTGTAATAAGCCCTGATTAAAGCCATTGGCTAACTGCTTGGCAATGGCAGGAAAATGATACTGAGGCAAGATTTGGTCAAGAATTTGTACCGAGGGCACCTGACCAAAATCGGCAACATTAACCAGCAAGAAATTTCGGGCGCCGTGCTGATATAAGGTGCTAATCGTACTCGCTATATTACCTAAAATAAGCGGTAGTTGTTCGGGAGCCACGGTACCAACCATAATATCGCGCAGGTCATTGCCCCCCATATCGATAATAAATAAGGTATTAGGGGAGGACTCAGAAAAGTCACTTAGGTAGGTAAGTAGTTGATCGGAAAGATTAAAGCGGCAGGGGAATTCAAGGGCTCGAGCACCACCCACGGCATAATTCCTGGCATTACCGCCAGTATTTCTCAAGGCCGGTTTGACTGAACCCGATAAGCCCGTACCTTTGGCCAGCGCCTCTACCCAGGTCGCGCCATTGGTGAAATGATGCCCACCCATGGCATAGGCAGATGCTGGAACAAAAAATTCATCGACGTTTTCAAAGGGAGGCACATTGGCACTCGCCGCTAACTCACAGCTGTCATCAAAGCCAAACTGCTCGGGCTTCGATAGCAAAACAAAGCCATTGCCACTATCACTGAAGCTAGCGCCAAACACCACGATACCATCGTATTCACCGGGGGCTGCCCAGGCCGCTGGAATCGCCATAACAGCCCAAAGTAGGGTGACACTTATTACTCGCAGTATTTTATTTTTTATTATCGACATAACTATTCCCTGTTTATCAGTATCATAAATTAAAAAAGCCATGCCTCATTTACTGTGGCATAGCTTTATAGTGTGCATCAATTATTTAACCTGCGATATAGCGCCATAGCCAGTCAGGCTATTACGCCCCCGTCAGCAATAATATTTTAATGCAGTGCAATAATTCTTAGCGGCGTTCCTGTCGCCCCTTTAAATTTAGTGGGCAGCATAATCACCGTGCTCTGATAGCGTTTTTTCGCAGCCAGCTCATCGCTTTTCACATTTTCAATAATGTAGATGCCCTGCTTAACCAAGAGGTGCTGGTGTACCGGAAACACCACCTTTGGATCTTCACCGGGCGTCACTTCCAGCGCCATATTGTCCGCACCAATGGCGACAACCTGCTTTGAGGCCAACCACTTTGAGGCCTCTATACCAATGCCCGGGCCAGTATGGGCATAGTGCTGCGGCTTGGCCGTGAAGTTTTTACCCCAGCCGGTGTGAACAAAAACAATCGCACCTTTGGGAATAGTTGTACCCTGCTTTTTCAGTGCACCCTGCAAATCTGCAGCGGTAATCGCATAACCTGGCTCAAGATTTCCAACACCCTTATAGGCGGCGACATCGATCAGAATACCCGTGGCAATAAAAGGTGGCGACTTGTCGATGCCATTATGATTAAGACCAATATCAGAGGCCGCGTCTTCTCGATCAAGACCGTTATAGAGTTCTGCGGCGATGGTGACGTGGCCCAGTGCGTCAATGTGCGTGCTGACGTGAGTGGTCATTTCAATGCGCTCGAGATAAAAACCCACCTTATTGGTGGCACCGGCGTTATCGCGTAAAAAGTTTTCCATGTTTTTTGAGGTGCGCGCCAGGGTAAT
>MAAT01000024.1 GCA_002162815.1 Gammaproteobacteria bacterium 53_120_T64 | reverse complement strand
TGAGCCGAGACCGCCATGCCCGAGGTGGAATGGGTGTGAAACACACACTGGGCATCGGGGCGATGTTCATGCACCGCGCTGTGAATAATGTAGCCGGCCTTATTAATTTTGTAATCCGTTTCACTGAGGATATTCCCCGCCAAATCGACCTTAACCAGGCTCGATGCGGTGATTTCATGAAACATCAGCCCAAAGGGGTTGAGCAAAAAGTGTTCGTCGGGGCCGGGCACGCGCAGGGAAATATGATTGGCAATTTGATCATCCCAGCCAAAGTGGGCGACCAGGCGATAGCAGGCCGCCAGCGTCACGCGAGCCTGCCATTCCTCGGGCGAGACTTTGTCTTTGAGTGAGGGAAAAGTAATTGTCGTTGGAATTGGCATGGGCGGGGCCTCCATTATTTTATGCATTATATTTATCGCTCATCAGTATAGCCTCTTCGATGATCAGGCAGGGCATGGCTTCCCCCGCAGGGTTTTTGTATGATTGAAAGACCTGCCTTAGAGTGACCACCTTGGATGCCATCGCTTCCCCCTGTGTCGATAACTGCTGCCTCAATGAGGAGGATATTTGCCTGGGTTGTTTTCGCAGCCTCGATGAAATTCTTGGCTGGCGGGCGGCCAGTAATGAACAGCGGCAGGTCTTTCTCGATTTGAGCCTGCGCCGCAGGGCCGATCACCAGCGTCAATATAGGCTCGATGGTCGTTCAGGCCCTTCTACTGCCGACGACTCATGAGTGACGTTGCTTAATTAGCCCCACGCTTATTTTCTCCCATGCCGTCCTGAGGTAGAATCCCCGCCCATGACGACCCGCCCCGATACCGAGCACTACCGCGACCTCTTCCTCAACGATGTGCCGATGATGGATATGCGTGCCCCCGTGGAGTTCCATAAGGGTGCCTTTCCCTGCAGTGAAAACATTCCCCTGCTCGACGATAAGCAGCGCGAGGCGGTGGGCACTTGCTATAAGCAGAAGGGTCAGGACGCAGCCATTGCCCTGGGTTGGCAGTTGGCCACCCCGGACATTCGCGAGCAGCGCCTCGCCGCCTGGCAGGACTTTATTCGGCGCCATCCCAACGGCTACCTCTATTGTTTTCGCGGTGGCCTGCGCTCGCGCCTCAGCCAGCAGTTGGTGGGCGAGGCGGGCAGCCCTTACCCCTTAGTGACGGGTGGCTACAAGGCCATGCGGCGCTTTTTGATCGATGAACTCGATCAAAATTGTCAGACCCTTCCCCTAACGCTGGTATCCGGGCGCACCGGTTCGGGCAAGACCCTGGTGATACACGAACTCGCCCGGGCGCTGGATCTCGAGGGCCTGGCCAATCATCGCGGCTCCGCCTTTGGCCGCCAGTTACAGCCCCAGCCCCAGCAAATTGATTTTGAAAATAGTTTGAGTATCGCGGTGATGAAGCAGCGCGCCCGGCACAGCCAGGCCATTTTTGCCGAGGACGAGGGCCGCATGATTGGCGGCGTGACGCTGCCGATGAGTTTTATCGCGCGGATGCAACAGGCCCCGCTCGCGGTGCTGGAGACCCCCATCGCCGAGCGTATCGATATTGTGCTGGCCGACTACATTACCGGGGCCTACCCCCAGTACACCGCAGAGTTTGGCGAGGCCGAGGGCGCGCTTAAATTCCGCGAACAAATCCTCGGCAACCTCAGCCGCATTCGCAAACGTCTGGGTGGTGAGCGCTTTACCCAGCTGCACGCTGAGTTTAGCGTCGCCCTCGAGCACTTAATTAACGACAACAATGCCGATGGTTTTCGCCCCGGCATCGCCCTATTGCTCAGCGATTATTACGACCCCATGTACGACTACCAACAGGGCCAGCGCGAGGGCCGCGAGGTATTTCGTGGCCCCAGGGCCGAGCTACTCGAATGGGCGGAGACTTATTCCATGGCTTAAATAAAAATAAAATAATCTTTTTTAATCCATCATTTAATGATTAAGGAGAATGCCCGTGCGGTTATTGCCTACCCTAGTAGCGCTGCTCGTCTCTTTCAGTTTAGTTGGCCCGATAGGGGCCGAGAGTTTTACCTTTACCGCCATCCCCGACCAGGATGCCTCGCGACTGCAACAACGCTTTGGCCAGGTTGCCAGCTACCTGCAAGAGCAGCTGGGTGTCGAGGTGAACTATATTCCAGTGAAAAGCTACGCCGCTGCGGTCACCGCCTTTCGCAATAACCAGGTGCAACTGGCCTGGTTTGGCGCCTTGTCCGGCGTGCAGGCCCGCCAGCGCGTGCCCGGTAGTCGCGCCATCGCCCAGGGTTACGAAGACCAATTCTTTAAAAGCTATTTTATTGCCCACCGCTCCAGTGGCTTACTGGATGGCGGCAGCGCTGCTGTGGCCAATAAACCTTTCCCCCTCGCCATGGCGGGCCATACCTTTACCTTCGGTGCCAAGGGCTCGACCTCGGGCCGGCTGATGCCGGAATACTATATTCGCCAGTATCTGGGCCAGGCGCCCCAGCAAAGTTTTAGGCGTGTGGGCTTTAGTGGTGATCACACGCGCACCATTGCGCTGGTGGCTTCGGGGGCCTACGAGGTGGGGGCGGTGAATTACCAAGTATGGCAGGCGGCCCTCGCCGCCAATAAGGTCGACCTCCAAGAGGTGCAGGTGATTTGGCAAACGCCGACCTATCCCGACTATCAGTGGAGTCTTCGCGGCGATGTCGACCGGCGCTGGGGGCAGGGCTTTAGCGCTAAGGTGAAGGCCGCCCTGCTGGCCATTAAGCAGCCCGAGCTGCTAGGGGCTTTTCCCCGCAGTGCCTTTGTCGAGGCCGATAACGCTGACTATGAGGCCACCCGCGAGACCGCCATCGCCATTGGCCTGATCGATGAAAGCTGAGTTTATAGCGCCGGGCCTGGGCTCGGCCCCGCGCAAAGACAGCGCTTTGCAACAAAAATTACTGGCGACAGAGCCGGTTTTTTTTCTCGACAATGCCGATTTAGCCTACGAGGGCAGGGTGGTGCTGAACCAGCTTTGCCTCAGCATTGCCCCCGGTGAGCGGGTCGCCCTGGTGGGCCGCTCCGGTGTTGGCAAGTCGACCCTACTGGCAGCCCTGCGTGCCCAACAGCCCCGCACCAGCGCCTGGTGCCCACAGCAGTCGGGCCTGGTGCCCATGCTCAGTGTCTACCACAATATTTATATGGGTGGCCTGCAGCGCCACAACAGCCTGTATAACCTGCTTAATCTAGTCAAAACCCTGCCTCGCCCCCTGGCCGAGGTGGCCGCGCTGGCGGCGGATTTACAGCTCGACGAACACCTGTTTAATAGGGTTGAACAGCTCTCCGGTGGCCAGGCACAGCGGGTCGCCATTGGCCGGGCGCTGTACCAGCGCCAAGAGGTCTTCCTCGGTGACGAGCCGGTGTCGGCCCTGGATGACTATCAGGCCCAGCACTTACTGCGTTTAATTGTTGATAAACACCGCACCCTGGTACTGGCCCTGCACGATGTTGCACAGGCCCTGCATTTTTGTGATCGCATTATTGGCTTAAAAGACGGTGCCATTGTGCTCGATGCCGCCAGCTCGAGTCTTGAGGCTGAGGCACTCGCCGAGCTTTATAATTGATGCCAACACTGTCGCTAAAGCGCCTGGATAAGGGCCCGGCGCAAGCATCGCCGAGCTTTTTGTCGCTGCGTTCAAGCAGTTTTTATGTGGCCTTGATAGCGGGCGTTTGCCTGTTATTTGCCGATATTGAAATAATTAGTCCCAATCCGTGGTTAGAGTTAAGAGCCATGGGCGAGGGTTTATTGGCGCCGCGCATTGTCAGTTACAGCGAATTATTACAGGGCCTGGCCAACACGCTGAGCTTTGCCCTACAGGGCATGGCGGTGGCGGTAGTCGCCGGCTTTAGCATGGCGCTGGTCTATCGACGCTGGTTTATAAGGGCTTTTTGCGCCTTTATTCGCGCCATTCACGAATTATTTTGGGCGCTGATTTTTATTCAGTGTTTTGGTTTGTCGCCACTCACCGGCCTGCTGGCCATCGCCTTGCCCTACGCCGGCACGCTGGCAAAGGTATACGGTGAATTATTTGAAGAAACGGCCCCCCAACCGGGTGCTAATTTGCTCGCGAGTAAAAGCCTGAGTGCCTTTTTTTACACCACCCTGCCATTGGCCTGGCCGGCACTGTGTCATTACACCCGCTATCGCTTTGAATGTGCACTGCGCTCGACCGTGGTGCTGGGTTTTGTCGGCCTGCCGACCCTGGGTTTTTACCTGGAAACCGCCTTGAGTGAGGGCTATTACGGCGAGGCCGCAGGCCTGTTGTATGTGCTGTTATTGTTAATTGCCAGCCAGCGCTGGTGGCTGCGCAAGGGTTTATTGCCGCTGTATGTGGCACTCGCCGTGGTGTGTTTACCGCCCAGTGCCAATGTTAATTGGCCAACGCTGCTACAGTTTTTTGGCGAGGACATTATTCCCCAGCCGCTGCGCACAGCCAGTCAACAGGACCTTGGCCCCTGGCTGGCGCTGATGTGGCAGCAACAACTGTGGCCGGGCTTGTGCAATACCCTGGTGTTGAGTCAAATCGCCCTCTTGTTTAGCGCCTTGCTGGCCCTGCTGCTGCTGCCCTTTAACTCGACCCTGTTTATCGGCCCCCTGCTCAAGCGCGGTAGCGATGGTTTGCTCATTATTGCCCGCAGCCTGCCGGAATATTTACTGGCCTTCGTGGCGCTACTGCTTTGGGGGCCGTCCATGTTACCGGCCATCGTCGCGCTGGCCCTGCACAATGGTGCCATCGTCGCCCATTTACTGGCCGGTTTTAGCCAGCAGCTTTACCTGCGTGATGATGCCTGCAGGGGAGTGAATCGTTACGCCTACGAGGTCTTGCCGCGTATTTATCGGCAATTTCTGGCGATATTATTTTACCGCTGGGAGGTGATCATGCGGGAGAGCGCGATACTCGGCATTCTCGGCATCGCCACCCTGGGGTTTTATATTGACTCCGCCTTTGAAGAGTTTCGCTTTGACCGCGCGGCGCTATTAATTCTCGCCTCGGCCCTGCTCAATATGGCGGTCGACACCCTGGCCCGCCGCCTGCGCCGCGGCCTACAACTCGATACCAAGGCAGACCTCGGCTAATGCTCACACCCACACCCCTGTATAAAGATTTAATTTTAATTGGCGGCGGGCACAGCCACGCCCTGGTGTTAAAAATGTGGGCCATGAAGCCACTGCCGGGGGTGCGCCTCACCTTGATTTCACCACAAGTGCTAACGCCTTATTCCGGCATGTTGCCGGGCCTGATTGCCGGGCACTACAATTTTGAAGACACCCATATTGACCTGCCGCGCCTGTGCCGTTACGCCAATGCGCGCTTTATACAAGCCGCGGTGACGGGCATTGACCTGGTCAATAAAGACATTGGCTTTGCCGACAGGGCGTCCCTGGGTTTTGATCTGCTGTCGATTAACAGCGGCATTAGCCCCGACTTGAGCGTGCCCGGTGCCGCCGAATTTGCCACGGCGGTAAAACCCATCGCCAACTTTTACCCGCGCTGGCAGGCCTTAAAAGAGCAGCTGGCTGGTGATGGCGGCAGTGGTGGCGGGCAGGCGAGCAAGGGTGCAGGCAATGAGCCGCCCCACCGCATTGCCGTGGTCGGCGGCGGTGCAGCGGGTGTTGAATTAATCCTCGCCATGCACCACGCCTTGAGTCGCGACCCCGCCATCGGCAGGGCCGTGCAATTTTGTTTAATACAACAGGGCGCGGGCCTGCCCGAAAATTACCCGGCCCGTTTACAGCGCAAGGTCGCCGCGTTATTGGCGGCGCATGATATCGAGGTGATGGCCAATACCCGCATTAAAGGGCTGACCGCCGATACCTTGCAGGGCGAAAATAATAAGACCATCGGCTTTGACAGCCTCTTCTGGTGCACCAATGCCCGCGCCACGTCCTGGCTGGCTGAAACCGGTCTGGGTCTTGATCGACAGGGTTTTATCGCGGTCAATCAGCATTTACGCTCGACCAGTCACGACTTTGTGTTTGCCGCCGGCGACATTGCCCAGCAAGAGAATGTCTCGCGCCCCCGCGCCGGTGTCTTTGCCGTGCGCCAGGCCCCGGTGCTGTTTGACAACTTACGCCGCGCCTTGCTGAACCAGCCGCTGACCCCCTTTCGCCCGCAAAAAAGCTTTCTCAGTTTATTGGCCTGCGGCGAACAATATGCCCTCGCCTGCAAGCCCGGCTACATGCCCAGCCTGAGTGGCAAGTGGCTATGGCACTTGAAAGACCGTATCGATCGCCGCTTTATGGCGATGTTCGGCGAACTAGCGATGGCAGAGGAGGGCGGCGTCACGCCAGCTGTGCCCACGGCCATCAGTGGTGAAGCCTCGGCGGATAGTGCCGGTGCAGCGCATAACAGCACTGCCATGCGCTGTGGGGGTTGTGGTGCCAAGGTGGGGGCGTCGGTGCTGCAGCGCGTAATGCGGCGTATTGCCCCGGTCGACCACGCTGGCGTGGTACTGGGTTTAAACAGCCCCGACGACGCCAGCGCCATCGCCATACCCGCCGGGCAGGTGTTGGTGCAGAGTGTCGATGTGTTTCGCGCCCTGCTGGATGACCCCTATGTACTGGGGCAAATTTCCGCCGAACACGCGCTGAGTGATTTATTTGCCATGAACGCCAGCCCCCACAGTGCCCTGGCCATTGCCACACTGCCCTACGGGGCGGAGGCCATTGTCGAACGCGATTTATTGCAAATCATGAGTGGCGCGGTGGCCGTGCTCAACGATAACAACTGCGCGCTGATCGGTGGCCATACCAGCGAGGGTGCCGAGATGAGCCTGGGCTTCTCGGTGAACGGCACCTGTAAGGCCGAGCAACTTTTGCAAAAAAGCCGGGCACAGGTCGGCCATCAACTCATTCTCACCCAGGCCCTGGGCACCGGTACCCTGTTTGCCGCCCACGCGCAATTACAGGCCAAGGGGCAGTGGATAGAGGCGGCGGTGGAGGCCATGTTGTTGTCGAACCGCCGGGCGGGGGAGATCTTTTACCAGCACGGGGCCAGCGCCTGTACCGACATTACCGGCTTCGGTCTCGCCGGCCACTTGCTGGAAATGCTCAAACCGGCGGCGCTGGGTGCGCGTATCAGCCTCGCTCAACTACCGATACTGGCGGGCGCCCTACAATGTTTTGCCCAGGGCATCAGCAGTAGCCTACAGCCACAAAACAGCCGCAGCCAAGAGGCTATTGTCGATTTTCAGGCCTGGCAGGCAGACCCGGTTTACCCGGTTTTATTTGACCCGCAAACCTCCGGGGGGCTGTTGGCTAGTGTGGCGCAGCACGAAGTGGCGAATTGCCTGCAAGCCTTGCACCGCGCGGGTTATCGGCGGGCCTGTGTTATTGGCGAGGTGGTGGCGGGTGATGGGGGTGAGGGTAGGGTGTTTTTGGGGTAGGGGTAAGTTGTCGTGTGGGCTTTGGTGCGATTCGGCTATTTCTAAAGTTGTGTTTTTTTAAGGGTGTTTGTTGTTAGAGTGGGTGTCCGGTACCGTGTTTCCGGTACCGTGTTTCGCAGGCCGCTGCCGTATAATATTTCAATAATCAGGCGATTACGCTCCTCGAGTTTATTGATGATACGCGCGACCTCAGTAGGGCTAAGGACTATTGGTAAGGTGCGTTGTTTGCTCGCTAGCGTGAACCCCAGCTCACCCAGAGGCAGATTGAGTACCTTGTGATAGAGAAACACGATGGCGTTGAGGGCAACCTTTTGTGTGTTGATAGCGACATGCTTTTCCACCGCAAGCCAGCTTAAAAAGCCCTTGACCTCAGCAGCGCCCATTGTTGTTGGATGACGCATCTGATTGAAAAAGATAAAGCGACGAATCCAGTAGAGGTAGGTTTTTTCGGTGCGAATGCTATAGCCACGCAGGCGTATATTGCTGCGTACACTCTCGATAAAGGGGCTGGGCATGTCAATACCAGATATTGCCGTGATAGCTGTATTTATAGACAGTATATTGGGTTTGTGCCAGGAATTTTGCGTGTTATCATTCTTGTGCTTGCGCGATATTATAGCTCTTTATTTTTAAATAGTATAAAAATCAATGGCTTAGATTTATAGCCGGGTGGATACGGCGCAAGGGTAAAGTGGAATATGGCGCATGCGCGTTTAGCGCGAGAGGGAGTTATGTATGCCTGGGAATAGTATTTTGAATCAAAGGCTTGAGGGTGTTCGGCGGGTATTGAATTTGGCAAAGCGCGCATGCGCCATATACAAATGTTAAATGGCCTATAGCGTGGAAATCGAAATCATAAGCAAAGTTGAAATTCTGCCAACAAAAGAATTGGCATTAATTCTAGAAAGCGAAGGCAAGCCTAGTTATCAACACGTATATCGAGCGGCAGCAGGTGTGTATTGGGATAATGAGATTTATGGTTTTAAATCCACAGAACCCAAGGATTTTTCATACCCGAAATGGTTTCAACAAATTATCGAAGTTGTAAAATCAGAAATGGGCATTCAACTACAATTGGCAAACACGGTTTCGTGGGTAAACGTTCCAGAAGAGGTGAAAAATGCAATCACTCAAAGTTCGGCCACTTAACCAGTTGCTGTTAATCGCTGCTTCGCAGCTGGGACGCGCTAACGCGCGCCCCAAAGCAAGGCGTTAACTGTATTAGGAGATTCACAGTGGGTGATAGCAAAGAAATACCATCAAAGTTTTATCACGAAAGCGAAGGTGAATCTTATGTTAATTTAGATGCTTATCTAAATGAGCAAGGTTCAATAACAATTTATATTAAAGATGGGGCGTCGATTGATATGTCTCCCTTGGCTGCAAAAGAGCTAATAGTAAGGTTAAACGCAGCCTCGAAAGAGTTCGCCTCGGAATTATTCTCATCGAAATAGTGCGAAAACTGTTAACAAGTCAATCAAAGTCGCCTTCGGCTGGACGCGCTAACGCGCGCCCTTTATTGAGGCGTTAGCCCTACTCTATGAATCGCAAGAGACCAGCATATCTTTATAAATACTCTCTAATGAGCGACTACTTGTTAAAGAATTTGGAAGACGGCAAGGTTTGGGTGTCCAATGCTGCGAAGCTAAATGACCCATTCGAAAATTTCGTTATTCAGGGGGATTTTGAGTTATTTAACGATGTATATTCGGATTGTCGAATCTCTTACAAAGAATTCCTAGAGGCTGGCAATAGAACGAATTCAATAAAGAATATACTTATATACACTAAATTTAAGTTCAGGTGGTTATGTGCAAAAATATTAGTTTCTCTTATTTCGAAAATCGTAATTATATTCCCATTTAGCGAGGATCGATTTGGCACACCAGAATCTAGGAAGGTCAATGGGTCTGAATTCTCCATTAGCTGTTTTAGCGAGGTTTGTGATTCTGTATTAATGTGGTCACATTACAGCTCTTCTCACACCGGGGTGTGCCTGGAATTTAATTATGAAGATATTGAACAGTCGATAGATTCTGAGCTTTGTCAAGTTAACTACGTTAATAAGCCAATGAGGCCTATCGAACTCAAAAAAATGTACAAGCTTACAAGTACATCCGAGCTTGGTCATCACCCCTTGAATTTTAAACATAAGGCTTGGTCTTATGAAAAAGAATGGAGGTTTATGGTTAAAAGCTTTGACAAAGACGGCTATCTATATAATTTCCCAAGACCAAGGAGAATTATTTTAGGGGTACAGACTAGCCAAGAAGATAAAGACACTTTGCTTAACTTATGTAATGAATTATCTATACCGGTATTTCAATCTTATATGTCAAAATACGGTTTTAAATTGAAAACAAAAAAATACCAAGCAGAATCCTTAGAAGGTTCTGATTTAAGGTTTTAGTCTGGCTAACAAGGCGCTGCTGGCGGACAATTTTTACGCTGCGCTCCAAAATCGAAGCATCGGGGTCAGCGAAGCATCGGGGTCAACGAAGCATCGGGGTCAACGAAGCATCGGGGTCAACGAAGCATCGGGGTCAACGAAGCATCGGGGTCAGATACCGTCTTAACAATCAAGTAAAATTCACATCAAATGGCTCGCCATTTTTTAAAACGCCATAGATTAGGTGAACTAACTTACGCATAGCGGCACCCACAATCAGCATCTT
>MAAT01000055.1 GCA_002162815.1 Gammaproteobacteria bacterium 53_120_T64 | reverse complement strand
GACAATGCCAATTAGAAACTGGAAGCCCGCCCTCAATCGCTTTATGATCGAGTTCGAAGACCGCCTTACTGATTACATTTAACCCCGACAGTTACACAGAACTATTTACAGGCTCCCGCAAACACATGCCTAAGCAAAACACGAGTAGTTCGAGATTTCAAAACGTGTCAGCTATAGAAACAAGACGAGGGAAACGCTAAACAGGCCATTTTGTTAGGCCTGCCTTATCTTGGTGGATCCTATATTTCGCACTTCGCCCTCCACCATCCAGCGCCTGTAAACAACCTTTCTGCACCAGGTCTGCGAGGTCACGAGTCGCCGTTGCTTTACTGACACCGCCAATCGCCTGGTAGTGGCGTGCGGCAAGCCCATCGACAAACTCTAGGCCATAGGCGTCTAACAGCCGGTTCAATACTTTTAGCTGTCGCTCAGATAACAGGGTTTGCGCGTGACGCTGCCAAAAACGCGCCTTCAGCAACACGCGTTCAACACGCAACAAGCCATCCTCTATGGCTTGCGCCAAAGTATCCAGAAACCACAGCAGCCACTCGGTAACATCCAAAGGCTGCTGCCGCTGTCGTTTATTACGGCAGTTTTGTGTCTCTTCCAATAGTTGATAGTAGGTGCTTTTGTTTTTCTCAATGGCCGCACTCAGGGAATAAAAACGAATACTGGTGTTTTCACACTGCGCTAATGCCCTGTCGGTTAAGGCCCGTGCCACTCGGCCATTGCCGTCATCAAAGGGATGAATGCTAATGAAATGCAAATGCGCGATAGCTGCCCGAAGGATGCCGTGCTGTTCAGCAGAAGCGCAGTTATAGACCGTATAAAACGCTGTCAATTCTTTCGATAGCTGTTTTGCGGGCGGCGCTTCAAAATGCACCTCTGTTTGACCCCGCCGCTGTGATACCACCTGCATGGGGCCATCGGCATCATCACGAAACGAGCCAATCGCCATTGCTCGCAACAAGGGCGGCTCGGGGAAAAGAGCCGCTTGCCACTGACAAAGTAGCTTACTGGTCAAAGGTTTTTCGAGCTCACTCACGGCTGACACCAACATCTCAACCACAGAGTCCTCATAGCGAGCCGCTTTCGGCAGCCCTGCTTGTTCAAGACCCAGCTGCCTCGCCACTGACGAGCGCACGGAGCCTACATTGAGGCTTTCTCCCTCGATCTCAGACGACTTGATTGCGCTTTGGACCAGTGCATCCAGCTCTGCCTGTGTGTCCAAACCTTCTGGCAGCACTGCAGCTCTACCGAGTAATTGTTGCTGTAACACCAACACTTCTGCCAATCGACTATCAACCAACCTTGCATCGCTTTCAAACATTGGCCAGGCCTGCTGCTGCCAGATATACATCGCTTCTCCGGTGCGGGTAGTCGTAGGGAATGAGCCGAATGCTACCTCATATTCAGATCATATTATGAGCCGAATAATGCCGGTTATTCGGCTCATAGGCAAGTGCCGTACTTCAGGTGTCATAACCCATAAGATCGGGATGACCCACCTTTGGGGATGACTCGCTATTACCTAAACCAGAATCGCTCTTTCACATGCCCTGCCGGCCGGGCGGTGAGAGGTTAAATATAATAGACCGAACGAAACATGTAGAGCCGATAGCAGCGGGCTGACGGACGCGGGTTAGATTCCCGCCACCTCACCAATAAATAACCCTGTCACGCAAGTGATGGGGTTATTTATTGGTCAGATGTTGGTAGTTGAACGCAAACGCGCACGGGTGGCGCACAGGAAGTGCGTCTGTCGCGAAAGCCAGGGACAAGGTGAGAGCAAAGGGCGAGAAGGCAGACTGGGCTGTCGCCGAGAGAGGTCTCATCCCCATCGCCCTCGTCTTTGGGTAACGACGAAACATGGAACCGGAAACGTTAAAACCTCATGCCCCCGTTTATTTCAAAATCCACTTAAGAAAATCACCATTAGCCCTGAAAGACTTTAAAAACCTGATCAGGCTAAAAAACTACGGACCCTTATTCTCAATTCGTGAAATCTTTTCTTGGTCGGTTATCAAGCCGCCATCCTCATCAATTGCAAAAACCCCAACAAGAGAGAAAGAGCGCGTATTATCGGCTGTCAAACAGTATATTGTTGCACCTAGCTTATAAACACCCGGCACTAGATCCATGGCTTTATCTACAGTGCTAACACTTGCCAGGCTATCGCCATACACCAACGGAAGATCAAATCTCGAATACTCGAGATCAGGCTGCGCATCACGAACCAGGCCCCACCCCGTGCTCGACACATCACCATCAGAATACATCACCTCAAAATCATATATATAAATACTTTTCGTACAAGCAGAGACTATCATTTCATTGCTGAACACCAAGCTTTGCCTGACCTTGGAGACATTGATAACATGAAACTCTTTACATCCCGACATTATTAATGCGGATAATATTACCAAAGAAAACTTCATTTACCGACCCTTCCAGGGTATGAGGGATCGATAATAAACTTCGATAGCACGGATTTATACAATGTTAAAAGCTGTGTTCCGCTAACATTGTTTTTCAAAAACTTGGGACTTGGCAGAAGGCCAAGCTTGGCAACCCTCGTACAATCTTCAATGATTTGCGCTTGCTGCTCCATGCGATAATCCATAAGGTCAGCGTTTTCATTGAGCTGGTACTTATAAGACTCGCCGTAGAAAAAACCATTCCGTATCGAATTTGCAATAGCGGAAACAATCGGATTTAAGATATTGTTTTGCTTTTGCCACACATGCCCCATCTCATGTATAAAAAAACTTTTCAACACTCCCCTTGTTGTTTTTAGGCCAAAATCTTTCGACGTAACACCGTGAATATAAATATTCCCATTTGGCGTCATACCACTGTTATCTGGCTGAAAAAAAGCGTATTTTTCGTCGAATATTAAAACTTGATTATATTTAATAGAATCGCCATATAGCTCTTTCGCAAACTGGATTTCATTTATGGTCAACTTCCTACCAGCCACCTTCCACTCCTTGTGATTACGGTTTTATTAAGTACATCCCTGTAAATACAACGACATGCCTACACCCGGCTTTAACAGGTCATCTAGCCGCAGTATTGTTCTTGAAATTTTCAGCCTGCTCCAAAATCTCTTTATAGGCCTGATCATTGGCAACTGGCGGGCAGCCGAACTCGGCCAACAGCAAGATCAACTTCACCTGCAGCTCAGCTTTAATGTCTTCACGTTGGCTCCAGGCCGGGAAACTAGCAACACTATCCACCACTTCTTTGGCCTTCTTCGCCAGTTCAATCATTTTGTCGTTCGGGTAAGAGAAGTCATATTTAACGGACAGCGACTTCAATATGTCGTAAAACGCTTTTTCTTCATAGTCGATGCCCATATCGGAAAATCAGGGATTTACGATGCGCTGCAAACTTATCACTGATAAATTTAAGACAGATCAGACTGATAACAATGTACTTGTACTCGAAAGACTCAACGCTGCCACGGCGCTTGTTGGCGCTGTCCCAAAGGGATTCATCAAAGGAGGTGGTCTTCTTGGTGGCTGACTTCTTGGCCATATGGCGCCCTTGCTTGGCTGCGAGTTTTAAAATGAATAACGAAGCTCCGGATTCTACGCTATTCGGCAAAGACGGCGGTACTCGGGACGGTGCTTAGCGAGAATGGTAGAAATTTAAAAGGGTGCGCTTATCCATTCGCAGCACCCAGGTTTCTCTCCATAGCCGGCCTGAAAACATCTGCTGTATTCAACCCTGAATGTGCGCTCTGCCACTGACAGGACGATTGCTTAGCGAGACAATAAACCAAGCAGCGCATATATCGACAGTACCCTGGTACGTGAAAAAACCCTAGAAGCACATAAATATCAACATATTACAAGTTCCAGACACAGTCTATTCAGTAAGGATCAGAATTTAGCTTGAGTAAAGCGTATCGCACTCTCAGCCAACACAACGGCAGCACTCAAACTCACCCCCAGTATCACTTGCCAATGAAAACAGGAGTTCTCACATTTTAAAAGTAAGGGCTTTTTTCTTTCTGTTATTTGCCGGGTCTTACTTTGCGCAAGCGCCGGCCTACGGTGACGCCCCCGAAGAACCGAAAGTCTCTAGCCACGTTGCGGGCAACAGTGAGGCCGAGGCCCAGTATATTCGAGCAACAAGCTATGCCCTCGGCACGGGGCTGACTAAAAACGACGGCAAAGCGGTGATCGGGTATCGGCGGGCTGCCGAGCACGGTCATCGAGAGGCGCAATTTCAACTCGCCGAGTTTTATTACAGCGGCCGTGGAGTGCCCAAGGATTATCACAGTGCCGCCACCTGGTATCGCCAGGCTGCCGAGCAAGATCACCTCGCGGCACAGGTGGCCCTCGGCAAGCTCTACTATTCGGGTCAGGGTCTGACCAAGGATCTCAGCGCCGCGGCCCGCTGGTACCAACGGGCCGCCGAGCAGGGCTACCAAGTAGCGCAGACCCTACTCGGCCAGCTCTATTACGCCGGCGAGGGCGTGGTCAAAGATGATTCCACGGCGGCAGGCTGGTATCGCAAGGCCGCGGAACAGGGCGATCGCGAGGCGCAAGCTGCCCTCGGCATGCTCTATTGTGCGGGCGAGGGAGTAAAACAAAATGACTCGAGCGCGCAACAATGGTATCGCAAGGCTGCCGAGAATGGCCATCGAGCGGCCCACCTTTGGCTCGGCAATCTTTACTACAGCGACGCCGGCCTGTCCGTGGATAAGGCCTCAGCGGCGCGCTGGTTGCACCGAGCAACGGACACATTATCTGCACAGGGGCCGATTGCCCTGGGCCAGTTCCATTGCCAGGGCGCGGGCGGCGTCGCCGATTACAGCCAAGCGACGGACTGGTTTCGCCGGGCGGCACAGCTCGGCCATAGTGATGCCCAGGTATGGCTGGCCAGGGTCTATGCCACCGGCGAGGGTTTGGCTCGGGATTATCCGCAAGCGGCGGCGTGGTATTTAAAAGCCGCCGAACGGGGCCATCGCGTGGCGCAAATAGAGCTCGGCAAACTCTACTACGCGGGCCTCGGCGTCCCCAAATACTACGGTCGCGCCGCGATGTGGTACCGCCGGGCCGCCGACCAGGGCCATCGCCAGGCCCAGGTCGAACTCGGCAAGCTCTATCTCGTCGGTGAGGGTGTGCGCAAAAACGACAATAAGGCGGCGCTGTGGTTTCGCAAGGCCGCCGAGCGGGAATACAGCAACGCCCAGTTTCAACTCGGCCACCTGTATATTTCGGGCAAGGGTGCACCCAAGCACACGGGCAAGGCGGCACACTGGTACCGCAAGGCCGCCGAACAGGGTCATCGCGATGCACAGGCGACACTCGCGCGCCTCTATGCTGCGGGCGAGGGCGTACCCAAAGATTATATCGCCGGCTATATGTGGGCCAACCTGGCCGCCGCCCAGGGTGAGGAGAGTTCTGGCGAATTGCGCGAACAGCTGGCCCAGCTGATGAGCATCGCACAGGTGGCCGATGCCCAGCGCCTGTCCCGTGAATGGAAGGAGGGCGGTTCGGCAACCAGTAGCAATTTACTCAGAACCGGCACCGGCTTCTATGTGTCCGACCAGGGCCATGTGGTGAGCAGTGATTATGCGGTCAAGCAATGCCGCAAAATCACCATCGACGACAGCCCCAGCGAGCTACTGTTTAAGGATAAAGCCAGCGAACTGGTCATCCTCCAGGGACCCCTACCTTCTGGCCTGGCGACCTTAAGCCGAGAACCACCGCGCCGAGGGCAATATGTCACTGCCGTTGGCTACTCCCTCCCCGTCTACCGTGGCTCAGACTTACAGGCCACGGCAGGTGAAATCAGGGCGCTTGCCGGACTTTACAATGAGTCACGTTATTTACAGATCACCGCCCCCGTCAACCCCGGCAATAGCGGCGGCCCCCTGCTCGATGCCAGCGGCAATGTTGTCGGGGTGATTAGCGCCCGCTTTAAAACCACCGCCCTCGCCAAAGCCACGGGATCCCTACCTGCCAATGTCAACTTCGCCCTTAAGGCCTCCCTACTGCGCACTTTTCTAGAGAGACACAATATCGACTTCCATAGCCGACCGCTGGATCGAAGTCGTTCTGCCATCACCGTCATCGACGAGGCAAAAATTTTTACCGTGCTGATTCGCTGCTATCAATAGCCGTGGCCGGGCCAATTGGTGCCGACTTTTCAAATACCACATCAGGCAGAAAGTAGTCCAGGATCGCCACCTTGGCGCGACGCTTAGGCTCGGCCACAACAACATCTACTGTTACAATGCGCCGCCCTTTGAACACAGCCCAGGTCTCCTCCCTTGTCGACACTGAATCCCCAGCAACAAAAAGCCGTGCACTACATTGATGGGCCCCTGCTGGTACTCGCCGGCGCAGGCAGTGGTAAGACCAGTGTAATTACCCGCAAAATCGCTTATTTGATTGAAAAGTGTGGCGTGGCTGGCCGCAACATTGCGGCGGTGACCTTTACCAACAAAGCGGCGCGGGAGATGAAGGCGCGGGTCGGCACGCTAGTGAAAGGCAGGGCCGCGCGGGGGCTGACGATCTCGACCTTTCACAATCTCGGCTTGAATATTATTCGCAGCGAGCTGGTGCACCTGGGTTATAAAAGCGGCTTCTCCATCTTTGATGCCGAAGACAGCCGCACCCTGATCAAAGAGCTGATGATCAACAAAACCGAGATCGATCCCGACCTCATCAACATCGCCCAGCAGCAAATATCGAAGTGGAAGAACGAGCTGCAATCGCCCTCCCAGGCCATGTCCCACGCCGAGAGCGATGGCGAGCAGGCCCTGGGCCTACTCTACGAGCGCTATCAACAGGCCCTCAAAGCCTATAACGCGGTGGACTTTGACGACCTGATTCAACTGCCGGTACAACTGTTTCGCGACCACCCCGACGTACTGGCCAAATGGCAACAGCGCATTCAATACCTGCTGGTGGATGAGTACCAAGACACCAATATGGCCCAGTACGACCTGGTGAAAATGCTGGTTGGCGAGCGCCAGGCGCTGACCGTGGTGGGCGATGACGATCAATCGATTTACGCCTGGCGCGGTGCCCGCCC
>MAAT01000016.1 GCA_002162815.1 Gammaproteobacteria bacterium 53_120_T64 | reverse complement strand
ATCTGACCCACAGGTTCGAAACCTAAAGTCTTGGCGATGTCACCCAGCCGTGCCACTCTCAACTGATTGTATCGGCAGTGGCTGTATCAAGATACGAGGTCTTGCTTTTTGCCCTTTGCTCAAGGGCAGGCTGAAGTGGCGGGCTTTTTGTGAAAAAATGGAGCGCAGCGACTGCACAAAAAGAACGATGCTTTAGCTTGTCCACTGCAGCTACTTGTTAAATTACTAAACCTCAACTTTGTAACCCAAGGTCAACTCATCCGCAGGCATACCACGAATACCCCAACTCTCTTTTGGTGTTTCAAATATTGTGATTTCTATATCTTGTGGGCCTATGCCAACCTCAGCGCCGATATTGCTATAAAGTTGATTAATAAGTGTCTTTTTTGCGTCAATTGTACGGCCCTCAAACATTGAAAGCTCAATAATAATATATTTCTCCGACCTATCATCGGGATAGATAAAGTCACTTTGATCTAGAGCTATAAATCTATGGAATTTTTTCTCTGGCGGATATTCTAGCGCAGACATAACTGACTGATGAATCGCCTTGGAGATAGCTCCCTTGCTCATATCCAGATGTGATTTTAGTCCATATATTTTTACTTGAGCCATACTTCAATCCTTGCGAAATTTAACAGCTAAGCCTGCGTCACCCGACGCAAAACAATACGTCAGGTGACGTACTTCTTCAATTTAAAACCTGGACAACCATACCCAAGCCATTGACTTCAAACAAGATATTTATTTATCAACCTCATCCATTACGCAAGAATACGTCGAGTGACGTAAAGCGAATGGCGCACCTCAAAAAAACATCACCCTTACAATGACTTAAGCGTAAACAGTTCAATACTCGCTAGAGATCTACCTCACTCTGCACCCACCGCCCAGCAAACTTATTCTTGATTACCCATTAAAACCTGCCCTTTACCCGCCCCTATAAACCCAGCTCACTTAGTCCGGGATGGTCATCGGGGCGCCTGCCTAGAGGCCAGTGAAATAGCCGCTCGCTCTCAATAATGGCGAGGTCATTGATACTGGCATGGCGAAACTCCATTAAGCCGGCAGTATTAAATTGCCAGTTTTCATTGCCGTAGGAGCGAAACCAATGATTCTCGCCGTCGTGCCACTCATAGGCGAAGCGCACGGCGATGCGATTACCGTCGTGGCACCAAAGCTCTTTAATCAGGCGGTAGTCCTGCTCGCGCGCCCACTTAGCCTGTAAAAAGATAACGATTTGTTCGCGGCCCTCGATAAATTCGTCACGGTTACGCCAGCGGCTGTTGGCCGTATAGGCCAAGGCTATCTTCTCGGGTGTGCGCGAGTTCCAGGCATCCTCGGCCAATCGGGCCTTTAGCTCGGCCTCCTTGCGACTAAAGGGAGGTAATGGTTTTTTAATGGCTTCGGCGCTTGTCATGATTAATTCCTCTGCTTGTTGTTGGCTTAGTTTATGTAATCCCCAGGGCTTATTGCCATGGTATTGCCGATCAATACAATGTTTCGTGTTACGCCTTTACTGATTACAGCTGTAGCGCCAGTTTTACCACCGCTTCACCCTCAATGGCGGCCGGCACGGCGCAACACAGCAGCACCTCGTCGTCGGCAAGCGCCACTGAAGGCTCATTTTGATAGCTCACTCGGCCCGATACCAACGCTACCTTACAGGCGCCGCATTGACCACTGCGACAGCCAAATTCAGGGTTTAAACCGTGGGCCTCGGCAAACGTTAGCAAGCTACCATCGCCGACCGACCAGGCTTGCTGCACTTGTGTATCAACAAAGCTAACGAGGGCATCGGTCGCCGCCGCTTGCGGCTTAAATACCGGCTTTGTGGTGTCGCATTCACGCACTAGGGAGGCCGGCCCGAAGGCCTCGGCAAAAATACGGCCATCGTTTACACCCAAGGTGCGAAGCAGGTCGTACAGGGTTTGCATAAAGTCACTGGGGCCACACAGGTAAAAATCATAATCGGCCAACGCTAAGACAGCCTGTAAAAACGCTGCCGAGATACGCCCGCGATGATGAAAGTCACGCCCCGGCTGGGCTTCTTTATTCGGCTGGGTCAAGGCCCAGTAAGTGCGAATATGTTGATTCGACTGAGCGGCGATGGCGTCGAGTTCGGCAAAAAAGCCACGCTGCTGTTGGTCTCGGGCGGTGCTAATGACTGTTAATTGGCGCATGCGGCGGGTGCGGGTGCCTTCATGCATCCCTTCATGCAAGACATGCTTGGCCATCGACAACATCGGCGTGATACCAATGCCCGCCGACAGCAACACCGCCGGGCGCAACTCGGCGGCATCAAAACTGAAGTCACCACGCGGTGACTTGGCCTCGAGTATCTCGCCGACGCAGAGCTGGCGATGGAGATAATTCGACAACAGGCCCTCGGGCTGCCCCGCCCTGCCCGGCTGGCGTTTAACGCTGATACGGTAGACATCATCGGCAGGCGCACTCGACAGGGTATAGGTACGGATGACGGGCTTGCCGGCAACCATCACCCGCAATGTCAAAAACTGGCCGGGCTTGAAACTGGGCTGTTGATGACCCTGTGCCTGTAAATAAATGGAGCGAATGTCGGGACTTTCGTCGACCACCCGCAGCACTTTATAGGGCAACCACTGCTCGCGCTGTTGCTCTGCCTGTTCTAGGGCTTGGGCCTCAGCCCAAGTGCCGGTAAGCAAGGTATTGGGGGATGCAGCAGGCTGCTGCCAGCGCAGTGGTAAGACGTTTTTTTGGTAAAAACCATGGTCCAAGTGAAACTTCCACAGCCGCTGCGCACCGGTAAAGTGTTGTGCTTCCTCGGCATCCCACAGCACCTCCACCCGACCGGTCAACGTTAATAGTTGGCCGCGTTCAAAATCCACGAACAGTAAGCCCGCCTTTGGTGTTTCGTGAAAATTACCCAGGGTATTAAAATGGTTGTTGCCGAGATAATCGGGAATCACCAAACTGTTACCATCGACCCGAATAAAACCCGGCTTGCCGCCGCGATGTGAAACATCGGCACCATCACTACGCTGGCCACTATCGACAGCCTTATAGCTGGCGACAAAGAAAGTATCGCTGCTTTCGATCCATTCACGAATGTCTGCGCTGATCTCGCTCAGGGCCGACACTTCGGGCGCGGGCATCGCTTGCTTATCGAGGGCCACCAACTCGCGACTTTGAATATATTGGGGGCAGTTACCAAAGGCCTGATCGACAGCCAGTTCAATGCCATCTGGCGACACCTCGTGAATATGCGCCGCCAGGCGATTGCGGCGGCGCGTCGCCAGCTCGATACCTAACAGACCCAAGCGCGTGCCCGTGTGCCAGGCAGCCGCCAGCGGGTCACCCGCCACTGGCGAGGCATTAAGCCGCAGGGTGCTGGCGGCATCACTGGTCATAAAGCCGGGCTTATTAAACAAGATGGAGGCCCAGGGCCAATCCTGACTATCGGCGTGGCCGACAAACACAAAGGGCAACTGGCGGTAAAAGTCACGGTGCTGCGCGGGTAGTTGATCGTGAATAACTTGGCGGCCAAAACGCTCCATTTTTTCGCGCACACCGAGGCGCTGCTGCAAAATTTGTTCGCCGCGATGAAAGGGGGAATCTGCAATTATCGGGTTCATCTTGTCGACCTTCTGTTGTCGATAATTTTGGTCTATGCCGGTACGAGTGCCGAGCATTAACGCTATTTCACTAAAGAGTGGTTTTAATATTCGCCCTTAAACCGACATCCAGACCTTCAATCGCTTCATTAGCGAGCCGTGCTGCCCACGTAAACTCATTACTAAAGGCCGCCATGTCGAAAGGTTATGCGCCTTGGCCAGCAACATTAATACCTAGTCACGCTTATTCCTACTGCTTAAGCGCCTTGTTAAAACACGCCGTTATGCACTGCAAACCCATGCCCCAGCGCTAGTGACGCATCGGCTGGGCTCTCAATGTGTAATGCTCTCGCCATACGATCACGGCAATGAAACGCTAACAATAATGGCCGGCGACAGCACTCGGCGTATTCACATCGCCAACGGCATCCTGTCGCCGGCGATGTGAATAATACGAAACCTTGTCAGGCCGCCAAACCCACGGCGCTGGCTTGCATGGGTATAAAACCCGGTAGATTTTCAATGCGCTGCAACCAGGCCCTAATATGCGGATAGTCATCCAGGGCAACATCACCCTCTGGCGCATGGGCGATATAGGTGTAATGCGCCACATCCGCCAATGTTGGCTGCTCACCCACCAGCCAATCTCTGCCATCGAGCTCGCCATCCAGCACACTTAGCAAGCTGTGGGCCGTGGCAATGGCCTTGACCTTATCAACGCTGGCACCGAAAACATTGGCCAGGCGTGCGGTGGCAGGGCCGTAGGCGAGTAAACCGGCAGCCATTGAAAGGTAGCGTTGCACCTGGGCTGCAGCGAGGCCGTCGACCGGTAGCCAACGGCGCGCACCGTCATAGCGGCACGCCAAGTAGGTGATGATGGCATTGGAGTCTGACAAGGTAATAGCGCCGTCTTCCAGCACGGGCACCTGGCCCAAGCTATTCATCTTCAAGAACGCGGGGCTTTTATGCGCACCAGCGGCCAGGTCGACGCTGATGATCTCCGCCTCCAGACCCAGCAGCGACAACAGTAGCTCGACGCGGTGTGAATGGCCCGACAGGGGGAAACGATGGAGTTTGATGGTAGACATTGTGACTTCCTTTTATTAACAGTGTTTATGGCTCTGTAAAGCCTGGGGTTACGCTCTGTGTTCAAGTGGCAGGAACTGGCGTCTGCGCCATCGCCACAGACCGGCTGGAACGAGGTAGACGATTTTCTTGCGCTTTATGGAGTAGCTCGGTAAAACCACCGACCGATACCCCGTCAATAAAGATCTGTGGGTAGCTGCGATTGGCCGTTCGGCTGTGCATGGCCTGCTTGTGCTGTGGGTATTGATAGACGTCGTATTCACGAAAACGCAAACCCTTGGTGCTTAATAAGTGCTTGGCGTGGCGACAATAGCCACAGCCCGGGCGCGTATAGATCTCTATATTGGCCATGCTTCACTCTCCTGACGACCCTGCCCTAACCGAAGTGGTAGGCGCTTGGCGTCGATGGGGTGAAGTATCCGCCCAAGCCACCTGTTGATAAACAAGGCTGTTGTTGAATTATTGTCAATGCTATATTGACAAACTATGGATACACTCGATGGTATGAAAACCGTGGTCGCCGTGGTCGAGACGGGTTCCTTTACCGCCGCCGCCGAACGCTTAAATATGTCTAAAGCCTTGGCCAGCAAGTACGTTGGCGAGGTGGAGCGGCGTCTCAATGTGCGCTTATTTCAGCGCTCGACCCGCAAGCTGGCGCTCACCGAAGCCGGCAAGAGCTACTACCAGCGCGCCCTGCCGCTTCTCGAAGAATTTAGTGAATTGAGCGACGCGGTTAGCGGCGGGCAGTCATCGCCCCAGGGGCTACTGCGCATTAGTGTTCCCGTCGCCTTTGGTGAAATGAAACTGGCGCCACTGATACCCGACTTTCTACAGCGCTACCCCGATATCCGCTTGGAACTGATTTTGAATAACAGCGCGGTCGATATGCTGGCCGAGGGCATTGACGTACGCATTCGCGTCGGCGGCGTCGACGACTCCAGTCTGGTCGCCCGCCCTATCAAAACCCTGCCACTGATCCTTTGTGCCTCACCCGCCTACCTGCTCGAACACGGCGAACCCAAAACAGCCGAGGACATCGGCGCTCACCACTGCATTATCGACAGCAATTTTCGTATTGGTGAGCAGTGGCCACTGGTCTCGCCGACGGGGCAAGCCCACGCCGTCAAAGTGAATTCGCGTATCGCCGCCAGCAGCCCCAGCGCCGTCAAGGAAATCGCCATCGCCGGCGGCGGTATTGGCATGGTGCCGCGCTTCATTGTCGAACCGGCACTGGAACAGGGCCTGCTTCAAGAGGTACTGCCAGGCTACAGCAGCCTCGAGTTCACCTTGTTTGCCCTCTACCCCCACCGCCGTTACCTACCGCGAAAAGTGCGTTGCTTTATCGATTTTTTAGTGGCGGAATTTTCACAGCAATAAGCCAGCGCTGGCCGGTAAAAGCCAAAGGCAGCGGGCCTAGCAATTTATTGGCGAGGCCCCGCGCGATAAATCAGCCCCGCGTTTGAAGATAAAGTAGCGCAGACCCTACACCCTACCAGCGCAGCTTAGCTCGACACCGCCAGAACCAGCACCTCAAAGTCACAAATGAAGAGCCACGCGGTATTTCCTGGTTTTCCCTTTATTGCGCAAGCTTGCTGGCGCAATAGGCACTCAAGATCAGTGTGGTCGGGGCTGTGTTTATTGGGGCGGATCAAACTGCCTTACCAAGGATGATGACACGGTACCCCCACAGGGCTGGTGCGAGTAGAGATGCCGAATGACAAGTAAGAAAAATGAAGCAACGGCGCGAGGACGACTGATGGCAGCGACTAGCGAGGGAGCCTGCTCGCCGGGGATGTTATAATACCACGCGAAATAAATACCGAAAATCCCTTGGGGCCTGGTTGGCGCTGCCCAGTACTGGCGAGACCATAGCGCCAATCAAGGCCTTAACGGCCTGTCAATTAAGCATCCTAGCTCTCCTTATCGACCTACTGAATAGCTCTGCATAGCGCAGGTGCTATCAGCACTAAAGAGCTTCCTCCATAGGCTTTTCTTTTGCGTCGAGATAATTAGAGTGGGTGTCTTTTATTTCGTTTATTTCGTTTCCCCAGACCGGGAAACACTGCAAAGCGCCCTTGCAGATAGACCTAAAGTCAACGCCAAACAAAGCGCAATCGAGGGCGTCCATTGACTGACGTTTAGAACTGCCCGGGCAGCGACCTTCTCAGCGATCATGCTCGGGATAACAGATTTATTACCGCCGATACGCACCGATGTATCACAAGCCAGCCATAAACTAGTGTTTATGATGCGCCGGCAAGATGAAACAAGATGGCTGTCCTTTATATGCATACTTACAGCAACAGCTGAACCCAAATACTCACACTCACTAGCGATAAAAGCGTGGAGAAGACAATCACCTGAGATGTACCGGTATCAAAGACTTGATATTTCAGTGCAATGACGTGAGCTAAAGTGCCGGTCGGCAGCGCGCATAAAAATACCGCCGTTAACAACCAGCTCGAATCCTCAATACCCAGGGCGTAAAAGCATGCCAGTGTCAGAGCCGGGTGCAGTACTAATTTAATCGCCACCAAACTGAAAACTTGCGGGTAGGCGATGTCAGTTTTTCGAAACTGCAAACTCGCCCCTAAACAAAACAGCGCCACAGGTATAGCCGCCGGGGCCAACATGTCGATCACACTTTGCAAACTGCCCGGCAGCGAGAGCGCGTAGTTAGAAAAAACCAGCCCAATGACCGTCGATAGAAATATGGGGTTCTGTAGCAATGAGCGCCGCACAATGCCGTACATGGCTTTGGCATCGATAGAGCGATGCTCGAACGCCTCTAACAGCAGCTGCGAACCGTTGACAATCAATATATTCCCTAGCAAAACGATGCTGATCGTAGCCGCATGAGAAGACTCCCCTAACAAGCCAAACGTGAGGGGAATACCCATGTACGCAAAGTTGGCAAACACGGCATTTAAGCACTGTACGACCGGGACGCGCCGGTCAGACGACGGAAATATTCGCCGCAAGCCAAGGTAAGTGAACAAGCCCGTAAGCACCACCGCAAGGCTGACCGCCGCAAGCGCGGGGATATTGAGCAAGTCATTAATGGATTGCTGGCTAGCCGCATTAAACAGCAGCGACGGTACCGCAAAGTAATAGACGAATAGATTGAGGCCGGGCAGCAACTTAACATCAAGCACCGTTCGCTTAGCGCCATAGCCGAGGGCAATCAATAAAAACAGAGGCAATATAGCCTCTAGACTTGCTAGCATCGATTACTCCGCACTATTACTTGGTCGGGAAAGGGCTTCAGATCAGTGAATCGTTTGGTGGGATTATACAATTGATAAGGGCGAGAAAGACGACAACAGGACAAGAACGGAAGACAAGCGGAAGACAAGGACACCCATACTAATAACTTCGTAGAATAAAATCGATGACTCTTGCTGTAAAACTATCTTTAGCAAACGCTCTTACCTTGGCCATACTTCCACAGTATCAAATAACTTTGCCAAGACGAGAAGACCATGACCAGGGCTAGAAGTCAGCAAGTTTCACTCGAGGCAACCCCCTACTACCACTGCGTTTCACGCTGTGTACGCAGGGCCTTTCTCTGTGGCGAGAGCTTTGAGCATCGCCGTGGCTGGGTCGAGGATAAATTGCTCGCATTGGCGCAGGTTTTTTGTATCGACGTTGCGGCCTATGCAGTGATGTCGAATCATTACCATGTGGTGCTGCATATTAACGCGCCACAAGCAGAGCAATTGAGTGATCTTGCGGTGATTGAACGCTGGCACCAGCTCTTTAAGGGCAATCTACTCAGTCAGCGCTATTGCCGTGGCGAGACATTGCTCAAGGCTGAGCAAGAGGCATTAGATACTGTCATAGCCAGCTGGCGACAGCGCTTACAGGATATCAGCTGGTTTATGCGCCTGATCAACGAGGGTATTGCCCGTCAAGCGAATAAAGAAGATCAATGCACCGGGCGCTTTTGGGAGGGCCATTTTAAGTCCCAGGCCTTATTGGATGAGCAGGCCCTACTTACCTGTATGGCCTATGTGGATCTCAACCCCTTACGAGCCAAAATGGCGAAAAACCCGGAGCTCTCTCACCACACCTCCGTGAAAAAGCGCATCACCAGAGCTAAAACAGCCCACCACCTCAACCATCCGCAACAACAAGAAAAGAGCCTGATGCGCTTTGCCGGTAACCCCCGCCAAGATATGCCCGAAGGGCTCCCCTGCCGTCTTAGTGATTACCTTGAGTTGGTCGACTGGACAGGCCGCATCGTTCGCAGCGATAAACCCGGCGTTATCGACAACAACATTCCGCCAATACTCACCCGCTTGAACATCTCGGCCGATAACTGGCTCATCCTCAGCACCCAGTTTGAGGGGCGCTTTGGCCGTGTTATTGGCACCTTGCAACACTTAAAGCGGGCCTGTGAAAGCCTGAACTATCGGCGTACACCCGGCCTAGCCAACTGCAAGCTGTTGTTTGAAGTGGGCTGATCAGCAGCCCATACACCCTCACCCCTATTACGCAGCTAGAAACTAGCAGCACTACCGATCACTGCACTACACCTTTCTTCAAAGGGTCTTTACGTCAAATAAGTGCCTTGATTCTACAGCTTCAGAGTGATCGACAGCCAAAACTAAACGCACATCGACGAGAGTTTACCGCTCAACTTTCTTTTTTGAAGCGAAAATAATAGTTGGATGTCCTTCTATTATCGGATGTCCTTCTATTATCTTATTATCAATTATCACTAATTGTTTTTTAGCGAGGATTTATACTGCCGTTGCCTATATTGTAGTGTTCCGTTAACGTGTAACATCACTTTAATAAAAATTAATAAGATAGGGCCAAACATGCGTGTTATTGTTGATAAAAATATAGATATACCCATGCGCGATGGTGTTATTTTAAGGGCAGATATTTATCGCCCTTCCGCTGATGGGGTCTATCCTGTTCTGGTACAAAGAACACCTTATAACAAAGAGATGTGGATAATTACCGCCTCCACGCTTGACCCGATTAGAGCCGCAGCTGCGGGTTTTGTTGTTGTTATACAAGATGTCCGCAGTCGCTGGGCTTCCGAGGGCGGGGTTTTCTTTCCCTTCCGAGATGAAGAGCCCGATTGTGCTGACACTATTGATTGGGCGGCACAGCAGAGCTGGTCAACGGGCACTGTCGGTTGCTATGGCCTATCGTATATGGGCGGCAATAGCTGGCTGGGTGCCGCATCGGGTCATGAGGCATTACGGGCAATTTCACCAACGACTGCCCCCAATAACTTTTGGCACAATAATTTTTGGCGTGATGGCGTCATGCAGCTATCCTCAATGATTACCTGGACGCTACGCGTCATTGGTCCCTCCGCTTTAATTCGCTCTGGTAAAGCCTTGCCTGAATTAGCTGCGCGTTTAGCGGAACTTGCCGATGCCAACGATGATTTTTCTGAGTTGGTCTGTGAGCGGCCTATTAGCACATTGAGTGCAGGTCATAAAGAAGACGAAAGTTTTGTCCCTTTTATTTATGAAATGTTTAAGCATCCGCTGCCCGATGAATGGACGGATAGCATGTTGCTCAACAATAGGCATTCCTCCGTTAAAGTACCTGCACTTATTATTGCCGGGTGGTACGACATGTTGCTCGGTGCCGATCTGGAGCATTTCGCCGGTATGAAAGACCACGGGGGCACGGAGCAGGCGCGGAAAAATACACGCATCATTATCGGCCCATGGTCACACGGTATGTTTATGAATATGGTGGGGCAGCTTGATTTCGGTTTTCGCAGTAGCGGCCTGTTTATGGATTTAAAAGAAGACTTAACGACATTACAGCTGCGCTGGTTTAGTCGTTGGTTAAAAGACGAGCAAAACGGCATTGACAATGAAGCGCCGGTTAAGGTCTTTGTACAGGGTGTTAATCGCTGGCGTGATGAGCAAGAGTGGCCACCTGCCCGTGCAGTTGCGACGCCCTGGTATCTTAATAACGACGGAGGCTTGGGACCTGACAAGCCACAGTTTGATATGTCTCCCGACAGCTATGTTTACGATCCAGAAAATCCTTGCCCCACCTGTGGTGGCACCTTGCTAATGCCGCCGAAATATACACCAGGACCGATCGACCAAGCGCCGATTCTGTCGCGCCGCGATGTGCTAGTTTATACTTCAGATGTGCTAGCGGAGGATTTGGAATTAGCCGGGCAGGTCAGCGCCGCAATTTATGCCAGCACCTCTGCCGTGGATACCGACTGGATGATTAAACTTTGTGAAGTGCGTGCCGATGGGAAAACATTTAATGTCTGCGATGGCGTACTGCGCGGCTCCTACCAGGCCCATAAAACGGGGCAAGCTTTTGAACCGAACGAAGTGGTGAAGTGGGATCTTAATTTATTGGCGACGGCGATGGTATTTAAAGCCGGTCATCGTTTAAGGGTAATCATTACCTCGAGCGACTTCCCCCGCTATGATCGCAATCCGAATACGGGCGAGACTGCTGTAGAGGCTATAGAAAGCGTGTCGGCCCTACAAAAGGTTTACCACGATCAACGTCATGCCTCGCACCTGGTATTACCGGTAATTTCTTAACAGGCTGAGTCCAAGTAATAAGTGTATCGCCCAGCCCATAATGCACCTCGCAAGCTGATTTCCAGTTGTGGAGCTTGCGAGGCATCGAATTAATCTTTTCTACCACACGCTTTAAGGCTTGCGCAGATACATTATTAAAATTAATGCCTTTGGGGAAATGCCGCCGCAATAAGCCATTGGCATTCTCATTGCTACCCCGCTGCCAAGAGGCATAAGGATCGGCAAAACACACATCGACATCCGCTTTATTAGCAATATCTTTGCGGCCGTAAAACTCGCGACCATTATCCACCGTCAAGGTTTTTGCTTGAAGTACCGTAGAAAAAATAGTGAAAAGGAAGGGGAAAAATAGAAAAATAGGGACATCCATCTATAGCCGAAAGAGAAATAAGCCCAGTGCTGCTTACAGTAAAACTGTCTTTTGTAATATTGACGGCCTGGACCACACTGTAATGGCAACAGTAAAGGTCACTTACTAATACGAGGCGATCATGACCAAAGCCAGGTGCCAGCAGGTCTCACTCGAGGCAACCCCCTACTACCATTGTGTTTCACGCTGTGTACGCAGGGCATTTCTATGTGGCGAGAGTTTTGAGCATCGCCGTGGCTGGGTCGAAGATAAATTGCTCGCGCTGGCCGAGGTTTTTTGTATCGACGTTGCGGCCTACGCCGTGATGTCGAACCACTACCATGTGGTGCTACACATCAACACACCGCAAGCGATGCAGTTGAGCGCTCTGGAGGTCATTGAGCGCTGGCATCAACTATTTAAGGGCAACCTGTTGAGCCAACGCTATTGCCGTGGCGAGACATTGCTCAAGGCTGAGCAAGAGGTATTAGATACTGTCATAGCCAGTTGGCGTCTACGCTTACAGGATATCAGCTGGTTTATGCGCCTGATTAATGAGGGTATCGCCCGCCAGGCGAATAAGGAAGATCAATGCACGGGGCGCTTTTGGG
>MAAT01000049.1 GCA_002162815.1 Gammaproteobacteria bacterium 53_120_T64 | reverse complement strand
GCGATCTTGATGGAAAAAATCACTGTGCGTAGAACAGCAAAGGGGGCAGGCCTCGGTGATTAACCGTGAACCTGCCCCCTTCGCCACTGCATTTTTTTCTGACGCCATTATTTGATCAACAATCATTCAGCGGCGCCGCTGTCGCGATTAATCGTAAACGATAACGCCACGGGCATTTTTACCGGCTTCCATATCGGCAAAAGCCTGATCGACTTCATCGATAGAGTAGGTCTGGGTAATCATGCTGTCAAGATCCAGCTTGCCCTGCTTGTACAGATCGAGGTACTTGGGGAAGTCGACCTTGAACTCGGCACTACCGTACATAGAACCCTTGATCGTCTTTGCCGTCATCGGGAACATCAAAGCATTCAGCTCCAGCTTCTGGGTGATTTTGCCCACGCCGACAACGGTCATGGTGCCACCGCGACGCGTCACCTTCTGCGCCTGATCGACAACCGCGGGAATACCAATGGCTTCAAAACCATAGTCGACACCGATGCCGCCGGTCATGGCCATGATTTCTTTCATCACCTCACCGCTAGCATTGACCGTATCAGTCGCGCCAAGTTTTTTGGCAGTGGCCAATTTATCGTCGGATAGATCAACGGCGATAATTTTTACCGCACCGGCAATGCGTGCGCCCTGAATGATGGACAAGCCAACACCGCCGGCACCGAACACGGCAACGGTGCTGCCGGGCTTCACTTCAGCGGTTTTCAGCGCCGCGCCAACACCGGTGGTAACACCACAACCGACCAGGGCGGCGGCTTTCAGGTCGATGTCTTTGTCAATTTTGACCAGACACATGGAAGGCACAACCGAGTACTCGGCCATGTTACCGAGGAACTGCATCACATTGATGTCTTTACCGTCGAGCTTGACGCGCGCGGTGCCGTCCATCATTTTGCCATCGGGCGTGCTCTTCAGACACAGGTAGGGCTCGCTGCGCAGGCAGTGGTAGCACTCGCCACAGTTCGGTACGAAAGACAAAGTCACGTGGTCACCCACTTCAACATTGGTAACGCCTTCGCCCAGCGCTTCAACGACACCGGCGCCTTCGTGGCCCAGTACCATCGGGAAAGGCACGGGGATGGTGCCGTTAATCACCGACAAATCAGAGTGACAGATACCCGTCGCCTTAATTTTAACCAGTACTTCGCCCGCTTTAGGCGCATCAATCGTTACTTCTTCAACAGCGTATTTGTTGAGTTCGTGAGCCACTACGGCCTTCATCGTTTTCATGTCTTTCCTCTTCGTTTGAACCTAGTAAAAAGCGGCGCTTAGTCTACCACCAATCGACTCAATTACACGGCACCCTCTAAAACTCCGTCAAGATAAGGCACGATTATTGGTGACGCTATAAAAACCCAATATCTTGCGCTCGGAAGCGGCCCAGTACAGAGTACAGTCTGCTGCCATTAGCCGCGCGTGGCAGTCTCGATTAGCTATAGCTATAGTTAGTAGGCACCTACTTAACACTTAACACTTAAATCCCAGTTCCCTTCGGCAAAGAGGTCGCCATTGTGCTCCTACAGCAACTCAGCTTCCTGCCCACGGAAGACCCATTAGCGGCCTTCCCCCCCGGTTCACCCTTTGCATTGCTGGATACACTGGGCCGCGACTTGCCGAGCCTGTTAATGGATAGTAACTTTCGCAGCTACCTCCGTGGCATCGACATTCCAGCGCCCAGTAGCGCTCCCGAGGCCCTACAAACCCTGCCACAGCTGCGTCTCTACTATCTGCGCATTGGCTTTTTAGCCTCCGCCTACATCAACCAAGTGGGCCAAGCCGCCACGGCCCTACTGCCAAAAAATATCGCCCGCCCCCTGGTCGAAATCTGCCAACGGCTGCAGCGCCCCCCCATCCTCAGTTACGATGGCTACGCGCTGTTCAATTGGCGCCGCTTTGACAAAACCAAGGCCATTGCCCTGGGCAATATCGACACCTTGCAAAACTTCGTCCATCGCTACGATGAACACTGGTTTATTCTCATCCATGTCGAAACTGAAGCACTGGCAGCAGTCATATTTTCTGGTATTGCCAAGGTAGAACGCGCCCTTAGCAACCAGGACGAGTCACTATTAAACAGCGCCTTAAGCACCATTGAACTGGCCTTACAGCGCCAGATAGCCGTACTGGAGCGCATCCCCGAACACATGGATGCCCAGCTCTACTACAAAACATTTAGACCCTATATCCGTTTTTTTGAGAATGTGGTGTTCGAAGACCTACCCCAGATAAATGTCAACTTTCGTGGCGAAACCGGCGCGCAAAGCAGTATTATGCCGATGCTCGTCGCCCTGATGAAAATACCTCACCGCGCCTCCCCTCTGCTCGACCACCTTATCGACATGCGCAACTACATGCCGAGTGAGCACCTCGACATCATTACCTATGTCGAGCAACTGGCCGATTTTAAAAACCTGGCGGGGCGCGATGCCTACAACGGGGTACTGGAGGCCATGGCCCGTTTTCGAGAAATTCACTATGACTGGGCCCAACAATATATTCATCGCTGGGTGGATGACCCCCGAGGCACCGGGGGCACCCCCTATATGCAATGGCTAAAACGATTAATTGACGAGACCCGCGCCGCACAAAAATAGTTTGCTGCCTATTTCCAAGTTGCCGCTGTTTAATTCTGGCCTAAACTCTAAACTCTACCAATAGACAATCGCAGACACAGTGATATACGAGGGGCTACATTGACGCAGGTTCACAACAATCCCTAGGGCTTAAGCCCAACGAGACACTCAAAGACAATGGCCGCCTAATTCTGGCCCTGTAAAAGGAATAAAACTTGAAAAAACTGATAGTCATCCTGATGGCTTTTATGGCCCCAATCACCCTGGCCAATGTCTGGAATAAAATCGACGGGGTCTACGCAGTGACATCGAGTAGCGTTATCAACCAAGCCGAACACCTGCCAAACAATAGTCACTATCGCTTTACTTTAAAGGGCAATAGCGCGAAAGACTTATACCAGGCCATGTCCGTCACACCCACCATTGATGACTGTACTGGCGCCACTGTCAAAAACATTCAACAAATGCAATGTTTGTTTTTCAACAGTGAAGAACACTACGAATGCCATTTTTCCATCAATATTGCCCGACAAAAAATTGAATATGGTGTGCCATGCTAACCGTCGATGGCGCACTTATCATTACCCCCCTTATCTGTCTGGCAAGGTATTGTAAAAACCCCGTCTGAGGATGCTGTCTTGAGAACTTTTTACACGCGGACCAGTCCAAGAATCGCCCCCCCTCGATGGGGCCTATTGATCAGCAACAAGCAAGCTGAATAAGCTAAGCGTAGATGCCATGATAGATACACAACCGCTAAATAGGGTTCGAATATCCACGGCGCGACAAGCTACTGCACTGTCCAGGTCAGGCTTAGTTATGCTCTTATTTGCCCTTTTAGCAATCTGGCTAGGGGCCAAGGCCTGGGCCGAACCCGAGCACTCGAGCGCCGGGCTCGCACCGATCAATCCTCAAGGTATTGCGCCCCTGCCGTTCAGCGAGCCGGCTCATCAAAGCGCCCGTTCAAAGTCCTCAGTAAGGGTACCTGCGCCGAGCCCCAGCGCGCAGCAAAGTACCTCGCTACTTAATGCACACTACGCCACCCTGAGCAACTATGAAGCCGAGGGGCCCTACCACCAAAACGCATCCGAGGTTTTGTATAGCCTCGGGCTGGCATTACAACAGCGCGGCCAGCACCACGCCGCCGTGCAGGCCCTGCGTCGCGCGATGCACATCAACCGGGTCAACGACGGCCTCAACAGCCTCTCTCAGGCGCCCATGTTGCGCGGCATTATTGAAAGCCAGAAATCCCTGGCGCGCATTGAACACGTCACCTTCAGTTATAAGCAATTTTTAGGCCTGCATATCAACACCTATGGCAAGCATGACCCGCGCCTCATCCCCCTGCTCAATGAACTCAGCATGTGGCACCTCGACGCCTATCAGTTTGATGACAGCGAAACCCGCGTCGACCACCTGACCTCGGCCTATAGTCTGGTGGTCTCAGCACTAAAACTCAGTGACGCCCAAACCAGTACCGATGCGAGCACACAAATCGAGGTGTTACGCAGTGCCGCTTTAATCAACTTTTTCCTCTCCCGCCACAAGGGTGACGAATGGTCTTCCTCCACTGACTCCTTTTACAGCCTCAGTGCCGACGGCTTCGCCACTGCCAACCCTCAGCGCACCCGAATACTCTCCGGTGCCAGTTTTCGTCGTGGCAGAATCTGTCATGAACGGATTGTCGAGCTCACCGCCAATGATGCCAATGCCAGCCTGTATGACAAATTCCAGGCACAAGCCGAACTCGCCGACTGGTATTTACTGTTTAACCACAGGACGGAAGCCATGGCCCGCTACCAACAAGTCATCGCCGCCATTGCCGCCTCTGATCAGGCCGAAACCTTACATCGACAACTGTTTGCCACGCCACTCCTATTGCCCGCTCTGCGTATGGAGTCGCGCCCGGGCGCCATTGCCAGCTTGTTTATGAATGCAGATGTGGATATTTCAAGAAGGGGCTGGGGCAAGCATATTGACGCCATTGAGGAGACCCGCCTTCCCGGCCAGAGTCCCGTCAACAATAAATACCTACGCTATAAGATGGTCGACGCTATTAAAGGTGCTCGCTTTCGCCCATATTTTGTCGATAATAAGGCGATCGGTATTAACGACGCCACGGTAACACTGCCCTTTATCCACTAGGGCCAGCTTAAGGAAAGCCATGACATACACCACGGCCATTAGCCCTCCAGTCGGTCTGCAAGATTCCCGCAGCGGCCTCAATGCCACGCTATCGACATGCCTTTTAGCGCTACTTTTATTGGCTCTTTGCTTGAGCGGCTGTAAAAGCGCCAGTACACCCACCCAAACTCAAAGCCAAGCCCTGCCGCAAAGCTCATCCCAAGTAAAACAAAACCCTAGTTCTAGCACCCCGAGTGACAACACACCGAGCAATCATGGTCGCCCGGCTCGCAGCGATGCAGAAATCATTGGCGACTTCGACGCCGAACTCGATGCTTCCATTGCCGTTTTCGACGGCATGATTGTGCAAGAACGCCGCAAGGCCGAGGCCATTGAAGCCAGTATCGGTGGCAATGACGGCGGGGCAACAGATGGGGCCGGCGGTTCCGGTGGTGACGGCGAACTGTTTGAAGATGGCGATATTTATGAGGGGCTGCCCGGTTACGGCGAGTTCCCCGAGGAAGGAACAGCAGACGAGGGCGACGCACAACAGGCCGGCAGTACCGCCAGCGCCGATATTGATAGCCCCGCTGCCGAAGGTGGTGCCAGTAGCACCAGCGGACCTCAGACCCACCAGCGCGGCGGTATACCCGAGGATATTCAAAGTGGCAGTGATGACGATATTGTCGCCCGACAAATACGTGAAGCGGCACTGCAGGAAAAAGACCCACTGTTGCGCGAGAAGCTCTGGGACGAGTACCGCAAATACAAAAATCAACGATGAGCCGCTCAATGCCCCTACTTACAACCGTCAGCAATCACCACCCGGGCCGCCCCCGGCTTATCTCTCGCCCCGGCGTTTGCTTATTGGCCGCCCTATTACTGAGCGCCTGCAATGCCCCGATTCAGGTTAAATCCACCACCTATACGCCGCTACAATTGGAAAATACCGAGATAGCCGAGGCCGAGCTGCTCGACCTTGGCGTGCTGGCCTTCGACCCCGGACTCGATGAACTGAGCGACCAGCAGGCCGAGTTAGTGCTGCCCGCCGTGCGCGTCGCCGAGGGTCACTACCTCGCCAACCAACTCGCCCGCACCATTCAGGACAGTAGCGCCTGGGGGGCCGTGCGGGTGCTACCGAGCAGCGAGGTCGTCACCGACGTCTATATTGAAGGCCGTATTCTTCACTCCGACGGCGAAAAGCTGGCACTCAACATCTCAGTAAGCGACACCTCCGGTCATCAGTGGTACCAAAAAAGCTATGCCCAGGAAGCCAGTAAATACGCCTATGAGCGGCGCAAAAGCCTGCACCGCGACCCCTTTCAAGGCTTGTTCAACCGCATTGCCAATGATCTGCTCGAGCACCGCAAAAGCTTAAACGCCAAACAGGCGTCGGCTCTGCGCACCATCTCCAGCTTGCGCTTTGCTCGAGATTTCAGCCCCCAGGCCTTTGACCAGCATCTTCTGGCCGACCGCAAGGGCAGGCTCGAAATTACTCGCCTGCCCGCCAATAACGACCCCATACTGCAGCGCATACAGCGCATTCGCGAGCGCGATTACCTGTTCGTCGATACCACACAAGAATATTACGACGCCTTTTCCCTGCAAATGGCAGCGCCCTACCAAAGCTGGCGCGCACAAAACTACGACGAGGTGCTCGCCACACGCCAGTTAAAGCGCCAGTCGCGAGAGAGGACCATCGGCGGCATCGTCACCGTTATCGCCGGCATCGTGGCAGCGGGTAGTGATAGCGGCGCATCGCGTGCCGCTGGCGCCGTAGCCATCGGCAGTGGTGCGATGTTGGTAAAAAGTGGCTTGGCAAAAAAGGGTGAGGCACAGATACATATCGAGGCCCTCGCCGAGCTCGGCCAATCCCTAGAGTCAGAGGTGGAGCCACGCACCGTCACCCTCGAGGATCAAACCATTACCCTCAGCGGTAATGTGCAAGCCCAATACCACCAGTGGAAAACCCTGCTGCAAAAAATTTATAGCCACGAGCGGGGCAGCGCTGCACAGGGCTCGGCTCGACAAGATGCCAGCCCCGCGTTAAACAACGGCGAGCAAAGCCTGTAGTAATGCCCGCTAACAGTCATCACAGTAACTCTGCTTTTGAGCCCATTGAACCGGCTGACCTCACACTCTCCCAAGCCACCAGTCCAGCCTCTGGGCAGCTCCCCCCCCGTGCAGACGACGCCGCGCCCAAGAGTTCCCCCCGACCGTGGATGGTGGGCGCAATACTGCTCGCCCTGGCCTGCGTATTGGGCTTATTGATCGCCACTGTTGACCAACACTCGTCGCCAAAGGCCACGGACAAACAGGGTATCAAGCAACAAACCCCCGCCCTAACGCAGCCTGCCACTATCGAAGAGTCCCCCTTCCAACGCGCCCAACGCGCTGCAGCCCGGCGCAGCGCACAGGATATTCTCGCCACGGTGCTGGCCAAGCAGCAGTCCCTCGAAGCTATCAACATTCAGCAATGGGCAGGTGAAGCGTTTCAACAGGCGCTGGCAGCGGCCACTGAGGGCGACCGGCGCTACCGTGAACGCGCCTTCAGCGCGGCCATCGAACACTATCAAACGGCCCAAACCCAGCTCGAGCAACTCGAGGCCGAGCGTGAGCCACGCATCGCCAGACTACTGCAGCAAGGTTTATTAGCGATCAATCAAGGTCGGGGCGATCTCGCCCGGCAAGCCTTCGACAAGATATTATTAATGGCAGCCCAGCACCCGCAAGCATTGCAGGGCAAGCAACGTTTGGCCTCACTGCCCGAGGTTTTTGCCGCCAGTGAACGCGGCAAGGCACTGCAGATTGGCGCTGACTATGGCGCCGCACTGGCACAATACAGCCATGCCTTAAGCCTCGACCCCTTGTTTGAGGCCGCGCTTAAAGGCCAAGTAGAGGCGCAAAACTTACTGGACGAAGAGCAATTTCAGAATGCCATTAATCGCGGCTATCAAGATCTGCACCGTGGCGAGCTAGCCGCTGCCCGCCAGCACTTACAGCGCGCGCTGCGCCTCAAACCCCGGTCGGCGGCGGCTCTCGGTGCACTGGCGCAGATTGATAATGAAATCGCCCAAGGCGCTATTAGCCGCTTACTCAGCAGCGCCCATAACGATGAAGACAGGGAGCGATGGCAGGCCGCCCTCGATACCTACCAGGCCATTCTCGACCGGGATCCGGCCATTACGAGCGCCACCATCGGCAAAATTCGCAGCGCGGTGCGCCAACAGCTCGATGCCCACTTGGAAAAACTGATTCACCAGCCCCTGCGCCTAGCCAGTCCGGCGGTCTATCGCGATGCCCAACAAGCCCTTGCCAATGCCCGTCAAATTGCCCAGCCCGGGCAGCGCCTACAGCGCCAGATCAAGGCACTGAGTCAAACACTCGTCAACGCGCAACAACCTCAAACCGTGGTGCTGCGCTCCGATAAGCTCACCCGTGTCCGTATTTTCAAGTTCGCGGAGTTCGAGCCCTTCACGGAGAAACGTATTCAATTGACGCCGGGAAAATATATCGCCGAGGGCGTACGTCCCGGCTACCGCGACGTACGGGTCGAGTTTACGGTTTTGGGGGGCGACACCCGCCCGGTCGTAGTGCAATGCAGGGAAACGATTTAATGGGCGATAACAACACCAGCGCGAATACTTCCACCCCTAGCTCCGCTACTCATTCTACTCTTAGCTCGACTATTAGCCCGATCGACTTCACCCCCGTCGAGTACGCGAAAAAAAAACGCCCCACGCCATTGCGCCCCGCAGCCCTAATGCTGGCCGCCTTGCTCTGCATCGCCATCGGCCTGCTCTGGTTTCTGCTCACAGCACGCTCGGTAGAACTCAAGCCGACGCCGGCAAATGCCACACTGACGGTTTCTGGCGGCCTCTCTTTCCACCTCGCGGGGCACTACCTGATACGCCCCGGCACCGTTGAGCTACGACTCAATGCCCCCGGTTATTTTGAGCTAGAAAAAACCCTGCTTATCGGTGAGGAGGAGCAACAGAGCTACCCCCTAACGATGACGAAAATGCCCGGTCATCTCGCCATTAAGGCCCATCCGCCAGCGGTAACGATTAGCCTGCAAAAGAGCACCCAAGGCAATAGCTCTCAAGAAAACCGACAAGGTGAAACACCGCTCACCCTGCAAAATATTGCCCCGGGGCGCTATACCTTACTCGCACAGGCCCAGCGCTACTTCAGTCAAAGCCTGGATATCGACGTCGAGGGGATGGACATTACCCAGCACATCGCTGTTGACTTACAGCCCGCCTGGGGCCAGCTGCGCATCCAATCCAAGCCCCCTGGGGCCGAGATTTTTGTTAATGGTAAAAGTCAGGGTCTCTCGCCCCGGGACATCGATATTCTTGCAAGTGGCGAAGCCGTGACGCTGCAATTGCCCGGCCACAAACCCTGGCAACAGCGCCTCAGCGTACCCGCCGGTGAGCAGCGCGACTGGCCGCTAATTGAGCTGCAGCCGGCCGATGGTCTCTTGTCACTGAGCTCCCAGCCCCCCGGTGCAAGCATCACTCTCGATGGCCATTATTTGGGCACCAGCCCCCGGCAAATTGAACTGTCCCCCGACAAGCCAGGGCAATTGCGCGTGTTCCTCGATGGCTACTACCCCGCCAGACAGCGCGTCAGCATCGCCTCTGGAGAGCGCCGCGCATTAACGATCACGCTCAAGCCGAAGCTTGGCGTCCTCAATATTCGCGTGCAACCCGCCGGTGCCACGCTGTATATCGACGGCCACGCCAGAGGTAAGGCCCAACAAAGCCTCTCGCTGTTGGCCCGGCCCCAGCGTATCGAAATTCGTAAACCAGGCTATACCAGCCACTTTGTCACACTCACCCCCCAGCCCACCGTTGAGCGCACACTGCGGATAAAGTTAAACACCGAGGCGCAAACCCGTGCCGCCAGTATTGCCGCCACCATCACCGCCCCCAGCGGGCAAACATTAACGCTGTTTCGCCCCGATACCACCTTTAGCCTCGGTGCCTCGCGCCGCGAACAAGGCCGCCGCGCCAACGAAGTACTGCGCAAGGTGAGGTTAGAGAGAGCCTTTTATTTAGCCAACACCGAGGTCACGAACCAGCAGTTCCAGCAATTCCAGCACCAGCACAGCTCCAACCACGCCAGCGGCAACACTCTCAATCAGCTCACCCAGCCGGTGGTCGGTATCACTTGGAGCAGCGCTGCGCGCTTTTGCAACTGGCTGAGCCAACAACAAGGTTTAACGCCGTTTTATATTGAGAAGGATGGCGAGATCAGCGGCTATGCCAGCGAGTCCAGCGGCTATCGCCTGCCCACAGAGGCCGAATGGGCCTGGGCCGCGCGCTGGCAGAATGACCAGATGATAAAATTCCCCTGGGGGAAAACACTGCTACCGACCACGAAGACCAGCAATATCGCCGACAGCAGTGCCGCAAAAATTCTGCCCCGCGTGCTCAGGGGCTACAATGATGGCTTTGCGGTCTCCGCCCCGGTCGCCAGCCTGCTACCCAATAATAAGGGGCTCTACGATATGGGCGGCAATGTCGCCGAGTGGGTCAATGATTTTTACAGCATTGCCGCAACGATCTCTGGCACTGTCGAAAGCGACCCCGTCGGCCCCGACAAGGGGCAATTCAAAATTGTCCGCGGTGCCAGCTGGCGACATAGCGGTAAAACAGAATTGCGCCTGTCCTATCGCGATTACAGCGATAGCGCCCGCGACGATCTCGGCTTTCGCATTGCCCGTTACGCTCAATAAGGTAAACTATTTCGCTATGCCAAAAAAAATAAAACATGCTATTAAAAACTCACGGTCAGCACTGATTAAACTCACTTTTATAATTATCTTCCTCCTCTCAACAAACACATTACTAGGGCAAGAAAGTCAGTCAGAAAACAACGCTGAAGTAAAAGCAACCCCGTCAGATGAGTCAGATACGCAGGTTAAAAAACCCAATAAAAAAACAGCGGACAGCCAACAGCCCCGCACTAAAGAAAAAACCCCATCGCGCTTTAAACCCCGCGAGGCAATATCGGAGGATTTTTCCGTGCCCTTTCCGGTCGATATTTAAAGTTTTTTCAATGTTATTCCTTGTCACTATCGGCCAAGCCCAGTGGATTTATTATGAGCAGCAATAATAAAAATATTAACAGCCAGTTCTCCAGCGAATTCCTCTACCAGGTTTTCGCCCTGCTGGCGGCCGTGATTGTGGTCCACAGTATTTATCTGACCCTGATTCGCCCCCATGCAGCGGCTATTATGGAGGCCCAACTGGCCCGCGAAGCCGCAGGGCAAGTAATCGTCGCCGAGCGCTCCTTTTACACCGTGGTGAAAGACTACGAGCAGGAGACCTGTTTTATTCTACTAATATGGGCGACCGCGATTATGGGCTTTAAGGCGCGACGCGCCTTGGGCGAGCGGCAGTTATTGCAGCAGCCCCTGCTACACATTGGCGAGGGCAATCGGGTGCTACCCGACGACGCCCGGCAACTGTCCCGCCCCCTCGAGGCGCTGCCAGCACAGCAACGGGGATTACTACTGGCCCGAGCCCTGCTCGCCGGGCTGCAACGCTTTGGCGCGACGCGCAATATTCAGGATGCCTCCGGTGCCATCAGCGCGGTCTGCGATGGCGAGTCCGACCGCCTCGACTCGGAGCTTTCCATGGTGCGCTACATCGCCTGGGCGATTCCCTCGATTGGTTTTATCGGCACCGTGCGCGGCATCGGCGAAGCCCTCAGCCAGGCTCATCGCGCGGTGCAGGGCGATATCGTCGGCGTCACCTCCAGCCTTGGCGTGGCCTTTAACTCCACCTATATCGCTCTGGTGATCAGCATCGTGGTGATGTTTTGCATGCACCAGCTGCAATTGTTGCAGGAGAGACAGGTACTGGATATTCACCATTACTGTGACCAGAACTTACTGCGCCACTTAAAGACTGACTAGCAGGCGGCTAAACCCGAAAAACTACGTCAATGGAGTAGCATTTGAGCACTGCGATTATTGAATTGAACGACAGCGGCATCATTTGTCATTCACCGGGCAGTACTGAGACCCCGCCCGCTAGCCCCGGTTATGCCCTGCTCCAAAACCAGGCGGTGGTCACCGGCCAACAGGCCCTGCAGCAGGCCTGGTTGCAGCCCCAGCAGAGCTTTAATCAATACTGGCACCAGCTTAGCCTGTCGCCCTTAAGCGTGAGCAACCAGCACGCCCGCCACCATGCGGACCTCGCCTACGCCCAGCTACAGCAGCTGTATAGCGATACCGGGCAAGCCCAACAAATGATTTTCGCAATGCCCAGCAACACCAGTGCCGAACAGTTGGGTATCTTGCTAGGACTGGTAAAGGCCTCGCCCTTTACCGCTGCCGGCTTGGTCGATGCCGCCGTTGCCGCCGCCAGCCAAACGGGGCTACAGGGCGTATTACTCCACGCCGACATTCAGTTACACACCACGGTGTTGTGCCAATTAAGCAGCGCCGCTTGGGTGCAGCGAGAAAGCAGCCAGCAATACCCAGACATCGCCCTAAAGGCCATTCACGATACCTGGGCGCAGTTTATTGCCGACCGTTTTATTCGCGAATACCGTTACGACCCCTTGCACACCGCCGCCGGTGAACAGCAATTACACGACCGTTTGCCCGACTGGATTGCGCGACTCAACCTCGCAACAGAGATCGAAACCGAACTCAGCGCTCCCCAAGGAGACTTCCGCCTGCGCATCCAGCGCAGTGAATTTATTGCTGCCAACCAGAAGCGCTGGCAACGACTGGTCGAAGCCCTCGCCAATACACCCTATGACAGCCTTTTACTCAGCCATCGCCTCGCCAGCTTGCCAGGCGTACTCGACAGCCTCGAGGCCGCCGGACACAGCAATATCGTCACCCTCGCCGCCGACGCCACCATCGCGGCCTGTCTGGCGCAGGGTGATAACATCGCCACAGCCGGTGACAATAAGGCCGTTGATAGGCCCTTGTGTTTTATCACCACACTGCCAGCACTAGCCCCAAAGCACAGCCAGCCGACGAGCCCGAGTGCAGCCCTTAATTTACGGCAACATTCCAAGCCTTTAACACAGGGCGCCATTAAGAGTCCCATTAGGGCCGCGACTCACTTACTCGACGGCCATCGCGCCTACGCCTTAGCGCCGGGCTTAGTCCTGCTCAGCGACGGCCGAGTCTGCAATAAAGCGCAAAGCCCTGAGCATTTACCCGCCCAGCCCCTGGCAGAAATAACCGTCGAGGCTGGGCATGTCATTTTAAAAGCGGTGAATAAGCCAAGTCTGCTGCACTGCGAGGGCGACTGGCACAACTTACACAGTGGCGATGTCATTGTTATCGCCAGCCAAACCTTCACCCTGATTGATGTTGCCTGATGCCCCGTAAACGTCGCCAAACCAATACCTTCAGCCTCTCCTTCCTGGATATTATGGCCTGTGGTTTTGGTGCCGTGACCCTGCTTTTCTTGATTCTTAAACACGAACCCAGCACCGCCGCAAACGACGCGGGCAGTCAGTGGGAGGCGGTACAATTACAGGACGATATTAGCGACGGCGAGCGCCAACTCAAGCAACTGCGCAACAGCCTCGATGCGATAGAGGAAAAACTGCTGACAAGCCGGGGCCTATCGGACCGCGTGCTGGAGGATATTCAGCGCAACCGGAGGGAACTCGGTGCCCAAAGTGATCCCCAGCAACAAATCGCCCTGCTGCGTCAACAAGTGGCAGCCCTAGAACAAGAAAGTGCCGACTTACAGGAGGCCGGTGCCAGCCGCGATGCCCGCCAGTTTGTCGGCGACGGTGACCGCCAATATCTAACCGGACTCAAACTGGGCGGCAACCGAGTGCTGATACTGCTCGATGCCTCCGCCAGCATGCTCGGCGAAACGATTATCAATGTTCTGCGGCGCCGCAATATGAGTACGGCCATAAAGCGCCAGTCGCCAAAATGGCAACGCGCCCTGCGCACCGTCGAGTGGCTAGTCGCCCAGTTGCCCGCGCACAGCCAATACCAGCTGTATACGTTTAACAGCCAAGCGACAGCGGTGTTGAGCAATAGTCATAGCCAATGGCTGGATGCCGCCGACAATATTACTCTAGACGCCGCTATTGCCCAGCTGCACAAGACCCTGCCCGCCGGTGGCACCAGCCTAGTCAACGCCTTTGCCGTGACCAATGACTTTACCCAGCGCCCGGACAATATCTTCCTGATTACCGATGGACTACCGACCCAGGGGGAAAATAAACCCAGTAAAAACACTGTTTCGGGCAAGGCCCGGGTCGCACTGTTTGAGAGCGCCGTCGCTACCCTACCGAAAGGCGTACCGGTGAATATTATTTTATTCCCGATGGAGGGCGACCCAGCGGCCGCCGCCCTGTTCTGGAAGCTCGGTCTGTTCAGCAAAGGCGCTTTCTTAAGCCCTTCGCGAGACTGGCCCTAGGCCGGTAGGGACATCGACCATGAAACGCTCCCGACGCCAAACGCTTGAAATCAGCATTTCCTTTCTCGACGTTATTAGCTGTGGCTTTGGCGCCATTGTGCTGCTGCTATTAATCGCCAAAACCGTCGAGTTTAGCGCGCCGCCACAAAGCCAGACGAACGCCGATCAGCAACATATCACGCTATTACAGAAGCAATTATTTAGCCTGCGGGGTGAAACCCGGGTGATGACTCAAACACTAAGCGGCAAGCGAGAGCAGCTCTCTGAGCTGGAAAAAAGCATCGCCCGCCTACGCCGGCAATTGGCCAGCGTTGAACGACAATTACAGGCCAGCGCCCAGGCTGATACCACCGAGCGGGATGAATTAATCCTCGCTCAACAAATACTCAGCGAGGAAATGCAGCGCCTGCAACAACGCGGCAGCCTCAATGCCAAGCAACTGATTGGTGGCATTCCCGTAGACAGTGAATATCTGGTGTTTGTGATCGACACCTCCGGCAGTATGGTCGACTACGCCTGGTCCAAGGTGCGCGCAGAACTGCTCAACATTCTCGACATTTATCCCACCGTAAAGGGGATTCAGGTAATCAACGATATGGGCGACTATATGTTCCCCAGCTATCGCGGCAAGTGGCTACCCGATACCCCAGGGCGACGCCGTGCCATTATTCGGCAAATGACTCACTGGCGGCCCTTTAGTAATTCAAGCCCAGTGGAGGGCATACAGCGAGCGATACAGGCCCTTTACGCCTCGGATAAGAAAATCAGCCTGTATGTCTTTGGTGATGACTTTACCGGTAGCTCTATTCACAAGGTGCTCAGTACCGTGTCACAAAGTAACCGCCAGCGTGGCCGCAACAAGCAACGAGTGCGTATCCACACCATCGGCTTTCCCGTCCACTTTCTAGCACCCGGTGGCAGAATGGAAACCGCCAGCCGTTTCGCAGCACTGATGCGAGAACTAAGCTATCGTAATGGTGGAACCTTTGTCGGCTTAAATAGCCTCAATGAGACACAATGAATGCCCACAAAAACAACTATCGCGGCGCCGCAATGAAGGCCCAAGCATTGCTTACCCCCCTGCTAGTACTGAGCTGTTTATTCGCCAGTGCTTGTGCCACCCAGTTAGAAGTCGTGGGCCAATTCCCCCCCGCCCTCACTCACAAATTGCCGCTGCGCAGCCTCGTCGTTTTCGAGCCCGACTTTGCCAATTACCGCTTTGACAGCACGGTGGGCGAAGAGGTCAGTGTTGCAGTGGGGCAAATTCAAGTCGAACTCTTTAGCGGCTTGGCCGCCAGTTTATTTCAACACAGCTCAACGGCCACCGATATGACCGATAATAACGACGTCGATTTAATCTTGGTGCCCCGTGTCGAAGATGTGCAAATTTCAATGCCCAATGAATCGCAACTGAAGGTGTTTGAGGTTTGGATAAAGTACAACTTGCAACTGTTTGACAGCAGCCACGAACCCGTTGCCGACTGGATTATGACCGCTTACGGTAAAACCCCGACCCGCTTTTTAAAATCTGACACCGAGGCTTTACAGCAGGCATCCATGGTCGCCCTGCGCGATGCCGGCGCACACTTTATTACCGGTTTTTCCCGCGTACCAGAAATACAGCAATGGCTGCGCCAGCGCCAGACTCGCGCACAAGCTACAAATGACAGTACTCACCGATGAAGCCACTGACCATCGGCAGCGCCCTGATACGGGTACTACTACTCCTCACCCTAAGCGCCTGCACCACCACCACCGTTGATGAATACCGTGAGAACGATACGGCATTGACCCTCGCCAGTAATGAGCGCGTAGTGGTGCTGGGCCGGCGTCACTATGCCGACTACGAAACCGAACCCGACTTTATCGACTGTATTGGCGAAAAATTAAATGCCGACAAGCTGGTTACTGTCCTCCCCGAGCGTCAATTTGTCGACCTTCTCTACCCCTGGTTTGAACCCCGCACCGCGCCACTGGGCCTAAAGCGGCTGGCAAAAATGCTCGACGAACCGCTAATTGCCCAGCGCTTCAACAAGCAGGGCCTGCGCTACATGATCTGGATTGATGGCAGTACCGAAACCACCGAACGCGAGGGCTCGGTGAGTTGCGCCATCGGCCCCGGTGGCGGTGGCTGCTTTGGCTTTGCCACCTGGGAGAAAACCGGCACTTACGAAGCCATCATCTGGGATTTACACACTCGGCAGGAGAGCGGTCGCGTAAAGGTCGAGGCCAGGGGCTCGTCCTATATGGTCGCGATTATTCTGCCGATCCCCATTATCGCCCAAGTACAAGACCAGGCCTGTGACGGTATCGGCCGACAATTACGCAGCTTCTTCAGGGCTAACACGAGGCGTGAATTGGCGTCGGGAACACCGTGAAAAAACGTTGCGGTAGTGCCCTGCGCAGCTTGCAACCGCTGTTGCTCGCCACATTGCTAGTAACACTGCCTCAGGCCCACGCAGAACCAACGCTCATGATGTCCGCTGAGAAAGCCGCCAAGATCGGACAGGAAATGTACGAGCAAGTCACCGCTCAGACCCCGGTGTTTAGCGATAAAAAAATTGCCAACTACGTCGATACCGTGGGACAAAAAATTGCCCGCCACAGCGACAAGCCCGATCAGACGTACACCTTTACCGTACTCGACAGCCCCGACATTAACGCCTTCGCCACACCCGGCGGCTATATTTATATCAATCGAGGCCTGTTGGCGTATATGAACTCGGAGAGCCAACTCGCCGCCGTACTCGGCCACGAGGTCGCCCACATTACCGCCGATCACGCCTCTCAACAGCAGCGCGCCCAAACCGGTTCCAGTGTCATCGCCGGAGTGCTGACCATACTCACCGGCAGTGTCGATGTCGGTGAGGCGTCGGCGCAATGGGGCGCGGCCTCAGTTAAGGGATATGGTCGTGAAATGGAATTGGAAGCCGATGCCCTCGGCAATACATTTTTAAATCGCGCCGGTTACGCCCCCTCTGCCATGATCGCCATCATTAGCCAACTCAAGGCACACGAGCGCTACAGTAAGAAACGCAGTACCGATGCCGGTAAAAAAACCCAAACCTATCACGGCCTCTTTGCCTCGCACCCGCGCAATGACAAACGGCTACGGGAAATACTGAGAGCCTCTTCACTTAAAGGATCTCGCAAAGATGGGGGGGGGATCAGCGCCAACATTGACAGCGGCAATTTTCGCGTCGCCACCAATGGCCTGTTATGGGGAAAAAACTCTCGCCAAAAAGAAAAAAAACCGACACGCTTTTATCAGGACAAATTACGCTTTCAATTTGACTACCCCAAAGGCTGGGTATTTAAAGACCAAGGACTAACCATCAACGGCGAAAACGAAAAGAAATCGGCGACCTTAAGTCTCACATTAAAAGCCCGCACCCTAGACAGCCCCCGAGACTACATTAAAAATAGCCTTGGCATCGCCTTTATCAAGAAGTCGGAAAGCCTAATTATTCATGGCCTCAAAGCCCACACCGGTATCGTCCCAGCTACAGAGAGCATTCAAGAGCAGCGTCTTATTGTAATTTACTACGGGCCGCGAGCCTATGTGTTCCGTGGCCAGGTTGACAATGGCAGCCTTAACGACAAAGCGGGGCCGGAGGTAGAGTCAGAGGTTCAACAAAGTTATGACCGAGATTTTCTCGCCATTGCATTCAGTTTTAAACCCCGCTCTCTGCGCGAATTACAAAACCAAAAATCCCAGGCTATTCACTATGTCAAAGCCAAAACCGGGATTACCTATAAGCGCCTCAGCCAACACCTTAGTTTGGGGCGCTACGGTGTCAGTCAGCTGCGGCTCATCAATGGCCACTACCCGGCCGGAGAACCCGTAGCGGGAGAATGGTTAAAAATCATTCGCTGAAATATCATTGCAAGGCCGCCGCTACCTACTAGTACCTACCTGTTAATACCTACAGGCTTGAATCTACTTCAGTCATGCTAAAATTTTTAGGCTATATTGGAAAAATACTTTAATACGCGAAAAAACACCTAGATTCGCACAATAAGTGCTCGTCTTTTAGCCCTGACAAAGTCGACTTTCCGCAAGCCCTATAAATCATTCTCTATTCCCTGAATAACACTATCATCAGAGAGCCATCAATGAATCAATTTTCAATTGCCACACTTATCGGCAGCTTATTTTTATCCTGTAATCTATTCGCTGCTCAAGCGTATTTCGAGCCCGATATGAAAGACCTTTCTATCGGATTCTTAGAGGGCTTTTCAACCGACCTGCCCGACAAGCCTGCCTATGATTTTCCGCCCCCCCCTGTCTTTTTTAATAACGCCACCAACACCCCCGACGATTGCCGGCCGGTGGATACACAGCCCCCAGCCAAACTTAATTTATCCACCACACCCTTCTCCTATGACTCACCAATACTTGCCGTTAACGCTTATGCTCCGATCAAGCTTATCGCCAGCGAATACTTGAAAGAGCAATTTGTCGTGGTCGAGCACTACGAACAGGCCTACGAATACTTGGTTGCACCCAGTGGCGACTACCATTGGGGTGACTATGTAATTGAGTTAAAAGGACCCAGCCTGCCCAATTCATTAACCGTCACCTATGTCACGCTTACTGTTTTTATTACCTATATTGAGGGCGACGACGGCTACCGTGCCACCGGCTTTGACTTGCAACAACAAACGGTTCACTAAAGAATCATCCATAATAATATCACCGAGACCGCCAGCAAGCCTCGGTGATATTAACCAAACTAGCCAGAAGATGTTAAATATCGATCGCAGCAAAGCACCGATATTACCCGCTGATTACTCCGGTATGGGCTCGCAACCGAGCACTCCAATTTTTTCTAAACTGGCGATTTCTTCAACAGAAAGGGAGGTGTACGCCGTCAGTACTTCTGTATTTTGCTCACCCAGATAGGGGGCCACTAAGGACAGGTGGCCGGGGAATTCCGAAAAGCGCAGCGGCATACCTGGCACCTGAAATTCGCCGATGCTGCGATCAGAAATTGTCCGCACCGTTTCACGCTGAATCAAATGCGGGTGGGCCATAGCCTCTTCGACCTCGAGGATGGGGGCCACCGGAATGCGCGCATCTTCCAGTATTTGCTGCACCGCATCATCACTGCTTTGCTCAGCCATCCACCGTTCAATGATTTTTGCCAGTTCAAAGCGGTTTTCAATCCTTATCGCCGGATCGGAAAAGCGTGGATCCTGCTGTAACTCGGGCATACCTATCGCCTCACAAAAACCGGGCCATTGATGAGTGAGGGCGACAATAAAAAAGTAGCGCTCCCGACCTTTAAACATGCCTACCGGCGCCGCAACATTGTGGTGGGTTCCCAGGCGCCGGGGCAGAGACTGTCCTTTGCTCGCGCTGTAATCTTGCACGTTGACTTCGTGATGATGGAAATAGGTATCGAGCAGGGAGATATCAAGGTACTGGCCCTTGCCGGTGCGCTCGCGATGGAAAAGGGAATAACCTATCGCCGTCGCCGCATGCACGCCCGTTGAGGTATCGCCAATAGCCAGCCCGACCAATGAAGGAGGCCCGTCGGCCGGGCCGATCATCGCCGATACACCGGAATAAGCTTGGGCGATATAATCAAAACCAGGTAAGTGGGCCAGCGGCCCGTCCTGCCCAAAGGTAGAAATGGAACACATAATCATTTTCGGATTGAGTTTTTTCACCTCCTCCCAGCTAAAACCCAAGCGCCCAATGACTCCAGCTGAAAAGTTTTCAACCAAGACATCAAAATGAGGAATCATCTGGCGAATAATCCCCTTACCTTTCTCTGATTTCAAATCAATGGCTAGGGATTTTTTCCCCCGATTTTGCTGCACGTAGTAACCGCTACGGCCGTCATCAGCCTTGAAGGGAAAGTGGCGAGCGTTATCACCTATCGTCGGCTCTTCAATTTTAACGATCTCCGCTCCCATTTCCGCCATCAGCCGGGTCGCTGCGGGGCCGGCAAGAAACTGGGTGAAATCGAGAACTTTTATACCTTCGAGAATGTGTGACTGGCTCATTTCGGGCTCCTTTTTATTATTTATTGTCCACGTCATAGCATCACAAGAACTCTGCGAAATCAATTTCAGTAAACACCTTAGTTAGCCCAGCGGACAACAAACACGGTACTCTAGAAGTATTAATAACGGAGCCGGCCATCAAAAATGCCGCCCGTGGCCACGCTCAACCTAGGTTCATCGACATCGTGAAACATCAGCAATCCCGCCACCGCGCTGAACGCAGCTACCAGCTACAGATTCGCCGCAACCTTAAACGTAACTTCAGCGCCCACCTCGCCCACGGCCTACTCGGCCAAACTGGGTTTCGCCTGCTGACCGCTCCCACCTTCCTACCGGCCTATGTGATGCTGCTGTCCAATGGCTCCGATATAGCGGTGGGTATTGCCCTCGCTATGCAGTCCCTCGGCATGGCCATCACCCCCTTACTGGGCGCCAACCTTATCGAACATAGAGCCCGAGTCCTGCCGATGGGATTTCTTATTGGCGCAGGGATGCGCGCGATGGTGCTCTGTATTGCATTGGCCGGGCTGCTGTTATCCCCTCACTCCGCACTACTGGCGATCTATCTATTTCTGGCTCTATTGGGACTCTTTCAGGGCATGCAGGGCGTCATCTTCAATGTCTTGATGAGCAAGGTGATACCAATTGACAAACGCGGCTGGTTGACGGGGCTACGGAATTTTCTCGCTGGCATTACCGCCGCCGGTGTTGCCTACCTGGGTGGTCACTATCTAATTGGTGTCAACCCCGAACCCCTTGGCTACTCGATGACCTTTTTACTCGCCTTCGCGCTCACCAGTGTCGGCCTGGCGATGCTGCTCTTTGTGCGTGAGCCGGAGCCACCCACCCTTGCCGCCAATGTCAGTCTCAAGCAGCGCCTGGCCCAGATACCCGCCCTGCTGCAACAAGATACGGCCTTTACTCACTATTTCCTGGCGCGCTCGCTGGCGACGATGGGCCGTATGGCCATGCCCTTTTATATTCTCTACGCCGGTCAAACCCTGGGCTTAACTGGCACGGTACTGGGCACCTTAACCGTTGCCTTCACTCTAGCGGGCACTTTTTCAAACCTAGTCTGGGGTTGGATAGCCGACCGCCGAGGCTTCCGCTTAGCCTTCCTCATCTCCATTGGTCTATGGGTGGCATCCACCCTATTGCTGTTATTTAGCCAGAGCTTAGCATTCAATATACTGGTGTTTATGGGCATTGGTGCCGCGACACAGGGCTTCCAAAGTACGGCCATTAATTTGACCTTAGAATTCGGCCACCGCGACGACGTGCCCTTGCGCATTGCCATCGCGAATTCCAGCTCCGAGGTCGCGGGGACTATAGGACCCTTACTGGGCGGTATTCTCGCCGCTTGGCTAGGCTATGAAGCCGTGTTCATTTGCTCTGTTGCCTTTCTGCTTCTCGGCGGAGTATTAGTCAGTGCCTATGTGCCCGAACCGCGCTGGGCATCCAGTAAAACCTAGTACCGGCGCAACCCCCTCAGCCGTGAAATAACACTCTAACGTGAACAATCATTAACTTCGCGTGGCCCCTGCTGTTATAGCTCGCCAAACTATTGATTGGCCATTCTTAATAGCGGAAACCTTCAACTTTCTACCCAAGCTGCCAGCCATCCCTGGCAGCTTGATGGCACGCTCAAACCAGCATTGACACCTGCCCTTTGCTAAAGGTTTTTGAACAATCATTCAATAATAATTAAGTTCTTCAGGAAATATTGAAAGCGGTCACAAAACAACCAGCTCCTAGTAACAAAAGCGCACGGTTCTACTAAACTCCCCCCGTACACAGCTATAAGCAACCGTTCATCAACCTGCTGGCAAGTACGACGTGGCGATGCCCCTCAGTGACTCCACAAGCATAGAAAAAGATCGACCCCACCAACACACTAGCAATTCGGAGGGCCACCGTGCCTATACACATAAAGAAATACGACGTAGATTACAGTCGCCGATTCTTTTTAGAGAAAATGACCAAGGGAATCATGGGCGCTGGCGTGCTGAGCCCTCTATGGCCCTTAATTGGTGAAACTGCCGATATCACCAAGGCCTACCCCGAAGAGTTATTGTCCATTGACGCCTTTACCCAGGGCAAGCTAAAGGACGGCGACATTCTCGACTCCAGCAATGTCGAGATTGTTAAAGACCTCCTCGACCCCGTCACTTATCTGCAAGTCTCCCAACAGGGCCGTCGTATTAAGCTGGTACCCACCACTACCGATGTCACTCAGCTATTTCCCCACGATTTCCTCAAGGCCAGCCTGTCTAATCAAGGTAAGGCGGAGCTCGACCTGAATGGAAACGTTGTGGTTAAAGGCAGCGACAATCAGTGGATAGGTGGAGCACCCTTTGTCGACCCGAAGAATGGTCTCGAAGCTTTCGCCAATATCACCCTCAGCTGGGGTCGCCACGACACCTCTATTTTCGCCATTGACGACTATGATATTGGCCCCAGTGGCAACGTTGAGTATCAATATCAAATGGCCTGGTGTGAGAAGAACTTTACCGCACTGGTCAGCAACCCCAGTGGCCCCTATCTAGAGGGTTTTGACAACAAACTGCGCCACCAAGCCATTTGGTTTACCGCCCCCGACGATACCCGCGGTACCTCTTTCTTAAATATCTGGAAGTACGACCAGCGGGAATTCCCCGACCTCTTCGGCTACCTACCGGCCTTTAAACGCGTCAGGCGCTTTCCCACCAACCAGCGTTTTGAGCCCTTGGTACCCGGCATTACCTTCTTCCTCTCCGATGCCTGGGCCTCCGGCGACCCGATGCTGACCTGGGGCAAGCATAAAATTGTTGGCCGCGGTCCCTTCCTCGGTTGTCAGTCGGGTATGTGGCAGGGTGACAAGGAAAACTGGTCAAAAGAACACCTGGTACACGGCGGCAAGAAGGGTAAGACCTTTTACGAAACCAATTATCAACTCTGTCCCGAGGTCATTGTTGTCGAGGCTGAGCCCACCGGCTTCCCCCGAGCACCGGTCAGTAAAAAGCGTATCTGGCTCGACGCCCGCAACATGGCGCCCATTGCCTATGTCACCTACGATCGCAAGGGTGAGATTTGGCGCTCCTTTGAAATCGGTTTCAGCCAGCAGAAACAGGGCAACAATGCCAACCTCGATGCCAAGGGCAACCCTGAATGGTCGTGGTCCTATGTCCACTCCCACGATATTCAGGGCGATCGCTTAACGCGATTCAACCAGGTCGAAAAAATCAAAGGGGGCGTAAAAACTCAGTTTAATTCTGAAAAAGCCTATGAAAAATATCTCACAGTGCAGGCGATTCGCAAGCTTGGCAGTTAATCACAATACGTGATCCGCTGTATTTCAGTAAAAACCGCCAAACTGAGCAATTAATAGAGAAGGATATGGCAATGAAACAAACAAAAACATTCTCCCGACTACCAGCAATATTTTCAGCGAGCCTATTAGCCATGCCCGCTGCCCACGCTGTCGACGTCGATGTATCGGGGTTTATTCGCCAAGAAATGGCCTACAGCATTAGTAATGATCAAAACCCGATGAATCGCGGCAGCGCAGTGGTAACCGGCACCCTGCCCAACTCCACCGGGGGCCCTGATTTTGTCAAACAGGATTTTGATTACGACAATGACTGGAATATGATGGCGACGCGAGCTGAGGTGAATGTCAGTATCGGCATCAGTGAAAACGTAAAGGCCTTTGTCAAAGTGCGAGGCTTTTATTCCGCCGATGTCTTTAACGACGTCAGTATCGAAAGCGGTGCAAAGGACGTCAATCAATTTAAAGTCGACCATCACGGTCAGTGCGCCAGCATTTTCGAGGTCTGTGATGATGACTTTATGATCGACCTGGCCTCCGCCTATGTGGACTACTCCGAAGGCAATCTCTGGGTGCGCGCCGGTATTCAGCAAATTGCCTGGGGCGAAGCCATTTTTTTCCGCGTCATGGACGTGCCCAACGGCCTCGACCTGCGTCGCCACACCTTCCTCGATCTCGCCTCGGAGGAATATGCCGATGAGCGCATAGCCTCTCCGGCCATCCGAATAAGTTATAACCTCAATAGCCAATGGGAAATCGAAACTTTTGCACAAATGTTTCAACCCTCTGTCCTGCCGCAAACAGGCACCGCCTATAGTGTCATTAACAGCCCCTTCACCGTAAGGAATGATATTGGCTTCGATAAAGTCGATAACAAAATCAACGCCGGTGTCCGCTTAGTCGGGCAACTCGGTGACCTAGGTCTGCAATTTATGGCCACCAGCCGCCATAACCCAGACCCCATCTTCAAGTGGCAGGCCGGCGCTCAAACCGCTCTCGACCCCTCCTTTGCAGGTCTTGGCTATGGTGATTTCTCCTCACAACCCTTCCGTGCCACCGCTGCTGACGGGGCCATCAGTGCCCCTGGCACCGGTACCCTCGGCGGTGTTGACTGGATGACTGTCGCCCACCTAGCTGGCGTCGACGGTGTCGAGGCGGTTAATGTTCTGGCCCGTGAATTCGATTTTATTGGCGGCTTTTTGGCCGGTGAACTTGGCTTGCCGGGGCCGGACTACGCCACTTCGATTGCAGATGGCCGCCTGGTACTCGATGCATTCTCTAGCGCCATCGGCGATATGGAGGCCTCCATTGTGCCCATCTATGCCTCAGAGAATGTCTTCGGCTTTGGTGCCAACTACATCTTTTATTCAGAACCCGACAGCTGGCTCGACCAACTGGTGGTGCGCTTTGAGATGACCTACACCCCCGACAAAAAATTCACTAACAACTTTTCCAGAGATTTCATTGAAGAAGATGAGTGGGTAACGGGCTTGGTGCTTGAGAAGTACCGTCGCTTTAGTGATGACTTTCCCGCCACCTTCCTGGTCTTCCAGTGGATGCACAAATCGGAGAGCGACCTCTCCGGTAGACACTTGCGCTTCCTTGGTGGTGATGCCTCCAAAGCGCCCTCCGGTGGAGAGGAATCCGGTGGCTGGGACGCAGTATCCTTTGCTGTTCAGCAAGCGCTGCCCGGTTTGATCTGGCGGCTCGATATGAACGTACTTTACGATCTCAATGGCAGCTATCTGATACAGCCTGGCGTGCGCTATAAGCCCAATAGACGCTGGACCATTGAAGGCTTTGCCAGCTTCCTCGATAGCAAGGACAATGCCGGTGCTCTACAACCCCTAGCTTGGGCCGACGAAGTCACGATGCGTTTAACCTATCAGTTCTAAGCCAGTAATTCTAAGTAACTTTTAGACTAAAACGACAGTATTAAAAAACCCGGCAATTGCCGGGTTTTTTAATACCAAAAATAAGATCCATGCTTAGCCAGTGCTTTCACCAAAGACTTTATCAAGGTGCTCTTTAGGCAGCGGTGAACTCAACAGTGACACCACAACCGTAGTCAAAACAGAGAGTCCCTCACCCACCGTGGCACAGGCAAAAGGATTACTGGCCTGACTACTCATCCAGAACAAGCCCTGCTGCATTACACTGCCCCCGACATCACCCCCTGGCAACCAGCCATTGCGCAACACCGTAAAAGAAATAGCACCGATTACAAAACCCCAGATTGCCCCCTGTTTAGTCACCCCGCGCCAAAAGACACCGAGCATTAACGGCCCGGCCAGCGCCGCCATCATGCCGCCCAACCCTGCCCAAACCATTAAAGCGATATTCTGGCCAATAGAATGCCAAGCCAAGACACCGGCACCCAGTAGCACCACAACGATGCCCCAGCGGCTGATTTTCAGCACATTGTGATCGACCTCTTCTTCAGACGCATTGGGGTGAAGCACCTTAGACAATGAGCGCCGATAAATATCGTTGGCAAAGACCTGCGAGGTGGAAATCACCAAGCCATCGGCGGTGGACATAATGGCCGATAAAATAGCGACACCCAAAAGAGCCGCCAACCACTGGGGAAACAGAGCAATAAACAAGGCGGGAATGGCTTGATTGGGGCCACCCGGACTGGTCAATAGCTCGTCACCCAGTACCGCTCGCGCCAATACACCGCCAAAAATCATCGACGCCAGCACCACACCAAAGACCAGACAAAGCACCAGGAAGCGTGTGCGCCCGACCCCTTCTTTTAAGGCCCAGACCTTATTGCCGATATGGGGCAGCATGCCCAGGGAGAGGTGGGCGAGAAAAATGGCGACGAAATCCCAATGGGAATCGAGAATGCCCGAGCCCTCATAAAAGACACCAACCATCTTAGGGTCTGCGCTCTGTAGGCGAGACAGCACCCCGTCCAAACCGCCGTCAACGCCAACACCGTTGAAAAACATCCAGGCAATGGCGCAAGCCAATATCAACATCATCGCGCCCTGTACGCCGTCGGTTAGAATATCGGCGTGGGCACCACCCAGCACCACATAAACCAGCAAGACCCCAATGGTCACAGTCAGTGCCCAGAAGGCATCCAGCCCGAGTATTTGCTCGAACATCACCAGCCCGGCCAACAACTGAGCCGCCAGATAGAACAGCAGGACGATGGAAAATAGCGCGACGATAATTCGCAGGGCATCAGACTGATAACGATCACCGATAAATTCGGGGATGGAGCGATTACCAAAGGCATTGCCCGCCTTTTGCACCTGACGGAAACACAGCCAAACACCCAGGTAAACGGCGAAGGGGTAGACCAGCGCATAGCCAAGGGCAGGTAGGCCGAAGCGATAGCCCAAACCAGGAATGCCGAGAAAGGTCGCCCCCGATGCCGTCGTCGCCGTCATCGCAAAGGCCAAAAACCACATGCCATAACCGCCGCGAGCGGTAGAAAAGTCATCGCTATTTTCAACCTGACGCATGCCGAGGTAGCCAAAACCGATCATCGCGCCGACATAGAGAAACAAAAACACCCAGGCCCAGACCTGCAATGTATCCATCGATAACTCCTACTTTTCAATACGGTTCAAATCAAAATAAAAGGCCGGGGCGAATTGCCCCGGCCTACAGCGAAAGTTGACAACTGTTGCTAATAAATCGCAATCGGATCAATCATTGCCTGTACCGCACCCCGCACTCGGGGTACACCCAGTACAAAGAAAAACTCATAGGCATTATCACGCACTAGTACACCGGTGTTCATGGTTTCCAGTAAATAAATGCCATTGTGCAATAACAGGGTTATATGACCGGCAAAAAGATTGCCTTCTACCTCTGGCGGCACGGGGTCGACAGCCCAGGTATCGGCACCCACTGCGACCACATTTTTCTCGGCTAAATATTTCGCCGTCGCTTCAGAAATACCCGGCTCTTTACTACCCCAAGTTTGTGGGTCTTTCGCCATCATGGCGTCTGTCCAGCCGGTATGAAACAGTACGACGTCACCCTCGCGAATGGGGGTACCCTGCTTTTTTGCCGTCGCCTCAACATCCTCAACCGTGATCAACTCTCCGGCCTTCATATAGGCAACGCCGTGGAAAGCCGCCATATCGAGGACGATACCACGAGCAACAATCGGCGGTACTTTTTCAATACCCATTTTCGTCACGCCCGTGGTAGTGACAAAATCGGGCCCCTTCAGACAGTTGTAAAACACCTGATGTTGACCCACATGGGCAAGGCCGTCGAGCTGGGAGCCGATACCAAACCAGCCCTGAAAGACATCGTCATTGTAGTTAAAGCCATTGGCAAAGGCCTCCCGCCCCCACTCCTGAGCCGGCTGTACAATCTGTAAATTGAGTGAACGCGGACCAAAGGCCGGGGTGTCTTTATCGATAATAATACCTAGGTGCTGAGTTTTACCTTGTTTAATTAACTGCGAGGCCAGTAACACACTTTTCGGTGTCAGCAGGTTGGCTGAACCAATTTCATCATCGGCACCCCACTTCACCGGCTTGCACTCCTCTGCATTTAGCGTGGTAGCGGGTAGGCCCACACAAACAAGCAGCGCCAATGTCGCACTCCGCCAAAACTGTAATTTACTGCCCATTGCTATCACCTTAATTATTAACGTTGGTTGTTTTATCTTATAGGGGGATATTGACTGCCAAGCGTGGCATAAAACTCGCCGTTAAATTATTTTAGGCGACGTTTTTAACGGTATCGACATCGGGCAACTCTTTCAGGCGCGGCAATACCTCTTTACTGAACAGTTTAAAGCTGTCCTCGGCCATATCGAAGGGCATATCGGCATAGCTAAAGACGCCGTTAAAGCCGTTATTACCTATCTTACTGCGAATATCGACAATTTTCTGATAGCACTGCTCCGGGGTTCCCCAGACCTGCAGGCTCATAAACATTTCGGCAATGGTATCGCGGCCGACATCATTAATGACATCCGACATGTCACCGTAGTATTCATAGCCTTTGCGTTTTTTGAAGTAATCCTGATTCATTTCATAATGGTCAATGACGCTCTGCCAATAGCCCGTCATGTATTTATAGGCCGCCTCTTTCGCTACATCGGCATCTTCGTGACAATAGGTCCAGCACGCCGCTAGTGGTGCCGGGGGGTTGGTACCGTGTACCTTATTAAACAGCTCACTGTAGCGAGCGATATCAATGGCAACTTCTTCCCAGGGTTTGTGGGGAATCAAGAGTAGACCCAAACCAAGTTCGGCCATGCCGAGAATCGAATCCGGTGACATTGACGCCGCATAGCTGCGACCCTTGAACGATTTAATCGGTGCCGGACGGATCGGTGCTTTAGGCTGTTTCACCAGCTCACCATCGAATTCGCAATAACCCTTTTCAAGGCCATCGAGTATCAACTTCGCCGATTCCATAAAGGTCTCGCGGGCATCGCTCTGGTTGAGGCCAAAGGTGTCAAACTCGACACGGGCCAAGCCGCGACCAAAGCCGATAATCGAGCGTCCGTTGGAGAGGTTATCGAGCATGGAAAACTGCTCGGCGACCCGTACCGGGTCGTGCCAGGGTAGAATAACGGCCATCGAACCGAGCTCAACTTTTTCGGTTTTACCGGCCATGAAGCTCAACCATTGAATAACATCGGGGCACATGGTGTAACCGGTGAAGTGATGTTCAACACCCCAAATGGAATCGTAACCCAAGGCCTCTGCCTGAGAGGCCATGCGCACTTCATGCTGATACACGTCGTGGTCGTTAAGGTTATTCCAGGGGTTTTGGAAAATACAGGACAGTCCTACTTTCATACTATTAACGCCTCGTTAAGCCCATCATTGTTTTTTATAGTTATGCACGTTTAAGCAACACCGGTATGCCTACAGCTCACCTACTCGTTAGATTAAGCGGTGTTACGGCGTAGCTTAAGGGCAATCTCGACCCGAGAGTATAGCCAAGATACCCACAAGTAAAGTTTCCAGCGCGCTCGGCCCAGCTGTAAGTCTACAAGCTATTAATCGACATTGCCGAAGAAAAGCCCGCGCGAGGCCACGCTCTAAAAGCAGTGGGTTATAGCCATATTGGGGAGCACGAGAGGAAAAGTGGCGGGAAGGGAAGTTCCGCCACTGACGACAAGCCTTGTCAATGGCAATTTAGCGAAGCGATATTGAGTGTGAAAAAGCCTTGAAGTTACATCTCGGGCAAAAAACAAACCACGCGGTTGCGCCCCTGCTTTTTTGCTACATACAAGGCCTTATCGCTTTGATCCAGCAAGGCATCGTAACTCTTGGTACCCTCAACATACTCGCTCAACCCCAGGCTGGCGGTCACCGCAATGGTATGCTCTTCGTAGTACACCGGCGTTTTTTCTATCACTTCCCTGACTCGATTAGCAAAGATTAAGCCACCAACGGTGTCGGTCTCGGGAAGCATAATTGCAAATTCTTCACCGCCGTAGCGAGCGAGACAATCCGTGCCTCTGGCGATGGCCGTTATTCTTTGTGTCACCTCAATCAAGACCTGATCCCCCGCCTGGTGACCGTAGGTATCATTCACCTTCTTAAAGAAGTCTAGGTCGAGAAATAGCACCGATAACTTACCACCGTAGCGCGCTACACGCTGAAATTCTTTATCGAGTTCCGCCTCCATATAGCGCCGATTGTAGATGCCGGTCAAGGGGTCACGATGGCTGAGCTCCTCGAGATCGGCATGGGCTTGCTGTACTTCCCGGTGAGAAATGGCCGTATCAGTAACATCAAACAAGGTAATACAGACCAGGCTTTCTCCACCCCCACCCTCAAAGGGAATAAAGGTGCAATTTTGATACATATGGGTAACACCACCGGTTATCGGGCGGTGATGGCGGAAATGAAACAGATAGGGCCGCTGCTGCCAGGAGGTAAAGGCAAAATTATTCAGTAGCTGCACGCTTCTGACCTTTTTTTGCAGCCACTTACCGGGTAAATCGGGAAAGGATTCCAGTAGATTGGTGCCAACTATTACCTCTGCGGGCACCTTGCTATTGGCCTCCATAAAGCGATTCCACAACACCACTTCAAGGTCTTCGGTGACCACCAAAATGCCCACATCGACACGATCAATAATAAACCCAAGGCTGTTATCGCCCAGTGCTGCCGTCATTTAGTAACTTTCCATAAATTCAATCAAACCACTGCGCAATTGCCCAATAGAGGCCTCGGACATTAGCATCACCAGATGACAGGAAAAGTCACCCTCTTCCAGACAGAAGTTCACTTCGATAAGCAGGCACTGATCCCACTCTCGATCGCGGCTATAGAGAAGTTCGGTAAGTGGCTTGTCGATACCCACCAAATTGGGAGCTGCAAAATCTAGCTGTTTACCGATCTGCTTGGCGACACCCATCAAACAGGCGCCAATCAAAATATTGGTGACATCGAGTAGCAACTCCTCCTGAGCCATACCTTCACTTTCGTCATAGCCCATCAAGCCGGATAATTGCTGGCAACCATTTGCCCCATAGATGGCAAAGGCTTCACCCTCCAGCTGGTTGTAAAAGGCCTGGCGCACGCCGGCCCAGTGCTCACCGCTACCCTCTACCATCTGCCCAACCTGAGTCACAAAATCCTCATCATTGACCCAGCTGACTCGCGGCACCGATAGGTTGACGAAGACATCGAGCAACTTCGCCAGGGACGCTCCAGCCTGTCCCATGCCAATATTGATAACTTCCTGAAGGATTTCATTCTCTTCTTCATTTAAGGGTTCAATCTTCACTGTAAACCCCGCATTCAGCCAAGGTAGCTGCCAATGACTCTTTATTAAAAGGTTTCTGCAGGAAGGCCAGTGCGCCGAGAGACATAACACGGAACTTGGCTTTCGGTTGGATATCCGCAGACACCACCACCACCTTGGTCGTTAGCCCCTCATCACGAATGCCTTCTAGCACACCAAAGCCATCGAGTACCGGCATGGTGAGATCGAGAAGTACTACCTCCCCCAAACCATTTCGCAGTGCCTCTAGGGCTTCTTCGCCATTGGCCGCTTGGGTAATGTTTACATCCCAACCCTCAGGTATGGACTTCAACATCGCCTTGCGTGAAAACCCCGAATCATCGACGATTAGTAGTGCAACACTCATTCACTTATTACCTTTGTTTCGCCGGCTCTTTTTATTTTTATGGTTCAGTACGCCAAGAGCCTTACAACCTCGTTAGGCTGACAAGCATAGCCCCACGGCGTATGTCCGTCACGGACACAAGTCACAAGTCACAAGTCACTCGCCTCTCATTCCCTACTTATCCTCGTGCATTTACTGAAAAACCTTGGGGCAAAAAAAACGGCGAGCTACGTCGCCGTTTTCTAGAAAACAACCGTCAATCAAACAACTTTATGATTCTCCGTATCCCACTGCTGTACCACTGGAACGACCTCCTCAGCAAAGAGAGTCATGCTCTTCTTAGCGCAATCATAAGGCATACCGGCATAGCTAAAAGAAACGTTCATATTCATGGCACCGATAATATCTTGAATGCCCTGGATTTTCTCCAAGCACTGCTCAGGCGCACCCCAAATTTGCAAATCGGTGAAGGCCTTGCCCATCACGTCATCGCCCGTAGCGCGTGCTGATTTGGTGGCTTCATGGTAGAAGTCATAGGCACCACCACCTTTCGAGGCAAAGTGATCGCCGGTCATATCATAGTGAGCCATGGCCGATATCCAGTAGCCCGACATGTACTTATAGGCCATCTCTTCGGCTTTCTTGGGGTCCTTATCGCAAATCACAAACAGGTTGGCGCTAGTCGGTGGCGCTTTACAGCCCTGCTCCCGTTGATAGTGCTGACGCCAGATATCAATTCCTTGGCACGGCTCTCCCAGGGGGCAATGGCGAAGCTCATAATGGCACCACCGAGCTTGGCCGCATGGGCCGCCGTATCGGGTGACATGGAAACAATCAGCCTGCGATCTTTAAAGGACTTGAAGGGACGCGGACGAATTTCACGGCGCTCCTGCTTAAAGAAAGGGCCATCCCCTCCATAAAGCCGGTATCGGGAGCCTCGATAATCATCCCTGCCGATTCGTTCATACGATCGCGAGACTCGGCCATATCGATACCAAAGCCATCGTATTCGATTTGTGCCAGAGTAAGATCAGCGCGGCAGTACCGAGACTAATGCGCGAAGTCTGACCGGCCATAAAGGCCAAAACTGGGGGATATCAGGGCTGATAGTGTAATCCGTAAAGTGATGCTCAACCGCCCAGATGGAGTCCAGGCCGAGGGGCTCTGTCATCAGTGCGATTTCCAGCTCGCTCTGATACATATCGTAATCAGTCTGGGGTAGATGGGGATGGTTTTGAAACAACATCAGGTGTCCGACTTTCATAGGGCATACTCCGTGCGTTTAGAAATGAACTGATATTTTTGAATATCTCATTCTGCCAGTGGCACGAAAAAAACGAAGGGGAGTATCCATAGCCCTTGATCCAAGACAATAAAAAAGGGCCGACGAGATATCTCGTCGGCCCCTCTGTACTTAAACAATCTAACTAGATGGCAATAACAGCATCCAGCACCAACTGCTTTAGGCTTTCAATTAGCCTGTTTTACTGTCGTTCCAATCATTCTTCAGCACCGGCAATACTTTCTCGCCGAACAAGTTCATGCTCTTTTTGGCGTCGTCATAAGCCATACCCGAGTAGCTAAAGGTAACGTTGACGTCGATGTTGCCCACCAAGTCTTCAATGCCTTTGACCATTTCCAGCACCTGTGCCGGTGTGCCGTAGATCTGGCAATCGGTAAACATTTTCGCCATGCCCTCATCACCAATGTGCTTTAAGGCTTCGGCAGACTTGGCGTAGTGATCGTATTGACCACCACCTTTACCGGAGAAGTGATCACCTTTCATCTCATAGTGATCCATGGCGCTAATCCAGTAGCGGCCCATGTACTTGTGCGCCATCTCTTTGGCTTTGATCGGGTCTTCGTCAACATAGCAAATTACATTCGCCACCGAATTGGGGGCCGGGCGATTCCACTCTTCCTGAAACTTCTCACGCCACAGGTCGATATCGGGCTTGCGCTTTTCCCAGGGGCCGATAGCGAAGGTCATCAAGGCGCCACCAATCTTGGCCGCGTGGGGCACGGTGTCGGGCGACATGGAAACCACAAAGGTACGATCGCGGAAACTACGCAGTGGCCGGGGACGAATTTCACGGCGCTCCTGAATAAAGTGACCGCTGTTGCTTTCCATGAAGCCGGTGTCCAGGGCTTCGGTAATCAACAGTGCCGACTGATTCATGCGGTCGCGAGATTCTTCCATGGAAATGCCAAAGCCATCGTATTCGATCTGTGCCAAACCACGACCGAAGCCGGCCATCGCCCGACCACCCGACAAGTTATCGAGCATGGCGAAATCGGTCGCCACACGCAGGGGGTCTTTGTGCCAGGGCAAAATCACCGCCGCCGTACCCAGTTTCAGCGTGGTGGTACGGCCGGCCATATAGGACAAAAACTCAATGATATTGGGCGACAATACATAGTCGGTAAAATGGTGCTCGGTGCACCAGATAGAATCAAAGCCCAGGGGCTCTGTCATATCGGCAACGGCGAGTTCGTTCATATAAATTTCGGCATCCGTCATTTTCAAATCGGGATGGCATTGGAAAAACAATAAGTGGCCCACTTCCATGGTTCTGTCCTCTCTGTATAGGTTTGTAATTTGCAGGTGAAAAATTGACGCTACAGCCTGTCTCTAAGATGCACAGTGCGCCGTAGTATCGTTATTAAGCGGGGCAGATTCTAACAGGTTTCGAACACGACTTACCCAAAGGACAAGTAGCTTGCCCTTTGGGTAAGTAAGACATTAGAAGGACGACATTAAGTCTTGCCACTGACTCGTCAGCTCTGCCCGAAAGTCGGGGTGGGCAATACCAATCAAGGCCTCTGCGCGCTTCTCAACGGCAAGGTTCGACAATCGTGCAACGCCATATTCGCTGACGACATAATCCACATCATTGCGAATGGCCGTCACCGGAGCCGTCTTCAGTAAGGGCGCAATTTTGGAAATACTGCCGCCCTTGGCCGTCGATTGCAGAGCGATGATACTGCGCCCGCCCCTGGATGAACGAGCGCCGCGCAAAAAGTCCACTAGCCCACCACCGCCGCCAATTTGCTTGCCTTTAATAGTTTCGCTATTGATTTGCCCGAACAAGTCGATTTCAAGCGTGGTGTTAATCGCCACCAGGTTGTCGATCTGCGCCAGTACACCGGCATTATGGGTGTAGCTAACCGGTCGCATTGACAAATCGGAGTAAGAGCCACACCACTGATAAAACGCACGACTACCGGCGACGATGCCCGTGGTCATTTTGCCCTTATCAATGGTTTTTTTACTGCCATTCACCACCCCCGCTTCAACGAGTGGCACAAAGGCCTCGGTCAATAAACCGGTGTGGACACCGAGATCTTTTTTATTACCGAGCGTTTGCAGGATAGATACCGGCAGCGCGCCAATACCCAGCTGCAAACAGTCGCCGTCATCCACCAGTGCCGCAATATGTTCGGCAATCACCAGGTCGAGCTCGCTACCCGCCGCCACACCGTACTCCCGTAGGGCGGTATCGGAACTCACGGTGTAATCGATATCGGCCAGCGCAATCTGCAGAGCATCGCTGATATAGGGCATATTGGCGTTGAATTCGGCAATCACCACATCGGCCTTGGCCAGCATTTCTCGAGAGTAATCGGCATGTAAACTGGCGCTGCAAAAGCCCTCGGCATTGGGCTCGGAGACCTTAATCAGCACAATATTGATATTGTAATCATCCTCCATCGCCCGGTAGCGCGCCGAGTGATAGGCGGGGACATATTCCAGTCGACCCTGATCATGGAAGGGCCGGTAGGCACCGAGGAAAAACCCAGTGTTGAGGATGGCCTTGCTCGACAGGCGGTCAAGCTCCGTCGCCGTCATGCCCGGCACCGAGCAATCGATAATGCGAAATGCCGTATTGAGCCCGGCCTCTGCCACCACATCGAGTACATTATCGGGCTGACCACAACCGCCACTAATAAAAACCGTTACACCATCGACAAAGTGCTGCCGAATATCTTCAACGCATAACGTAGCCGCTTGCTTTATCGCTACCATAACTTTTAATCCCCTATATCTGAATAAACGAAAACTGGCCGGCAATTTATCACAGCGTAGCCCTTGCAAACTAGTCCAACAAAGGCCCCACAACAGAGCATTCGCACAACAATGTCGCCTTTAAAAAGCCATTGACGACGATGGCAAAGGACGAATTGACCCGCTTTATATAAGCGGCGTGGAAAAACAATAAGCTGGCACATGATTTGTATTAGCCAAGTAAGAGAGACCGACAATCACTATCCCTTGGCCTTATCAGTAGGAAATTGAATATGTTAAATCGTTCAAAGCATACAGTCCCCGTTGCCATCAGCATTGCCATTTTAAGCCTGTCTACACCGCTAATTGCTAGCGCCGACACCAGCGCTGAAGGCATCGATAAAGCCCTGAGTGAAGGCGATATTGCCTTAAACCTGCGTTACCGTTACGAGCAGGTCGACCAGGACGGCAAGCCCGAAGATGCTAGAGCTTCAACCTTAAGATCCAGACTCACCCTAAAGTCAGGTGTGATCGGTGGTTTTATGGGCCTCGTAGAGGTCGACAATGTCAGCTATATCGGCAGTGAGCGTTTTAATAATACCGAGAATGGAAAAACCAAATACCCCGTGGTTGCCGACCCCGACTACACCGAAATTAATCAGTTCTTTTTCAGTTACGCCTTTGATGACGACAACAAAACCACCATCGGTCGCCAGCGCATTAATCACAGTGGACAGCGTTTTATAGGCGGTGTCGCCTGGCGTCATAACGAACAAACCTTTGATGCCGCACGCTTACAGCTCTCCCCCCTCGACAAGCTAACAATCGACTACAGTTATATTTGGCGCGTCAATCGGATTTTTGGTCCTGCCGGCGATAACAACAACTTTACCGGCGACAACCACGTCGCTATCGCCACCTATGTATTTAACGAACAACACAGCCTTGCAGGCTTCACCTATTTACTCGATATGAATGAAAGCCCCGCGCTTTCCAGCAGCACTTACGGCCTAGAATACAAGGGCAGCTTGATGGTCAATAACGACCTTAGCCTCGCTGTTAATGTGTCCTACGCCGAACAAAGCGACTATAAAGACAGCCCTTTGAATTATGATAGCGCTTATTACTTCGGCGAACTCAGCGCCAAATTCAAGCCCCTCTCGATCGCTGTTGGCCACGAAGTACTGGCAAGCGACAATGGTGTCAGCTTCAAAACCCCACTCGCCACCCTGCATAAATTCCAGGGTTTTGCCGATACATTCCTCGCGACCCCCGCCAACGGCATTAAAGATAGCTATCTCAAAGTAGCCACCAAAGTGGGCGGCGTAAAACTTGTCGCCGTCTACCACGACTTTGAAGCAGAAACTGGCGGCATGGCTTACGGCAGTGAAATCGATGTTGTCGCCGCCTATACCTTCAGTAAAAATTACAGCGTGCTATTTAAATACGCAGCCTTCGATGCCGACAATTATTCGAGCGACACCGATAAGGCCTGGGTGATGTTAACCGCTGCATTCTAAGTAGGCGAGCATTCGAAATACCCCGACCCTGCGAGTGGCCTTTTTGCCAAAACGGAAACCGGATTTCAACCTTAGCCAGCCCTTTTACACGCTATCTAGCGTGCTGATTTAAAAGGGCAAAGTCTTTAATATACGTCGATATATCCAGGTCGAAATTAGGGGGAAGATATGGGGTTTACGCTCCTGGTTTTACAGCAGTTTTTTTACGGTATTTATTTAACCATGCCACTGCTCATCTTTCTGTTAGTACTCATCACCGGACTGGGGCAATGGGTCGGGCGCATTGAACAGTGGGATAAATTCACCAGCCTCTATTGGTCATTTATCACCGCTCTTACCATTGGCTATGGCGATATTCGCCCCGTGGAAAAAGGCGGTAGGATATTATCCCTCGTGATCGGTATGCTCGGCATTATGTTTACCGGTATTATTGTCGCGATTACCATCGCCGCTACCACCAGGGGCCTAAAAAATATCGTGGGTGCCGAGTAAGACTAACGTCCTTTACCCCAAGCCCTAAAATTCGTCACCTAAACAATTACGGTATTTGTGTGGCCGCAGGCGTGGGCGGCTCATTTACCCAACCGCCACCCAGTGCTTGATACAAGGCAACGACCGCATTCAAGGCCGACTGATGCGACTGGCTTTCATTTAACTCGGCCGTAAACAGGCTGCGGCTGGCCTCTTGTACTTCGAGATAATCGACGACGCCCGCATTGTAACGGGCCATAGAGAGGCGCTCGGCATTGCGGGCAGCGACGGCCTGACGGCGATAGGCCTGGTATTCCTGCCGATAAGTACGCACCTCGACCAGGGCATCGGCGACTTCGCGAAAGGCCTGTTGTAACGTCGCCTCATAGGTATGCAGTGCCTGCTCGGCACGTGCCCGTTGTGCAGCACTTTGTGCCTTTAGCTGCCCCCAATTAAATATCGGCGCAAAAATATTACCCGCCACGCCCCAGCTCTCCGCATTGCCATCATTGAGATCTGACAGCTCGTCACTAACCGCACCAAAACTGCCGGTCAAAGACAGGGACGGATAACGCAATGCCTCTGCAACACCAATTAAAGCCGTCTCGGCGTGTAGTGTTTGCTCTGCTGCCACCACGTCGGGGCGTCGCTGTAATAATTCAGAGGGCAAACCGGTAGGTATTCCTGGCAATAATTGCTGTGTAAGGGCTAATCCTCGTTGGATTGGCCCAGGGTTACGGCCCAGTAACGTCGACAGCCGATGTTCGGTCTGGGCAATTTGCCGCTGAAAAGTAGCAATCGCCACTTCGGCAACGGCGAGCTCGACCTGAGCCTGATTGACATCCAGTTCCGCCACCGTACCTCTATCAAAACGGGCTTGAATAATGGCCAGGCTATTTTGACGACTAAGCACCGTGCTTTCGGCGATGAATAAACGTTGGTCCAGGTCTCGCAGTAGTAGATAAGCATTCGCAACATTGGCCATCAGACCAATAGCAACGTGGCGATGTACGGCTTCGCTCGCGAGCAGATCGGCCCGCGCCGCCTCTGTCGCCCGGCTCAACTTGCGCCATAAGTCGAGTTCAAAAGAAAGCACACCCATAAGGCTATAACTTTCCTGAATGCCCGCACCCGGAACACTCAACTGACTGTGTTTACTGCGCCCAGCCCCGGCCGTTATATCGAGAAAGGGGTACTGATTAGCCTTCGTACTGGTCAACTGTGCACCCACTTGAGCAATACGGCTCAGAGTGACCGCCAAGTCCTTATTTTCTGCTAGCGCACTGCGAATTAAAGTCTGTAACTGGGGGTCCTGGAAAACATCCCACCAGGCTAGGTTGGCAAGACTCTCCGCTTCAGCCCCACCCTGTTGAGTTGTCTCTCCCGCACTGGGAGCTTGTGAGTACGCCTCGGGCACATCCAGCTCGGGCCGTTCATAATCGGGTGTCAAAGCACAACCCGAAACCAGTGCAACGGACAAAATAGCAACAGCGAAACGCGACATTTACAGCTCTCCCTTAGCGGGCGCTACGCCAGCGCTATCTGTCGTCGATCCAGAAGTAGACGGGGGTTTCTTAGTACCGAAAATACGCTCCACTGCAACAAACATCGCAGGTACCAACAAGACTCCCACAACAGTGGCAACCAGCATGCCGCTGAATACCGTCATACCCATAATTTTACGCGCCTCGGCCCCGGCACCCGTGGCGACCAACAGCGGCAAGACACCCAAAATAAACGAAAAGGCGGTCATTAAGATGGGCCGAAAACGCTGGCGGGCGGCCTCCATCGCCGCCTCGAAAGCGGGCTTGCCCTTTTCCATCTCCAATTTGGCAAACTCGACAATCAAAATGGAGTTTTTCGCCGCCATGCCAATCAGCATCACTAAACCAATTTGAGCGAAGACATTATTTTCGTAACTTTCACTCATCAAGCGTGCCAGCCATAGACCGCCAATCGCGCCAAACACAGCAATCGGTGTACCCGCCAGTACCGACAGCGGCAATGACCAGCTTTCATACTGGGCGGCAAGCACCAAAAACACAAACACCAAGGCCATCACAAAAACCAGACCACCGCTACCCGATGCTGCTGTCTCCTGATACGACATACCACTCCAGCTATACGTCATGCCCTCGGGTAGTATTTCGTCGGCAATTTCAATCAATGCCGCCTGGGCTTGGGCAGAGCTGTAGCCCGGTGCCGCTTGGCCACTGATTTCAGCGGAGCGATAGAGGTTAAAACGGTTGGTAAATTCCGTACCGCTGGTTCGACTAATATCGACCAAGGTCGATAGAGGCACCATATTGCCATCGTTATTGCGCACATAGAAAAAGCGCAAGCCATCGGGATCGGCACGGTATTCAGGCTCTGCTTGCACAAAGACCTTGTAGAGGCGGCCGAAGCGATTGAAGTCATTGACGTAGGCACCGCCGAGAAAAGCCCCAATCGAGGTCTGTAAATCCTGTAGCGGCACGCCAAGTTTGAGCGCCTTGCTGTCATTAATATCGAGTAACAATTGCGGGACGTTCGCCCGGTATAAGGTATAGGCCCTAGAAATGGCCGGATGCCTATTCGCCGCTTGCACAAAAGCGGCACTTTGTTGCGCCAGATACTCCGGAGAGTTACCCGTACTGTCTTGCAGCATCATGGTGAAACCCGAACCGGTACCGAGGCCGGGAATAGCCGGTGGCCCAAAGGCAAAGGCCTGGGCACCCTTAATCTGCTGTGCAAAGGCAGCGTTGAGCCGGCGCACAATATTTTTAGCGTGATCTCGCGCCTCGGGGCGTTCGTCCCAATCCTTGAGCTGAATAAAGACAAAGCCTGCATTAGACTGAATCGTACCGGTCAGCATACTAAAGCCAGACACCGCAGAGGCGTTCTCTATGGCGTCGATTTCCGCGACCACCACTTCCACTTTCCGCATCACCTCTTCGGTGCGCTGTAGCGAAGCCGCATCGGGCAACATCACGCTGGCCATAATGTAGCCCTGATCTTCTCCGGGTACAAAACCAGCGGGCAGGCTCTGAAATAACCACACCAGCGCAACCAGCATTGAGACCAGTAAAATAGCCATGCGCAGCAACTTCTCGGTAAAAAAGCGCACCACCACCATAAATACAGCGGTGACTTTTTCAAAACCACGATTGAATAGCTTAAAGAACCCGTCGAGACGGCTACTTTCCTCCCCGGGAGGTTTAAGCAAGGTGGCCGCCAGCGCAGGACTCAGCGTCAAGGCGTTAATCGAGGAGATCGCCACTGCCACGGCGATAGTGATGGCAAATTGCTGATACAACAAGCCAGAAATACCCGGCATCATCGCCACGGGTACGAAGACCGCAATCAGCGCCAGGGAGGTGGCGACAATAGGCCCGGAGACCTCCTTCATGGCGGCAACGGTGGCCTCGCGAGGGGCCATGCCAGCCTCCATTTTAGAGGTGACCGCCTCGACCACTACAATCGCGTCATCGACGACAATGCCAATCGCCAGCACTAAGCCCAGCAGTGATAGGGTATTTATCGAGAAACCCAGCAATGGAAAGACGGCAAAGGCGCCAATCAGCGACACCGGCACCGCCAGTGCCGGAATAAATGTCGCCCTAGAGCTTTGTAGAAAAATATAAACCACCAAGATCACCAGCCCTAAAGCCTGGAACAAGGTAATCACAATTTCACGAATACCCGCAGTGATCGGTTTGGTGGTATCGAGAGACATCACAAACTCGATATCGTCGGGCAGGTTCTCGGCAATTTTATCCATCGCTGCCATCACCTGCTCGGCCACGTCCAGACCGTTGGCATCGGGTAATTGGAAGACTTGCAGCAGTGCCGAGGGCGAACCATCGAGACGGGCTTTGACCACGTAGGCCTGAGTGCCCAGCTCGATACGCGCGACATCTTTTAGCAAGACATGGGAGCCATCGGGGTTGGCGCGGACGATAATGCCACCAAACTCTTCAGGGCTCTCAAAGCGTCCACCGGTTTGCACCGTATAGGTAAATTCCGTGCCCGCCGGTGCGGGCGGCCCACCAATTTGCCCAGCCGCCACCAGTACGTTTTGCTGCTGAATGGCGCGGGTAAGATCCGGCACGGTGAGCGCAAGTTTCGATAATTGATCGGGCTTGATCCATATTCGCATCGAGTATTCGGTGAGGCTACCGCCCAGCACCTCGGCCAAACCGACACCGCGAATACGCGATAACTGATCAATAATATTGATGCTCGCGTAATTCATCAAAAAGGTGTCGTCGTAGGTTCCTTTGGGCGAGATCAACGAGATCAATAACAGCGGGAAAGACAGCTTCTTTTTCACTGTGACGCCCTGGCGCACCACCTCTTCGGGCAACATCGCCATGGCTTCGGAGACACGGTTTTGCACCAATACATTGGCCATATCGAGGTCGGTTCCCACCTCAAACGACACCTGCAAGCTCATACTACCGTTGCTGGCATTGGTCGATTTCATGTAAATCATGTTCTCGACGCCATTGACCTTCTGTTCGATCGGTGTCGCCACCGACTGCTCGACAGCAACCGAGTTGGCACCTTGGTAGGTCGCTGAAACATTGACCATCGGCGGGGTGATCTCGGGGTACTGGGCGACGGGCAGACCGCCGAGGGAAATCAGCCCCAATAGAACAATAATAATGGCGATAACCATCGCCACGATGGGTCGTCGTACGAAGAATTCGGCCATGATTTACGCTTCGGTGGTAGGAGAGGAGGGCGAGCTCGGGACTTCGTCAAAAGCACTGGCTAGGGGCTTGATGGTCATACCATTTTTGACCTTTTGCACCCCCTCCAAGACCACTCGCTCGCCAGCCTTAAGACCACTGGCGATTATTTGCAGCCGGTTGATTTTCGGCCCCGGCACCACCTTGCGCTGCTCGATTTTCCCCTGAGCATCGACCACAAACACACTAAAATTGCCCTGTAATTCGATAATACTTCGCTGCGGTACCAGCAGCGCGCCCATGCGCACATCAATATTGGTGCGCACCCGGGCATATTGCCCCGCCAGCACCAAGCGATCGGGGTTGGGGAAATCAGCCTCCAGGGTAAAAGTGCCGGTGGTGGGGTCTAGCGCCGCATTACTGGTCACCACCTGCCCCTTATGGTCATGCACCGAGCCGTCGGCAAGAATTAAAGCCATTTTCAGCGCCCCCTTGGGGCTCTTGTGGTCTTGTCCATCTTCCCCAGAGGCCCTGTCGATGCGCTTGCGGGCAATTTTCAGATAACTTTTCTCATCAATACTAAAGCGTACCCGAATGGGGTCGACCTGGGAGACAAAATTCAAGGGGCCATTAGCGGCACCCCCAACATACTCTCCGACTTCCGCTTGTGAGATGCCGACCCGGCCACTAATCGGCGAGAGAATACGACAATAACTCAGCAGTATGGTTGCCTGCTTCACTTGTGCCTGGGCCGCCTGTAGCGCGCCTTTGGCGGCTTCGTGTTGGGCAACAGCGGCATCGAGATCCATTTGGCTGACCGCATTGATCCCCGCTAACGGACGAATGCGCTGTAGATCCGCTTTTGCCTTGGCAAGGGCGGTTTCGGCCTCGGCCAAACCACCTTGGGCCTCTGAAATAGCCGTTTGAAAGGGTGTGTCATCGATGGTGTAAAGTAAGTCACCGCGCTCGACATTGCGGCCCTCGATAAAATCCATACTCTCGAGAAAGCCATCGACCCGCGCCCGAATGGGCACATCCGATGAGCCGTGTGTTTGCCCCACCATCTCTATTTCCAGCGCTTGGTCGCGCTGAATAACCTCGACCACGGGCAGCTCTGGCAATTTTGGAGGGGGGGGCTGTTGCTCTGAACAGGCCGAAAGTAAGACCAAGACAAGCAAAAACACGGGGCTCATTAAACCAGCTGGCTGGCAAAAACGTGGGACTGAGGACACCTGCAACACTCGAAACTCCTTATCATGACAAATCACGGCTCAGCCCTTAACGGCTCAAACGCGACTCTAGCACAGGCAAAATAGCGAAGGTAGGCATTCACACCAAGCTCCCAGCGAGCAGCACCGCCACCGGGCAAACCCCCTATCCAACGACACTATTGCCTGGCGCTATTTTATAAACTAGCCTGTTCAAAATCGACCAAGCCCGACATGCTCACTTCAAGGTCGCGAATCAAGCCGTCTTTTACCGCATAAATCCAGCCGTGAACCGATAGTTCGGCACCATTCTTCCAGGCACTTTGCACCACGGTACTGCTGCAAACATTGAGCGCCTGCTCGATGACATTCTTTTCGCAAAGGCGATCAAACCGAGCGTCCTCACCCGTACAGCCATCGATCTCACTGCGATGGAATCGATAAACATCGCGGATATGGCGCAGCCAGTTATCGATGAGGCCGTGCTCTTTGCTCGCCATGGCTGCCTTAACGCCACCACAGCCATAGTGGCCACAGACAATGATGTGCTTCACTTTCAGTACTTCAACGGCGTACTGCACCACCGACAGGCAGTTCAAATCGGAGTGCACCACCACATTGGCAATATTGCGGTGGACGAAAACCTCACCGGGGGGCAGGCCGGTAATCTGGTTGGCCGGCACGCGGCTATCGGAGCAACCTATCCACAAATACTCGGGTGCTTGTTGCTGAGAGAGGTCACTAAAAAACCTGGGGTTTTCATCGAGCTGGGTCTTGGCCCAACACTTGTTATTCGCCAACAGCCGTTCCAACTCACTCATTGCCGCTCACCCATTGCTAGCCCTTTGTGTTAACGGGGCTGAAAGTTGGCATTGTGCCCGATTAGAAGTCGTTATCAAAATTATCGCGCAGGTCAGGTTGTTACCCCCACCCTAGCGACCTGTGAATGGCACAAGGCCCTGTCCGTATTGGCTAATTCGGCAAAAAACCAACTGGAGCACAGACTCCCGCCAATAGACGTGTACAATGCGTCACCAGCGATAACTTGCAATATCCTCTGCATGAAAGAGTGAAGACAGCTTGCAAGTATTTAGCTAAACGACCGCCCGGGTTCAGCGCGATGACAACACGCGATACCGGTGCAAGACCTCGTTAAACCACCAACGGAGGCTCTAAGCCGTAGTGCAAGTAGTTAATTATCTCCACCCTCGATCTGGCAATAGCCAAGTCAAGGGTTCAGCGCCCCCTTATAAGGCACTCGCACCAAAAACCACCACAGCACAGAACCCTCTTGCCGTCAAAACCCAGTGCTGTAGCAAACTCAACAGAGCCCTCCCGCATTTCCAGCAGCCTCTATTCCACCGGCGAGCCATAGTCATGGCCTCAGCAAAAGCTGGCATAGTTCCTGCTTCCATGCTTTCTATAGACATCTTAGCGACACAGCGGCTCATTTTTACCGGCCTATTTACGGAGCACCAACATTCATGAGTACTAAACAACGAATTATCGTTATCGGCAACGGCATGGTTGGCCACAAGTTCCTAGAGGCCATGGTATCGAGCCCACAATACTCTGCCTTCGAAGTCACCACCTTTTGTGAAGAGAGCCGCATCGCCTACGATCGCGTCCACCTCACCGAATTTTTTGGCGGTCGCAGTGCCGATGATTTGTCGCTGGTGGAGCCTGGCTATTACGAGCAGCACGGTATTCGCGTACTCCTCGGCGACAAGGCGGTGCACATTGATCGCGACGCCAAGACGGTGACCTCCGAAAAAGGTGAGGTGCTGAACTACGACAAGCTGGTATTGGCCACGGGCTCCTTCCCCTTCGTGCCGCCCATTCCCGGTCACACCCGCGACAACTGCTTCGTGTATCGCACCATTGACGATCTTGAAGCCATGCAGGCCGCTGCCAAGAACTCAAAAGTCGGCGCCGTGATCGGTGGTGGCTTACTGGGGCTTGAAGCCGCTAAAGCACTGGTCGATCTCGGTCTTGAAACCCATGTTATTGAATTTGCGCCACGCTTGATGGCCGTGCAGGTCGACGACGGCGGCGGCGCCATGCTGCGCCAGAAGATTGAAGAGCTCGGCGTTAAGGTCCACCTCGGCATGAACACCCAGAACATCGGTGACGGTGACGAGTGCTTCCACAAAATGAGCTTTGCCGACGGTTCGGAAATCGAAACCGACATGCTGCTGTTTTCTGCGGGTATTCGCCCCCAGGACGCCCTGGCTCGCGACTGCGAACTCGAACTCGGCGAGCGCGGCGGCATCGTCGTCAACGATCAATGCCTGACCTCCGACCCCGATGTCTACGCCATCGGCGAATGCGCCCTGTGGAGCGGCCGTATCTACGGGCTGGTCGCCCCCGGTTACAGAATGGCTCAGGTGGCCTGCGATCACATTAACGCCGAGGACAGTGCCTTTACCGGTGCCGACATGAGCACCAAATTGAAGCTGATGGGTATTGATGTTGCCAGTATCGGCGACGCCCATGCCAACACCCCCGGCGCCAAGGAATATACCTACGTCAACGGTACCGACGAGGTCTACAAAAAGATCGTTGTCAACGAAGACAGCACGCGCCTACTCGGCGCGGTACTGGTCGGCGACGCCGCCGACTACGGCACCCTGCTGCAAATGACCCTCAACGATATTCCCCTGCCGGAATTCCCCGATGCCCTGATCCTGCCCCAGCGCGATGGCAATGGTGCCACTGGCATGGGTGTCGACATGCTGCCCGACGGTGCGCAAATCTGTTCCTGTAACGACGTTACCAAGGGTCAGCTCTGCCAAGCGGTTTCCAACGGTGCCACGGCACTGGGCGACCTGATGCTGGCGACCGATGCGGGCACCAGTTGTGGCGGTTGTAAAACCCTGGTCGGCCAGGTGATGAACAGCGAACTGGAAAAAATGGGCGTCGAGGTCAACACCGACCTCTGCGAACATTTTCCTCACACCCGTCAGGAGCTCTACCACCTGGTGCGGGTTGGCGAAATTAAAACCTTCGGCGACTTACTGGCCCAGCACGGCAGCGGCTACGGCTGTGAAATTTGCAAGCCGACTGTTGGTTCCATCCTCGCCTCCTGCTGGAATGACTACGTCCTCGAACCCGAGCACGTCGCCCTGCAGGACACCAACGACCGCTATCTGGGCAACATGCAGAAAGACGGTACCTACTCCATCGTGCCACGCATTGCCGGTGGTGAAATCACCCCCGAAAAACTGATTGTGCTCGGCGAAGTCGGCAAGAAATACAATCTCTACACCAAGCTCACCGGCGGCCAACGCATCGATTTATTTGGCGCCCGCCTCGAGCAACTGCCGGCCATCTGGAAAGAACTGATCGATGCCGGCTTTGAAACCGGCCACGCTTACGGCAAGTCACTGCGCACGGTAAAATCCTGTGTCGGCAGCACTTGGTGTCGCTATGGCCAGAACGACAGCGTCGCCCTGGCCCTGGAAATTGAGCACCGCTATAAAGGCCTGCGCTCACCCCACAAAATCAAGTCGGCGGTTTCCGGTTGTACCCGCGAGTGCGCCGAAGCTCAAAGCAAGGATGTCGGCATCATCGCCACCGAGACCGGCTGGAATATGTATGTCTGCGGCAACGGCGGTATGCGCCCGCGCCACGCCGACCTCTTCGCCACCGATCTGGACAAAGACACCCTGATCAAATACACCGATCGCTTTATGATGTTCTATGTGCAAACCGCCGATCGTCTGCAGCGCACCTCCACCTGGATGGAGAACATGGAGGGCGGCATCGACTATTTGCGCGAAGTGATTATCGACGACTCCCTCGGCATTTGTGAGAAGCTCGAAACCGAAATGGCCAAGGTCATCGACACCTACCAGTGCGAGTGGAAGACCACCATCGACGATGAAGAAAAAATGCTGATGTTCCGCCCCTTCATCAACAGCGACAAGGGCGATAGCAATGTCATCTTTGTCGAGGAGCGCGAGCAAATTCGCCCCGCCCGCAAAGAAGAGCGGGAGCTAGTCAACTCATGAACGACCTCACGCAGCAAGCACAGGATGACACCGTGACCGCAGACCAAAGCTGGACCCATATTTGCCCACTACAAGATCTGCCCATCGATGCCGGCATCGCCGCCCTGCTACATGCCGACACGCCCGAGGAAACGCAAATCGCCCTGTTTCGCACCAGCGACAACGATGCGGTGTATGCGATTAGCAATTTTGATCCCTTTAGCGAGGCCAATGTTCTGGCCCGGGGCATTCTCTGTAGCTTCGGCGAGCAAATAGCCGTAGCATCACCGGTATTAAAAGAGCACTTTGATCTGGTTACTGGGCAGTGCTTTGAAGACGATAGCGTCTCCATTGCCACCTTTCCCGTCAAACTTGACGATGGCAACGTCTTTGTTGCCGGCTAAGCCAAGGAGGCTGCTATGACACACACTTATTACACGGCCGATGTTTTTACCGAGACCGCCTTCCAGGGTGCACAAATTGCTGTTTTCACCGATGCATCCGGCATTAGCGATGAGCAAATGCCCCTCATCGCCCGGGAAATAAATCTCTCTGAGACCGTTTTTGTCAGCAATAATACTGAACAAGACGATCACTTTAAGCTGCGTGTTTTTACGCCACTGAAAGAAATTAGCTTTGCCGGCCACCCGGTACTCGCCACCGCTAAAGCGCTGGTTGAGGAGGGTATGATCAGCCTCAACGACGGCAAGGCCAGCGTCTGCTTTCAACAGAAGGCCGGTGACCTGAGCGTTAATATCGAGCAACGTGAAGGCGAAGCCCTGTTTGTCCAGTTCAGCTTGAGCAGCGACCCGGTGATCGACCGCTACACACCGCGAGCCAGCGAACTCGCCGCCCTGCTCTCCATCGACGAAAGCGATATCGACAGCCACACCTTTCAGACCCGTCTGGTGTCGATCAACCTGCCCTATTTAATTCTGCCCCTGGCCTCCCAGGCAGCCGTGCGCAAGGCGCGTTTTGATATGAAGGCCTGGAGTCAGTCCAGTGCCCCGGCCATGGCCGCCCAGGAAATTCTGGTGTTCAGTAATCACACCGACAATAGCGATACCGACTTCCACGCTCGTCTGCTAGGGCCCAGCATTGGTATTCACGAAGACCCACCCATCGGCTCGGCCATGCCCTGCTTTGCCGGCTACCTGGGTTCCCACGACGCGATTCGCGAGGGCACCTACACCTTTATTATCGACCGTGGCTGCGCCGCCACACGACGCAGTGTGCTCGCTATCGAAATGGACAATCACGCCGATAAAGCCACTACCTTAAGGGTTGGCGGCAATGTTGTCTTGGTCAGCAAAAACACCCTGCTGCTGTCCTGATACAGGCCCGTCGCTACCAGCATGACCGCGGCCAATTGAGGGTCTACACTCTCAATTGGCCGCCAATTTTTACCGTTAGCGGGGCATATTGAGTCAAGACATGCGCTGTCACATTATTTTCACTTTAGCTTTAAAGGCCTAACACCATGCTCTTTGGTCGCAATACAAAAAACCCCATCAAAATGGTCGACAAGAAAATCACCGAGTGGACCTATGCCACCTGTGGTTATTGCTCCGTGGGCTGCGCCATGGAAATCGGCAAGAATGCCGAGGGGGAAATTGTCGGATCGCGCGGTGTTGGCAGTGCCGATGTCAATCGCGGTAAGCTCTGCGTCAAGGGCATTTTCGAACACGAGCTGTTTGACTCCGCCGGTCGCGGTGACAAACCCATCATGCGCGAGCAAATTGGCGAGAGTTACCAAGTCACCAGCTGGGATAACGCCCTCGATACCATGGCGGATAAGATCCGCGATATTCAGCAAAAACACGGCCGCGACGCCTTTGCCATTGTCTCCACCGGGCAGCTGCTGACCGAAGAATTTTACACCCTCGGCAAGCTCACCCGTGGCGTCATTGGCACCAACAATTACGACGGCAATACCACGCTGTGTATGGCCTCGGCGGTATCCGGCTACAAGCGCTCCTTCGGCTCCGATGGCCCCCCCGGTAGTTACGAAGATTTTGACCACACCGACGTGTTGATGGCCTGGGGCTCGAACCTGCCCGAGCAGCACCCGATTATTTACTGGCGCATGAAAGAGGCCCAGGAAAAGCGTCACTTCCCACTGATCGTGATCGACCCCCGGGTCACGATGCTGGCGCAAAATGCCGACATCCACCTCGCGGTCACCCCCGGTACCGACGTGGTGCTACAGAATGCCTTGATTCACGTGATTCTCGATGAGGGCCTGGAAGATCGCGCCTATATCGAAGCCAACACCACCGGGCTTGAGCAACTCGAACGCGAAGTCGCTAAGTTTGATCCCGACAGTGCCTCAAAGATTTGCGGCATCGACGCCGATACCATTCGCAACGTGGCGCGCATTTACGCCAAGGCCGATCGCGGCATGAGCATCTGGACCATGGGCATCAACCAAAGCATGCACGGCTCCGATGGCTGTGTCGGCATTAACAATATCAATCTGGTCACCGGCAATATCGGCAAGCCCGGCGCCACTAGCCTGTCGATTACCGGCCAGTGCAATGCCATGGGCACACGGGAGTGGTCATCTTGCTCCGGCCTGCCCGGCTACCGCGCCCTGGAAAA
>MAAT01000033.1 GCA_002162815.1 Gammaproteobacteria bacterium 53_120_T64 | reverse complement strand
GAAAACCACCGTACAAACGACAGTAGTGGGAAGTAAAAGATGTCCGATAAACACATGAGCCTTGAAGTCGCCGATGGCGTTGGCCTGATCACCCTCAACCGGCCGGATGAAGGAAACCCTGTAGTACACGGCATGGTCGAAGAGTTACTCGACAAAGCCATCGTCTGCGACGAAGACCCCGCCATTCGTGCCGTTGTGCTCACCGGTAAGGGCCGCATGTTCTGCGTCGGTGGCGGCCTCAAGGATTTCGCCGAGCAAGGGGACAATATCACCCGCCATTTAAAACTGGTGACCCAATTATTTCACGGTGCCATTTCCAAGTTTAACCGCATGGCTCCACCGGTTATCGCCGCCATTAATGGTACCGCAGCCGGTGGCGGTCTCAGTTTGGCATTGACCACCGATCTCGCCATATCGGCCGAGTCGGCGAAGTTCACCATGGCCTACACCAATGCCGGATTGGCCCCAGACGGCAGTTCCAGCTTCTATCTTGCCAAAATGATCGGTATGCGCCGCGCCAAGGAAATGGCCCTACTCAATACCGTACTCAGTGCCGAGCAAGCTCTCGACTGGGGGCTAATCAATAGAGTGGTGCCCGATGATGAGCTGATGAGCAGTGCCATGGCAATGGCACGGAAGCTGGCCCAGGGTTCACTGACGGCTTACGGTGAAACCAAAAGACTGATGCTGGCCGGTGCCACCGAGAGTCTCGAAACGCAAATGGAGCTAGAGGGTCGCGCCATTTCATCACTCGCCGGCAGTCCCGATGGTCGTGAAGGGGTGGGCGCTTTTATCGACAAGCGCAAGCCGGAATTTAGGGATTAAACGCATCGAGTAACGCTGGGCCTCTGAGCTGGAACACTGAAAATACCGGGCGCTCAAGGGCTAACGACCTTAGCCCTTGAGCGCCCGACAGCATCAGTCACATGGCGGCTCATGGCAAATCGTAACGCCCCCGTGCAGGCAAAGGTCTCGAGTATTAGCGTGTTTTTCATGGCTAGAACTGCATGACGGCCCTAGCGCGTGCTCTATCACACGGTACCAATCAGCCGGTTCGCATTGCCAAAATAGCGCGAATATCAAGCTCTTCACGATAGCATGTGAAGTCAGTATCTCGGGACTGAATCGCGACAATCGACATCCGGTCCGCTAATTCATTGCCCTCAACCCCGACATGGCCATTGACGTGTAGCACTTGAACCTTGTCTTTCAGCAACTGGTGTCGTGCGAACATCTCTTTGATCAGCGCCAAATTCTTGATCTCACCGCCCTTCTTTGTCCAGCCTTTCTTCTCCCAACCAACAGCCCACTGGGTAATGCACTGAATGGAATATTTAGAATCACAAAAAATGGCGACCGATTGCTCATTTTCAATTTCATTTTGCGCCATGATCAACGCCTGGTTTAAAGCGTTTAACTCAGCGGTGTTATTAGTGCCTTTTGGCTCATATAAGCCATACCAAAGCTCAGCAACGGCATCGTTACGATACACCGCAACGCCTGAACCGGCTTCACCAGGGTTGGGCTCACAGCCGCCATCGGTAAATATTTTGGTATCGATGAGCAAGGCGGCAATTTCATCAGCCGTATAGGTTTTAAGGCCTTGCGCCGCTGTTTGCTTCCTGGTCGATGAACCTTTCGACAATCTCTCTTGTGTCGAGTTTTTTTTAACCGGGCTTGTGCCCGCGCCATGAAAAGCCGCTTCAGCTTCGCCCAATGTCTTGAACGATTTATATTTCGCACCGGCAAACTTATCTATCTGATTTTTACAGGTACTCCAATCGGTGAATATCCCTGTTTCTCTTCCTTCCCATACTACGTAGTATTTCTTTGCCAATTTTAGACCCCATGGTTTTGGTGAAAACAACCCCGCTAATTATACGAGACTTAGGGTCTCATTATTCGGCTGTTTTACGGCGCCTAGATTCAATTGGCAAGTGTGATTTCAATAGCCTGTTAAACAACAAGGTCAAAATATTCAAGTATCATAAATGACTGCTTCTTGATGCCAGCAAGCCCATAAATAGGATAAGCGAAAAGAAGGGTAGAGGCGGCGGATTGTTATTAGCGGCGATGGGGTCGATTGGCCGGGGATGTTATAATAGAACTTCAAACAACAAAGGAAGGGCGCTATGAGTGTTTTGGTTGTTGACCTGCTCAACACACATAAGGCAATGGACGACAAAATCAAGGCCTTAACGCCGTTACTCCTCAAGCACAACGGACCTCGCTATCTACCCACGTACCAGGGCAGTCTTTGCGGAGAGACCGCCGCCATCGTGCGCTCCATGTGCGAAATCTGGCATCAAGATAAGGGCGACGAGCCCCTGCTACTCACCGGCCTAGTCTGCGTGCAAGCCGACTTACTACAGGCCGTCGTAGCACTGAACAGCGCGAAAGATAATTTCAAATACGCTGTCGATAGAATAAGGCACGGAGACAAGGCCAACGCAACCCTTACCGGCCTCGCCGACCACGCTCTGAAAGGGCTCGAACCCAGGCGCAGCGAAGAACTGCGCCTAGCCATGCAAACAGCTGGTATCAGCCGATTAGATTTACTCAAATGTTACCGCCATATTCGCGTCCTGCCCTCCCCTCTTGAATCACTAAGCTGGACTTGGGCCAGAACCCATACCAAGAGCGTACCAATCTCCATGGCCGAGGCGGAGAAAAAGGCCGTACAACTCTTGTCAGGCGACACCCTCCGCCTGGTACTGGATAAGCTGGGCGCCTTAAAACCCGGAACAGCCATGACCTTCATGCGAGAACTCCCCCCGCGCCTATGCGCCAACATCGTCTACCGAAAAGACGGCCTGCGCAGCCGAAAAACCATCACCACCACCGGCGTTACTGTTGTCGAAGCCCCACAGCTGCCGAAACTGGCGTGGCGCGAGAATCCCGGGCCTCGTCAGGCAGAGGCCACTGATCACCTAACGCGTATAGATGCCAAAATTGACCGCACACCTTATATCAAGGCACTCAATATCCACCTGTATAACGACTAGTAAGGGTCATCTCATATCTAAGCACTCGGCGCCTGAATGAAGGCCTCAGCACGCCCTCCTCCCACTAATTCACAGGGCCTGATTCTTTCTTCTATTGATCCAGAGGGGGCCGCGCGGGGGAAAGCTATGTTGGCCAGGGCAATGGCAAGCGGGGGAAATTACAGGGGGCACATTGCGCCCTAGTGGCGGCGACTTTTTTTAGCTCCTCGCCTGGGATGTTATAATAGCATGACAAAAAGGCCGGAAAAACCGCCGCCTTGGCCGGGAGGGCACACAGTATTGGCAAAGCAATGGCGCCAATCGAGGCGTTAACGCCGCTACCGATTAAATTGCCTAGTTCCCGCCATATGCCCCATTTGGTAGCACTAAATCGCGCTACGGGTAATGTCAAATATGGCGTCGATAGGATAAGGCGTCGCGGCAAGGTCAGCTCAACACTCGCCGGTCTGACAGAGTATGCACCGAAAGAGCGTAAACCCGAGCGCAATAGCGCAGCTGCTATCACGGCGCAAACCTGAAGAGATGGCAAGGGATGCCCCGGTAGACTTTTTTTACTTCACGCTAATTAAAGTGGGGGTCCTAAATGGCAATGTTAGAGGTCGACGGATAAGCCTTACCCGCTATGGAGGTAATGTTAACGATGCGTCCATGACCCTGTTCTTTCATTACTGCGGCAACACTCTGCATGTAAAAAAACAGGCCCTTTGAGCCGACACCGTGTATCCACTCCCAGTCAGCTTCACTGACATCAAAAAACCCAAGCTTTTGGTCACGGCAGCGTTGTTCGCTAGGATATCAATGCCGCCAAAGTGTTGTTTCGTGCGCGCCGTTAAATCCGCAATATCCGCTAATTGGCTGATGTCGATTTGAACAAACTGGGCCTCGGCGCCAGTGTTAGTCAGCTCCTGAGCCAAGTTGTTACCCAGGCTTTCATCGCGCTCGGCGATAAGCACTTTTGCGCCCTCCCGGGCGTAGTGGCTGGCAATCGCCTTGCCGATGCCCCGCCCGGCGCCAGTGACAATAGCCACCTGCTACTCTAATCTTTTCATTATTCACAGCATTCTGATATTTTATTATTATCGACAAGCTGGGGCTTGATTATCGCCAAACAAGAATATAGTTTAATTTTACGGGCTAATTTTATCGGCCACTCATCGTAAACTATTTTGACACCTAGCCCCATCTTCAAGGCGTCTCTGTTATCGCAAAAACTATCAACCAATAATTACCAGGAGCACGTAATGGCGTATCAAGAAAAAAATGAAAATGGTATCGCCTTTTTAAAAAACTCACCGCAGCGGCCGAAAACCCGCCCTGATTAAGTAGAGCCACCATGCCGGAGAAGCTCGCCAACTACACCCTGGAACACCTATTTGGCGATGTCTGGCAGGGCGATGAATTGAGCCTCGAGCAACGCTGCCTTATCACCTGCACCATTCTCGCCGCACTTAATCGCGAGGCCGAACAGCGCATTCACTTCCCAGGGGCGAAGAATATAGGGGTAACTCGCGAGCAGCTCGAAGCGATGATTAGCCACGCCGCCCATTACGTAGGCTGGCCGGTAGCCGGTAGCCGGTAGCCGGTAGCCGCCAGTGCCTTTCGAGTACTAGCGGAAGTCTGGCCGGTGGCGGAATAAATAAAGCCCAAAAAATAACCAGCCAGTCGTCCGCCCCATATCCAAAAATTTAAAGAAAATCAAATTTATAGCTGCGGGGTATCAGGCCCCCTCAAAAGTCTTGACATCAAAATATTGCTCATTTCGAGCTACTACTGCCTCCGTCAACAGGTAGAGTTAGGGCTGTAGTTGTCATCTTTCTCACCTCGTTATATTTATTGTGTTGTGTAATAGCATATTTAGCGAGCACAGATTATAGCTTCAATACCGTGCGCGAACCGGATACTATCCTCTTTAGGCTAGAATGTAGTCACCCGCTTCGTCATGGTGAATTCAGCGCTCGCCAAACCCAGGGGGACATCGAGCCGCTCCAGACGATTAAGTTTGATTCACAGGATGCCAGATTATTCCGGCTCATAAAGCAGCTGATCTAACAATTTCTGGGCCATTAAAATCTACTTTTAATTATTCTTAGTCTATTTTTATAGCCAATAAAAACGAATTCCATGACAATAGAACATACTTGCAAAACCGATCCTAAAATAGATTAATCCTTTGCCATTGGCCAAAAGCTCACCATCTAGGGTTATCCTAGCGGCACGTAAAACCAAGCCCGCCCAACAACAGAAATTGGCTGGCAGTGAGCCAACGGCCTTAATGTGCACTTAAAATCGAGTAGGTGATAAGATTTATGAGCGCAAACGATAAAACAACAACCTTCCCCAGCCTCTACATTCCCCACGGTGGAGGCCCCTGTTTTTTTATGGATTGGACAATGGGCCCTGAGGATACGTGGCACAAGATGGCCAGCTGGCTGCGGCAGTTGGCAGATTCCATAGGCGCCGAGCCCGCGCAAATAGTGGTCTGTTCCGCGCATTGGGAGAGTGAGGCAATACGGATTAACGCCAAGCCCCGTCCCGCGCTAATTTATGATTACCTGGGTTTCCCCCCTCACACCTACGAACTTGAATACCCGGCACCGGGATCGCCCCAGCTCGCAGAGCAAATTCAAGGCTTGCTGGATACTGCGGGTATTCCCGCAGCCTTAGACACCGAACACGGTATCGACCACGGCACATTTATTCCCTTTAAACTTATTTACCCCGAGGCCAATATACCGCTTGTACAAATTTCATTGCGCCAGGATCTCGATCCGGCCCACCACCTCGCCGTCGGTCGCGCCCTAGCCCCCCTACGCCAACAAGGCACATTAATTGTCGGTAGCGGCATGAGTTATCACAATATGCAGGCACTGATGACACCCGGCCAGAATAAGCCCGATGCGCTGAAATTCGATAACTGGTTACGCGCTACCTGCGCAACCAATGGCCAAAAAAGGGCGGACTTGCTCTGTGATTGGCAAAAGGCCCCTAGCGCCCACGAGGCCCACCCTCGAGAGGAACACTTACTGCCTTTAATGTTTGCCGCTGGAGCTGCGGAAAATGAAGCCGGCCTTGCTATCTATCGGGACCAGGTATTAGGTGCCCAAGTCTCTGCGATTCAGTTCGGGCCATCAATCGGGTAGCGCTTGTTGTGTCAATCTAGCAAGAACTGCTCAGTAGAGCCTTGCGTGAGGGTTTAAAGGCCTTAAGTGCCACTTTAAAGCGCTGAACATCACCCACCTTTATTTCTGAATAACGTGCGCTTTCATAGAGCTGAGTCAAGGTATCGACCGGCACTGTAAGGCTCGGGGCGCGCTGGTAAATACGCTCCGCGAAATCCCGAGGCCCCTCCCCCGGTTTGCGCGCTAAACCAATATCTTCTAATCGCGTGCAGTACTGTAGGAACAGCCGGTCTAGTTGATCTCGTGTACTTTTTTCACGGCTTAAATACAACATAATAAATACTGGCAATAGAGCTATACCACCCGCAAACAATAACAACAGAGCTATGCGCTGCGGTGTAATGCCCCCTAGTAGGCCGAGTAAAAAATCGTTTTGTATGTTCTCGTAACCCAAGACCCATTTCGACCAGGCATAGTCCATAGCATCCAGTTTTAAACGGAGCTTATTGAGCCAATCAATATCGCGCAAGTGCTCTAATGAAAAAGGTGAGGCCGACAAAAACCCTTCCCGCTCGGCGAACAAATCGGCAAAGCTTATTTCAATACGCTGCGGCGCGACAGCGGCCGTGGGATCCACGCGCAACCAGCCCTGGCCCTCTATCCACACTTCTGCCCAGGCGTGGGCATCGTACTGGTGTACCAATAAATAGTTTTCGCTGGGGTGGCGTTCACCGCCCTGATAACCCACCACGACACGGGCCGGTACGCCCGCCGCCCGCATAAAAAACACAAAACTGCTAGCGTAAAATTCACAAAAGCCTTTTTTTGTTCCCCATAAAAACTCATCGACCGTGTGTTTCCCCAGTGCTGGGGGCCGCAGGGTGTAAATAAATTCCCGATTAAACAAGCCCAGCAAGCGATCAATCAGTGCCGCGATATCGGGCGTTTCTTCCCGCCATTGTTTGGCAATGGCGCGCGTTTTTGGGTTGTAGCCGGCAGGTAGAGCCAACTCTATATTATGCCGCCAGTCCGGCAGGCTAGAGGGTTCGAGTTGATGCTCAAGCCACGACGTCACCGGGTATTGCAGTTTGGATACCACCGGTTCATTGTTCACTAGGCGAAAGTCCCGACTCAGCGCAACGCTCGACGATCGCGATACCGGTGTTGAGAGAGCAAACAGCCAGGGGCTATGGGTAGCCTCCAATGTGACGCGATAGGACAGCGCCTGGCCACGGCGAACAATCATCTTGTCCCAAGCTGCCAGAGGCTGGTTCGGCCACTGTAAAAACTGGCCGTCTTGGTATGCCTTCGAAGCTTGCTGCTCCCAGCGGCGACCGTCAAAAGAGGAGAACACCAGACCGCGCCAGTAGAGCTTATGTTGCGCCGGTATCGGGCCATCAAATTCAACTCGAAAGGCCACGGCACCACTGCGCCCCAGTTGTGTCATATCACCCGGCGACATGCTGTCACTCACCCCGGTGGTAGCACTGTTTTGCTGGGGCACGGCCCACAGGGAGCCAATGCGCGGCATCACAATAAACATCACCAGCATTAAAGGCATCGCCTGCAAGGTCATGCTCAGCGCGGTGCGCAAGGCGGTGGCTGGCCGACTGTTATCAGTGCTCCCATGCATCGCCACGAGGGCAGCGGTGACCGGTAACAGCGCCATTAACACCAATAGACTGGCACCTATAGTGGTTGAAAACAGGCTTTGTAAAATAATAATAAGGTAGGAAAGGTAGAGCAGTACCAAGGCATCGCGACGGTGATGAATTTCTAACAACTTAAGTATATAGCCGCTGAATAACAGCGCCACCATCGGCTCAAGCCCTGTCATGCGCCCATAGTGCAGTAACAAACCGGCGCCACAAGCACCGGCAAGGCTCCATTTAAGCAGGCGGCCCGGCTGACGCCAGCGCTCACGATAGAGCTGGATTTGCCAAAGCGCTGCGACAATGCCCGCTAGCGCAACCCAGGGCGGTAGATGGTCAAAGTGCAGGGCAATGCTGATCAGTACGCTAATCAGCAGCCAGAACAAGCCGTCTCGGGGTATTTGCCATAGCGGCCTCATACCGGCCCTGCCGCCACTTTTGGCTGCTCGAATAATGCCAGCTCACGCAGCACGGCATCGCGGTGGGCGCGACCCGTACCCGGTGCCAGCTCTACACCCGGTAGTCGCAAGCCATAAGGCTGTTGGTTTTCGCTAAAACCTAAAGTCCAGGCACAGAGTCTGGACAATCGTGCTTCGCTATCCAGACCGGGCAAGAGCTCCCAGTCGAGCCAAAGCTCATCGTCGATGGCATCGGCGTAGTGCTTCGTTAATAAACCCTGCTCGCGGGCAAACTGCTTCCAGGCAATATGACGCAGAGATTCACCGAGGCGGTATTTTTCCAAGCCGACAAAATCCTCACTGCCACTGTTATTAGCCATGTAGTTCTCGGGTGGTGCTTTATCACCCAGCCCCGCTGCCCCCTGCGCTGGCAAGGCAGTATCGATAGCCTGTGGGTAGACCAGAGCCGAACTATTAAATTGCAGGTAGGTCCAGACTTTCAATAAGCCCAGAGGATAAACACTGTGTACCCTAATGCGTCGAGCTTGACACCAACCCCGCCTATTAACCGGAATAGCAAGATAAATCGACGTCACTTCACCACCCGTCAACGACACCACAGTGGGCTCCACGCCCGGATGTGAAAATTCAATACTATAGCGCTGGCGCTGGCCTGTTTGGCTCAATAAATACTCAAATTCGGCGGTTTGACCGGCAAAGCCTGGGCTCGCCCTAGCTCCTTCAATATGCAGGCCAGAGAGATTCAAAAAGGTGTGGAAGACGGCGATAATAAACAGTGCGGCGAGTAAAAAGGTAAAGGCAAAAACCACATTATTTTCGAAGTTGGTAGCCATTAACCAGAGTAAAACCAGCAAGCCCAAAAACACAACACCAGCGCGAGTGGGGAAAATAAACAGTTTACGATTATCGAGCCTGATTTTTTTAATCGGCGGCAAGCGCCGTGTAATCCATTGCTGGTAGCGCCTGTCTAATATTTGCCGCCACCGCTTAATCATGATCAGCACTATCCAAATTGCGACTAAATGATGTCGACCGAGTTCAAGGTCTGCTGAATAAAATTTTCAGCCCTGTGCTCGCCGCCACTGACCGGTAAGCGGTGGGCACACACCGGGGCGAAGACAGCCTGAATATCCTCCGGTATAACATAGTCTCGACCAGCCATTAAGGCCCAGGCTCGGGCGCTTTTCAGTACCGCCATACCTCCGCGGGGTGAGATACCGTAGTCAACATCGCCACTGTTGCGAGTGAACTGTAGTAGACGCTGTAAATAGTCGACCAGGCTCGCCGACACCTTAACTTGGCTGACTTCCTCTTGTAGTGTTGCCAACTGCAGCGGTGTTACTCCCCGAGACATCGACGCGAGTTTTGAACGCGGGTCGGCACCCGATAACAACTGCCGCTCCGCCTCCGGATCGGGATAACCCAGGCGCAGGCGCATTAAAAAGCGATCGAGCTGAGATTCAGGTAATGGGAACGTACCCGACTGGGACAGTGGGTTTTGTGTGGCGATCACATAGAAAGGCTGGGGCAACTGACGAGTTTCGCCCTCCACCGAAACCTGCCCTTCGGCCATGGCTTCAAGCAGTGCGCTCTGTGTCTTTGGTGTCGTGCGATTAATTTCATCGGCCAGTACCAGCTGATTAAACAAGGGCCCGGGGTGAAACTCAAAGGCCGCTTTATTTCTATCGTAAACCGAAACGCCGATAATATCGGCGGGCAATAAATCACTGGTAAATTGAACCCGGGTGTAACTCAGCCCAATAGCGGCGGCTAGGGCCTGGGCCAGGGTGGTCTTGCCCATACCCGGTAGATCTTCGATCAATAAATGCCCACCGGCGTAGAGACAAGCCAGCGCCAAACGCACCGCGTGTTGCTTGCCAACCAGCACACTTTCGACGCGATCGATAATGGCTTCGGTAATTTGTTGGCTTGCTTTGCTCAAATTGCCACGCTCAAGTTTATTATTTCAAATCTATTGGCTGATGCTCGCCTATCTCAACCCTACTGGTTAACGTTTTCTGATACCAGTACTTAAGGACCTAAATTAGTGCTAGGCCGCGCTGTAAATCGATTTTTATATCCGCTATGGCCTCGAGGCCAACGGCAACACGGATAAGGTTCTCGGTAATACCCGATGCCGCTTTATCCTCGGCGCTGAGCCTACCGTGGGTGGTGGTTGCCGGATGGACAATGGTGGTTTTGGCATCACCAAGATTGGCGGTCAACGAAAGAATACGTGTGCTGTCGATCACCTGCCAAGCTTGCTCGCGACCACCGACCACACGAAACGATAAGACGCCACCAAAGCCACTCTGCTGTTGTGCCGCTAGCGCGTGGCCGGGATGATTTTCCAGCCCGCTATAAAACACTTTTTCGACCGCTGGCTGTTCAGTAAGCCAACGAGCCAATGTCATAGCGCTGGCACTGTGGGCCTCCATCCGCAGGCGTAGCGTCTCGAGACCCTTGAGGAATACCCAGGCATTAAAGGGGCTCATGGTTGGCCCCGCCGAGCGCACAAAACCCAGCACCTCGTCCATCAATTCACTGCGCCCCAAGGCGACACCACCGAGGCAACGCCCCTGACCATCGAGGTACTTCGTAGCCGAGTGAATAACGATATCGGCCCCCATCTCTAGTGGCCGCTGCAGGGCGGGAGTACAAAGACAATTATCGACCACCAGCAGTACATTGTGACGTTTTGCCAGTGCCGACAAGGCGGCGAGATCACCGACTTCACATAGGGGGTTGGAGGGTGTTTCAAGAAACAGTAGTTTTGTCTGCGGGCGAATCGCCGCTTCCCAGGCCGCAATATCAGTGAGGGGAACAACACTGGTATCAACGCCAAATTTACCGAGATACTTGTTGAGTAGCACCGTGGTGGTACCAAACACACTGCGCGAGCAAACGATATGATCGCCACTTTTCAGCAGTGCCAAACAGGTGCTGAGAATGGCCGCCATACCCGACGATGTCGCCACCGCCTGCTCGGCTCCCTCCAACGCAGCAATGCGCTCCTCAAAGGTGCGCACCGTGGGGTTGGTGTAGCGGGAGTAGACATTGCCCGGCTGTTCGCCGCTAAAACGCGCCGCCGCCTCTGCCGCACTGGCAAAGACATAGCTTGAGGTGGTGTAGATCGCCTCACTGTGTTCGCCCTCCATAGATCTGCGCTGCCCCGCCCTCACCGCGAGAGTGTCGAGCATCGCACCCGCCAGAGGATCGTCTCGTTGTTCCTCACCGAATAGTTCGTCGCCAGCTTGACTCATTCAGTGTATCCCCGTCGATGAGTTATGCAGACCAATCACCTCGCGGGAGGCGCCGACATCCCTTTCTCGCTTGCCATTTTCACTGCGACTCGCCGCCAATTGTTCGAGGTATTTGGCATCCACATCGGACGTAATGTACTTTCCGGTAAACACCGAACAATCGAAGTGTTCGATACTGGGGTTACCCTCCTGTCCACAGGCAATAAGGTCCTCTATATCTTGATAAATCAGCCAATCGGCGCCAATACACTCGGCCACCTCTGCGACGCTACGATCGTGGGCAATCAGTTCGCTGGCCGCCGGCATATCAATACCATAGACATTCGGATAACGCACCGGGGGCGCCGCCGAGGCCATATACACCTTGTTGGCACCGGCGTCGCGAGCCATTTGAATGATTTCACCGGAGGTCGTACCGCGCACGATGGAGTCATCGACCAACATCACATTTTTACCCTGAAACTCCAATTTAACCGCGTTAAGCTTTTGCTGCACCGATTTCTTACGCTGCTTCTGTCCGGGCATAATAAAGGTGCGGCCGATATAGCGGTTTTTCATCAAGCCCTCGCGATACTTGACCCCCAAGCCCTCGGCCATCGCCTGGGCGGAAACGCGACTGGTATCGGGCACGGGTATCACCACATCAATATCGTGATCGGGCCGCTCCCGCAATAGCTTCGCCGCCAGCTTCTCACCCATGCGCAGGCGCGCCTTATAAACAGAAATATTGTCCATCAGGGAATCGGGGCGCGCAAAATAGACCTGCTCAAAAATACAGGGGGTGAGCTGGGCATTTTTAACACATTGCTGGGCGTAAAATTTTCCGGCAGTATCGATAAAGATCGCCTCGCCGGGGGCGACATCGCGCTCCAGTTCAAAACCCAGTACGTCGAGGGCGACACTTTCCGATGCCACCATATACTCGTAACCGCTCTCGGTACGACGCTTGCCAAACACCAGAGGACGAATACCGTGGGGATCGCGAAAGGCGAACAGGCCGTAGTTGGCGATCATGCCGACGACGGCATAGGCACCACGGCAACGGCGATGTACCCGCTCCACCGCCGTGAAAACATCGGCCGGCTCGGGCTTCAATTTACCCTGTAATTGCAATTCATGGGCAAAGACATTGAGCAGTATTTCCGAATCGGAGTCGGTGTTGACATGGCGCAAATCGCTTTTAAACACGTGTTCCGATAATTCGCTGGAGTTAGTCAAGTTGCCGTTGTGGGCCATGCAAATGCCGTAGGGCGAATTGACATAAAAGGGTTGCGCCAGCGAGGGCCCGGAACTGCCGGCCGTGGGATAGCGCACATGTCCAACTCCCATCGGGCCGAGCAATTCCTTCATATGACTGCTTTTAAACACATCGCTGACCAGGCCAATATTCTTGCGCTGGTGCAGATGACCCTCGCGACAGGTCATAATGCCCGCAGCGTCCTGACCACGATGTTGCAGCATGATCAATGCATCGTAGAGCTGTAAATTAACATCAGTTTTACCGACAATTCCAACCACGCCACACATCGCAGACTACCTCTAAAAAAGCTGTTGAATCAAACTATAAACCGTTGCCGCCACTTCTCGTGCCCAACCCTCAAAGCGTAAAAACTGAGGAATGAGTATAGACTGATGCCACCAAGCATCTTCGGCAACCGGCAAAATACCCGGTAAAATCACTAAAATGGCCATAATAATAATGCCCCCCCTCGCCGCTCCGAAGACCAGACCCAGCAAACGATCGGTGCCACTGAGCCCCGTGGCATCAACCAGCTTACCGAGCAGGTAGTTCAATAGACCACCCACCAGTAAAACGGCAACAAAAATCCCTGCCCAGGCTGTCAAAAAGCGCAGCGAGGGGGTACGGATAAGATCGACCAAATAGACGGCCAAAGAGGGGTAGAGCAGCATCGCCAGCGCACCAGCGGAAATCCATACGGCCAGCGACATCGCCTCTTTGACGAGACCTCGGACAATGCCGATTAACATCGACAGAAAAAGAATGGCAAATATTGCCCAGTCGGCCCAATTCACAATCAATGGTCGCTCTCGTTAGGGCCGCGCAGTTTAGCAAAAAGCAGCATCGGGGTCAGGGTGAAAACTTCAACAATAGGCCTTGCAGTTGATATTTCTGCTCAATCAGGCGCTGTTTTTTCTGTAGGCTTTGCTTTGACATTTTTGGACCGACATAGATTCGGTAGATCGTTTGACCCTGAACGACAGCACTACGACTGTAGGCCTTGTAATCATCGTCCAACAGTTGTTCCGTCAACGCCCGCGCCCTGGCGAGATCGGAAAAACTCGCCACCTGTAGAATCCAGGCCCTGGGTATACCCTCCGCATCAAGCCCCAGACCCTGATTTTGAGACACACCCGCCTCACCACCGCCTTGCTCGGCTCTTGCGCGACTCTCGTCAAAGCGAAACATCTGATTCTGCGCAGCCGTTTCAGTACTACCTTGCTGCGGACCGGCCTTGGCAATATCCAGTCGTTGAATATCCGGGGCCGGAGGAATAAGGCTGCGCGTGTCGACCTGGTAGCTGCCATCAAAGTCGAACACTATTGGCAACACCACCGTAGCCAATGCCACTAGCACAAGGGCGCCAACCAGACGCTGCTTCATACCCTCATTCATCGCTTCCCTCTCCGTCCAACAGCGCCTCGCCCGACTGAACCAGGTTCAGCACTTCGGCCACTGTAAAAAAGGAGCCGAAAACCAGTAGCAGGTCTTCCACCTGCATAGCCGCCAAGGCCCCAACCATTGCCCCCTTGATATCGGCATAGGTACTCACAGAAGACGTCCGGCCCTGGCAAGACTGTAAAAGCGTGGCAACATCGTCGGCCTGTTCCGCTCTGGCAATATGCGGCAGCTCACCGAGGTGCCAATGGGCAATGTGTTGATATAGGGCGGCCACGATACCGGCAATATCTTTATCCGCCATCACCGCAAACAGGGCATGTATTTTTACCGACTTGAGCGTCTCGAGCTGCGTAGCCAACAACGCCGCGGCAGCAGGGTTATGGGCGACATCCAAGAATAGATTCCTGTTGTGAAAGCACAGCTCCTGGTAGCGCCCAGGCAGACTCGTTTTAGCAAACACCTGCGCTACTGCGGCGCTATCAAGATTCAACTCATCCAGTAACAAGAGCGCCTGCACCGCACAGAGGGCACTGGGCAGGGCTACTTGCGGCAGAGGCAGCTTGTCGTAAGTTTGCAGCTCGCCGTTGGTATCGCTGCAATGTAGGCTCAACGCATCATTGCGACAGCGGTAATTAAAACCACTGTCACCCAATAGATAGGGGCGAGCACCCAGCTCTAAGACGTGGGGTAATAGTGTCGCTGGGATATCACTATCGCCATAAATTAAAGGCTTACCGGAGCGGGCAATACCGGCTTTTTCGAGGGCAATTTGCTCACGACTTTCACCCAGCCAGCTCTCGTGGTCAAGCGCCACGCTGGTAATCACAGCGACATCGGCATCGACGATATTGACCGCGTCGAGGCGACCGCCGAGACCCACTTCCAACAACGCCACATCGAGATCGGCTTGTTGAAACAACAGCAAAGCGGCCAGGGTGCCAAACTCGAAGTAACTGAGGCTAATCTCGCCGCACGCCGCGTCAATCAGTACAAAGGCCTCGCACAGAGCCTCATCCGAGACCCGCTGGCCGTCGATGCGCACCCGTTCGTTGTAGTCTAAAAGATGGGGAGAAGTATAGGCACCCACACGTCGCCCTTGCCGCAACAGCAGCGCTTCCATCACCGCCACCGTCGAGCCCTTGCCATTAGTGCCGGCAACAGAAACCACTTTTTTCGCGGGGCAAGCGAGCTTGAGTGTGGCCCCGACCTGCGCAATGCGCTCAAGGCCGAGTTCAATCTCGCAGGGATGTCGAGTTTCTAACAGGGCCAACCACGCCCCTAGGGAGCGCTGCTTGGGCTGGCACTCGCCCTGTTCTTGCAAAGGTTTATTCCTCGACAGCACTGTCGCTAGAGGTCGTATCCGCCTCTGTCTCAGGCTCAAGCTGGGGCTCAGGTACTGCCTCTACCCCAACATTAGGCTCTTCAACATTGGTGAACTTACTCAACAAACTAGCCACCGTCTGGCGCATTTCGAGACGGGAGACAATCATGTCGATGGAGCCGTGATCAAGTAAAAACTCACTGCGCTGAAAGCCCGGCGGCAATTTTTGACGAATCGTCTGCTCAATAATATTGGGGCCAGCAAAACCAGCACGGGCACCGGGTTCGGCAATATTGATATCACCCAGCATCGCCAGACTGGCCGACACACCACCGTAAACCGGGTCTGTCATAATTGAAATATAGGGCACGCCCGCCTGCTTGAGGCGCTCGATAATGGCGCTGGTCTTGGCCATTTGCATCAGGGAAATCAAGGCCTCCTGCATGCGGGCACCGCCGGTGGCAGAAAAACACACTAGGGGGATCTTTTCCTCAAGACAGAGCTTAGCGGCCTGAGTGAATTTCTCACCAACCGCGTAGCCCATAGAACCACCATGGAAGGCAAATTCAAAAGCCACCGCAACAACCGGCTGTTGATACAGCGCACCACGTAGGGCAATCAGCGCGTCTTTCTCACCCGTTGCCTTTTGTGCCGCAGTGAGACGGTCTTTATATTTTTTAATATCTTTAAATTTGAGCCGATCAACCGGCTCAATATCCTCGCCTAGCTCAACACGATTGCCCTCATCGAGGAAAATATCGAGACGCCGGCGAGCACCGATACGCAGGTGATGGTCGCACTTTGGGCAGACCTGTAAATTCCGTTCTAGCTCTGGCCTATAGAGTAAAGCGTCACAGCGGGGACACTTGATCCACAGCCCTTCCGGTACACTGGTGCTTCTGTCACTTTTCTTTGTGCCCAGACCACTGGGCCTTATCTTGTCTAACCAGCTCATCAATCGAATCCAAAAGGTAGTTGTATTGCAGCGCGTTACAGCACTCAGGGAAAGTCACAAAGCCACGCCCCTATCTGCGTCACCAAATTTGTATCACCCGGTGTAGCCGGGCAAATTATAACCTGTAATCACATTGATTTATCGCGCTTTAGGGCATCGATAAAGGCTTTTAATAGCGCGAAGTCTTTTTTACCCGGGGCTTGCTCCACCCCGCCACTGACATCCACCGCATACGGACGGACGCAGCGAACTGCCTCAGCCACATTGCTGGGCTTGAGCCCACCGGCCAGAATGACATTGTCACTGGCCAAATTGACAATGCGCTGCCAATCAAAGGTAGCGCCGGTGCCGCCGAATTTATCCGGCCGCCAGGCATCGAAAAGATAGCCACTGGCACCGGGATAGGCCGCCATCGCCAGGGCGGGATCGAGATCGGGGGACATCCGCAGGGCTTTAATATAGGGTCGATCAAATTGCTGGCAATAGTGTGCCGACTCGTCACCGTGAAATTGTAATAACTGCACACCCGTAAGCGCCAGGGTTGCCTTGACGACTGCCGCCTCCTCGTTGACGAACAAGCCCACCGTCGTCACAAAGGGGCCCAGTCCAGTAACAATTTGCGCCGCCACAGCGGGCGTGACGTAGCGGGCGCTGGGTAAATAAAACACCAAACCAATGGCATCGGCGCCAGCGGCTACCGCAGCCTCCGCATCCTCAAGATTGGTAATACCGCAAATTTTTACCTTGGTGTCTATGGCCGGTGCCGTCAAAGTCCCATCCCCACAATAAATAAATGTTAGTGTTTATTACAGTAATTTCGATCAAAAGAGAACCGACTACTCACGACCCCAGTAAGTACGGCGGCGGCGGCCTATAGGGCATGTTGAATTGCTGCGGATACTTCACATCGATGAGATACAGGCCTGCTGCCGGTGCCGTTGCTGCCGATTGCGTGCGATCGCGCCCCGCTAGCAGCTCGCCAAGCCAAGGGACACCTTGCTGGCCCCGCCCAACGGCCATTAGCGCGCCGGCAATATTGCGCACCATATGTAGCAAAAAAGCATTGGCGCATATTTCGATGGCAATAATATCGCCCTGCTGAAACACCTTTACTGACTTTACATCGCGCATCGGCGTCTTGGATTGACAACCCGCTCCCCGGAAGGCAGAAAAGTCCTGCTCGCCGAGCAAGGCCTGGGACGCCTCGGCCATGGGCGCAATCGACAACGGGTGGCGACACCACGATAAACCACCGTGCATAACGGCAGCCTTTACCGGACGATTCAATATCAGATATCGGTAGGTCCGTGCCAGCGCACTAAAGCGCGCATGGAACTGCGCCGGCATAACCTCAACCCAGTGCAGGCGAATGCTCTCCGGCAAATTGGCATTGGCACCCAGTTGCCAATTGCGTGGCGCGCGTATCACCGAGCTATCAAAGTGAACCACCTGGTGCCACCCATGCACACCGGTATCGGTTCTACCGGCACAGGAGACTGTGAGCCCTTGGTTGGCGACCTTAGAGAGGGCGCTTTCAACGGCTTGCTGAACACCCTGGCAATGTAATTGACGCTGCCAACCGCAAAACTTATTGCCGTCATATTCGACCACGGCAGCATAACGAAAAGTGCCCGAGGGTAATATTTCTCCCTCGGGCACTTTACAATTCGGCAGATAGCGCCAATGGTTATTCTCTGGCATATACCTTACATCAGCTGCCCAATAAGTCGGTAATTGTCCCTGTTATTAGCCCAGCTTTGCAAGTAATTCATTGGCCTGTTGTTGCTGTACCTCACTGCCGCTGCTCAAAACCCCGGCCAGAATGTCCTTGGCACCTGCGGCATCACCCATGTCGATATAGGCCTCGGCTAATTCTAACTGGGTGTTACTTTCGTCTTCGCCAATGTCAAGATCGAGGTCGTCGTCATTATCAAAGTCGAAGCTGTCCAAGCTCAACTCGAGACCCTCAACTTCTTCACCCTCGAGCGGCGCATCTACTAGGTCGGCCATCTCACCGGTAAGATCGGGCAGCTCAAGCTCATCTGTTTCGAGAACAGGCAAATCAATGGCCGCAGCGCTTTCCTCACTTAACAGATCGGAGGCTAAATCATCGAGCTCATCGGGCAGAGAAACATCACCAAACAAGGCCTCTTCGAGGTCATCCTCCGGCTCATCACTCGCCGCTACGGCTGCGCTCTTTCCGGGCTTCAGATCAAGCTCGATCTCACTTAAATCCAGCTCGATATCACTCAGGTCGAGATCACTCTCATCATTCTCTACAAAACTATTCTCAAGCTCTGCTTCAATATCTGTGGTCAGCAAATCTTCGGATTGACTCGCCGCTAAGTCATCGGCTGACTCGGCTTGATATTCCGGCACATCGGACAAATTCAGCTCTAGGTCGGCGATACCCAGTTCCTGGGCCACTTGTTCTTCCAGGGTCAGCTCGCGTGGCTCATCGCTGGGTGCATCGCGCAGCGGCTCAGAAATATTCGCACGCAAACGATCGGCCGTCGCCGTGGCTGCCTCATCACCCAGCGCCGTCAAGGTCGGGTAATAGGCATCGAAACCGGCACTATCTTGCTGAGCCGCAAATAGATCAAGGCGCTTTAAATGCAGTTTACTGTCATTCGGAGCCGCCGCTAAGGCTTTATCAATCACGCTTTCGGCTTCGCTATAATTTCCCAGCGAGGCATAAATATCGGCCTCACCGACCGGGTCAACCTCGTCGATCACTTCAACCGGGACAATATCCAGACTATCCGCTGCCAGCGCCGCAGGCTCGTCTTCCACAGAAGCCAACGCGTCCATTGCCTCTTCGACAGCCACTGAGCTGTACTGTTCTTCCTCGACGTCATCAACAGCTGGGCTTATAAAGGGTTCTATCGACTCTGGCTGGTCGTCTTTCTTACTTTTCGCAATCAGCACAAAAACACCGAGCAACACGATCACAAGCCCCAGTAAAGGTATCCAGTTAGACTGCAGGAAGGCAAAAAGCCCAGTCATCGGGGCTGGAGTAACACGTTCACTTCCCAGACCGGATTCTCCGGTCTTAGAGCTATCTGCAACAACAACTTCTGCAGCCTCAGTTTCTTTAGAGTCCTCTGCAGCCGCTGCCTGGCCCGCGACACCCAGCTGGACTGCCTTCAGCTCGTCGCTCTCGATCTCAAGTAGCTTGGAAGTAGTGCTAAGTTGAGCCTCAAGGCCGGCCAGCTTAGCCTTCAATTCCAAGTTTTCCCGTTTCGAACGACTGAGCTCTTCTTGAGCAACACCCAAGTCATTCTGTAAGCTTTGCGAGGCAGTAGAGCTGCCTTCAGCGCCAGCAATGCGGCCCAGTGACGAGCCGGCAGCAGCGCTGTCTTTAGTCGGTGTCGACAAACGCAACAAGCCCTCTTCAGGCACCGGCTTCTTTGTATCTCCGGCCCTAGGCACATCGCCGATCAGCTCACGAACGGCACGCTTTTTATGCTGCTCATTCCAGGCGCGGGATTGATCGGCAACCACTTGTCGGGCTTCATGAGGGTTTACAGATTCGGCACTTTCGAGACCCGGCATACGTAGTACCGCGCCTTTCTTCAACAGATTGGCATTGCCATTGACGAAGGCCCTCGGGTTGGCGCGATGGATGGCCACCATACGCTGTTGCACACTGCTGCTACCCAGCGCCTCACGCGATGCAACCTTCCAAAGGGTATCGCCCCCCTTGACCCGATATTTACTGCTCGTTGAAGCGGGCCCGGTATTGCCAGTCGAGGCTGTTGAGCTTTTCCCTGTAACCGCAGGCTGACTTTTATGCCCACCCTGCGGGCTTGGTTTTTTAGCCACTGACGAGGTCAGTGCGGGCTCAGTCGGTGCTGCCGCTTGCTTGACGTCGAACACCGGAAGATCAAGAAAGAGCGTGTACTCGCGCAACAATCGACCAGAGGGCCACTCTAACTGCGTCACAAAGTCGAGGTAGGGCTCCTGAATCGACTGCTTAGAGCTGACTTTGATGATCGGGTGCTGGGCATCGGACAAATCGAGCTTAAATTTCAAATTGACGAGATGAAATTCCCAGGGGACTCCCGCCCTCTCAAAGTCGTCCTTCGAAGCCAAACCGACAAAAATTTGGTTTTCATCGGCATCACCCATATTGACCAACTCAATATCTGCATCGAAGGGTTCATCAAGTGCCGAGTGCAAGGTCAGCTCACCGAGACCCAGCGCTGAGACCCAGCAGGAAAAACCCAGAGCAAATAGCCCCGTCAGTACAGATGATTTGCGCAACGCCATGATCCTTTACCCTTTTTATGTCCTAGAGCTTTGACTATTTTATTGGCCGCAGCAGGGGATTTTAATGCCAGGGCAGGCGCTGAATCCATGCCCTAATGCCCCCGGCGCTAACAAATGTATAAGTTACAACAGTAGAAGGTTGTAAGCATTTATTATAAATAGGATTCTAGCAAGACTTGGCTAATGGCTATTACGTTTTTTGCGGCACTTTTTCGCACATTATCTGACGTAATCCACAAATTCAGTGCATTTTGCTGCGCTCTGCTTTCACGGATACGGCCAACACAGGTTTGGTCTGAGCTCTGTAGGTCGGTAACAGGCGTCGGCAAACCTCTTTGTTCCGCCCCCGAAAACAAACTGACACCGTCAATACCTGCAAAGATTTGTGTCAGCTCATCGACACCAAAGGGATAGCGAGTTTCAATAGTGACCGACATGCTATTGCCGTAAAACACCGGAACCTGGATACAGCTGACATCGACGGTCATTTCACTCGCTTCAAGTAAGCGCTGCAATTCACTGGCGGTGCTCGCCTCGGTGAGGGTATAGCCATCCTCGCCCATGGCCCCGACCTCGGGAATCAGATTAAAAGCGGACTGATGGGCAAAGACCTCGGCCTCTGCCGGCTTGCCGCCGAGTAAACCCGCCGCCTGGCTCGCCAATTCATTGACGCCAGCCTTACCCGCATGCGAAGCGGACATGCAGGCCATCACATTGACACGAGTAATCTCCACTTCGGCATTCACCGGTTGAAGCAATAAAGCCAATTCTGCCGCCAAACTACCCGGTACAGAAAGAATGGACTGCCCCCCCAAGCTGGCGATAGCGTCATTGCTTAAAGCTCCTGCTATGACCAGGGGTACATTGGCGTCGGCGCGAAACGCCGATGAGCAATCGATAACGGTACAACCCAGGTCGACGGCCTGGGGCACGTATTCAGCGGCGACGTCGGCCGGCACGGCAAACAGGGCCAAGCGCACCGTTGAGAAATCAAAATCGGCCAGATCACCAACACTGGCCGGACGCTTCGCGATCATTACCGTTTCGCCCACAGAGGCCGAACTAGCGACGGGATAGATCTGGCCAATGGCGAATTCAAGCTCACCGAGCTGCTCAATAATGGACTCACCGACAGCGCCAGTGGCACCAATAACGGCTATATCAACAAGTTCTGGCATGTATTACTCCATGTACGGGTTTGATGATTTGGCATTCGTAAAGAAAGTTTCAAATGACTATTGTTCTAACAAAATTCGTAGCATGCGACGCAGTGGCTCGGCAGCCCCCCAAAGTAATTGGTCGCCAACGGTAAATGCCGAAAGATATTTTGCACCCATGTTCATCTTGCGCAGACGCCCAACGGGGACATGCAATTTGCCGCTAACCGCAGCCGGTGACAAGGCCTGCAATGTCTCATCGCGGTGATTGGGAACAACCCGGATCCAATCATTGCCATTCGCCAGAATCGCCTCAATATCGGCCATCGGCAGATCGTCATTGAGTTTAATGGTTAGCGCCTGACTGTGGCTGCGCATGGCACCGACGCGGACACAAAGCCCATCAAGTGGGATGGGGTCACCTTCACGGCCGAGAATTTTGTTGGTCTCCGCCTGCCCCTTCCATTCTTCGCGGCTCTGCCCGTTATCGAGTTCGGTATCGATCCACGGCAACAAGCTGCCGGCCAGCGGGAAGCCGAAGTTGTCAATCGGCATCGCCTCGCTATTGATAAAGGCCGACACTTTGCGATCGATGTCCAAAATAGCCGCAGCCGGGTCGGCCAGTTCAGAGGCAACATGGCCGTGAATGGCGCCCATTTGGCCAATCAATTCGCGCATATTTTGCGCGCCGGCACCCGAGGCCGCCTGATACGTCATGGCACTGGCCCACTCCACATGGCCGCCGGCAAACAAGCCGCCAAGGGCCATCAACATTAAGCTGACCGTGCAATTACCCCCGACAAAGCAATTGCCACCCCTTGCCAGGGCCTGCTCAATCACCGGGCTGTTCACCGGGTCGAGCACTATCACCGCCTCGTCGGCCATACGCAGCGCCGAGGCCGCATCAATCCAGACCCCGGCCCAGCCTGCCGCGCGCAGCTTCGGATAAACCTCGTTGGTGTAATCGCCACCCTGACAGGTAAGAATAATATCCATCCCCTTCAGGGCCTGAATCTCAAAGGCGTCCGCTAGCGGCGGCACCGTGTGGCCAATATTCGGGCCGGGCTGACCCTGTTGAGAGGTGCTAAAAAACACCGGCTCAATAAGGCTGAAATCGTCCTCTTCCAGCATTCTCTCTACCAGTACAGAGCCCACCATACCGCGCCAGCCAACAATACCTACTCGCTTCATATTTCAACTACCAAATTCTTAATTAACAATGAATTACAACAATTACTTAAAGCTTACCAACACTATAGGGCGTCGAATAGCCAAGGGCTATTTTTACGCCACTGCTGCTCAAAAGCACGGATCTGTCCCCCATCCTGCAGGGTCAGGCCTATTTCGTCGACCCCGTCCAGCAGGCACTGCTTGTAAAAGGCGTCTATCTCAAAGCTAATACTGCTGCTATCGGGTAAATTAACGCTCTGCTGTTGAAGATCAACCAGTAACTCGTAGCCCTCATTGGCCTCGAGGGCGATAAACAAACTATCAATAATATCTTTCGATAAAACAATCGGTAAGAGGCCATTCTTAAAGCAGTTGTTGTAGAAAATATCGGCAAAACTGGAAGCGATTACGACGCGAAAACCGTAGTCATCGAGGGCCCAGGGCGCATGCTCACGACTGGAGCCACAACCAAAATTCTCTCGCGCCAGTAAAATCGACGCGCCCTTAAAGCGCGGCTGATTGAGAGGAAAGTCCCTATTCAGTGGTCGCTGGCTATTATCCTGGTCGGGAAAGCCCTCATCCAGATAGCGCAACTCATCAAATAAGTTGGGGCCAAAGCCACTGCGCTTAATCGATTTCAAAAACTGCTTGGGAATGATCATGTCGGTATCGACGTTGGCACGATCCATCGGGGCCACGAGGCCGCTGTGTTGTTTAAAACTTTTCATCATTCTTCCTCAAAATAGACCCTCAAAATTGGCCCTAAGCCGTCTCGCTCGCCATCAGCTCACGGACATCAATAAAGTGGCCGGTTACCGCCGCAGCCGCAGCCATAGCCGGACTGACCAGGTGCGTTCGACCGCCATTGCCCTGGCGCCCTTCAAAATTGCGATTCGAGGTCGAGGCGCAGTGCTCACCAGCGCCGAGTTTATCGGCGTTCATCGCCAAGCACATTGAACAACCGGGCTCCCGCCACTCCATACCTGCATCGATAAATATTTGGTCGAGCTGCTCGGCTTCGGCTTGCACCTTAACCGCTTGGGAACCCGGTACAATTAACACCTGCTTCACATTAGCGGCAACCCTACGACCCTTCGCCACGGCAGCTGCCGCGCGCAGGTCTTCAATCCGCGAATTGGTGCAGGAGCCGATGAATACCCGGTCGACCTGAATATCGGTCAGCTTTTGGCCCGCTTTGAGATCCATATAGTCCAGCGCACGGCTAGCACCCTCACGCTTTACCGGGTCGTCCATTTGCTCGGGATCGGGCACTACCCCATTCACCGGCAGCACCATTTCTGGCGATGTGCCCCAGCTGACCTGGGGTTCAATAGCCTCACCCTGAAATTCAATGACGGCATCAAATTCGGCATCGTCATCGCTGTGCAAGGTCTGCCAATTTGCGACGGCGCGCTCCCAGAGCTCGCCCGTGGGTGCAAATTTTCGGCCTTTGACGTAATCCAAAGTAATCTCATCGACGCCGACCATGCCCACCCGGGCGCCGGCTTCAATGGCCATATTGCACACTGTCATGCGTCCTTCCATCGACATCCTGCGGAACACCTCACCGCCAAATTCAATAGCATAGCCGGTACCGCCAGCCGTACCTAAGTGGGCAATCACCGCAAGAACAACGTCTTTCGCCGTCACACCCACACCAAGCACGCCATCAACGCGAACCAGCATGTTTTTCATTTTCTGCGCCACTAGACACTGGCTGGCCAAGACGTGTTCGACCTCCGAGGTGCCAATACCGTGGGCCAAGGCACCCAGCGCACCGTGGGTGGCGGTGTGGGAGTCGCCACAAACCACCGTCATACCCGGCAGGGTCGCACCCTGCTCTGGGCCGATGACGTGAACAATACCCTGACCAGCATCGTTCATTTTGTATTCGGTGATACCAAAGGCTTCACAGTTATCGTCAAGGGTCTGCACCTGGATGCGCGCCACTTTATCGGTGATGGCGGCAATGCCGCCGGCGCGCTCACTGGTGGTGGTCGGCACGTTGTGATCGGCGGTCGCCAAGTTGGCGTCAATGCGCCAGGGCTTACGACCGGCAATGCGTAGCCCCTCAAAGGCCTGCGGTGAAGTCACCTCGTGCAGTAAATGCCGATCGATATAAAGCAGGGCCGAACCGTCGTCGCGCTGCTTGACGAGGTGGGAGTCCCAGAGTTTGTCGTATAAGGTAAGGCCAGCCATTGTTCTCTCCACATGTTAGTGATGGATGGATTTTAGAGTCGCAATCTAAATAAAACAAATTTATAATTTTCATCATTTCGATTCCAAACTGGAATGCGAGTAATCATCTGAGCGCCCAGAGGTAGCCGTGGATACACAATTACTTGAAGCCTTTATCGCCGTCGTCGAAAGCGGCTCCTTTTCCATCGCCGCTGAGCGTGTCCATCTCACCCAGCCCGCCGTTAGCAAGCGTATCGCTCAGCTCGAACAGCAACTCGACTGCCGCCTGTTTGACCGCATTGCGCGCAACGTCAGCCTTACCGAGGCCGGTACAGCGCTGCTACCCCGGGCGCGCAATATTTTACTCAGCGTTGAGGAGACCCGCCAGAGCATTCGCGATCTCTCGGGATCGGTCGCCGGTAATCTACGCCTGGCCATTAGTCATCATATTGGCCTGCACCGTTTACCATCGGTACTGAAAGACTTCACCACCCGCCACCCCAACGTCAGGGTCGACATCGACTTTATGGAGTCGGAGACGGCCTATGAGGCGGTGCGCCAGGGGCGCTTTGAAATTGCCGTCATCACCCTCGCTCCCGAGCAACACCCCAACCTACAGGCCTTTCCCCTGTGGCAGGACCATTTGCAACTGGTGGTAGCCCCCGACCATCCGCTTACCCACGTTGCCAAACTCAATGTTGCTCAGCTCAGTCACTACCCCGCCATTCTGCCCGACCTGTCGACCTATACCGGACGTAAAATCAAGCAGTTCTTTGAACAGAAGAAGTGCCAACTTTCGACCAGTATCGCCACCAACTATTTAGAGACCATTAAAATGATGGTCTCTGTGGGGCTAGGCTGGAGTATGCTGCCAGCCATTATGATCGACGACAGCCTGCGACAACTCGACTGCCAGGGTCTCGCCCTCGAACGCACACTGGGCTATATCCACCACCAAAACCGTAGCCTCTCGAATGCCGCCGAGGCCTTTATCCAACTCCTCTGTAATGACAGTAGTCGCAATGACATTAACGGCAATGAAAGCAGTCCCAGCCAATGAGTAAAAAACTAGCCGCGCTAAAACCTGGGCAACTGGCCGAGCATCACTACCCCCACACACCAGGCGAAGATAACCCTCTGCTCACCTACAACAAGCTGCCCCAGCGCTGGCAAGCGCTCGACCCACAAGCCAACCACACCTTTGTCATTGGCGAAACCGACTTTGCTGGCGGCCACAATTTTTTAGCGGCGGCCGAGCTTTGGTTAGAGCATGCACCGGCGACGGCAACACTGCATTTTATCGCCCTCGACCCAGCGCCGCTGAGTCAAAGCGACCTGCAACATGTCCTGCAGCAATACGCCCTGCAAGCAAGCTCACCCGGCCATACGCTAGCTCGCGAGCTTATCGACAACTACCCAGCCCTGAGCCCAGGCTTCCACCGGCTGTTTTTTTCCGAGCAGCGTATTTGTTTAACCCTTATATTTATCGATACCGACGCCCCTGAAGATCAAGGTCTGGCACAACTGCGCTCCAGCCCGCACCCTGCCACGACCCTACAAAGCTTTAGCGTCGATGCCTGGTTCCTAGCTCATCCAGTACATGACGCACTGCTTCAACACATCAAACACCTCAGTGATACCGACACGACTGTGGTCAGTGTAAAGACAGACGAATTGAGCCAACAACAACTGCAAGCCATTGGCTTTGATCTCCAACAAGCAAACCTCACAGAGCGCCATCAAGACTTGCTGTATGGCCAGTGGCAGCCGTCAATAACGCAGCAACAAAGCACCTTCACAAAGCCGTCTCCGCCACGGCGTCAACGTAAAACAGCGCAGCAAATCCCCTGGTATCTCAGCGCCACACCCCACCTCTCGCCATCGCGACACGCCGCGATTATCGGAGGTGGTATCGCCGCTTGCACCACGGCGGCGGCATTGGCACAACGCGGTTGGCGGGTAACGGTGTACGAGCGGCACAGCTGTCTCGCTAACGAGGGTTCGGGTAATCCCCAGGGTATTATTTACCCCAAGCTATCGCCCCAATCCTCCCCGCTTAGCCGCATTAATTTAAGCGCCATTCAATTTGCTAGCCGCTACTATCAACGTTTCTGGCACAACTCTTCTCAACAGAGACAATATGGTCAACAGTGCGGCGTACTGGTGCTGCCAGAAAGTGAAAAAGAAACAGCGGCTTTTACTGCCATTGCCAATAATTTCAAACACCAAACAGACTTTATTCAGCAGCTCGATACCATCGCCATCGAAAACATTGCCGGCCTGGCGATTGATGCGGCTACCGGCCTTTACTACCCACAATTGGGCTGGATTAACCCGCCGAAGGTTTGTCAGGCCCTACTTGATCATCCTCTCATCCATATCGAGCAAGCCAATATTACTGCGCTGAACTACGATACCAGCGCATCGACTTGGCAATTGAGCAGTGTCAATCAAAGCGACTTTGCCAGCGCCGACACCGTGGTACTCGCCACCAGTACCACGACCCGGCAATTTCAACAAACCAAGCACCTGCCGCTGAAAGCCATTCGCGGGCAAATCTCCATTGCCCCCAGTAACACTGGCACCGAGACCTCGCGGCAACTTAAAACCGTGCTCTGCGGCGCGGGCTATATCGCCCCCCATAATCTCTGCCAACAGACCTTTGGCGCCAGCTACAACCTCAACAACACCAGCCTTGAAACGCGCCTCGAAGATCACCAACACAATATCGACCTACTGGAAAAAACCGCTACGGGTCTGACCACGACACTACAGCTGCCAGCAGCCGGGCAACTCAGTGGCCGCGCCGCCCTGCGCTGTACCACCCTCGACTACCTACCAATTCTTGGGCAGGCCCCCAACTACGACGCTTTTCTGGAGGACTATGCCGATCTGCGGCGCGATGCCAGCACCTCTATCCCCACCCCGGGGCAATACTGGCCGGGGCTTTATATTCACTGCGGCCTCGGCTCTCGCGGTCTGGGCTATGCACCCCTTGGCGCCGAACTACTCGCCAGCCAGATCAATGGTGAGCCACCCGCTTTAGAGCGCGACCTACTCTGCGCACTTAATCCCGCGCGCTTTATTATTCGCCATTTAAAACGGCGCAAAATATAACGACGGCAACACCCTGCTCGACAGCCCTGATTTATTTTCATAAGTAAAACTGTCCTCCCTGCCAGTAGTAATTCCCAGCCATTTCCGCTTAACTAGCTAGCGCTCTATTCCTCCTTGCGAGCAGTATTCAGCGCGGCGGGGATAAAAAACTATAAATTATAAAAACTCACCAATAGAGAGGCTTTTGCCATGAGCACCACCAATAAACCGATTATTTCTGCCGATTCTCATATCGCCGAGCCACCCAATTGTTATATTGACTATATTGAACCGTCTTTTAAAGACCGCGCGCCACACATCGAAGTGCACCCTAAATACGGTGATGTCTTTGTTATCGATGGTCTCGACCAACCCATTCCCATGGGCCTAATCGCCGCCGCCGGTAAAAAGCCCTCCGAACTCACCGCCAGTGGCGTCAGTTTTGACGAACTGCCCAGAAGCTCATGGGACGCCACCCACCGCGTTGCCGACCAGGACACCGACGGTGTAGCCGCCGAGATCATCTACCCCACCGTCGGCATGATGCTCTGCAACCATCCCGACACCGACTATCAATACGCCTGCTTCCAGGCCTACAACCGCTGGCTCGAAGAGTATGTCGGCAATGCACCGGAGAATCGCCTCTTCGGTCTCGGCCAAGTTGCCTTGCGCACCGTTGAAGAAGGTATTAAAGAAATTGAGGATGCGAAGAAGCGCGGTTTTGTCGGCGTAATGATGACCGGTAATGCCCCCGAAGCCGACTATCACGACCCCATGTACGACCCCCTCTGGGAAGCCGCCGTCGATATGGAAATGCCTCTGTCATTCCACATCCTTACCTCGAAGGCCGATCAACTGAACTCGCAGCGTGGCCCAAAAATCAACAGCTTCCTCGGCATTATGCGCGGCTGCCAAGACATTATGGGCACCTTCGTTTTTGGTGGTGTATTTGAGCGCCACCCCGAATTAAAAGTGGTCTGTGCCGAAGCCGATGCCGGTTGGGTACCCCACTATATCTATCGTATGGACCACGCCTACGACCGTCACCGCTACTGGATGAAGGCGCCACCCTTAGAAAAAATGCCCAGCGAATACTTTCTCAACAATATTTATCTGACCTTTCAAGACGACTGGACGGCTTTCAAGCATCGCAATGAAATGAATCCCCAGCGGCTGATGTGGGCCAATGACTTCCCCCACAGTGATTCCACCTGGCCCTGGTCTCAGGATATTTTAAAGGAGCATACCAAGGACATGAGCCAGCAGGAAAAGGACTGGATTCTTCATGATAATGTCAGTAAGTGCTACAACCTGCCCATCTAAACTCAACGACTAGATTACTCAGTAAAGAGCTCATACAACACCCGATATTGCGCCAGCTTGTCGGGTGTTGCCCTGTTAGGGCAGAAAAATAATAAATTACGATATAAAAATCACCGGCGCCAGTATTGTCGACGGTAGCGGCCAACCGGCCTATGCCGGCGATATCGGCATTAAAGACGGCAAAATCGTCGCGCTAGGTGGGGTCCCCGGCGATGCCAGTAACACCATCGACGCGACAGGTAAGGCCGTTACCCCCGGCTTTGTCGATATTCATACCCACTACGATGCTCAGGTGGTGTGGGACCGTATGCTGAGCATTTCACCCTGGCACGGCGTTACCACCGTGGTGCTAGGCAACTGCGGCTTCGGCGTAGCGCCCACTCGCCCCCATCAGCGCGATCTGATTGTCACCACCCTAGAAAAAGTCGAGGGCATGAGCCCCGCGACACTCAATGAGGGCCTTGGCAACGACCGGCCCTTTGAAAGCTTCCCCGAATACCTCGATGCCATCGACGACCTCGGCACCGCGATTAACGTTGGCGTACTGCTTTGCCATACGCCGACCCGCCTCTACGTGATGGGTGAAGAGGCCTGCGAACGCGAGGCCAGTGCCGACGAAATCGCGCAAATGCGCAAGATCGTGGTCGAGGCACTGGACGCTGGCGCCCTCGGTTTCGCCACGTCAAAATCACCCAGCCATGCAGGCTTCAAGGGTAAGCCCGTGCCCAGTCGTGTCGCCTCTCTGGACGAGCTGGAGAGCCTAGCCTGAACCTTGGAAATTCGTAACGCGGTCATGCAAGTCACCGCCGGCAAGGGGTTTTGGTTTGATGAATACGAAGCCTTGACCAAGCAATACGGCATGACCATCAGCTGGACGGCGATGCTGGCCGGCATGGCCTCCCCCGATGCTCATATCGCCCAACAGCAGCGCTCAAAAGAGCTTGCCGACCAGGGTCTCGCCATCGTGCCCCAGGTGACGCCGCGTCCACTGTGTTTTGAATTCCAGTTTAAGGCGCCCTTCCCCTTCGAAGCCCTCCCGGTCTTCAAGCCCATCTCGAGCAGCGACTTTGATGGAAAAAAAGACCTTTATGCCGATGCCGAATTCCGCACGGCAGTAAAAACAAAAATGGGCAATGTGCGACCCTCCTTTCGCCTCGCCTGGGGAAACTCACTGATTTCTAGCTGCCCCAGCAGACCCGAATACGAAGATCGCACGGTCATCGACGTCGCCACAGAGCTGAGTGTCCATACCATGGATCTTGGCTTTGATCTGGCCTTAGAGAGTAACCTCGAGGCCCACTTCCGCATGCCCGTGGCCAATGCCGATGAAGACGAAGTGGAAACACTGATCACCGATAAAAACACCGTGATCGGCCTCTCGAATGCCGGTGCCCACGCCAGCCAGCTGTGTGATGCCGGTTTGCCAACGTATTTGCTCGGCCGCTGGGTGAGAGAGAAACAAGTGATCGCCTTTGAAGAGGCGATTCGCATGCTCAGCTCCCGCCCTGCCGAGGTGTTTGGTATTACCGACCGCGGGCTATTGCTAGTGGGCCGCCCCGCCGATGGGCTTATTATCGACCCAGAAAGCGTCCACTGCGGAAAATTGCAGCGCGTTTACAACCAGCCCGCCGGCCAGGATCGCCTGATCGCCGAGGCCTTTGGTATCGACGCAGTGATTGTCAACGGTACGCTATTGCGCCAACAGGGCGAAGATCAACTAGACCCCGAGGGGCCACTGCCCGGTCAATTATTGCGTTCAGGTAGTGCCAACTGAGCAGACGCCCCTAAGATAATAAAAAGAGCCGCATTTAAGCCGTCAATCAATAGCGCCTTAGCCCATAAAAACACCTGTGTGGCTGCTGTCTACTGTGGGTTTTTTACTGGGGCAAAGCCGGGGTTTCCAAACTACTATTGGCAGGACAAAACCAGCTAGAGTTTATCAAGCCCATACGCGGATACAATGCAAATGGATCAGCAGCGAATAGAATTATTAATGCAAGTCCCCGTCTTTGGCGCTATTCGCAAAGACATTATTGCCCTGCTGGTTGAGAAGGCCCCGCTGATACAAGTGCAACACGGTGATTATTTATTTCGCGAGGGCGACAAAGGTACCTCGATGTATATCATCGAAAGCGGCCACATGTCCGTCATTAAAAATTGGGCGGGGAACCAATATCTGCTCAAGCAATTGCGTCAGGGCGACTGTATTGGCGAGATGGCCCTGTTCGATTTCTTGCCCCGTAGCGCCTCACTCATCAGTACCGAAAATACCGAACTGATTGAAATTACCGCCAAGGATCTGCTCAATATTTACCATCAGGATCTTGAGCAATTTACCCTGCTACAAATGAATCTGGGACGAGAAGTGACCCGGCGTTTGCGCAATGCGGACGAGCGTTTGTTTGAAGAGCGGATGCAGGCCAGTATCGATGGTCGCGAGGTAAGCTTTCATCCCTATATCGGTATAAAAGAAATACAGCATTAATTAATACTCGATCATCATTGCACAGTGGCGTTGCACTAACTCTTCAATAGCCAGCAACCACTGCTGAAGCGTATCTGCATTGAGCAATGATGCTTGCCCACTATCATCATGCAGGGCAATAGCCGACTGACTTGGCCGAGAAGTCAGTCGGCGAGAAGTCTGCAGGGAAGCGGGCAGGCAGAGTTGCCGCCGGGCGCGTAACAGTTCGCCCAGCCAACCTTCGTCAAGTAAAACCGCCAATTCTGTCGCTTCGGGAGCCGGCTTGCCAATAGTGCCCAGGGCCTTTAGTAGGGCCGGCACATCGTTAACCGCAGCGACATCCGCACAATGGTAATTATCCCCAATGTGGCGCAGCTGGCAAATATAGGCGCAATTTAATAGCTGTAAAACACTCTGTTCTAAAGCGCCGCGCAGTGGCACGGCGCTATCCTCAATAGCCCTCAGCTCGCCTAGTAACAGCCGAGCCGAGGATAGGTGTTGATTCACTAAGGTTAAATAAGCCATCAGCACTCACTCACAGGCAAACATCTAGACAGGCAGCTACTTTTTACGTTTATCGGTCACCACCCATTTTTCATTCTGATAAAACACTTTCCAGCCACTAGCCTTGCCTTCAATTTCAGACTGCACGTAAATTTCCTGCGTCTTACGGGCAAAACGAATCACCGTTTTATTGCCATCGGGATCTTCCGTCGGCGCTGAAAACAAGAAGGTATATTTAGGATCGATTTCATCCTTGTGGGGCAACAACTCTTTAACCAAGGGTGCACGCGTTTCACGATTTTTCGGGAACTGGCTGGCGGCCAAAAATAAGCCCGCAGCGCCATCGCGTAAGATATAGGTGTCATCCACCTTTACACAGACCAATTCAGGCATCGGTACCGGGTCCATCTTCGGCGGTGCCGCCTGGCCGCTGCGCAATAATTTACGGGTGTTTTTGCACTCATCGGCGGTACAACCAAAGTACTTGCCGAAACGACCCGACTTAAGTTGCATATCGGCGCCGCATTTATCACATTCAATAAGCGGGCCTTCGTAGCCTTTAATCCGATAGGTACCGGCCTCAACTTCATAACCCGGGCAATCGGGGTTCTTGCCACAGACATGCAGCTTGCGCGTTTCGTCAATCAGGTAGCTGTCCATTTGTGTCGCACAAATACTGCAGTGATGCTTATTCATTAAACGCTTAGATTCGGCTTCTTCGTCCTCATCGGCATTAATGGCTTCATCACCCGGCACAAGATTCAGCGTTTCTTTACAGCGCTCTTTCGGTGGTAGGTCATAACCGGAACAACCGAGAAAAACACCGGTGCTACCGGTGCGAATCATCATTGGACGTTCACACTTAGGGCAAGGGACATCGGTTTCGGTGGCGCCATTGGGGGCCATGCCGCCCTCTTCCGCCTGGGCTTTTTCCAGCTTGTCGCTAAAGCCCGCATAAAAACGATCGAGTACATCTTTCCACTCAAGGGTGCCCTCGGCAATTTCATCGAGTTGCTCTTCCAGGGTGGCCGTAAAACCGTAATCCATCAGGTCACTGAAATTATCAGTGAGACGGCTGGTGACAATATCGCCAATTTTTTCCGCGTAAAAGCGTTTGCTCTCAAGCCGCACATAACCGCGATCTTGAATGGTGGAAATAATAGCTGCGTAAGTGGAGGGCCGACCAATGCCGCGTTTTTCAAGCTCGCGTACCAGAGCCGCTTCGCTGAAACGGGCCGACGGTTTGGTAAAGTGCTGGCGCGGTACTAGCACCAGCATTTTTAAAATTTCGCCAACCGTGTATTCCGGCAGCTCGCTATCATCTTTATTGCGCAACACCGGTATGGCGCGGAGAAAACCCTCAAAGCGCACCACGCGGCCACGCACCTGTAAACCGTACTCGCCCGCAGTCACGCCGACACTGGTACTGGTGAATTTTGCGGGCACCATCTGGCAGGCGACAAATTGCTGCCAGATCATTTCATAAAGACGCTTGGCGTCTTCATCGACACCCTGAATATCGGCCACAGAAATATCGACATTCGACGGCCGCACCGCTTCGTGAGCCTCCTGGGCACCCTGTTTGCTGGAGTAAACATTGGGCTGCTCGGGCAAATAATCTTTGCCGTAGCGGGTGGCGATTAAGTCCCTGCAATTTTCCACCGCGTCTTTACTAAGGTTGGTCGAGTCGGTTCGCATATAGGTGATGTAACCCGCCTCGTAGAGACGCTGGGCCATCATCATGGTTTTCTTGACGCCAAAGCCGAGGCGCGTGCTCGCTGCCTGTTGCAGGGTCGAAGTAATAAAGGGCTTGGGCGGTTTGGTTTGTGTCGGTTTGTCGTCACGTGTGGTGACTTTAAACTCGGCATTTTGTAGCGCCGTTACCGCCGCTACGCTGTCGGCTTCACCGGTCGGGCGATAGGCCTTGCCATTGTGGCTACGCACTTCAAAGCGCACCTGCTCCTCGGTTTTCTTTTCCAGGTCGGTGTGTAGCGTCCAGTACTCCTCGGGCACGAAGGCCTGAATTTCACGCTCGCGCTCCACTACCAGCTTCACGGCAACGGACTGTACGCGTCCGGCTGAAAGGCCACGGGCAACCTTGGCCCATAGCAGTGGCGACACCATAAAGCCTACGACCCGATCGAGAAAGCGCCGCGCTTGCTGAGCGTTGACCTGATTGGTGTCAAGCTTACCCGGTTTGGCAAAGGCTTCCTGAATCGCTTTCTTAGTGATCTCGTTAAACACCACGCGTTTATAGCGACTGTCATCGCCGCCAATGGTCTGTTGCAGGTGCCAGGCAATGGCCTCACCCTCGCGATCCAAATCCGTCGCCAGATAGATGGTGTCGGCATTCTTCGCCAGTTTGACCAGCTCGCTAACGACTTTTTCCTTGCCCGGCAGTATCTGGTAATCGGCTGCCCAGTCGTTGTCGGGGTTAATACCCATGCGGGTAATCAGCTGCTTTTTCGCCTTCTTTTGCTTGTGAATGACCTTTTTTGCCGGCGACAACTTGCGGGTAATGGCCGCTTGGCGAGCCCGCTCTTTGGGGTCGGCAGGTTTGCGATTGGAGGCCCCAGTGGGTAAGTCACGCACGTGACCAACACTGGATTTAACGATGAAATCGTTGCCCAGATATTTATTAATGGTTTTCGCTTTTGCTGGTGATTCAACAATAACCAGTGATTTACCCATGCAAACCTACAATATCATGTAATGAATAAAGCCCGAGAGGGCTGACAAGGTGCGATATATAAGGCCTGAAACCCCGGCGGTCAAGGAATTTTAAAAATTTATTTGTCGGAGGTCTCAGTTTTGAAACTATCTGCAAGCTGCTATCCCGGTATTGCAGGAGCCTTTGCCCCCCTTCTTTATAGGAGCTTATTCGCTATTTTTGTTTTTTGAAATGATACGCAGGCCATCGGCAATCTTGTCAATTTCGTCGACCTTACCTTTCTCCGGCCAGTAGGCCCCCAGGCCAAAACTATTACTGCAGATGGCATTGACGCTATTGGGCATTTGATCCAAGGCACGGCGGATCGAGCCATGGCAATCCTCCGGCGCCTCCTGCTGAAACCAGCACCAACCCTTCCAGGGTGAGAGCTTGCCACGCTCCCCCCGCACGAGTAGCCAGTGACGCTGGTCGTCATGGCGAATATTTTTCGCCGTCCAGGGCAAGAGGTAGCGCACCGCCGCCGGGCTGCTACCCCGTTGATCCGTGACCGCATCGGCAACGATTTCGATATGCAAACCCCGCTCATTGGCATAGCGACGCAGAATAACCAAGCGCTTCTGCCGTGCAGAGGGCTTAAAAGAGGTCAATACGGAAATCATCACCAGTACGGCGACGGCAATAACTAAATAACTCACAACGGTTCTACTCTGGGTGGCGATAGGTTTACACTATAGCGCGAATCATGGAGCAACTTTATCTATGTCTTACTACAACCATATTCTTGTTGGCCTCGATTTATCCCCCGAATCACAGCTGGTTATCGACCGCGTCAAAGAATTATTCGACGACAAAGATGTGCGCATCAGCCTGCTACATGTTCAGGAGCCCCTTTCCTTTGCCTACGGTGGCGATATACCGATGGACCTCAGCGAAGTACAGGCGCAAATGGAAGAGCAGGCTCACAGTCGCCTGCAAAGTTTTTGCCAGCAGCTGGGTTTGCCCGCTGAGCACGGCCACGTATTGATCGGCCAACCGGCCCAGGAAATGCACCACTTTGCCAAAGAGAACGATGTCGACCTCACCGTCGTCGGCAGCCACGGTCGCCACGGTCTGGCATTGGTGTTCGGCTCGACCGCCAACGGGGTATTACACGGTTCGGTGTGTGATGTGCTCGCGGTAAGAATAAAAAAAGAAAAGAAGTAACCATTCGCCCGGGTAGTGGTCACACAGGTGCCCCTGATACTTCAAGGATGGAGTTGCCTCCCAAAACATGACGCTTTTTTTTACGATACTCGAATACTTTCTACCAACCTTCGCTCTACATGAGCGCCGACGCTGTTTGGCATTGCTATTCATTCTTGCCAATTCATTGCTGGCCAGCGCCATGGTACGAGCCGAACTCACGGTCACCAGCACACTAAGTAGCGGCGAGAAAAACGCCCTATCTACAGCCGCCGTGGTCGCCAATAACGCCCTCACCCGGCAGCGACAGCTCTATAAAAAGGTGGATAACGATTTGCGGCGGGGCGCGACGGCAAGCTTTAAGGCCCACAGCGCTAGCCTTAAAAGCTATCCGCTGTACCCCTACCTGCTTTACAGTCACATCAGTCGCAATATAGGCGTCAGTAATGAGCCCGCTATCGCCGAGTTTTTAGACGACTACGCTTCGTTACCGGTGGCCAGAAACCTACGCAAGCGCTGGTTACACCGGCTCTACCAAAGGCGGCAATGGCAGAAGCTAACGACTTACTACGACCCCACCACGACCTCCAGCGCACAGCGCTGTGAGTATCAGTACGCGCGTTATAAAAGCGGCTTTAAAAAGACTGCTCTAAGCGCTGCTCTGTCTTTGTGGAGCGTCGGCAAGTCACAACCCAAAGCCTGCGACCCCCTGTTTAAGCTACTTATCGAGCAGGGTCACATCACCGAGGTCGTCGCCTGGCAACGCTATACCCGCGCCATACTCCAACACAATTTCCAACTGGCGCGCTACATCGAGCGTTTTTTTACCAGCGCCACTTATCGCGACAAGGCCGTCTTATACCGCACGGTCGACCGCCAGCCTGCACAAGTCGGCCACTATTCACGACTCAGTAGCGACTCCGCCGCTAACCGAGGGCTGATAGAACACGCTATCGGCCATCTCGCTAAACACGATGCCACGCTAGCCATCAAACACTGGGGCCACTATCGACAAAGCCACCGCTTTGACGAGGCCAGCCAGGGCCGTGTCCTCGCGCAGTTGATTAAGGGTTTGCACAAGCAGGATCGGCACACCGCCGCTCTCAACTATCTCAACGACAATATTGCCCTCGCCAATAGCCACTTACTGGAGTCGCAGCTGCGCATCCTGCTGCGCGACAACAACTGGCCGGTCATCAAACAATGGATTCACAGCTTGCCCCAGTCCACCCGCGAGCAGCAGCGCTGGCGCTACTGGCTGGCCCGGGCACAACTGATGACCAGTGGCGACCCCGAGGTCATCGACCAGGCCAAAACCACCTTCCGGGAGTTATCGCGCTTTCGTAGTTTTTACGGCTTTCTCGCCAGCGACCGGGTCGGCAACCCCTACCGCATGGCGCAAAACCCCCTACCCGTCAAAAAACCCGAGATCGATGCGCTGGCCAAAACGCCGGCACTGCAACGGGTACGCGAATTTTTCGCCCTCGGTGAAAACCTGCGTGCGCGCCGCGAGTGGTACCAGGCGACGAAAAACTTCAACACCGAGCAATGGTTGCTTGTCGCCCAATTAGCCCATCGCGAACACTGGTACCAACAAGCTATTCTCGCCATGTCGAAGGCGCGCTACTGGGACGATATTGATATTCGTTTCCCCCAGGCCTATCGCCAGGAGTTCGAAAAACAGGCGCAAGCGATGAACCTACCCCTGAGCCTGCTGTTTGCCATTTCCCGCCAGGAGAGTGCCTTTGCCGCCGACGTTACCTCCCCAGCCGGGGCCAAGGGCTTGATGCAGCTAATGCCTGCCACGGCTAAGCAAGTCGCCAGGCAACACAATATCCGCTACAAAAGTAGCCAGCAATTGTTTCAGCCCAGTAAGAACCTCAGTCTCGGCAGTCGCTATTACAAGGACATGATGTTACGTTTCGCCGACAATCGCATTCTCGCCACCGCCTCTTATAATGCCGGGCCCCATCGCGTTGCCCGCTGGCGCAGAGATACCGGGGGCAAACTGACTTACGACGTCTGGATAGAAACCATTCCCTATAGTGAAACCCGACAATATGTACAAAACGTTCTCGCCTATTCGCTTATTTTTGCCCACCATCTCGAGCAAACACTGCCCCTGCTCTCATCCGCTGAAAAACAACAACTGCTGTAATTTCGCAAATGGACACTGAGCAACAGCACCACCCGCTGATTGATATCGGCGTCAATCTTGCCGATAAACGCTTTCAGGGTGAGACCCACGCCGTACTCCAGCGCGCTCGCGATAGCGGCGTCAGCGCCTGTATCCTCACCGCCACCAGCGAGTCCATTAGCCACGAGTTAATCGATCTATGTGAGCGCTACGCCGAAGAATTTCCCGCCATGCTCTCCTGCACCGCAGGTGTCCATCCCCACGGGGCAAAAAATTGGCACAAGGCCAGCGCCGGGGTATTAAAAGAACTCGCCAGCCATGGTGCCGTCGTCGCCATCGGTGAAACCGGGCTCGATTTCAACCGCGACTTCTCACCGCGCCCGCAACAGGAATTGGCCTTTGAAGCGCAATTGGAACTCGCCAGCGAGCTGCAATTGCCGGTGTTTCTTCACGAGCGAGACGCCCACCAACGGCAATTGGAAATACTGCACTGCTACCGTGACCACTTGGTGGATGCGGTGATTCACTGTTTTACCGGCGATAAAAAGTCACTCTTCAACTATCTCGATCTCGACTTACACATTGGTATCACCGGCTGGATTTGCGACGAGCGCAGGGGGCAGGAATTACAACAGCTGGTCGACAACATCCCCCTCAACCGGCTAATGCTAGAAACTGATGCGCCCTACCTGACCCCACGCACCCTGCGCCCGAAACCCAAGTCGAGCCGTAATGAGCCCGCCTACCTACCCTGGGTGCTCGATTCCGTGGCTCAATTTCGCACCGAGCCCAAAGAAACCATCGCCCAGGCAACAAGTGCTACGGCGCAACAATTTTTTCGTTTAGACTCCTAGCGCGATCATTGTGACCGAAACAGGCAACAATGACCCTAAATAATTTGTACTATAAAATCTAAAAATCAACATGTTGAGATATTAAATTGAGCACACCCTTCTTCGCGCCAAAAGTAGAATTCGCCGCCATGCTGGCCGGTAGCGATGAGAGCATCGACCTGATTCGTGCCGCGCTTTGCATCGCCGCAGAACACCAGCCCGGACTCGAGCCCGAAGACAGCTATCGACGTCTGCAAAAACTCGCTGAACGGGCCCAGCTACAAATCGACACCAGCCAAAGCCTCAACACTATCGCCACTAAACTCTGCCACCTACTGTATCGCCAGGTTGGTTTTAGTGGTGACAGCCAAGACTATTACAATCCCGAAAACAGTTATCTCAACCGGGTACTGGAAACCCGTCGGGGCATTCCCATCAGCCTCGCGCTGGTCTATATCAGCGTCGGTGAAGCCCTTGGCCTCTGCATCGAAGGCGTTGGTTTTCCCGGTCACTTTCTGTTGAAAATCAGCGCGGCTCATCTCCCGCCAGTGGCGGGTCACACGCTAAAAGGCAGGACCCAGAAGGATGCTGTGATTATCGATCCCTTCGCTGGACAAGTGCTTTCTATCGGCGATTGCAAAGATCTACTCGCGGTTTCATCGGGCAATACCTTGCCCTTTAAACCAGAGTTTCTAGAGAGCATTGGCAAACGCGCCATCCTGCGACGCATGCTCGGCAACCTCAAGGCTATATACATGAACCAGGCCGATTACGCCCAGGTTTTGAGTCTTTGCGATCACTTGCTACTACTCGACAAAAACTCGGTACAGGATCGTATTGACCGCGCTGGTGTGCTTGATCAACTTGAGTGTTACGAGCCCGCTGCCCAAGACCTCGAGCAAGTGCTGGCCCATAAACCCAACATACAGGGGGCACAGGCACTCGCGCGTAAAATCAGTGAATTGCGCGCCCAGGTCAAGGGTAAGCCCCACTGAGGCTGAGGCCGCACACGGCAACTGGCGGCCCTAACATCGCAAAACCTCAAGCCACCACCTACTCAACCACCCAGCAATAAACGCCTGACCTGACCGGCGGAAAAGGGCCAGCCCTTTTCCGCGCCACACGGTGTTTTCAAGACCGGAATGCGTAGCCCGTACAGCGCACCTAAAGCCTCATCGCCACGAATATTGACTTCCCGACAATGCCAGTCGAGTTGCACCAGCAGCGGGGCAATAATTTCTTTGGCCTGCTCGCACAAATGGCAATCGGTGCCGGTATACAGGGTGACGATTTTGTTACTGTCTATTGCCACGAGTCCTACCTCAATCGCCAAGCATTAAACGGTCTGCGCACTGGACTTGCGAATCAACCAACACTGATGGATGCGCGGGCGGCGGGCAAAATCTTTGTCGATGGTGGCGGGGCTGATATTTTCCACCGCGAAGTTAGCTTCAAGCTCCGGGGCCAATTTAAAACGGCGGAAGTTATTGGAGAAAACCAACACGCCATCGTCGCTCAGTAGCCCCATGCACTGTTCAACTAAGCGCTGGTGATCGCGCTGAATATCGAGCACATCATCCATTTTTGCCGAGTTTGAAAAGGTCGGTGGGTCCAGAAAAATGACCTCAAAGCTAGCCTCTAGCCCGGCACCTTCGGTGGCGGCCAACCAGCTTAAGCAATCGGCACGCAACAACGTGTGGCGCTCGGTATCGAGCTTATTCAGCGCAAAATTCCGCCCCGCCCAGTCGATGTAGGTATTCGACATGTCGATGCTTAAGCTCTCACCGGCACCTGCCAGTGCTGCCTGTACGGTGGCCGTCGCGGTATAGCAAAATAAGTTGAGGAAACGTTTGCCCACACACAGTTCGCCAAGCAGTTGACGCACCGGGCGGTGATCGAGAAACAGGCCGCTATCGAGATAGTCACCCAGGTTCACTTCATAGCGCGCACCATTTTCCAGCACCTCAAATTTGCTCTGGCCACGCTGTTTGTCCTGCTCGGTGAGACGCTGGTATTGCTTGTCGCCGCGTTGGCGCTGACGCTGCTTGACAAAAAATTGATTCTGCTCGGGCTTTAACACGGCGTACACCGCATCGCTGACCTCGGCCAGGCGACGCCGCGCCGCGCTGGCATCAATACTGGCTGGGGGCTCATATTCCTGCACATGTATCGCACTGCCATAGCAATCGATAGCCACCGCGTACTCCGGCAGGTCGGCATCGTAGAGACGATAACAGCTGATATTTTGTCGCTTCAACCAGGGCGCCAATTTGCGCTGGTTCTTGCGCAGGCGATTGGCCAGCATCGTTGCGCCATCACTGAGTTTGTCAGACTTACCCCAGGGGTCGACGCCGCCCTCCTTACCCGGGGTTGCCTTGGGCTCTCGCTCTCCCGCAAACAGTTCAAACAATAAGAGCTGGCTGGGGATGGCACCATTAAATAACTTGTAGATTTTGTGGCTGCGTAGACCCAGCGAAAAACCCAGGTATTCATTGCCCGTAAAGACCGCCGCCGACCAACCGCTAAATTCACGCTTTAGCACCTCACCCAATTCCTGATACAGGCCCTTTAGCGTCTCCTGATCACCCAAGCGGGCACCGTAGGGCGGGTTGGTGAGCAATAAACCGGTAACCCCATCATCCAGGCGTGGCCGCTGTAAGGCGCTAAGCGGCTGACGAGCCAGTTCAATATACTCACCGAGGCCGGCCTGTTCGACATTGCGCTGTGCGGCGGTGAGGGCGCGGTGCTCCTGATCGTATCCGCGCATGACTGGCAAGGGTCCTGCTAAGCCGCGCTCACGACGCTCCGTAGCCTCATCGCGCAAGGCCTGCCAAATATCGGCTTGATGGCCGTGCCAGTGGTTAAAGCCGAAGTTCTGTCGGGCTAGGTTGGGGGCGATATCGGCGGCCATCATCGCGCCTTCAATCAACAGCGTGCCACTACCGCACATTGGGTCGATTAAGGCACCCTGCTTTTCCGGCCAGCCGGCGCGTATCAAGAGCGCAGCGGCAAGGTTTTCTTTTAGCGGTGCCGTGGTCTGGGCAATACGATAGCCGCGCTTGTGCAAACTCTGACCGGAGAAATCGAGACTCAGGGTGACCTTTTCTCGCGCAAAGCGTGCATTGATACGAATATCGGGCTCGCGCAAATCGACATCGGGGCGATTGCCGGTGGCCTCGCGAAAGTGGTCGACGATGCCGTCTTTAACCCGCTGGGCTCCATACTGCGTATTGTTAACACCCTCACCCGTGCCCACAAAGTCAATCGCGATGCTGACCTGCTCAGAAAAGTGTTCGCTCCAGTTCACGGCTGCCACTCCGGCGTAGAGCTCATCGGCACTGGCGACGGAAAAACTGCTCATGGGCAACAGTAAGCGATTCGCCAAGCGCGACCACAAACACACCCGGTAGGCACTCTGAAGATCGCCTTTAAATTCAACACCGGCAACGGTTTCTCGCAACTGGCTTAAACCAAAGCTCTCAAGTTCTTTAAGAAGAAGTCCTTCTAAGCCTTTGGGGCAGCTCGCAAACCAATAGCTCGGCGCATTGTGTTCTTTCATTAATGATTCCCAGAAGATATTAAAACGGATAATTTATAGACAAACAAAATCTTCGACAGAGCCCTAGGATTTTGGTCAACTTGCTTGGCAAAACTAAAAAAACCTATCAATTCCCACGATCTGTGGTGAAGGAGCTTTCCCTTGATGAAAAGACAAAAAAGAGACCCCTCCCAACGTGCCTATACTAAAGGATACCAACTCGGATTTAACGGTCGTTCTGAAGATTCTTGCCCTCATCACACCAATAGTGTTTTTGCCCATGAATGGATGAATGGTTGGCGAGAGGGCCGAGACGACCAGTCGGAGGGTTTCAAGATACACACCTCGCAACAAAAAATTGTCGCCCAAAATACCGCTTAACCTCCCTCACACTCCATCATTCAAAATGGGGGCTAGCAGTAGCCCCCATTTTACATAACAAGCGGGGTCAACCCGCAGCCATTCTAACCCCGTCCAACCATTCTAACGCTAACAAAGTCGGTAAATAACTGACAAAATAGCGTTTATGAACCTTTCTCAATTAGATTTCCAGCCCGTGTGGCTGACCCTGCAACTGGCTAGTATTACCACGCTATTATTGCTGTGTTTGGCGACACCACTGGCTTGGTGGCTGGCCAACACCACTTCGCGCTACCGGCAGGTTATCAACGCCCTCGTCGCCCTGCCTCTGGTGCTACCACCGACCGTGCTGGGCTTTTACTTATTGCTCCTACTCGGGCCCAAGGGTTGGCTCGGGCAATTCACCGCCAGCCTCGGCCTTGGCACCCTGCCTTTTACCTTTGCGGGTCTCGTCCTCGCCTCGGTTATTTACTCCCTGCCCTTTGCCGTACAGCCCATACAAAACGCCTTTATCGCCATTGGCCGGCGCCCCTTGGAAGTTGCCGCCACCTTGCGAGCCTCCCCCTGGGATCGCTTTATCAGCGTCGCCCTGCCACTGGCCAAACCAGGTCTGTTGACCGGTGCCGTACTGTGCTTTGCCCACACCCTCGGCGAGTTCGGCGTGGTCTTGATGATAGGCGGCAATATTCCCGGCCAAACCCAAGTCTTATCCGTCGCCATTTTTGACCACGTCGAGGCCTACGAATACGCAGCCGCCCACGTACTTGCCGCAGGTATGCTGGGCTTCTCCTTTCTGGTGTTACTCACCCTGTACTGGCGCACGGGGCAACACGCCCTGCAGCGGCTGTAGGTTTTTTGGATGAGCGCTAGCATCTCGACGCCAAGTTCTGCCAAACCCAGTATCTCGACCAAGCTCTGCATCGACGCGAGCTTCCAGCTGCAGCGTGACAACTTCACACTCGATAGCACCTTTACGGCTCCCGGCAGCGGTGTCACCGCCCTGTTTGGCCCCTCCGGTTCCGGTAAAACCACGCTACTGCGCTGTATAGCCGGACTGGAACAACCCGATCGCGCTCACTTCACGATCAATGGCCAATGCTGGCAGGACGAGAAGATCAACCTGGCCGTACACCGGCGCCCCATCGCCTATGTGTTTCAGGAGGCCAGCCTCTTTCCCCACCTCAATGTGCGTGACAACATGAGGTACGGTTGGCGGCGCATTGCCAAACAGCAGCGCAAAATACAGTTTGATGATGTCAGTGTCTGGCTCGGCCTCGAGGACTTACTCGAGCGTCGTCCCGAACAATTATCCGGCGGCCAGCGCCAGCGTGTCGCCATCGCCCGCGCCCTGCTCACCAGCCCCCAATTGCTGTTAATGGATGAGCCCCTGGCCAGCCTCGATGCCAATGGCAAGGCTGAGATCCTGCCCTATCTTGAAAGCCTATGGCAGGAGCTGGATATTCCCGTGCTCTATGTCAGTCACGCCCCTGAGGAAGTACAACAACTGGCCGATCATTTAATCCTGCTGGATCAGGGCCATGTGGTTGCCAGCGGCGCACTTAACACCCTACTCACCGACCCCCTGTTGGCGATATCCCACTTTGAGGAGGCCGCCGCAGTGCTCGATGCCCACGTGGTGGCTCACGATAAAGAATTTCACCTCACTAGCCTGGCCTTCGACGGTGCGCAGGTGTCGGTGTCCTACAATGGCCTGCCCCTCGGCCATAAAGCCCGTCTACGCATCTGTGCCCGCGATGTCAGCCTGGCACTCGTGCAACCCCTGCAAATCAGCATCAGCAATAGTTTTGCGGTGCGGGTGGTGAGTATTGATCCCGACCGAGACCCTTCACAGATGCTGGTACGCTGCGAGGTCGGTGGGCAACACCTGCTGTCGCGCATTACCCGCCGCTCCGTTCACCTCTTAAAGATAGAGCTTGGCCAACAAGTCTATGCCCAGGTAAAAAGTGTCGCCTTAATGAAATAATACCTGGCCGTTGTTGCGCCACAAAAACTGTCCTACATCATTGCCTCAGCCCCATTTACTCGGCATTGTTAAGCCCTTCAAAGAGTCATTGATAACGTCATCACTGTGTCAAACAGCGAAATTAGAATAGCGACTTGGTGTCACCCGGCGACCGACTTAAATAGGGCTCTAGATTTTTGAAAGATACGCTTTTTAAACTTTTAAATGCGATGCTTGGCAGCCTGCGAGATTTGCTGCCCATCGTGTTGGTGATCCTGTTTTTTCAGTTCGTCGTTCTGCACCAGCCCCTGCCCAATGTCGGCCAGCTCTTGCTCGGCGTGGTCTTTGTGGTACTCGGTTTAACCTTTTTTATTCACGGTCTGGAGCAGGGTTTATTCCCGATTGGCGAAGCCATGGCCCACGCCTTCACTCGCAAGGGCAGTGTCTTTTGGTTGTTGAGTTTTGCCTTCTGTTTAGGCTTTGGCACCACCGTTGCGGAGCCCGCCCTGATTGCTGTCGCTGAGGAGGCCGCCAACCTCGCCGCTACCGGGCAAATGATCGAAGCCAGTGCGACGGCAAAGGCGCAGTACACCACCGGTTTGCGCTTTACGGTCGCATTTTCTGTGGGCCTGGCCATCGTTATTGGTGTGCTGCGTATTCTCAAAGGCTGGCCTATTCAGTGGCTAATAATCGGTGGTTATATACTGGTCGTGATCATGACCGTTTTCGCCCCTGAGGAAATCATCGGTATCGCCTATGACTCCGGTGGCGTCACCACCTCAACCATTACGGTGCCATTAGTGACCGCCCTCGGTGTTGGCCTTGCCTCTTCTATTCAAGGCCGCAACCCGATGATAGACGGCTTTGGCCTCATCGCCTTCGCGTCCTTAACGCCCATTATTTTTGTTATGGCCTACGGTATGATCATCACGTGAATATTCTCAGCGAACTGTTCAATACCCTGCTCGGCACGGTGGTCGACGTCATGCCCATTGCCGTGATTCTTTTTGGCTTTCAGTTTTTTGTCATCCGCAAGAAACCGGCCAACCTCGCTGCAACCTTAATCGGCTTTATCTGGGTATTAATTGGTTTGTCCTTCTTTTTACTCGGCCTCGAGTGGTGTCTCTTTCCCCTTGGTCGCGTCATGGCTGAACAGCTCACCGACCCGGCCTTTATTCAGGCCGCACAATCGAGCGAAACCTTGCTTGGCGAGGTCACTTGGCGAGACTATTACTGGGTTTATCTATTTGCCTTTAGTATTGGTTTTAGCACCACCATTGCCGAACCCTCACTGATGGCCGTGGCGATAAAAGCTAACGAAGTCAGCGGTGGCGCCATCGGTGTCTGGGGCCTGCGTATTGCCGTAGCGATTGGTGTTGCGGTTGGCATTTCACTGGGCTGTTATCGTATTGTGGTCGGTGATCCCATCCACTGGTACATTATTGGCGGCTATATTATCGTGGTTTTACAGACCATGGTCGCACCGAAGTTGATTGTCCCTCTGGCCTACGACTCCGGAGGCGTGACAACATCAACAGTCACCGTACCACTGGTGGCCGCACTGGGGCTGGGGCTATCGGAAAACGTACCGGGTAGAAACCCCTTGATTGACGGCTTTGGATTAATTGCCTTTGCCAGCTTACTGCCTATTATCTCGGTGATGGCCTATGCCCAGCTGTCTGCACTAAACACCAGTTTTAGCGCCCGAAGCCAACAAAAAAATACCGATATTTAACTGACCTCGAGGTGAAGAATGCACTTTAAAATGATTACTGTTTTTGTTGAAGACGATAAAACAGATGCCGTAATGGATGCCGCCCGCAAGGCCGGCGCTACCGGTGCCACCGTCATTAACAACGCCCGGGGCGAGGGCCTTAAAAAAAGTAAAACCTTTTTTGGCCTCTCCCTGGCCACTCAGCGAGATGTGATTTTACTCCTCGTTGAAGAACATCTTAGCCGCCACATTCTCGAAGAAATTGGCCGAGTTGGCGAGTTTGATGACAAGCCCGGCACCGGTATTGCCGTACAAATCGATGTCGAGGACGCCATTGGCGTCGCCCACCAGGCAAAAGAAATCAGCAGCAGCGTAGAGGAACTCCTGTGAAGAATAAAAAAACCATTGTGGTACGCGATATTATGCACGAACGGCACTTAGAGCTTGATGGTATCGCGACTATCCAACAGGCCCTCGATGCCATGAAGGCCAATAATGCCGAAGTGGTTATCATCAAGAAACGTTATCCCCACGATGCCGTGGGTATTCTTCTACTCTCCGATATTGTTAAAAAAGTACTGGCCAAGGATAAAGCCCCGGAGCGGGTCAATGTTTACGAGATTATGTCCAAGCCCGTTATTCCCGTTGAACCCGAACTCGATGTCCGCCACTGCGCTCGACTCTTTGAGCGCTTTGGCTTATCGAATGCACCCGTGGTTGAAAATGGCAAAGTACTCGGCATCGTCAGTTACAACGAGCTGGTGTTTGATGGCTTGTGTGAATTAACTTATTGAAGGACAGGCTTTTAATCAGCTAGCGGATTTGGCGATAGCGAGAGACTGTAATTAAAACTGTGTAGCTGTCTATCATTAATCCCTAATGGGAAGGATAGACAGACCATGAACAAAGAAGACCTAGAAGCCTTTGCGCGCGAAGCAGCAAAAATCTTAAAAACTGAACAAGACCTCAATGACTTCAGAACTATGCTCACCAAAGTCACCGTTGAGGCCGCTCTCAATGCGGAGCTAGATGATCATCTGGGCTACGCCAAGCACGTGGAATCATCTTCAGACAACCGTCGCAATGGCCCAAGCAACGTAGAAAGATGGATTTGTCCCACAAGCCACCTTATTTTATAGCTTATGCTTATTTAGATGGATGTCCTTTGTGGTTTGACAAGATGGGCGTCCACAATGCTTGGGCTCATTTTCAGTGCGTTTTCTCTCAGCCAGCGTATTTTGCTAAAACCGAAGGAAACCGTCCCCTTCGGCTTCTACTATGACTCCTAGGATACCGTCCTCTATCAATTTTTCCTTATCTCTTGTTATATTGAGTCTTACAATTTCATCGACCAAAGAGTGATGATTGATGAAGTCGGCACCGATTATATTGAGCTGATGACCGTTTAGCTTTTTTTCGCTGAATATACCTTTCCAGTATTCCGCAGCGTCCTTCGCATGACGGCTGAGACCCTGCCCTCCTACCCATGGCATATTCGTTTGCAATATCCATATTCTTTTAACCTTCTTTCCATCAGGATATATCTCCTCTTCATGAGGAGGCACCCCCAATTCATCAAGAAGATCCAAGGTCGACTTGGGGTCCGTTGATGCCGCGTAGACCCCGTCGAAATCTGCATATCGAGACTTCCCCTGAGGGAAGAGCAGTAAGTTCTTCTTCTTTTTACGCAGTTCAGCAGGGGTGATGCTCATATCAGTACCGAGGTGCCTGTACTCTTGAAGCCTCTCACATATTTCCTTGAATTTTTTTTGATCAGGGTCGTTTGCGATTAAGAGCGAGACAATGACAATCTCATCTAGGTGGCTTTTAACAAACTCAAGTACCTGTTCAACGGCCATGTCCAGGGTCGTGTAAGTTCCATCTGTACCGTGATATATATAGTACTCCCCGCGGTAAACTTTTGCCCGCAGGTCGATATAGCGGCTGCCTGCCTTGAGTTGCTGCAAGATGTTAACTTGTTGGTTACGGCTTCTTTCACTGGTAGCCGGGTCTTTATGCCAGAGGGTATAAGTTCCTGCGTTATGACTGCCGGGGATACAAATATTATACATCGCTCTATTTGCGATTTCACCCAGGTCTCTCATCCAGTTTTCGTATTTATTCTTCGCGGGAACGAAAGTGAACCTAAGTGTCGAGCGATGATCACCCTCATTTTCGTATTGTGCCACAGCCCCGTCTCGATGGAGCCCAATAGACCGTGAGTTAAGCGACATCTGTCCGCTCACCTCATCGTATTCGACAGGGGTTCCCTTCTCTTCTTTGTCCATCCACTTAGGATACGAATTATGGTACCCCAAGAAATAAGAATCATCGCTCGCAGAGTAATTTGGGGCACAGAGCACCCGCTCACCATTAACAGTCACCCAAGCCACCGATAACACTTTATCGCCAAGATTTTTACTTGGATCGTCAACATTCACGAACACTACCCACCCACCACTCGCGTCGTGACCAAGCCAGCCGAGCTTGCTGCCGTCTTTCTTATGGACTAATACATGATACTCTTGTTGAGGTTCTGTTATTACTATTCGTGTCATTACATTCCCTATTCTTATTTTTTACATTTAAAAAATTTGGCCAAGAAAATAAAATAAAATAAAATAAAATAAACTAAACTAGATAACCATAGCACTTCCCTAACAGTACAAAAGTAACCCCAGTCATTTCCACTTTTTGTTACTACATCTAAGGCAAAGCAGCCTCGAAATAAAACGCCCAACGCATCGTTTCGTTATGAAACCACATTAAATCATATCTTGGATTCAAATCTGAAGTGCACAACTTGATGCGATAGAAAAACGCTTAGCTGCCTGTAGGCTAATCACCTTTTCTCCGGCAAGAGATGCAACAATGAAAGACTACCAGCAGCTAATCTATGAACAACGATGCCAGATTTACCGCTTAAAGCAAGGGTGTTATAGCCAGTAGGCCACTGCCGACGCCATTGGCCTCAGTCAGCCTACGATCAGTCGAGAGCTGAGGCGTAATGCGGGTGGGGTAGAAATCTGAGTAAAAGGAGTAAAAGGGGTCAGACCCGAATGGCACTTACTTAAGCCTAAGCCGCTGAAATATAAAAAGAAAAGGCAGGATCAATGATACGCTGATTGCACCAAACAAATAGCAATCATCGAGAG
>MAAT01000015.1:548-9956 GCA_002162815.1 Gammaproteobacteria bacterium 53_120_T64 | reverse complement strand
TATGTCCTTCGGCGGCATGAACCTGTAAGGCTGAGGTAGAGAATTTTATGAATATGGAAAATATAACCATCATTCTTGGCGTCGCGATGTTTACCGGCATCGTGCTGGGGCTGGTTGCCTTCATCCTGGCAGCGAGATCTCGCCTGGTGAGCAGTGGCGACGTGACGATTGAGATTAACGGCGAGAAAACAGTAACTTCAGCGGCCGGTGACAAGCTGCTGCAAACCCTGGCTGCCAATGACTTATTTCTGGCGTCGGCCTGTGGTGGCGGCGGTAGTTGCGCCCAGTGCAAGTGTATCGTGACTGAGGGCGGTGGCTCTATTCTGCCCACGGAAGCAGTGCACTTTACCCGTCGTGAAGCGGCTGAGGGCTGGCGTTTATCCTGTCAGGTACCCGTTAAACAAGACATGAAGATTGTCGTGCCGGAAGAAGTCTTCGGCGTGAAGCAATGGGAATGTGTTGTTGAGTCCAACCCCAACGTGGCGACCTTTATTAAAGAATTGACCCTGCGTTTGCCTGAGGGTGAGAGCGTTGACTTCCGCGCCGGTGGTTATGTGCAGCTCGAAGCGCCACCTCACCACATCAAGTTTAGCGACTTCGATATTGAAGAAGAATATCGCGGTGACTGGAATCACTTTAATTTCTTCGATCTTGAGTCCAAGGTCGACGAGCCGGTGATTCGCGCCTATTCCATGGCCAACTATCCCGAAGAGCAGGGCATCGTAAAGTTTAATATTCGCGTTGCCGCGCCACCACCGCGCACTCAGGGACTACCCCCCGGGCAGATGTCGTCTTATGTCTTCAGCTTGAAGCCGGGTGACACGATTACGGTTTACGGCCCCTTCGGTGAGTTCTTCGCGACCGATACCGACAAAGAAATGGTTTTTGTCGGTGGTGGTGCGGGTATGGCACCAATGCGTTCACACATTTTCGATCAGCTGAAACGCTTGAATACCTCGCGTAAAATGAGCTTCTGGTACGGTGCGCGCAGCTTGCGTGAAATGTTCTACCAGGACGAGTACGACATGCTGGCCCGTGAGAATGAAAACTTCGAATGGCATGTGGCCCTTTCGGAGCCCCAGCCGGAAGACAATTGGGATGGTCTGACGGGCTTTATTCACAATGTCTTGTTTGAGGAATACCTCAAGGCACACGAAGCGCCGGAAGATTGTGAATTTTACATGTGTGGGCCACCGATGATGACAGCGGCTGTCATTCAGTTACTGCACAGCCTGGGCGTAGAGGACGATCATATCTTCCTCGATGACTTCGGCGGTTAATGCGGTGAACTATCGTGCTAGAACGGGGCCTTTATCGGCCTCGTTTTTGTTTGTACTGGCTTGTTTATGCCTGCTGTCGGCCTGTACCCATAAAGATATCGATCTGTCTTTTTCTGGCGACACCATGGGTACCCGCTACCACATTACGGTGGTGACGGATGCCGGCCGCTTTCCCGATGGCGTCGAGCATTCGGTGGCGAAGTTGTTGGACCGGCTCGATCACTCGATGAGCACCTATCAGCCGGACTCTGAATTAAATCGACTCAATCGTTTGGCTGTCGGCACAACCTTCACCGCTAGCGCCGATCTTTGGCAAGTCCTACAGGCTGCCCAGCATATTCACGCCCTGACACAGGGTGCCTTCGAACCGACGGTTGGGCCTCTCGTTGATTTGTGGGGCTTTGGCCCTGAGGAAATGGCGGATCAAGTGCCCTCAGGGGCGGCCATCGAAGCTCTTGTCGGCAAGATTGGGCTCGGGCATTTGCGTCTGTTGAGTGATAATCAACTCATTAAAGAGGCCGATATCGCCCTCGATCTATCGGCGATTGCCAAGGGTTACGCCGCTCAGCAAGTGGCGCATTTACTGAGTTCTTACGGTATTAATAATTATCTTGTCGAGGTGGGTGGTGAACTACAGTTAGCCGGGCACAATCGCAAGGGCTTATCCTGGCGTATCGCCATCGAGACGCCGAGCTTACTACAGGGCGGTGTTGAGCAAGTGATAGCGCTGACTAACCTGGGTGTCGCGACATCCGGTGACTACCGCAATTACTTTGAGCGCGAGGGCGTGCGCTACTCCCATACCATAGATCCCCAAACTGGCCGGCCGATTCGCCATAACCTAGCCTCTGTAACGGTACTTGCCGATGGTGCTGCGACCGCCGATGCTCTGGCGACGGCCTTTATGGTGATGGGTGCAGAGAAAACTCTGGAATTGGCGGCGCAACGGGATATTCCCGTTTACTTACTGGTCAAAACGGCGGACGGTTTTCAGGCCAGTCACAGCACTGCCTTTGTACCCTACCTGGATGGAGCGGAATAATGTTTGAATTGGTTTTTGCGTTTTTCTTTATATTGCTACTCGTTGCGGGTATGGCCATCGGTGTGATTTTCTCGAATAAACCGATTAAGGGCACCTGTGGCGGCATCGCTGCCCTCGGTTTGGATCGCAGCTGTGATATTTGTGGTGGTGATATGAAGAAGTGTGACGACGAGCAGGAGCGGGTGGCATCCCTACCCAGCGGCTTGGCGACTGAACTGAGCTACGACGCTAGCAAGGGCTCCCGCTAGAAGCGTGCGAGGAACTACTCTGGCGCTTGGTCGAGGTTCTTGGCCTTGTGTTTGAGCACGGTGTGTAGCACGTGATCGTATTCAAAGTAGACGATGTAATCGCGATACTGCCAGGATGATATCGGCGGCTCGCCGATGGCGCTATTCATTGCCTCGGGTGCGCCAAACTGAATTTCTACGCTATCGCGACTTTGACCATTGCGGGGTAGGGCGAGATGCTGTTTGTCGCCAGCCTGGGCGCCGACGGGAACCTTAATGACCTCGGCAAAGGCTACTTGTGCAAGTAGAGTAGTGCTAAAAATAATAGCGAAAAGCTTTCCCATAATTGACTCCCTGTGTGGGCGATATATGCATTTATTTAAGGCCAAGATTATAGACAGTCTGAAGTTCGAAAGTACAAGGTCTGGGTGCTGATATGCCGAATCAATCAAGGTTTTCTCCATTGCCAGCCACTTTTAGCGCCCTGAAAGCTTCGCTAAGCCCAGTGCCGTGGTGTCTTCGATTTGGATCTGTCCGGCTTGCCACTGCAATTAGGCTTTGGCAAATATGGTTCCACCCAGCATGATGCGCCGCCTCGCTGTGTTTATTGGCCTGCGCTATATCACCAGTAGCCGCGCCGACGGGTTTGGTGCCTTTGTCTCCTTGTTTTCTTTTCTCGCCATGAGTCTTGGCGTGATGGTATTAATTGTTGTGCTCTCGGTGATGAACGGCTTTGACCGGGAGATTAAAACCCGCCTGCTGGAAGTCATTCCCCATGCGACCATCAATGTACCCGGCGGGCTCGCTGATTGGCAGGCCCTGGCTGGCTCTCTCGACCACGGCGCTTTGGCCGCTGCAATGCCCTACACCGAGGCCCAGGCCATGCTCACCTCAGACGCGCATTTTCAGGGTGTGAGTGTGCAGGGGGTATTGGCCGATGCTAGTAACTATCGCTCAATATCGGGCCCTAGTCCCTTGGCGGCCGAGGTCGAAAAACTCCAGTCTGGTAGCTATGGGGTCGTGCTGGGTGCGTTGCTGGCCCGCAGTCTTGGTGTGGTGGAGGGCGATCGCCTACTGCTCACCTTGCCGGAGTTGTCGGTGACACCCTTGGGTGTCTTCCCCCGTGTTAAGCAAGTCACCGTGCTGGGTATTTTCCAGGTGGGTGCACAAATCGACAGTGGCGTTGCCTTTATGCACATGCATGACCTTGGGCGGCTGTTACGCATGGGTACTAAAGTGAATGGCCTGCGGCTGTTTTTTGATGACCCCTTCATCATGCCGGGACTGCCTGTACTGCGTGCCGGTATGGCGGCACAGGGCTATCAACTTGAAACCTGGCAGCAGTCCATGGCGCAATTATTTCAGGCTATTCGCACCGAAAAAACCGTGGTCGGGCTGCTACTGTCGGTGATCATCGGGGTTGCGGCCTTTAATATTGTCGCCAGCCTCGTGTTGATGGTGAATGAAAAACGTAAGGATATTGCCGTGCTGAGAAGCCTCGGCATGATGCCGGCAACGGTTGCCGCCATTTTTAGAACCCAGGGTGGTGTCACCGGGGTCTTGGGTGTCGCCTGCGGTGTCGCCGCTGGTTGCCTGTTGGCGCCAAATATCGGTGAGTTAGTGGCTTTTTTGGAGGGCCTGGCGGGTGACCAGGTGTTCGATCCTGAACTGTATTTTATTACCGTGCTGCCCTCACATTTACAGTGGCTAGACGTTGTTTTGGTGGGTTCGTTGGGAGTTGTACTCAGTGTTTTCGCCACCCTGTATCCGGCCTGGCGGGCCGGTAAGGTGCCACCGGCCGAAGCCCTGCGTTATGAATAGTTGGAGAGTTGATGAACAGCCGCGTTGATAGTCAGTCTAATGATCGGGCCGTGATCGATTGCCGTGCGCTGTCGAAATCCTATGTCGAGGGCGATAATCAACTCAAGGTCTTGTCGAATATTAATTTGAGCATCCAAGCCGGCGAAAAATTGGCCATTATCGGTGCCTCGGGTTCCGGTAAATCCACCCTCTTAAATATGCTCGGCGGTTTGGACGCGGTGAGCAGTGGCGAAGTGATCGTCAGCGGCCACAGTTTCGCGGGGATGAGCGAGTCGCAAGCGGCTACCTGGCGCAATCGCGAGCTCGGTTTCGTTTATCAGTTCCATCATTTGCTGGGTGAGTTTACGGCCCTGGAAAATGTCGCCATGCCGCTGTTAATTGGTGGCCTGAAACGCAAGGAAGCTCAGCGGCGTGCGCGGGTGTTACTCGAGCGCGTGGGTTTGGGCGCGCGGCTGCAGCATAAGCCGTCGACGCTTTCGGGCGGTGAGCGCCAGCGGGTGGCCATCGCCCGGGCTCTGGTGGCCGAGCCCTCCTGTGTGTTGATGGATGAACCAACGGGCAACCTCGATGCCGACACGGCCGAAACCGTGCTTCAGTTATTACTCCAGCTCAACACGGAATTATCGATCAGTTTTGTCATCGTTACCCACGACAGAGCTATCGCCGCCCGCATGGACCGAACCCTAGTACTGGAGAAGGGTGAATTGCGCGAGTCCGCTGTTTAATGCGCACGTACCCGCTCTTCATCGGCCGCCGCTTCTTTAGTGCCGGCTCCTCTCGCGCCGGGGCTAATAAACAGCTGGCCTCCTTCATCGCACTGTTGGCGATTAGTGGTTTAGTGCTGGGTGTGGCCTTGATGATTGTGGTGCTCTCCGTGATGAATGGCTTCGACCGGGAAATGCGCACCCGGGTGTTGGGTGTCGTGCCCCATATTCAGCTGTTTAAAACGGGTGGTATTGACGATTGGGCGGGACTGGCGGCGCGCATTGCACAGAGTCCCGAAGTCAAAGAGGTGAAAGCCTTTACCCAAGTCGATGGCATGTTGAACTTTCGGGGTAGCACCCAGGCAGTACAGTTGTTGGGCACCACGGGTGAGGGCCTGGGCGAAGGCTTTACCCTGGCCGAGGACAGTGTCGCCTATGGCGACTTAGGGACTGACGAGATTTTACTGCCCCTACCGCTGGCCACCAAGCTGGGGGCTACAAGCGGTGATAGCATCACCCTAATCATCCCGGGGCAATTTAGTCGTGGCCGCCAGGCCCTGCCCAGTGCCCAAGTGTTTACGCTGGCGGGCATTTACCAAACCCATACCGCCCTCGATACCCGGGTGGCATTGGTGAGCCTGCCAGTGGCGAGCTCACTGGCAGGCCTTGAAGGGCGCGTCGCTGGTTTACGGGTAAAAGTGGATGATGTTTTTAATGCGCGGCCCATTGCCTATCAATTACTGCGGCAACTGCCCGAGGACTTCCGCTTTACCGACTGGCTGCAAACCCACGGCAATCTCTATCAGGCGATTCAAATGTCGCGCAAGCTGGTGGGCTTGTTAGTCTTTCTGGTGATCGCCATCGCCGTGTTTAATATTGTTTCCATGCTGGTGATGACAGTGGTCGAAAAGCGCGGTGACATCGCGGTACTGAAAACCCTGGGGGCCAGCAACTCTGCGGTGCTGGCTGTTTTCCTGGTGCAGGGTGCGATGATTGGTGTTGCGGGGACGGCGCTGGGTGTCACACTCGGGGTGTTGGGCAGCCATTTTGTGGCCGATATTATTGCTTGGCTCGAGGTTTTGATAGGGCGCCAGTTTCTCAGTATTGATATCTATCCGATCGACTATATACCCTCCGACCTGCGCAGCTCCGATGTGATGTTGGTGGCCCTAGTGGCGCTGGCGCTGAACTTTCTCGCTACGCTGTACCCCGCCTGGCGGGCTGCGCGCTTGCAACCGGCCGAGGTCTTGCGCTACGAATAAGAGCTGGTATATAAGGCTATGTCGAGCGCTTGCTGTTGTCGCGCAAATCGTTACGGGGAGCGCTGCAGGCGTTTTTGCTTGCGTGCTTCCCAGCTTTTTATGACCTTCCAGCGCCATAAAATGCGTACCGTAAAATAGCCAATACCGCCAACAATCAGGCCGCAGGTAATACCGGCGAGGAGTATTGGTAGATAAACATCGTCGAAGTTTTCGCTAATCCACTGCCAGTTGAACTGAATAGTCGCGGCTGCGGCATCGTGGCCGAACATCCACTGGCCGAGTCGGTGCAGGCCAAGAATCATCGGTGGAATCGTCAGTGGGTTGCTGACCCAGATGAGCACCACTGATATGGGCAGATTGCAGCGCAACACCAGGGCCAGTGCGGTGACGACGAAGGTTTGTCCGGGAATGGGTAAAAAAGCACAGAATAAGCCAATAAAAAAAGCGATGGAGACCGAGTGGCGATTTAAATGCAGCAGATGGGGGTCGTTGAGAATCGGGCCGAACCAGCGCGAGGCGAGGGAGTTTGGCTTCGGGTTCAACTGGACGGGGATTAGCCGACGGAACAGTTTTCTCGGCATAACGCTTGCTTGAATGGCTCGGCTGAAGTTTTTAGTTTAGTAGGTGGCTTAAAAAGCGTTGGCATTATGCCCACTTTTTCAGGCTCAAACCACAAAGCTAAACTTATTTATACGTCGATTTGGGAGCTGTTAAGGCTCGCTAAAACACTGGTTCAGGAATAATCGTCAGACAATCGTGTTTGATTGGTGGGATATTTATTGGTATAAAGGCGAAACTGTCAGACAACGACTGGTTTTGACCCTCGAGCCCACACATTGAACACCTATCTTGCTCATCCCAGTGCCGCTACTGCCGTCGATACGCTATTTCATCGCCTGCGTGGCGATATCATCAGTGGCGAAATTGCCGCCGGTAGCAAAATTAATGAGGCCGAATTGAGCCGCCAATACAAGGTCGGGCGCAGCACGGTACGCGAGGCCCTGGCTCGTCTGGTATCGGCCTGCTTGGTATCGCGCAGGGCCAATGCCGGTGCGCGGGTGATTGAACTGAGCCTGCACGGCCTGCTAGAGATTTACCATGTACGCGAAGCGCTCGAGGGCATGGCCTGTCGTTTGGCCGCACAGAATATGAGCGAGGCTGAAATTACTGAGCTCCAGCAGCTGCTCGAAGAGCATATGCAAAATAGCGAGCTGCAAAAGGGCAGGGCCTATTATCAGAAAGAGGGCGACCTGGATTTTCACTACCGCCTGGTCAAGGGCAGTGCCAACGGCGAGCTCATTCGCCTGCTCTGTGATGAGCTCTACGCCAAGGTGAGAATGTATCGCTATCAGTTTGGTATGCTCAGCCCCCGGGCCAGTGATGCCTTTTCCGAGCACCGCCATATTGTCCGGGCGATTGCCGACCGCGATGGTGAAATGGCTGAAATGCTGATGCGCAGACACATACGCGCATCGAGAATTAATGTTGAACGGCAGATGGGCGATGGCCTCGATCTGGCGCTTAAACCTGTTAATTAACAGGTAGAGACTGACCAAAGAGTAGTTAACAAACAGAAAGACAACGTACGACAACAGAGGTGACACATGGCTACATCCCTAACCCCCGGCGCTCGCTTTCGCAAGGCGCTAGCAGACAATAAACCCCTGCAAATTCTCGGCACCATCAATCCTTACTGCGCCATGATGGCCGAGCAGATTGGCCACAAGGCCATCTACCTCTCCGGTGGCGGTGTGGCCAATGCCTCCTACGGCCTGCCTGACCTGGGCATGACCAGTCTCAATGATGTGCTCGAAGACGTGCGTCGTATCACCTCTGCGGTTGAAGTCCCTTTGTTGGTCGATATCGACACCGGTTGGGGTGGGGCGTTTAATATTACCCGCACCGTCAAAGATATGATTCGCGCCGGTGCCGCCGCCGTGCATATTGAAGATCAAATTGCCCAGAAGCGCTGCGGTCATCGCCCCAATAAAGAAATCGTCAGCCAGCAGGAAATGGTCGACCGTGTAAAAGCCGCTGTTGACGCCCGTACCGATGAGAGCTTTTTCATCATGGCGCGCACCGATGCCTTTGCTCAGGAAGGCTTAGAGAGTGCCATCGAACGGGCTCAGGCCTGTGTCGAAGCCGGTGCCGACGGCATCTTTGCCGAAGCGGTGAATGAGGAAGAGCACTACCGTGCTTTCAGTGCCGCCATGGATGTACCGCTGCTGGCAAATATTACAGAGTTTGGTCAAACACCTCTGTACAATAAGGCCGAGCTGGGCGAGTGGGGCGTCGATATGGTGCTCTACCCACTGTCCGCCTTCCGCGCGATGAACAAGGCGGCGGAGCAGGTTTACACCAGTATTCTGGAAGAGGGTGATCAAAAGGCCGTCGTCGATACCATGCAAACGCGCATGGAGTTGTACGACTACCTCAGCTATCACGAGTACGAGCAGAAGCTCGATAGCCTGTTTGCCCAGGGTAAAAATAAATAGTTTTAAAACAGCTGGTTAAAGCGCCTTATTAAGGTGCTTTCTGGTAAAAATAACAGCCACATTGAGTTCAATAAGAACTCACACCGATTAATAGTAGAGGAATGGAACATGGCAACTAAAGTACTTTCAGGCGCAGGACTGCGTGGTCAGGTGGCCGGTAAAACCGCATTATCCACCGTCGGTAAAGAGGGCTCTGGCTTAACTTACCGGGGTTTCGATGTTAAAGATCTGGCCGAAACCTGTGTGTTTGAAGAAGTCGCCCACCTGATTTTAAAGGGTGCGCTGCCCACGCAAACTGAATTGGACGCCTACCGTACTACCCTAAAGGGTCTGCGTGGCTTGCCCCAGGCCTTGAAAGATGTGCTCGAGCGCATTCCCGCCGACGCCCACCCCATGGACGTACTGCGCACCGGTTGTTCCTTTTTGGGCAACCTTGAAACGGAAACCGATTTTGCCCAGCAGGAAGCCGCCACCGATCGTTTGCTGGCCGTCTTCCCATCGATCATTTGCTACTGGTATCGCTTCAGCCACGACGGTGTCAAGGTTGAGACCGAAACTGATGACGAGTCCATCGGTG
>MAAT01000015.1:0-540 GCA_002162815.1 Gammaproteobacteria bacterium 53_120_T64 | reverse complement strand
CGAGTCCATCGGTGGTCACTTCCTGCACATGTTGCGCGGTGAGAAGCCCAATGAACTGCACGAGCGGGTGATGAACGTATCGCTGATCCTCTACGCCGAGCACGAGTTCAACGCCTCTACTTTTACCGCTCGCGTTTGCGCCTCCACCTTGTCTGATATCCACTCCTGCGTCACCGCAGCGATTGGCAGCCTGCGTGGCCCGCTGCACGGTGGTGCCAACGAAGCGGCGATGGATATGATCGAAAGCTTCACCAGTGCCGATCAGGCCGAAGAAGAAATGATGGGCATGCTGGCTCGCAAAGACAAGATCATGGGTTTCGGACACGCCATTTACGCCGACTCCGATCCCCGTAACGCGATCATTAAAGAGTGGTCCGAAAAGCTCGGTAAAGACGTTGGCGATACGGTTCTCTACCCCGTATCGGTACGCTGTGAAGAGGTGATGTGGCGCGAGAAGAAGTTGTTCTGTAACGCCGATTTCTTCCACGCCTCGGCCTATCACTTTATGGGTATTCCCACTAAGCTGTTTACACCCATTTT
>MAAT01000064.1 GCA_002162815.1 Gammaproteobacteria bacterium 53_120_T64 | reverse complement strand
TAAGGTTTTTACTGCTTCGAGAGCAAAGGCTTCGAGGTCTTCTTTGTTCATGGCTGTCTATCCTTCCCATTAGGGATTAATGATAGACAGTTACACAGTTTTAATTACAGTCTCACCTATGTTTTCAGGGCGCCCAGTGAATAAACTTCTGGTACTTATTCTGCCAGCCTATGATCCAGTGTGGGGAAGAGCTACCCATACCTGCAGGTTTCAAACCTCGATGGCGCCCCGTCACCCCTTGCAAGACCGCTAACTCCTGCTGACTCACGTCGACAAAAAAAACATGCCAGCCCTGTGACAATACTTCCTCAAACTGCTTAAACTGAGCATTGGGCACTTGAAAGCCAAAAAAACCACCTTCCCAAGTACAAAACCCAAGTAATACGATCGACAAAAACACAAAGGGCAACCAGCCAATGCTCTGCGTTGCCGAGGAATAGTGGGCAAAGAGCAGTACGCAGCTAGCCGCTAGCACACCCAGAGACGCCCCTCTTAAGGTTGAACGCACCACGTCGGTCTTCATAAATGCATTCACTTGATGCAGGTTACGGCGAGCCACCCCATCGTCATCCCGGCTCAAAACGTGAATCTGTGCGGTTGTTACACCGGCATTTTCAAGCTCCTTCTCAACCAAGTCCATATCATCAAGATCACCACTAATAAAAAAATATCGATCCATACCCCCCCCCTATTTCACCTTTATTGATTACAGAGCAAGTCATCAATAACCGCTAAATAATCGAGCAGCAGCAATTTATAACAGCGTTGTTTTGAGTGTAGTTGAGCAATTCGGGCGTTGCCGCAGGTGAAACGGTAAAGAGATAGACAGAAATATTATGGATATACAGGGTAGTTATGACACGCTAAAGCGTCCCTTTAGAACCATTGGCTGTCACCGAATACATACACTATCGGCGCTAAAAATCGGCAAGTTGCAGCCTGCGAGGATGCGTTGGGCAACTTAGGGCGCAGCAGAAGGCGCTATTTTTTGAGCGGGGATTAACGGTGAGGGCGGCAAACAATACGGCTTTGGCCAGCGACCACAGGCCAAAGCCACAAACCCTTCAGAAAGAGCTTGTGGCAAAGCAACCATTAGTTGATGGCAACATCATCCAGGTCAGTTGCTAGGGAGAGGCTAACAGCTTTTGTCACACTCACTGCTGACAGAGGGTAGTTCGCATGCTCAATGCCCATCTGCAATGACGCCCCAGACTTGAGTTCCGTGATCATGATGGGACTTAACTCGAAGCGCATAAAATGGACGGCAGAGGTTTTAACGTCGTTTTGTCTGTCCATATCTTCGTCGGCAATGGCATAAACTTTGACAGAATCACCCACTTGTACCCAGACCTTATCTTCTATACCCAATAGTCGAGCTAGGGCCACAGCACGCTCATCGGGATCGGTATATTCGAGCATGAAAGTCGCCTTCCAGTTGCTACCATCACCGATCAGGGGATTGTAGGCATCCAGCTCTTCCTCAATAGCGGCCGCTTCAAAGATTTTCTCTATACGCAACATCTCCTGGATTTGATAGCGAATGGTCGTTGGGTCTTCGAAATATAAACGTGCGTGATCTCCCAGGGCCACCTGGCGGTTTTTTTTGTGGGCCATGACCTCATTGCGAAACTGTATCCGACGCTCGGAATATTCTTCCAGCGACCATAAATCCTCTCTGCTTAACTTCTTCACTCTCTACTCCTAAATGCCGTAGGCCATTCGTAATAATGTCATGGGATGTTCCGGCTTTTCACCGGTTTCGGCCAGATCTGCAATATGAGCCGCAGCCATTGGGCAATCGCTGGATAAATGCTCGGACTTCAGTGTGTTAACTTTTCGTACCACCGGGCGGGCAATTTTTACCGCCTTGTCGTAGGTCTCCTCTTTGACGGCGTAAGTACCATCATGACCGGAACACCTCTGCTGTGGGTGTACCGTAGTGCCGGGCACCAATGCGAGGATATCGCGGGTTTTCATACCAATATTTTGCACCCGTAGATGGCAGGCCACGTGATAACTAATATTATCCAGACTACGAACAAAGTCGGTATTGAATTCGCCCTTCTTGTGGCGCAAATGAAGGTACTCAAAGGGGTCATAAAATGCCTCCTGCACCTTTTTTACGTCTTCGTCATCGGGAAACATCAGGGGCAACTCCTGCTTGTACATCAGCACACAGGACGGCACCGGAGCAATTAGATCAAAACCTTGATCGACCAGCTTGGCGAGTACCGGAATATTCGCCTCTTTAGCCCGAGCAACGGCATCCAAGTCACCCAGCTCTAACTTGGGCATGCCACAGCATTGCTCCTTGGGCACCAGTTCAATATGAATATCATTGTGTTGAAACACACGGTAAAAATCTTCGCCCAGTTCTGGGCTGTTGTAGTTGCCGTAACACGTGGCGTACAAGGCCACTTTACCAGTGGTATCACCCACGGCTTTGGGGCTAATACTGTCACCGAGATTTTTTACCGACTTACGCAGGGTTTTACTGTGATAGCGAGGGATAGGCGCATCTTTGTGTACCCCCATCGCCGACTGGAAGGCCTTTCTAAACAGTTTATTATCATTGAGTGCATTGACCGTTATATCCACCAAGGGGATGGTTGCGAGCTTGCCCACAGCATCCGTACTGGTCAGTACCTTATCGCGGAGGGAAGCGCCCTTTTCTTTAAATTGATGGGCTTTGGCGCGCAGCATCAGATGGGGGAAATCAATGTTCCATTCATGGGGTGGAACATAGGGGCATTTACTCATGTAACACATGTCGCACATAAAGCACTGATCGACGACCTTATTGTAATCGCCCTTATCAATACCATCGACCTCTAGGGTCTCCGACTCATCAACCAGGTCAAAGAGTGTCGGAAAGGAATCGCATAAGCTCACGCAACGACGGCAACCGTGACAAACATCATAAACGCGCTCAAGCTCGGTCTCGAGATCTTGTTTATTCCAAAATGACTCCGACTGCCAGTCGAGTGGGTGTCTTGTTGGCGCTTCCAGACTGCCTTCTCGCATTTTCTTCCCCTGTATAGAGTCGCAACAACGTGATGCGACAACACTGCCCGTAAATCTCTGCCCTAAAAAATACAGGGCCTTGGCATAACACCAAAGCCCTGCAGTCGATCAGTTAAAACTCGCTAAAGTAGAACCTCTAGCCAGTTTTAGCTTGATCTTAGTCGTCGAGAGAATCGAGAGCTTTCTGAAAACGGTTGGCGTGGCTACGCTCCGCTTTACCCAAAGTTTCAAACCAATCGGCGATCTCGTCAAAACCTTCTTCACGAGCAGTTTTGGTCATACCGGGGTACATATCGGTGTACTCGTGGGTTTCACCAGCAACAGCTGCCTTCAGGTTGTCTGAAGTAGCGCCAATGGGTAGGCCTGTTGCGGGGTCACCGGTCTCTTCAAGATACTCAAGGTGGCCGTGAGCATGTCCAGTTTCACCTTCAGCCGTTGAACGAAAAACGGATGCTACGTCGTTGTAGCCTTCAACGTCCGCTTTGGCGGCGAAGTACAAGTAGCGACGATTAGCCTGAGATTCGCCAGCAAAGGCGTCTTTTAAATTCTGTTCGGTCTGAGTGTCTTTAAGTGACATCAAGATTCTCCTTTTCAGTTGTTATTCAGAGATAAAGCTCAATTTGTAGCTTTATCAGCATACCAGCTCTTTAGTGAACTTGCGGCACAATATCCGCCTGGCCTACAATCGGTAAAATGAATTTTTTGATAGTAACTGATCGGTTTTCTCAATGGCATCGCAACCTACATTAAAACAACTTCGCTACCTCTGTGCCGTCGCACAAAGCCTGCATTTTGGTAAGGCAGCGAAAGCCTGTTTTGTCACCCAATCGACACTGAGTGCAGGCATCAATGAACTTGAACAAGCACTCGGTGCCACCCTGCTAGAGCGCAGTAATAAACAGGTGCTTCTAACTGATATCGGTCAAAAAATCGTTGCTCGTTCACAGCTCATTCTCAGCGATATCGAAGCCTTAAAAGAAGACGCGGTCAGGGCGAAGACGCCCCTCAGCAATACGGTACGGATAGGTATTATCCCAACCATTGCGCCCTTCATTTTACCGAGAGTACTACCGGGGCTGCATCAGGATTTCCCTAAACTGCAATTACTCATTCGCGAGGATTTATCCGAGAACCTTGCCAGCTTGCTGTTACAGGGCGAGCTCGATGTACTACTACTCGCCCTGCCCTATCCCGTCAAGAACACCACTCACTATCACTTATTCAATGACCCCTTTGTACTTGCCTATCCCTCAGGCCACCCGCTGGGCAGCATAAAACAACTGAAAACCCGCGATCTCAAAGACCAGGATATATTACTGCTCGAAAATGGCCATTGTTTGCGCGACCACGCCCTTGAAGCCTGTAAACTAAAAAGCAGCCAACTCTCGCTCACCTTCGAAGCGACCAGCCTTCACACCATCATACCCATGGTGGCCAATGGCGTGGGTGTTTCCATGCTGCCGAAGATGGCTGTAGAACAAGGTATATTATCGAGCACAGCGAATATCTCGACAAAAGAGTTTAGTGAGAAAGGGGTATGGCGAAAAATTGGGCTTTTATGGCGTGCGAAAAGCCCTCGAGACAATGAATACCGTCTGCTAGGGGAATACTTTAAAAAGACCAGCTCTGTAGAATAAAGCTATTGATACCCAAGCCAGCTAACTCAGCCTGACCTGGGTAGTTTTCTTCTTCGGAGAGCTCTTACGAGAAGCTCTCGATAACTATAGTGGTGTAACATTCTCCGCCTGTGGACCCTTCTGACCCTGAGTCACATCAAACTCCACACGCTGACCTTCATTGAGAGATTTAAAGCCATCACCAACAATGGAGCGAAAGTGAACAAACACATCGGGGCCGTTTTCTTGCTCGATAAAACCGTAACCTTTATCAGCGTTAAACCATTTCACCGTACCAGTTGCACTAGACATATTCTAAAACCTTTTTAAGCTTTACCCTGGAAGAGTAAAAACTGTTTATTTAAGCCGTTGTCTGGCTGTCCTTAGCCGTTAAACGCAAATTTTATTGATGACTAGCAATCCCGCAAGTACTAAAAGAATCACAATTCAAGTCACAAGAAAAGTCATATTTTCAGGCTGTATTCACTATATATGAAAAAACACACATGTAAACCAAGATTTATAACAATAAACAATACTAAAAAAACCACCACTTACAAGATTTAGTTTTAATAAAAGCCGCTACTTAATAGCACTTAAAATCATACTTTAACGGTAAGAGAGAAGCTCGAACGCTACAAGTATTCACCAGTACTGCCAAGCCCGCTGACTACCGCTCCTCAATAAGAATCAAGGCGCCGAATGTCGCGGCCTGATCGACCTCCAATACACCCGTAGAACCGGCAGACATTCTCACCTCCAAACCGCGCTCCATCAGCATTTTCTGGGTTGCCGGTAGATCCTCAGTTGCTAAGACAAGGGCGTACATTCCCTCACGCCGATTTTCCAAAAACACCGCGATGGCATTCGCAAAGGGCCGGGCCGAATCCTCAACAGCAACCAGTTCTATCACACCTCCGGATGCCGGACGGCAAATCGCGGTACGCACACCGCGCTCGGCATCGACCTGGGTGTCGTCCATCGCCATATTAAACTGAGTGCCGTAGGCCTCGACCGCATGATCAAGATCTTCCACGGCGATAATGACACGACGAATACCCGACACCCGGGGGCCGTCACGCTCATCAACAGAGCCCTTGTATTTGGTCGCAAAGGAATCCACTGGATAAACACGTATCAACACCCCATGCGTCGAACTGGGGTGGACATCGCGCCCAAAAGCGCCGGACATTAAGGGCATGACATTGAGGCCTCGCCCTGCAAGTTCTTCTGCCTCATCGTCGGGCACCGGCGCTTCTAGCATCAAGGCAAACAAGCCCTGTCCACGGCGATCGAGAAAACCTTGCAGGCTTTTACTCAATGGCGTGTTCGGGTCGACCGGGGACATTAATTCGATGTTACTACCACCCTCGGGTACACACATACCCAGTGCCGCACCGTATTCAGAGCTGCTACTTTTCGATAAGTCGATAACCGGCATACCAAACTTATCTCTAAACAAACTGACGACAGCGGGGTAATCATGCACGGCAATGGCGATACGCGGCATACCTGTAATCATGGCTTTTCTCCTTGTAAATTTTTATTGGTTTTCCCTTGCGCAAGGGCGTACCACACTCGCCACATGACACAAAGGGGGGTTAATTGATTGACGGGCAAGCATACAGAAAACAATCCACGCAAGTAATCCCGGCCCTAGGCGATAAAAATTTCAACACCCATGCCGAGTTAGCATAGGCAGGGCAACCCGTCCTCGATTATAATGGCCGGCCCGACCCTCTACTGACACGCAATGGCTAACTCATTACTCGATCAACTACAAAAATCCGGCTTAGTCGACAGCAAGAAAGCCAAGCTAGCCGTCAAGGCAAAGCGCAAGCAAGATAAAATTCAGCGCAACAGCAAGCAGGCGGCTGTCGACGATAATAAGCTCGAGGCTGCTCAGAGCAAGGCCAACAAAACAGCCAAGGATAAATTGCTCAATCAACAGCGCAATGAAAAGGCCCAGCGCAAAGCGTTTGCGGCACAGATAAAGCAATTGATCGAAATGAACGCTATTAGCGCGACAGGCGACCAACAGTTCAACTTCACCGATGGCAAGCACATTAAGCGTATCTTCGTTGATACCGCCCAGACAGGCCGTTTAAGCAGAGGCGTTGTCAGTATTGTAAAGCTAGGTGATAAGTACATTGTCGTACCCAGCCCTGTTGCCGAGAGGATCGCCGAACGCGATCCCGAGCGCATCATTTTTAAAGCCGATAAAGACCCAGAGATAGTCGAAGAGGATGATCCCTATGCGGACTACAAAATCCCCGACGATTTAATGTGGTGAGCAAGCCCCGAACCCCATGTTAACGATCACTCACAGACTCAGCATTTCATTGCAAGAAGTGGAGTTTAGCGCCATTCGCGCCCAGGGCGCCGGCGGGCAAAATGTCAACAAGGTGTCTTCCGCCCTGCACTTGCGCTTCAACATCAAGGCCTCATCACTCCCTAGCGAGGTTAGAGAGCGCCTGCTCAATAGCCGTGATAGCAGGATCAGCAAGGATGGCGTGCTGGTCATTAAAGCTCAGCAATACCGGACCCAAGAGAAAAATCGTAGTGCCGCCCTAGAGCGTCTAAAGGCATTTATTACTGCTGGGGCTCAAGCGCCTAAAACCCGGCGCCCCACCAAACCGACACGCAGCTCTCAGCGCAAACGCATGGACAGTAAAACCAAACACGGCAGAACCAAATCCCTTAGAAGGCCGGTGAAACTGGAGCACTGAGAAAGGCGCTTAAGCAGCAGGCCAATTCAATAGGCCTTGCGGCTCCAGCCTATCCACCCTTATTTAGGCTTCCGCCGCCTCCTGAATACGCTCTAAACGGCTTTGCTCTTCGGCCAAGGCCTCTTTGATTTCAAGCAGTACCGCATCGACATCGGCCACACCGGTGTTGTCTGTAAACTCACCCGTAAGCTCCACCTCGGGATGCAAGCCGCCGTCTTCAAACAAGGCCCATATTTCCTTTGCATAGCGAGTTTGCAACAACTGGGGCGCGTACTGGCCGTAGTATTGAGTGATATTGTCGACATCGCGGGCTAACATCGCCTCGGCATTATTATTAGCTGCGGCATCAACAGCCTGGGGCAAGTCGATAATCACCGGGCCGTATTCATCGACCAGCACATTAAACTCAGACAAATCACCGTGTACCAGACCGGCACAGAGCATCAACATCACGTAGTGCATCATCAGGGCGTGATCTTCCAAGGCTTGCTCTTCTGTAAGTGCCACATCGTTGAGACGCGGCGCCACATCACCCTCGCCGTCGGTCACCAACTCCATGATCAGCACGCCGTCAAAACACCCGTAGGCCTCAGGCACTCGCACGCCAGCTCTCGCCAAGCGGTAAAGGGCGTCGACCTCCGCATTTTGCCAAACCTCTTCCTGTTGTTTACGGCCAAACTTTGAACCTTTCTCGATGGCTCGGGCGCGACGACTGTTGCGCACCTTGCGACCCTCCTGATATTTAACGGCTTGCTTAAAACTACGTTTGGCCGCCTCTTTGTAGACCTTGGCACAGCGAATATGCTGGCCACAGCGCACAATAAAGACATCGGCCTCTTTGCCGCTCATCAGGGAGCCGATAACCTCATCAACGATGCCATCATCAACCAGGGGTCTAATTCGTTTTGGTATTTTCATGGCGGTTTTATACCTTATTTCAGTGGCTGAAGAAACGTGAGTGGTCAGTAAAAACCCGATTTTCTTAGATAAAAAAGCAAATAAACGACAAACTGTAAAACCGGGTGACAGGCAGCACGTATTTTTAAAAAACTATTGAAGCATATGTGCTAAGCTACTAAAAAATAAACCAAAAACCATTAGCATTTATTAAGATAAACCGACAGGCTCGGAGAGAGATATGTTCTTTGCCGCCGATGAGTTTCGCCAACTAATTGTTCAAGCCAGTCTAAAGGCTATAGACGAATGGGCGCCCGCCCACGAAAACCTGCTTTTAGGCACCGCTGCCCAAGAGTCCAGTATGGGACTCAGCCTAAAACGTGGCAGGCTACTCGGCCTCTACCATATTTCCCCAAAAACCCACCGCAGCGTTTGGGATAAATACTTAATCGACCACCCTGACCTCGCGAGCCAAGTTCGCGGCCTAGCCGGACAACACAGCTTTATACAAGATCCTCACGGCGAACTTATCACCAATTTAAAGTATGCCACGGCCATCGCCTGGCTGATCTACCGACGCAACGACGAAGCCCTGCCCGAGCCTGACGACATTCAAGGCTTGGCCCGCTATTGGCACCGACACTTTCGCGCCAAAGCCTCCGCCACCGTGGACGACTTCGCCTCCAGCTATCACCACTACATCCTAGAAAAACACGAAATCGCCGCCTAGATTTTCGCCTAACAGCCCTACCAAACCTGCTGCTGCGCTGCATTAACTCAACAAAAAAACGCGGATCCGTCATCGACCAATCCGCGTTCCTTGTTTTCGGCTAGCCATGTATTAGCACTAGTAAAACCCTACGGCAGCTTAGCTGGCAACAAAGGCATCGCCGACCTTACCCTTCATCTCATCGATGAGCTCAACATAGCGCTTGAAACCACCGTTGTAGGTACCGTCCTGACGGCGGTTGTCTTCACCCTCAAAGTTGTAGTAACCCGGGGTGCAATCCTTGTTGCGATCGGTTTTACCACGGTGATTAATTACCTCCTGTACCCACCACTCCTCAATTTCAGGCGTAATATCAATCGAGTCACAGTTATTCTTGCGCGCATAGTCAATACACGAGGCAATGCGTCCGCCCTGCACCTGGAGAACATCGGTAATATTGAACTGGAAGGATGCCTGGTAGCCGGCCATGATGAACATGTTCGGGTAACCTGCAGACTGAATACCAAACAAGGTGCGAATACCATCCTTGTACTTGTCGTTAATTTCCTGACCGTTCTGACCAACAATCTTATTGTAAATGCCGGTCTTCTGCACTTCAAAGCCTGTGGCATAAATAATCAAATCGACTTCGTATTCTTTACCGTCAAACACGGGGCCCTTTTCGGTGATCTCGTGAATACCCTTGCCCTTAGTATCGATCAGATGAACGTTGGGCTGATTAAAGGAAGGTAGGTAATCATCGTGAAAACAGGGGCGCTTACACATGAACATATACCAAGGCTTCAAGGCGTCGGCCGTTGCCTTATCTTCAACGATGTCACCGATACGCTCGTGGATCCACATCATGTAGTCGATATTGGCATTTTCTTGCTTTTGAACCCGCTCTTCCTTCGACATTGCTTCACGAGCTTGCTTTTGCTTCTCGGTCATCTGCGGGCCATCGATGGTGCGCTGGCGACGCTTGGCTTGCCAGCCCGGCTTCAGCTTACGCGCCCAGTTGGGGTCGGTAGGCCAGTCATTGCGGATGTCGATAGACGAGGGGGTGCGTTGAATGACATACAGCTCTTTCGCCATTTTTGCCAGCTGGGGAACCGCTTGAACGGCCGTTGCACCGGTGCCAATAATAGCAACACGCTTATCTTTCAAGTTCTCAAGATCTTTTCCGGTGAACTCGTAGTCCCAGCGTGAAGTATGGAAAGAGTGCCCTTTAAAACGCTCGATACCATTGATTTTCGCTAACTTGGGCTTGGACATGGGGCCATTGGCACAAATGACGAACTTCGCCTTCATGTGATCACCGCGATCGGTTTTCACATGCCAGAGCTTTTCCTCTTCGTTCCAAACGGTCGAGGTCACTGTGGTTTGGAAGACCGCGAGGTCGTAAAGGTCGTATTTCTTAGCAATCGACTGGCAATGCTCAAAAATCTCAGGTGCCTTGGCATAGCGATCTTTAGGCACATAATCCATCTCATCAAGCAAGGGCAAGTAATCGTAAGCGACCACGTCACAGGCAGCGCCCGGGTAACGGTTCCAGTACCAAGTACCACCGACATCGGCACCACGCTCAACAATGCGAATATCTTCAACACCCACGGCGCGCAGCTGAGAAGTCGTTAGTAGCGCGGAGAAGCCGCCACCAATAAACAGCACTTCGACTGTATCGGTCAGGGCATCTCGGGGCTCGACATCGCGCGTGTAGACATCTTCGCCGAAATGCGCCAAATCACCGTCCAAGTTAGAGTTGAACTGACTTGTACCCTCGGGTCGGTAGTTCAAGCGCACATCGCGCTCTTCGGCAAATCTCGCCTTTATCTCGTCGTAATAGGACTGCGGGTGCTTGTCATCAGACGTTGCAGGTTCGAAAGAACTGAGCTGGGCAACGCCGTCCTTCCCTGTTTCTTGTTTCGATTTTGCCATAGTACAACTACCTTAAGGTTAATAAATAGGGGTTTAAACCGGGCTCCGCAGCTACTGGATTGGCCTAACTGAAGCAGTAACATAAGGCTGCTGACCAGAGAGCAAGGGAGGGGTTTAAAATTTAAAATTCGATGGCCAATTATGACGTGCCTGAGGGCAAGACGTCAATCACGTTTTTCCAGGCCTGAAAGAGACAAACGCCAATACTGATAGGGACTTAGCTGCCAATACCGCACTAGCTTAAGCCCTTTAATAGCGCCCCCTTGATCTCGATCAAGACCCACCTTGCCAGCGCTTGCTGGCCATACAGCGGCTACTTACAATCGCTGCAACGAAGCTAGTTTTAACAGGTCCCAATTATCACCGGTGCTGTCATCGCGACGCCATCTATCCACTGTAATAACCACTTAGGGAAATTCAACATGAGCGGATCAACTACCGGACTACTGTACGGCCGTATGGATCTCGACGGCAACGTCACCCTCGAAGATGAAAACGGCTCCATCGTCACCGCTATCAACGCTGAGATTTACCCCGTCGATAGCAAGTTCAACGCACGCACGGAACACCCCGACAGCATCACATTGACACGCTCAGACGCCGCCAATTTGGGGGTTATTCTGGAAGGCATGTAAGGCCGATAACAAGTAGGCAAGATAGAACAATTAGCGAGCCCTGAGTGGCTCGCTGTCTCACCTAATTCAGATCATGATTTAAATAAACAGCCAATACTTTCGCCGCCGTGTTTTACAGCTGCCATTTTTATTCACCATCGACTCGAGCCCACCTCCGCCCACTACCCAAAGGTATTCCCACACCTTTCGACTCACAGACAGCCAGCAGTAATCGCTTGATTAACACGTCAAAAAGCACTCTAATCAAAGCACTGAAAATAATCACAATAAAAAACGAACGGCGTAAAACGTCCAAATACTACTCAATATAAATCTTTTTAAATTGGCTTTTACGCATGCACAACTGAAATACATAATAAGAATAATGGAGCTCAACATGGCTGTTGATGAAATCAGTATTGGCATTGATGTAGGCGGCACACACACCGACTTATGTTCTGTGCAGGGCGCGAATATTGTCCGCGCCAAAGCCCTCACGACTCACGACGATTACGCGGTCGGCATATTTAACGCCCTAGGTAATGTCTCAGAGATTATCGGCGTCTCTGTCGATGATTTATTGTCCAAACACTGCCGGGCTTTCGTTAACGGCAACACCATTGTCACCAACGCCTTAACCGAGCTGAAAGGGGCGAAAGTGGGCGTACTCGTGACCGGCGGCTTTGCCGACATCCTGCGGATCGGTCGCGGTGCGCGGCTCAATGTGCGCGACGATCATTTACAGCGCAACCTGCCCCGCCTCGTCCCCCAGGAATGTGTCGCTGAAATTGACGAGCGTATCGACCGCGATGGCAAGGTGATTGTCGCCCTCGACCCTATACAGGTCGAAAAAGAGGTGCGTCGGCTGGTGGAACTCGACGTCGATTGCATTGCCGTGTGCTTTCTCTGGAGCACCGCTAACGGTAGCCATGAGCAGGAGGCCGAAGACATTATTAAACGTGTCGCCTCGAATGTGTTCGTTACCCGCTCCGTCGCCGTCGCTTCGGTGTTTCGCGAATACGAGCGCTGGCAAACGGCGATTTTAAATTGCTATGTGCAACCGCCTGTAAAAGGCTTTGTCGAAACTGTGGCCAAGGGGCTGCGCAGTCGCGGCTACACCCGCGCCCTGGAGTTTTTTAACGGTCTCGGCGGCGTACTCACCGAAGAGGTGGTCAAGCAAGTGCCCATCCAGCTGTACAGCTCCGGCCCCGCCGGCGGTGCCGTGGGCTCCGCCGCGCTGGCCAAACGCTACGGTCTGGATGAAGTGCTGTGTGGCGACATGGGTGGCACCAGCTTCGACACCATCCTCATTCACAAACAACAAGCCAAGGTGGTGCAGCGCTGTACCATTGGCCGCTTTGAAACGGCTCTCAACCTGCTCGACATTGACTCCATTGGTGCCGGTGGTGGCAGCATTATCCACCTCGACTCGCGCGGCATTCCCCAGGTCGGCCCACAGAGTGCTGGCTCGACACCCGGCCCGGCCTGCTCCGGTCGCGGCGGCACCGAGCCCACCGTCACCGACTGCATGGCGGTAATGGGCTTTATCGACCCGGCTAACTATTTGGGCGGCCAATACGAACTCGACCTCGATGCTGCCAAACAGGCCCTGGAAGAAAAAGTCGGCAATGCCCTCGGCTGGGATGCCATTAAAACGGCCGCTGGCGCCTACTCTCTGGTGGTCGCCAACATGGCCAACGCCCTGCGCGAAGTCTCTGTCAGCCGCGGTCGCGACCCACGCAAATGTGCCTTTATTGCCTACGGTGGCGCCCTGCCCGTCTTCAGTGCGTCCATCTGCC
>MAAT01000034.1 GCA_002162815.1 Gammaproteobacteria bacterium 53_120_T64 | reverse complement strand
GGTGTCCAGTCGTTGCCCAGGCCGCCGGCCCATTTGGAGAGCATGGCGTTGTCCTGAATGGCACCGTAAATGCCTTCGAGGTCATCGGGGACGGTGGTCAGGTAGCAGCTCGACAATTGCGGGCGCAGGGTGCCGGCGTTAAACAGGGTCGGCGTCGAGCTCATGTAGTCGAAGGACGAAAGCAGGTTGTAGAACTCAATGGCACGCTCTTCGCGGTTGTCTTCCTGTGCCGCGAGACCCATGGCGACGCGCATAAAGAAGCACTGGGGCAATTCAAAGCGGGTTTCGTCGCTGTGAATAAAGTAGCGGTCATACAGGGTTTGCAGGCCCAGATAGGTGAACTGTAAATCGCGGTTGGCATGAATCGCCTGACCCATTTTCTCGAGGTCGTAGGTGGCCATATCGGGGGCGATTAATTCCAGCTCAATACCGGTGTGGATATAGGCCTTGAGGGCGGCGGGGTAGAGGCCTTCCATTTCATGCTGGGTGGCGGCAGTGGCGACCTTGAGGAAGCTCAGCGCTTCGCTGCGCAGGCCGTCCATCAACAGGCGGGCGGTGGCGTAGGAGTAATTGGGCTCTTTCTCGACCAGGGTGCGGGCGGTGATCACCAGCGCGGTGTTGACGTCGGCAATGGAGACGCCGTCGTAGAGATTGCGCAGGGCCTCGCTCAAAATGGCGTCGACCTCGACGTCTTTCAGGCCATCGCAGGCTTCGCTAACCACTGTGTGCAGGCGGGCCATGTCGAGGGGACCATCGGTGCCATCGGCATAGGTGACGCGAATCGCGGGGCCGTCGTAGTCACTTTGGTTGGCTTGTGAGGGCGCGACATCTGGCGCTGTGGCGCCGCGTTCCTGGGCGCGCAATTCGCGGTAAATCACATAGGAGCGGGCGATTTTTTGCTCGCCACTGCGCATCAGTGCCAGTTCGACCTGGTCCTGAATGTCTTCAATATGCACGGTGCCGCCGGAGGGCATGCGGCGTTTGAAGACCTCGCTGACCTGGGCGTTGAGGGCGTGCACGGTTTCGTGAATGCGCCCCGAGGCAGCGGCCGCAGCGCCTTCCACGGCAAGAAAGGCCTTGGTGATGGCGACGATGATTTTTTCGTCGGTGTAGGGCACCACGGAGCCATTGCGTTTGATGACCTTCAGTTGCCCGGGGGCGGTGGCTTCTACGGCGCTGCTGGTGGTCGCCGGGGCGATGCCGGTAGCGGTTTGACTGGCGAGAGCTTGTTGGTCTTGGCTTGATGTTTCCATTGTTTTTACCTGCCCTAGTGTGGCTTGTTGTAGAGAGTGCGCCGCTGAAGACCGCTGGCGACGTACTTGGCTTTGTCTCGGTGCTCGTCCTTGGGGCGACGTATCGTCCTTGAGCTGTTGATTCTTGCTGTGAATAGGTGCTCGGTGAGCGCCTGGCTTGCTATGTGGTTTGCAATACTTTGCAGTGGTGGCGGGAGGCCTGGCTTATTATTGTTTTCTCCGTGCCGACCGACTTGTCGCAGGCACTGGCTTTGTAGCGGTTGTAATGACGCAAATTAGTAGAGCTCACTGGTTGTTAGGTTTTATTGGCTGATGGCTTGTGTACAGCGAATTCGGGCTCTGGGGCAAAATACAATGTCTCCAGGGCTATTGGCTATCCACTATATATAGGGCCTGTCTCAGCTGAGATACAAGATAGTGTGATTTTTGCTTGAATGCAACACTATATGTGCCAATTATTGATTTTTTATGAACGATGTTTTGGCTGTGGTTTCTCGAAAAAACTTGCCGAATTTGAGAGCTATACGGGGCTGGGCTAGCAGCGCAAGTGCTTGCTTACGGAGCCGAAAGTGACAGTGTTTTTCTGCCTTGAAAGCATTCAAGCGTGCTGATTCAGGGGTGGCGAGCTCAGTGCGTAAGTGGTTTTAATCGGACTGCCTACAGGCTGTTTAGTGGCGGCAATCGCTGAGCCCCGGGTTGCGGGGCCTGTGCGTTAAATGCTGGGGTGTCGCGCTGTGCGACAGGCTTGCGCCGGTGCCTTTATCTGCGCCGGGGCGCGTTAAGATGCTGCTTGCAGGAGGTGGAGCATGAGGGCTTTTTGGGCGTGCAGGCGGTTTTCTGCCTCATCCCACACCACTGAAATAGCCCCGTCCTCAAGCAATTCACTGCTCACTTCCATGCCGCGATAGGCGGGCAGGCAGTGCATAAACAGGGCGTCGCCAGCGGCCAGCGACATCAGTTCATGGTTTACCTGAAAGCCCTTGAACTGTTCAATGCGCTGCTGTTTTTCGTCTTCCTGGCCCATCGAGGCCCAGGTATCGGTGACCACCAGGTCGGCGCCGGCGACGGCATCCTGGGGCTTTTGTGTGATGCTGACACGGTCGCTGTGGCGCTGGCTGAGGCTGGCGTCGGGTTCAAAGCCTTTCGGGCAGGCAATGCGCAGTTCGAAATCAAATTGCGCGGCGGCATTGATGTAGGAGTGGCACATATTGTTGCCATCGCCGACCCAGGCAACGGTTTTACCGGCAATATCGCCACGCTTCTCGACATAGGTCTGCATGTCGGCCAGCAATTGGCAGGGGTGGTAGTCGTCCGTCAGGGCATTGATGACCGGAACCCTGGAGTTGGCGGCAAAGGCCTCAATCTTACTGTGGGCAAAGGTGCGCACCATGACGATGTCGACCATGGAGGAGATAACGCGGGCGCTGTCCTCGATGGGCTCACCGCGACCGAGCTGAGTATCGTTGGGCGATAAAAACAGCGCGCTGCCGCCGAGTTGGGCCATGCCGGCCTCGAAGGAGACCCGGGTGCGGGTTGAGGATTTTTCAAAAATCATCGCCAGCACCTTGCCTGTCAATGGCTGCTGGGCACTGTTGTTCGAGCGCTGGCGCTTGAGCTCGATGGCATTGCGAATGATGTCGCGCAGCTCTGTGGCAGGCAGGTCGTTCAGTGTTAAAAAATGTTGAACCGTCATGGCGAATTCCGTTAGCGGGGGCTATTACGCACTAAAAAGCTTTGATTAAAGACACGAGTATGTCGACCAGCTGGTCGGCCTGCTGGTCACTGAAAATCAGTGGCGGCAGGAGGCGAATCACATTGGCGGCGGTGACATTGATAAGCAGTCCCTGTGCGGCGGCACTAGCGACCAGCTCGGCGCAGGGTTCACTCAGTTCAATGCCGATCATCAGGCCACTGCCGCGTATGTCTTTGACCTTGTCGCAGTCGGCGAGGGCGGCGCTAAAAGCCTTCAACAGGTGGGTACCGAGATCGCTGGCGCGCTGAGCCAGGTTTTCACGCTCAATGGTCTCGAGGGTGGCCAGTGCGGCGGCACAGGCGATGGGGTTGCCGCCAAAGGTGGAGCCGTGGTTGCCGGGCTGCATCAGCTGGGCGGCGGGGCCGTGGCTCAAGCAGGCGCCGATGGGCATGCCGTTGCCGAGACCTTTGGCGATCGTGACTACGTCGGGCAGAATATTGTGCTGCTGGTAGTGAAAGAAGGTACCGGTGCGGCCATTGGCGGTCTGAATCTCATCGAGCATTAGCAGCCAGCCCTTGTCATCACAGAGGCTGCGCAGCTGTTGCAGGTAGTCGGGGGCGGGGATATTAATGCCGCCCTCACCCTGAATCGGTTCCACGAAGACGGCGACAATATTCGGATTGTTTTCACCAATGGCGCGTATGGCGTCGATATCATCGAAGGGGGCGCGGGAAAAGCCTCTCACCAGGGGTTCGAAACCGGCGTGTACCTTGCGGTTGCCGGTGGCGCTCAAAGTGGCCAGCGTGCGGCCATGGAAGGCCTGCTCGGCGACGATAATGGTGGGCAGTTCAATGCCCTGGGCGTGGCCGTGCAGGCGGGCGATTTTAATCGCCGCCTCGTTGGCCTCAGCACCGGAATTGGAGAAGAACATATTGCTCATGCCCGAGAGGGCGCTGAGCTTGTCAGCCAGAGCTTCCTGGGCTGGAATATTGTAGAGGTTGGAGCAGTGCACCAGGGTGCTTGCCTGAGCAGTAATCGCCGCTGTAACGGCGGGGTGGGCATGGCCCAGACCGCATACGGCGATGCCAGCCAGGGCGTCGAGGTATTGCTTACCCTGATCATCCCAAACGTGGGCGCCCTCACCTTTGACGAGGCTCAGGGCTCGTTGTCCATACGTATTCATCAGTGCATTACTTGTCATTACTGGCCCAGGGTGTTGGTTTAACGCTGTTTTTAGTTGGCTTTCTACTACTGACTATAATCTGCTGCTGACTATAGGGTAGTACGCGTAGTGTTTGCGCCAAGTACTGCGCAAATTAAAACGGGCGGCATTGCTTAGCCGCCCGAAAAAAGCGAAATATATTATCGATCTTTGGGCGCTTTGGCAATACCTGTGTGCCGGGGCATTGGCTCTTGCCCTCGGGGGATGGCTAGGTAGAATAGCGGCCGTTTCCTTTCTGCCATAAAAGCGGTAGAATAACCAAGTGTTTTACTCAGTTATTATTCGAGGTAATTTAGATGGACGTGCTGGATACTATCCGCGATCAAATTGAAACCAACCCTGTTATTGTCTATATGAAGGGCTCTCCCAATCAGCCCCAGTGTGGCTTTTCGGCGCGCACTGTACAGGCATTAATGGCTTGTGGTGAGCGTTTTGCCTATGTGGATATTCTGACCAACCCCGAAATTCGTAGCAAACTACCCGAATATGCCAACTGGCCAACCTTTCCCCAGTTGTGGGTCGCCGGCGAGTTGATTGGCGGCTGTGACATCATCACGGAAATGCACGAAAAGGGTGAGCTAGAGACCTTGATTAAAGAGGCGGCCCTGCCTGCAGATGAGAGTTAAGCGCTGAGCTAATTGGCTCACAATAAAAAAGCGGGCATTGCCCGCTTTTTTATTGCCTGCTATTTCTCTACATACACTGTTTAGCCGTTTTTCCAGCCACCCAATTCACGCCAGCGATTAACGATGGTGCAAAACAACTCCGCGGTGCGCTCGGCATCGTAGGCAGCGCTGTGGGCCTCTTTATTATTAAAGTCTATACCGGCAGATTTACAGGCGCGGGCGAGTACGGTCTGTCCGTAGGCCAGGCCACCTAGTGTCGCGGTGTCAAAGCAGGAGAAGGGGTGAAAGGGATTGCGTTTGATTTGGCTGCGGCTGACGGCGGCATTGACGAAGCCGAGATCAAAGTGGGCGTTGTGGGCGACGATCACCGCGCGGGTACAGTGGTGTTCGCTGATGTTGTGGCGAATTTCCTGAAAGATATCGCGCAGAGCATCCTTTTCGCTCATCGCTTCGCGGTCGGGGTCGTCGGGATTGATGCCGGTAAACTCCAGGGCGGCATCGTCGCAGATGGTGTCGGGGTGGGGGATGACGTTGCGGGCGATGGTCTTATCGCGAACGAGTAGGCCGGAGTCATCCATTATTAGTGAAACGGCGGCGATTTCCAGCAGGGCGTGTTTGTCGGATTCGAAGCCGCCGGTCTCGACATCGATGACCACCGGTAGGAAACCACGAAAGCGCTCGGCAATAAACTCGCCATTAAAATCATCCATGGAGCCGGCGGCAGACATGGCCATTGTTTCGTCCATTTTATTCTCCATCGACAACGGCCCATTGCAGGGTTTGTGAGGCATAAAAAGGCACCATAGTATCTTTACCAAGTTGGGTGGTTGCGGGCAGCTGCCAGGGGGCGCGGCGCAGGGTGATTGTTTGCTGATTGACGGGCAGGCCATAGTAGGCCGGGCCGAAGTGGCTGGCAAAGCCCTCGAGTTTATCCAGGGCGCCGGCGCGCTCAAAGACCTCGGCATAGAGTTCAATGGCAGCGTGATGGGAATAGCAGCCGGCGCAACCGCAGGCGCTTTCCTTTTTGTTTTGCGGGTGGGGAGCGGAGTCGGTGCCGAGAAAAAACTTGGCGCTGCCACTGGTGGCGGCCTCGATTAAGGCCTGTTGGTGGCTTGAGCGCTTTAAAATTGGCAGGCAGTAATTGTGCGGGCGAATGCCACCCGCCAGCAGGTCGTTGCGGTTAAACAGCAGGTGCTGGGGCGTGATGGTAGCGGCAATGTTGGCACCGCTGTTGCTGACAAAATCGGCCCCCTGAGCGGTGGTGATATGTTCGAGGACAATCTTTAGCTCGGGGAATTGAGCGCAGAGGGGTGTTAGCGTGCGTTCAATAAAGACCGCCTCGCGGTCAAAAATATCGATGTGGGTATCGGTGACTTCACCGTGCAGTAACAGGGGTAGGCCGAGTTGCTGCATGCGCTCGAGCACGGGGAATATTTTCTCGATGGCGGTGACACCGGAGTCTGAATTAGTGGTGGCCCCGGCGGGATAATATTTGGCGGCGTGGACAAAACCACTCGCCAGCGCCCGGTCAATTTCATCGGCCGGGGTATTGTCTGTTAAATACAACACCATCAGAGGCTGCCATGTGCTGCCCTCGTGACGTGCCTCGAGAATGCGTTGGCGATAGGCGCCGGCCTGCTCGGTGGTAATCACCGGCGGTGCCAGGTTCGGCATGACTATGGCGCGGGCAAAATGCCGGGAGGCATCCCTAACCGTGTCGGTCAGAGCGGCGCCGTCGCGCAAATGGAGGTGCCAGTCATCGGGCTGGGTGATGGTCAGTTGGTCTGTGGGGGAGGGCATTGGCTTCGTTGCTGGCTACAGATGATGGAGAGGCGCCATCCTACCGGAAAGGCCCGCCGTGGGACAGGCTTCTATCTGTAGTGAGCGCTGTCAAAAGTGCGGTGCAAGGTTTAGAATTCTGCCCTGCTCAGTTGTTTGAGTTTGTTGCGTCTACATTTCCAGGAGATTGTTTGTGTCCGATATTAAAAAAGTGGTTTTGGCCTATTCCGGTGGTCTCGATACCTCGGTGATTGTGCGCTGGTTACAGGAAACTTATCAGTGTGAGGTGGTGACCTTTACCGCCGATATCGGCCAGGGTGAGGAAGTGGAGCCGGCACGAGCCAAGGCCAAGGCCCTGGGCATTACAGAAATCTATATTGACGATCTGCGCGAAGAATTTGTCCGCGACTTCGTCTACCCGATGTTTCGCGCCAATACCATTTATGAGGGTGAGTACCTGCTGGGTACCTCCATCGCTCGACCACTGATTGCCAAGCGTTTAATCGAGATTGCCAATGAAACCGGCGCCGATGCTATTTCCCACGGTGCCACCGGCAAGGGCAATGACCAGGTGCGTTTTGAGCTGGGTGCCTATGCCTTAAAACCCGGCGTTCAGGTCATCGCCCCCTGGCGTGAATGGGATCTCACCTCGCGCGATACGCTGATGGATTATTGTGCCAAACACGATATCCCCGTCGATTTTGCCTCGAGCAAAAAGAAGTCCCCCTATTCGATGGATGCCAATCTGCTGCATATTTCCTACGAGGGTGGCGTCCTGGAGGAGCCCTGGGCCGAGGCGGAAGAGTCCATGTGGCGCTGGAGCGTGTCGCCAGAGGCCGCACCCGATAAAGCCCTGTATATGGAATTAAGCTTTCAAAGGGGCGATATTGTCGCCATCGACGGCGAGGCGATGACGCCAGCCGAGGTACTGACCGAGCTTAATAAAGTGGGTGGTGCCAACGGCATTGGCCGCGCCGATATCGTCGAAAACCGCTATGTGGGCATGAAGGCCCGGGGTTGCTATGAGACGCCCGGCGGCACCATTATGCTCAAGGCCCACCGCGCCATTGAGTCCATCACCCTCGACCGAGAGGTCGCTCACCTAAAAGATGAGTTGATGCCCCGTTACGCCAGCCTGATCTACAACGGCTACTGGTGGTCTCCGGAGCGGCAAATGCTGCAAACCATGATTGATGAGTCCCAGCAATATGTCAGCGGAGTCGTACGCCTTAAGCTTTACAAGGGCAATGTTACGGTCATCGGGCGCAAGTCTGAGGACAGCCTGTTTGACGAACGCATCGCCACCTTTGACGACGATGCCGGCGCCTATAACCAGCAGGATGCCGAGGGCTTTATTAAGCTCAATGCACTGCGACTGCGTATCGCGGCCAATAAAAATCGTTAAGTGTTCTTGGCTCGTTGAAATGCTGACCACTGGGGGCGAATTATGCTCCAGTGGTTTTTAGGGCTTGATCAAGCGCTGTAGGTACTTCGATTTGAACAGCAGGATGCCGACGGTCGCGATAATAATGGCCGGCATAAGGTGAAACTTGAGCATGTGCTCGGGGGCATACATACAGGCAATTTGCATATACCAAGCTGGTATCAGTCCCGCCGCGAGGCCGAGGCCGAAACCTGTGCTGCCGAGCTCCAGGACGAAGCGTCGACGGGCGCAAAGGCCAGCAAGCAATAATGGCGGCAGGGCGTAAATAAAGGTCTCATACACGCAGTAGTGACGTGACCCCTCCGTCGATGGCTCTAGCGCCGGATCGATAAGCCCGTAAACGTTCAATGCTATCCACAGCAGAACCGTCATCGTTGCGGTTGTTTTCAGCGCCGGCCTGAGAGCGCCGGGTACAGTTTGTTGAAAGGCGCTGAAAGTCGTTAATACAATAGCTGCGAACCCCAGTAGCATTTCCAGCAGAAAGCGGGGTTCTGTCATTAGTTGGCTGAAGGCGGTGGCGCGAATGGGCGCGAGCCAGTGAATTACCGCCAGGCAATAAATAACGCTACTTAGTAGCCACAGTAGGGCGAGTAGG
>MAAT01000031.1 GCA_002162815.1 Gammaproteobacteria bacterium 53_120_T64 | reverse complement strand
TAGCGTAATGCGACCAGGGCAGGCATAAAGAATGCTTTGCGTAGCTTGGAGCGACCTGTTTTTGACATCATGGAGCGCCCCCTCACCGAGGAGCCGGATTCTCGAATCCTCGGTGCAACACCGATAAAAGCGGACAGCGCTTTAGCATTTTTAAACTGGCTAATATCACCAAACTCATAGGGTCAGGGTCACTCATAGGGTCAGGGTCAGGTCTTTCCTTGCCACAAACAGCTTACGCGCATTACCAAACGCTATAAATAATACGCAATATTTCTATCCTATTTTCACAGCATTGATCGCGGAAAATGATAGTAAAGGGTTCACCATTTTATTCCAGAAATCGTCCACCTACTCAAAAATAATTCCTGTAAGATAAAATTCAAACTTCCCTTTTTATAGAATCACTAAACAAAGAACCGAAGAACCCCATGCAAACATCCCACCTTGCCGCAGAATGGTCTCTATTACAGAATCAGTTTGATAGTTATGAAAAGTACTCATTGCTAATTAAGCTATCTAGTATTGTGATTTTAGCCGCCGCCTATTTTACCGACCATCTCTCTATTTTTATTTTATGCCTTCTATTCATTCTGTGGCTGCAGGATGCCATTTGGAAAACCTTTCAATCACGTATTGATAGCCGCCTTTTACAGCTGGAAGCTTATTTATCGAATGAGCACACGCCGCAACACTGTGATGGAGTGGCTTTCCAATTCAACAGTCTTTACTTACAAAACCGGCCGAGCAGTGCCGGCCTGATTAAAGAGTATTTGGGCCAGGCCTTAAGACCTACCATTGCCTTTCCACATGTATTATTAATTGTATCTCTCGGCCTAAAACTACTCTTCACGGCTTAAGCCGATTAATCGGCTTTTGGCCACTGCTGAGCGTGATGAAGCACACGTAATATTTCAATGCGACCTTCATTCAGTTGCTCTCGGTAAATGACGATAAATGCTAAACCGTCCACTACCAGCTCTCTGGTATTTTTGACCCGCCCCTGGCGTGCTGCTTTGGGATGTTCAGGTAAGATCAGTTGAACACTATCGATAATATTCATCACCACGTCGATTGCGATCGTGGGGCTATTGGCTTCGCTTATATGCGCTTCGATACTTTCCAAATCGGCGTCAGCAAGTTCAGTCCACTTGAGCTGCACGCTTGGCCTCCCATCGGGCTTTAAGGTCTGTATGGTCAAGTAAGCGGCCTTCGTCGGCAGCTTTTATGCCCTTTTCTACTTCGTGGACAAACCACTCTTCACGGGCTACGTACTGCTTAATAGCTTCTGCCATCAGCCATGCGCGGGGCCTGTCCATCGCTGCGGCCATTTGACCAACGCGGCTTAGGGTTTCATCGTCCAGTCTCACTGAGGTGGCTTTTAAAGGCATGGCGATTCTCCGAGGTTCTCATAGAACCAGACTATAGTTCATCGGTGCTTTATTGTCCTCTTCGCTTTCTTGAAGCGTGACGATGACAGCCATATTTATTCTTCAAGCGTGCACACCCAGTCGACGCCCAACGTCCTCTTTGCTGTCGTCATACACGCCTCATCGCCCCTGCTGTTTCTGTCTAACAGCGCCAGAGCAAACATCAGCCATAAAAAAAGGCGCTCAATTGAGCGCCTTTTTTTATGTAGCAAATAACACTAGCTCATCCTAAAACTGATAGGTAATGCGCATGGTAAAGTCATCCGACCAATCGGTGGTGGAAAAGATCGAGGCATTGTCCTTGGAGTCGATAAAGTTGGCAAAGGCCTCAATCGTCCACTCGCTAGACGGTTTGTAGCGCACGGCCGGCTGTATGTATATGCCACCGTTGATGTCCCACAGTATGGAGCCATCGATGCGCCAGGTGAGGTTGGGCAGGGGCTGCTGGAAGGCAAACACAAAGCCGTCCCAACCACCATTGGCCTCACCACCGGTGGGCTGGCGACGCGAATCACCGCCGAGACCGCTGAGGTGGCGACCCAGGAGATCACTTTCCGATTTATGCATCCACTCAAAGATGAAGAAGGTGGCGGGGAAGTTGTCACTGAAACGCTGGTATTTCTCGATAACGAAGCTCGTTACCCACTCATCTTCGACAATCCAGTCGGGGCTGAGATCGGGAGCGGTAAACTTTTTGTCGGGGGTATAGCTCATCTCAAAGCGCACCACCAACTGATCCATAAAGCTACCGGGCTCGGCATAGAAAATGTAGTTAGCACCGAAGCCAAAGACATCTTCTGCGGCGTAGTGAGCCTCAAGGGATGCATCAATACTGCCCGGCGCATAAAAGGCCTCGAGCAAGTCGTAGGCACTAATACCATTCTGGCCCACTTCGGTCACGGTATCCACATACTGACCCTGAGCATTGGCGGTGAGACCAAAGGCATTTTCGAATATTTCTTTGTTGACCGGGTAAGTGCGCGCCAGGGAGTTGATAACAGCCATGCCATCTATGCCGCCAATACCACTGTAGTAAAACCAGGCCTCGGGAGCGGTAGAGGCATCCCCTTGTTCACCGTTGGGAAAGCCGTAATAAACAAAGGGCTGGTCGGCAAAGGTATCGCCACTGGGTCCGAACACGGCACCACCAAAGGGGCTATCTGTTTGGCCACCGGGCACCATGCGGAAGATGGGGTCGGGGTTATGACGACTGACCGCAAAAAACTGCAAACCAAGATCACCAAACGTACCCTGTAAACGCACGCCAGCATTAACATTGTCTTTCACTTTTTGAAAGGACTCGTGATAGTTCTGACCAAAACCCGAGAGGATGGGGTTATAGGGACTGTTCCGGGTCGGCAACACCGTGGGCTGAAACATTTGCGCAAAGACTTCAACTTCCCAGTGCGTATCGATAATGTAGCTGGCACGGATACCCGGTGAGCTCAAGCGCTCATCGGCATATTCCTCGGCACCCAGATCAAAAAAGAAATGGCGACGTAGATCGAGGCCATTGGCCACATCGGCGACGCGGAAAAACAGCGCTTCGCCCCAGGCAATTTGCTGCTGACCCACACGCACCCACAGTGGACCCTTGCTGTAGTCGAGATAAAGGGCGGGGAGGTCGAGCATGTAGTCGTCATCGCTGACGCTTAAATAGGTGGCCTCACCATTGCTGAAGTTTTTAGTACCAAAGTAATCAATATCGTCACCGTAGTCCTTGCCGTTTTCGCCCTGATAGCGAACATCAGCTTCATTGAAGACATCCGGCTGGTAATAGCCACGAACCTTCATAAAACCCGTCAGGTTATTGGTCAACACAAAGTTAAAATCCACCTCGGCGCGGGTGGCAAAGACATTCCAGTCATTGTTGGTGCTTTTATCAACCTGTGTTGTCGAGGTGCCCGCTGGCACAAAAGGCCCGCTAAAATTTGCTGTCTTACCGTTAAACGGAGAACCACCGCGTAAATTATAGTTCTCATCATTATTGAGCTTATAAGCCATTTCCTGGCGAATAAAACCCGATACCGAGTACTCAAAGGCCGAGGCCATTGGCGCGACAAGTATTGCAGTGGCAAGCCCCAAAGCAGACAAGCCCCGCCGCGTGGATTTCGATTTTAATGTCATTACTTCTCCAGTTACATCATTACAAATTGTTGAATATCGATACTGAGCACCACCTGTCGAAAGACGTCTGCAAAGACAAGATTCAATGGCTAAGGCCTGTGCTCGGTAGTTTCTAAAAACGTTAGGGTTGGGGCAGTTGTTTAGCGCTCGCAGTGCAAAACGCAGCTAGGGCGAGTGAAAAACCGTGGGGGGAGGGATACTGACAAATTGCGCCAATATCAACCGGGTTAAAACAACTCTAAACACCAGAAGGCTGCCCTGCTTTTCGGTAATGAGCTAGAAAGCCAAGAATACATCTCAAACCCAAGAATTGAAGCTAAGGCATTGATTATGATCGAATTTCACAACCTTAACCAGAATAAATAAATAGCAACATATTGACAATTATTAAGGCAATAGCGGTAACACATTTACTTTTTATGACTCAGGAAAACACAGAGTGGTCGCGAAAGGCGCCTTAGGCACATATCTCTGAGCGCAGGTTTTTATTCGAACACCAGCGGTGTGCAACAATGACACAAATCGTGTCAAACCTGATCAAAACAAGGCCCGGTTGAGTGATGGAAAAAACTAGAGTTTTCTCACAGTTCACGACAACCTTTACTCGATGCGAGCTTGAGTAAGGCTTATGTTATCAATTTTCTCATGCAGCCAGAGGCAATAAAGGTGTCGAGCCCAGCTCCAGCACCCTAGCCAAATATTTCACCCTTGGTATCAACCCGACCCGCCAATACCTGTGCGCCTACATATTCATCACAGCTTCATCAACCGCTACTCAACGGTTACCGACTTCGCCAGATTACGCGGCTGATCAACATCCGTGCCCTTTAATACCGCGACATGATAGGACAGTAGTTGCAGGGGCAGGGTGTAGATAATGGCTTCAATACTGGGCGGTATAGAGGGTAGATTTACGACGGTGATATCGGCCTGGCCCTGAAAGCCCGCAGACTTATCGGCGAAGACAAACAGCTGGCCACCCCGCGCCTGTACTTCGTGAAGGTTGGATTTCAACTTTTCTAACAATTCATTATTCGGTGCCACGGCGACCACCGGCATATCCGCGTCAACCAATGCCAAGGGGCCGTGCTTAAGCTCGCCCGAGGGGTAGGCTTCGGCGTGAATATAAGAAATTTCCTTCAGTTTTAAGGCGCCTTCAAGCGCAATCGGGTACTGCACACCCCGACCCAGGAAGAGGGCGTTTTGCTTGTCGGCAAAACACTGGAAGGTACCTTCAATTTCTTTGTCGAGACTGAGTATTTCACGACACAGCTCCGGCAGTTTGCGCAGTGCCTCGACCAACTCTCGCTCTTTAGCCTCATCAATACCACCGCGAAAACGCGCAAGTACGATCGAGAGTAACTGCAGGACCACCAGCTGAGTGGTGAAGGCCTTGGTGGAGGCGACGCCGATTTCGGGCCCGGCCATGGTCATTACGGCAATGTCGGATTCGCGCACCAGGGAGCTATTGGCGACATTGCAAACCACCATCGTACCTAGGTAGCCGGCTTCTTCTGCCGCCTGTAATGCCGCTAGCGTATCGGCGGTTTCTCCCGATTGGGAGATGCTGACAAAAAGGGTATTCGCCGGCACCACCACCTTGCGATAGCGGTATTCACTGGCGACTTCGACTTGGCAGGGAATGCCGGCCCAGCTCTCGAGCCAGTAGCGCGCCACCATACCCGCGTGGTAGCTGGTGCCACAGGCAATGATGTGTACGCACTCCACCTGTTTCAGCAACTCGACCGCCGCACTGCCAAAAGATTCTGCCAACACGCTGTGATCACCAATGCGACCCTGCAGGGTTGCGGCGAGAACATCGGGTTGCTGATAGATTTCCTTGAGCATGTAGTGGCGAAAACCCGCTTTGTCGTTTTGATCGATACCGTGGTCAATCTGAACAACTTCTCGCTGTACCGGCTGGCCCTCGATATCGCTAATCGCGAAGTGCCCCGCAGTGAGTTCAACCATGTCACCTTCACCGAGAAAGACAAAACGGTCGGTCACCTGGCGCAGCGCTAGGGGGTCTGAGGCGAGAAAGTTTTCCTCGATACCCACACCCAGCACCAACGGGCTACCCTTGCGGGCACCGATCATGGTCTGTGGCTCGGCAGCCGACATAACCGCTAGGGCATAGGCGCCCTCGAGCCGCACAATCGTCTGCTGCACGGCCTTAAATAAAGAGTCGGTTTGCTGGCTGTAGAGGTGGACGAGGTGGGCGACAACTTCGGTATCGGTGTCAGAAATAAAGGTGTAGCCCCCTGCCTGTAATTCGCTGCGCAGGGCCTCGTGGTTTTCGATAATACCATTATGCACCACCGCAATATGTTCGGAGCGGTGAGGGTGGGAATTGAGATCATTCGGTGAGCCATGTGTCGCCCAGCGCGTGTGGGCAATACCCAGATTACCCTGCAGGGGGTTCGCAGCCAGCGCCTGTTCCAGCGCGGCAACCTTACCCGCTTTTTTCTGTAGGCAAACATCAAAATTTTCATCCAGTACGGCAACACCCGCTGAATCGTAACCCCGGTATTCGAGCCGCTTCAGGCCCTCGAGCAAAATGCCTGTCACATTGCGTTGCGCAGCCGCGCCAACAATTCCACACATAGTATTCGTCCTTTATTTTTTTTCGGGCCGCTTCCAGCCATCGAGACTGCGCTGTTTAGCGCGGGCGATGGCCAGGCTTTCATCCGGCACCTCGCGACTAATGGTCGAACCTGCGCCAACGGTGGCATTTTTGCCGACAGTAACAGGCGCTACCAGAGAAGTATTGGAGCCGATAAAGGCGCCGTCATTAATTTCAGTCAGGTGTTTATTAACGCCGTCGTAATTGCAGGTAATCGTGCCGGCACCGATATTAACCTCACTGCCCAGCACGGCATCACCAATGTAACTGAGGTGGCTAATTTTACTACCGGGGCCGATTTTAGCTTTTTTGGTTTCAACAAAATTGCCGACCTTAGCGCCTCGTCCTAACACGGTATTGGGCCGCAACCGTGCAAAGGGGCCCACCTGTACATCGTCTTCGAGGGTGACCGGGCCTTCAATAACAGTATTCGCTTTGATGGTGACATTATCGCCAATGGTGGCGTCTTTTATAACGCAATTGGGGCCAATAACAACGCCATTACCGAGGCGGTTATTGCCTTCAAAGATACAATTAATATCAATCAGTACATCCTGCCCGGGATCGAGTTCGCCGCGACAATCAAAACGGCTGGGGTCGATGATAGTGACGCCGCTAGCCAGTAAATTCTGAGCAATTTGCCCTTGATAGTAGCGCTCTAGTGCCACCAATTGGGCGCGACTATTAACGCCCTCCACTTCTTCAACCGCTTCCGGTGCATAGGTATTAATGTGCCGTCCCGCTGCCCGCGCCAAACCAATGACATCGGTTAAATAATATTCTTGCTGGGCATTATTATTGTCGATTTTAGGCAGCCAGGTTTTTAAATCGGCCGCCGTCATCGCCATCACCCCGGTATTAACTTCAGTGATTTTCAACTGCTCCGGCGCGGCGTCTTTTTGCTCGATAATACCGGTGACATCACCCGCCGTATTGCGAAGGATTCTGCCGTAGCCCGTTGGGTCTACAAGCTCGACGGTGAGTAGCGCCATGGCATCGTCATCGACACCGGATAGCATCTTTTCAAGTGTACTGCTTTTAATTAAAGGCACATCGCCATAGACGATAAGTACCTTGGCGTCGTCGCGTAACGCCGGGATAGCTTGCAGCACGGCGTGGGCCGTACCAAGTTGGGAGGTTTGATCAATCCAGTTTAGTGACTGATTGGCAAAGGCCTCTTGAATGAGCTCTTTACCGTGACCCACGATGGTATTGATTGCGGCATTGTCGAGTGCCTGTACAGAACTAAAAACATGGCCCAGTAAAGACTTACCAGCCAGGCAGTGTAGGACCTTGGGAAGGTCGGAGCGCATGCGAGTACCTTTACCCGCTGCAAGTACCAGTACATCAAGTAGCATATTCTTGTTTCTCCCTGTCACGTCACCATCGAGCCAACGATCTTAACAAGTGCTGGCTGACTTTTAGGTGACAAATATCGACTTATTTTCAGGCGCTAATCGGCACACACAAAAAAGGCAGCCGAAGCTGCCTTTCGTTCAAACTCGTGCCCTTATTACCGAACAGAACCTGCTCTACTACGCAGTTCAGCAATGGTCCGAAGCTGAGCCGTTGCCTCGGAGAGGCGAGCGGCGGCGACAGAATAATCAATTTCGCCGTTATGGTTTTTCAAATCGTGTTCGGCTTGCTTTTGCGCTTCAATCGCAGCGGCTTCGTCAAGATCAGCGGCACGCACGGCAGTGTCGGCAAGAATAGAGATGACGCCGGGCTGTACTTCGAGGTAACCACCAGAAAGATAAATAATCTCGTCTTCCTTACCGCTCTTAATCAAGCGAACGGGGCCGGGGAGTAAACCCGTCAACAGTGGCGCGTGCCCGTAAGCAATACCCAGCTCACCCAGCGTACCGGCAGCAACAACCATCTCGACCATGCCGGAGAAGATCGCTTCCTCGGCACTAACGATATCGCAATGTACGGGTATAGACATAGTAGGTACTCTTTAGCTAGTTATTGCTAGATTAAAGGCTTTTAGCCTGTTCAACAACTTCTTCAATCGAACCAACCATGTAGAAAGCCTGCTCTGGCAGATCATCGTACTCGCCGTCGAGGATGCCCTTGAAGCTAGAAATAGTGTCTTTCATTGGCACGTACTTACCAGAACTACCGGTGAAGATCTCAGCAACGAAGAACGGCTGTGACAAGAAGCGCTGAATCTTACGCGCTCGAGCAACGATCTGCTTATCTTCTTCAGACAGCTCGTCCATACCCAGAATGGCGATAATATCGCGCAATTCTTTATAGCGCTGCAGTACCGACTGTACGCCTCGGGCAACATCGTAGTGCTCCTGGCCGATCACCAAGGGATCGAGCAAGCGCGATGTGGAATCGAGGGGGTCAACCGCCGGGTAGATACCCAGTTCGGCAATTTGACGCGACAGAACGAGGGTCGCATCAAGGTGAGCAAAGGTGGTGGCGGGGGAGGGATCGGTCAAATCATCCGCCGGTACATAAACCGCCTGGAAGGAGGTAATAGAACCGGTCTTTGTGGAGGTAATACGCTCCTGAAGAACACCCATCTCTTCAGCCAGTGTCGGCTGATAACCTACCGCTGAAGGCATACGACCCAGCAGTGCAGACACTTCGGTGCCCGCGAGGGTATAACGGTAGATGTTATCAACAAACATCAATACGTCACGACCTTCGTCACGGAAGTTCTCTGCCATGGTCAAACCGGTCAGTGCAACACGCAAACGGTTTCCGGGAGGCTCATTCATCTGGCCGTAAACCAGTGCCACTTTATCCAGTACGTTGGATTCTTTCATCTCGTGGTAGAAATCGTTACCTTCACGAGTCCGCTCACCAACACCAGCGAATACAGAGAAGCCTGAGTGCTCGACTGCGATGTTACGAATCAGCTCCATCAGCGTTACGGTTTTACCAACACCCGCACCACCGAAAAGACCAATCTTGCCGCCTTTGGCGATCGGCATAATCAGGTCGACAACTTTAATACCCGTTTCAAACAACTCTACCGCTGAAGACTGATCAGCGTAATCGGGTGGGCTGCGGTGAATCGGCAGGAAGGTTTCAGTATCGATAGGGCCCGCTTCATCAATCGGGTTACCGAGTACATCCATAATGCGGCCCAGTGTGCCCTGACCAACGGGAACAGAAATCGGTGCGCCACTATTGGTTACTGGCAGACCACGACTAATGCCCTCTGAAGAACCCATGGCAATCGTACGAACAATGCCATCACCCAGCTGCTGCTGAACTTCAAGGGTTAGCCCCTTGCCGTCTACATTTAGCGCATCGTATATG
>MAAT01000043.1 GCA_002162815.1 Gammaproteobacteria bacterium 53_120_T64 | reverse complement strand
AGCCGCTGCGCTCTTTGCGACGGGACAAGTATTCGATCAGGCAGGCACCGGCCATAAAGCAGACCGCCGCGACACAGATCCACAACAGGAACATCACCGGGAAGCGCATGACCTGTCCCAGCGCGAATAAACCACTTTCTAAAAGACCTAATAAACTCATCGATACTTCCATTTTGCGTAAAGGCCACCGAGCACCATAAAGGCCAGCGACAGAATATAGGCACCCGTGTCAGAGCCGCTTTCGTGTTGGGGGCTGTCCATGGCCTGTAAGCCGGAGGATGTCTGCCAGGCGGCTATCGCCGTTGGCACCAGGGCGATAAATGCAGATACCGCGATGACCAGCAGCAGCGCCTCATCGCGTACCTGTCGGGGCGCAAAACCGGCAATTCGCGTCGCGCCCAAGGCGGCGATGGCGGCAACCAGGCCGACGACAGTGGCCGCCGAGAGCCACTGTAAACCCAGACTGGCGAGGGCCTTGATCCACAGGGCGGCAAACACGCCCCCCAGTGCCAGCGCTGCGGCCTGGCGCTGGCTTTTATGCAGTATCGCCCAGGCGGCCAGGCCCGAGACAGTGGCAATGTGCGTTGGCTCGATAAGCACCAGGGCGCTATTTTGGCCAGGCCACGGGGCGGTCAACGAGAGGCATGCCAGCAAGCCTCCGAGCCAATAAAAAAGCTGAGCGGGGCGTTTTATACAGGCCGTAAAACTAACTGTCGCAAGCCCACATAAGAGGGGGAAAAGCTGATCAGTCATCAAAGGGCCCTGGGCAAAATGTCGAGTACTCTACCTCTGTTGTGCGTTATTAGCCAGAATGGCAAGCGCCGCAGGCACTGGCCGCAGACGGGTTTACCCCGCCACGCTGAGCGCGAGCCATTGCGCCGGGCCACGGGACTTATCCCTGGCTTCGAGTGGGTGCACATGATCGCCTCAGGGGGCTCATTTGACAACAGGGGCCTATCCCCGTAGTTTGCGCGTCTTGTTAAGGTAAGAGGTTCCCCGGCACTGTGTTCAGCGCTGGGGTTAAACGGGAAGTTGGTGCGCTAATGCCGCAATTTAATTTGCAGCAAAGGCAAGGCCAACACTGCCCCCGCAACGGTAAGTGAGAGGTCCTTTAGCGCTATATTTATAGTGTTTTGGCCTACTGCTCTGGTCATTACGCCACTGTGCTTCAGGCATGGGAAGGCGACCATAGTTTTGCTCACAAGTCCGGAGACCGGCCCCCTACCGTGCATACGAACTGCGGGGTGTGGTTTGGTTCGGTCAAGCGAGGCTGGCTCCATTAGGTGTAATGGGCGGGCTTTGATGGCCTTTCTGCGTTTCCCCCAGAGTCTTTGAGTGAGTGCTTCGCGTCAGCGCAGTACTATTTATGCGCTCGATGTGAGCGCGGGAGAAACGTAATGAAAAAAACCAATATTGCCCTGGCAGTTTCCTGCCTGTTATCGGCTGTCGTACAGGCCGAGCCATCCGCTGGCGCGGCGGCACCCCATGGATCTGAGGCGGCGCCCTCGAGTTCGTCGACCTTGCACGAGGTGATTGTTTCCTCCAGTCGTGTGCCCATGCATTTGGGCCAGGTCGGCTCGTCGGTCACGGTGATTGACGCCGCAGAAATACAGCAGCGCGGTTACAGCTCTCTTGCCGATTTATTGCGCACCCAAGCGGGTGTGGCGGTGAGTAATAGTGGCGGCATGGGCAAGGCGTCGGCGATACGCATTCGCGGTGAAGAGGGCTTTCGCACCTTGATTCGTCTCGATGGCATGGAGCTATCCGATCCGACGGGTACCCAGGTGGGGCCACAGGCTCAGCACTTGCTGGCCAGCGAAGATATTAGCCGCGTCGAGATACTGCGCGGTCCTCAGGGCTTAATCTATGGCGCCGATGCCGGTGGTGTCATCAATTTGTATACCCCCGAGGGTGAGGGGGAGCTGTCGGGACAGCTGAGTGCCGAGGGCGGCCGTTACGGCACCCAGCAATTACATGGTGATGTTGGCGGCGGCAATGAGCAGGTGGATTTTTATCTGTCGGCCACCGACGTGGAGACCGATGGTTTTAATTCGCGTAGCGCTGACGCCGTTTTGCAAGATGAGGATGGCTACGAGAACACCACCCTGCACGGCAAGTTTGGCTGGAATGTCAGCGAGGCACTACGCCTGCAGGTGGTGGTGCGAGACGTCGATGCCGAGGTCGAGTTTGATAATTGTGGTTTCCCAACCGTCCATGCTTGCACCAGTGATTATAAGCAAACCTCCTGGCGCGCCTCGGCCGATTACCAAACCGAGTCTTTCAACCACAACCTAGCCTATAGCAACACCGATATTTCTCGCGAGAGTTTCACCGCCGGCTTACCTGCGTTTTCGACCAATGGTGATATCGATAGGCTGGAATATACCGGTAGCACGGACTTCTTTTCCGGTTTTACCCTGGTCTACGGCGCCGATTTTGAGCAGGAAGATATTGTCTCCAGTGCTGGTGACTCGATGGAACGCGACCAACAGGGCTACTTTTTTGAATACCAGGTCAGCCCCCTCGATGCCCTCTTTGTCACCGCCGGTGTGCGCTATGACGACAACGATGATTTTGGCGAGCATGTCAGTTATCGTCTCACCAGTGCCTATCTACAGGACTTAAGTAGCGGCACCTTGAAATACCACGGCAGTTACGGCACCGGTTTTCGGGCGCCGAGTCTGTCCGAGCTGGCCTATAACAATGGTTCCTTCGCCTTTGGTCCGGCGGCGGGTCTGGCCCTCGATGAGGAAACCAGCAAGGGTTTTGACCTGGGCCTGAGCTATTACGCCGACAGTGGCCTGGAATTGGGCGCGGTGTATTTTAATCAGCGCATCGAAGACGAAATTTATTTCGATCTAATTAATTTTTACGGCTATCTACAGGCCAAGGGTGACAGCAAGTCGAAGGGCATCGAATTGTTTTTTGACTACCCTCTTGCCGAGCAGTGGCGTGTCTTTGGCAATGCCACCTATAACGACACGGAAACCCCGGATGACAGCCAGCGCATCCGTCGGCCGGAAAAAATCGCCAACTTGGGCGCGGAGTTTAGTAGCCTCGATCAGCGTTTAAGCCTGCTCGCCAACCTGCGCTATTCGGCGGCCAGTGAAGATGAACTCTTCGGCATTGGTCGACTCGATCTCGACGACTACGTGGTGCTCGATATCAGCGCGCGCTACCAGCTCACCGGGCGCACCGAGCTTTACGGGCGTATCGAAAATGCCGGCAATGTCGACTACGAAGAAGTCACCGGCTATAACACCAGTGGTTCGGCCGCCTATGCCGGACTACGGTATAGCTTTTAAGCGCTGTGGAGTCTAGCCATGAGCCAGCACGATAGTGAGCAAGAGCGCCACCAGCAAAAAATGCAAAAGCAGAAAAGCAATATCGACCAAGGTATTGCCGCCGCGCAGGACGAGCAGGGGGTAATGCTTCTGCTCACCGGCGAGGGCAAGGGCAAAAGCAGCTCGGCCTTCGGCATGGTGATGCGCAGCCTCGGCTACGGTCACAAGGTCGGGGTGGTGCAGTTCATCAAGGGCGTGCAGTTGTCGGGTGAAGAAATTTTCATCCGCGAACAGCATCCCGAGGTCGAGCTCTATCAAATGGCCACCGGCTTTACCTGGGAAACTCAGGACAAGGCCGGTGACATTGCCGCTGCCGAAGCCACCTGGGTGGTGGCCGAGCGCATGCTCACCGATGCCAGTCTGCAACTGGTGGTACTCGATGAATTGACCTATATGTTGGGTTTCAAGTATTTGGATGAAAGCCGGGTGCTCGCGGCTCTGGCCCAGCGCCCTGCTGAGCAATCGGTGGTGGTCACGGGACGGGGCGGCGGTAGCGCCCTACAGGCCCTGGCCGATACGGTGGCTGAAATCAAGGATGTTAAACATGCCTATAAAAGTGGTATCAAAGCGCGAAAGGGTGTCGACTATTGACCCGAGCGCTGTCTGAGATGCGCGCCGCCATTATGGTGCAAGGCACGACTTCCGACGCCGGCAAGACCACCTTGGTGGCCGGCCTGTGTCGGGCGCTGGCACGGCGCGGCGTCAAGGTTGCGCCCTTTAAACCGCAGAACATGGCCCTCAATAGCGCGGTCACGGTTGACGGCGGTGAAATTGGTCGCGCCCAGGCCCTACAGGCCGAGGCCTGTTATCTGCAGCCCCACAGCGATATGAATCCGATATTACTGAAGCCCGAGAGTGATACCGGGGCCCAGGTGATTGTTCACGGCCAGGTAGTACAGGCCATGGAAGCCGGACAGTTTCACGATTATAAAAAGCGGGCGATGAGCGCCGTGATGGCTTCGTGGCGGCGTTTAAGTAGCACTTGCGAGGTGTTATTGGTCGAGGGCGCCGGCAGTCCGGCGGAGATCAATCTACGGCACAACGATATCGCCAATATGGGTTTTGCCGAGCGCGCCGATTGCCCGGTGATTCTCATCGCCGATATCGATAAGGGCGGCGTGTTCGCCCACCTGGTGGGTACCCTGGACTTATTGTCGGCCTCCGAACAGGCGCGGGTGGTAGGCTTTGTGATCAATAAGTTTCGCGGTGACCTGGCCCTGTTACAGGGTGGCTTGGATTGGTTGGAGGCGAAAACCGGCAAGCCGGTATTGGCGGTGCTGCCCTATCTCCCGGACCTTTACCTCGATGCCGAAGATGCCATCAATGGCGCGCAAAATCTTGGCAGCAGTGGCGCTGGCGCCGCTGAATCGCGACCCTTCAAGGTGGTGGTGCCGGTATTTTCGCGTATTAGCAACCACACCGACTTTGACGCTTTGCGCTTGCACCCCGGGGTCGATCTACAATTTATTGGCCCCCAGAGCCCGCTGCCCGACGCCGACCTGATTATCCTGCCCGGCACCAAGAGTGTCCGCGCCGACCTTAGCCAGTTGCGCGCCAATGGCTGGGGTGAGGCGCTGGCCAGGCATCTGCGCTATGGCGGGCGGGTGCTAGGTATTTGCGGTGGCTTTCAAATGCTGGGCATGAGCATTACCGACCCCGAGGGTGTTGAGGGCGAGGTGGGCCGGTTTTGTGGCCTGGGTTGGCTCGATATTGATACGCGGCTGGCCCCCCACAAGCAGTTGCGGGTGGTCAACGGTGAGTTGAGCGCCGGTCTGTTGACTGCGGCCAGCGTGTCAGATGCCAGCCCCAAGGTGGCGGTTAAAGGCTATGAAATTCACTGTGGTAAAAGCTTTGGTGGCGGGCTGGCTCGCCCCGCGCTGCAGCTGGCCGATGGTCGACTCGATGGCGCCTTGTCGCCGGACGGGCAGGTGCTCGGCAGTTATGTCCACGGCCTCTTTGACCAACCCGAGGCCTGCGCGGCACTGTTGCAATGGGCTGGCTTTGATAGTGCCCCAGGGGTCGATATTGCCGCGCGTCGCGAACGCGACCTCGAGCGCCTGGCCGACTGTGTGGAGCAACATTTTGATTTGCCAGCCTGCTTTCCCGAACTCGAATTACAGGCGTCTGTGGCCAGTGCCGATGTGCCTCTGAGCGCGGACGCTTAAGGGTGTCGCGCTGCCCGCGGCCGATTTTTTTCTCGCTGGTTTTCACCGGCCTGGCCCTAGCGATGTTGTCTGGCGTCTTGCTGGGCCCAGTCGCGATCCCGCTCACGGCCCTGCTGGAGGCTGTGGCGACATCATTTGCCGCTACCCCGGCCAGCGTTGACCCGGAGTTACAGCGCCAGCTGCTCATCCTTTCTGCGATTCGCCTACCGCGGATGCTATTGGCGGCCCTGGTGGGTGCCTGCCTGGCTCTCTGTGGTGCTGCGATGCAGGGTTTATTTCGCAATCCCTTGGCCGACCCGACGCTGATTGGTGTCTCCGCCGGCGCCTCTCTCGGCGCCAGTCTGGTGATCGTCCTGGCCCCGGCCCTGCTGGGCAGCGGCGCGATGGGCGGCGTCTTGGCAGCCACCCTCAGCCTGTCGCTGATGGTGGTCGGTGCCTTTGTCGGTGGCTGCCTGGCGGTGTTGCTGGTGTATCGCCTGGCGACGGCGCCGGGTGTCGGTGCGCCGGGCAGCACTTCCATTGCCACCATGTTATTGGCCGGTATTGCCATCAGCGCCCTGGCCGGGGCCGGTAACAGCCTACTCAGTTTTTATGCCGACAATGAAATGCTGAGGCGCATTAGTCTTTGGCAGATGGGCCGCTTGGACGGCGCCGATTGGCCCCGGGTGGGCCTAGCGACGGCCGTATTGTCACTGTTACTGGTGGGCCTGTTAGGCCAGGGGCGGGCGCTGAATGCGCTGTTGCTGGGGGAGTCCCAGGCGCGCTATCTCGGTATTGAGGTCGAGCATTTGAAGCGGCGGGTGATACTGCTGACTGCCCTAGGGGTTGGCGTCACAGTGGCGGTGGCCGGTTCCATCGTCTTTGTCGGCCTGGTGGTGCCGCACATGGTGCGCCTGGTCATTGGCCCTGACCACCGCTTTTTATTGCCGGCCTCGACATTATTGGGGGCTGCGCTACTGGTGGTCGCCGATGTCTTGTCACGCCTGGTGGTCGCCCCGGCAGAGTTGCCGGTGGGTGTTGTCACCGCGCTGCTGGGCGTGCCCTTCTTCTTCTCGCTGCTGGTACGCCAGCGCAATGGCGGCGTTTAAGCATGGCCTTGCGAGCCGAGGGTGTGAGTCTGAGTCTTCACGGTAAGACGCTGTTACAGGCGACGGACTTTCAGCTCGAAGCTGGCACCATTAGCGCTATTTGCGGGCCCAATGGCGCGGGTAAAAGCAGCTTGCTGCGCCTCTTGAGCGCCGATATTGCGCCCAGCAGTGGCCGGGTGAGTCTCAATGGGCGCTCGCTGGCGAGCTGGGCGCCGCTGGCGCGGGCGCAAACCCTGGCGGTACTGCCCCAGCACACCGCCTTGAACTTTGCCTTTGCGGTGGAAGAGGTGGTGGCACTGGGGCGCACCCCCCACGCCAGCGGTCGGCGCCGCGATCGGCAAATTGTCGATGCGGCGTTGCGGGCGATGGATAGCACGCACCTGCGGGCGCGCTGTTACACCGACTTGTCCGGTGGTGAGCAGCAACGGGTACAGTTGGCGCGGGTCTTGGCTCAGCTCTGGGAGGCTTCACCCCACGGTGAGCGCCACCTGCTACTGGATGAGCCGACGGCTTCCCTCGACCTCGCCCACCAGGCCTTGGTGCTGGAGATGGTGCAAGATTTCGCCGCGCAGGGCGTGGCTGTTTGCCTGGTGGTGCACGATTTAAATTTGGCGGCGCGCTGTGCCGACCGCCTGTTATTGATGCGTGATGGCGCCATTGTCGCCAGCGGTAGCCCGCTTGAGGTGCTGAGCGAGGCCACGTTACAAGCCGTGTTTGATGTTGAGGTGCAAGTCCTTACTCACCCGCAGCGGGCCGTGCCGCTGGTGGTACAGCTTTGAAAAGCGGGCAGTGGCAAGGCCGATGTTAAAACGTTATTTATCGGGCCTGTTGCTCGTCGGCGCGCTGACCTGTTGCGCTCAGCTGGCCGCAGAGGAGGTCGCGGTGGTCGACGGTCGCGGTACCACCGTGCGCTTGCCCCAGCCCGCCCAGCGCATCGTCAGTATGGCCCCCCACCTCACCGAGCAGCTGTTTGCCGTTGGTGCCGGCGGGCAGATTGTTGCGACGGTGGACTACAGTGACTACCCCCCGGCGGCGCTGAGTATTCCCCGCATTGGCTCCAATAACGCCATTTCATATGAGTCCATCGTCGGCTTGGCACCGGACTTGGTACTGGCCTGGCAAAGCGGTAATGGTGGTGAAATGATCGCCCGGCTCGAGTCCCTGGGCTTGACGGTGTTTGTCGATGTGCCGGACTCCCTTGCGGCCATTGGCGCAACCCTCGGCAAGCTGGGACGGCTGGCGGGCACGGAGCGCGAGGCCGAGCGAGTGCAGCTGCAGTACCAGAGCAAGCTGGCCGAACTGCGTCGTCTCTACAGCCGGCAAAGGCCGCAGTCGGTGTTTTACCAGGTCTGGGATGACCCGCTATTAACGCTGAATGGCGAGCATGTTATTTCCGAAGTGATTCGCCTCTGTGGTGGGCGCAATGTCTTTGCCAGCGCTCTGCCACTGGTGCCAAAATTGAGTGTCGAGTCGGTAATCGCCGCCAACCCGCAAGTGATTATCGCCAGCGGCGAGGAGCACCAACGCCGGGCATGGCTTAAGGATTGGCAGACTTGGCCGATGCTGGATGCCGTTAAATCACAGCGGCTCTATTTTGTGCCGGCCAGTCTCTTACAGCGCCACAGCCCACGAATTTTAGAGGGCGCCGAGCTACTCTGCCGCCAATTGCAGGCAGAGCATCACTCAGGCCCGCAGCCGGGGTTTAGGGCTGGGGGCGAGTAATAGCCCTGTTTACAGGTCGTAGCCGCGCTCATCGTGGAGCACAATATCCAAACCCTCGGTCTCTTCGTCATCACTGACACGCAGGCCCATTAGGGCGTCGAGTACCTTGAGTAAAATGTAAGTAATCACTGCGGTGTACATAAAGGTGGCAGCGACGCCGATGGCCTGCACACCCAACTGCGAGCCCATGGTCATGCCCTCGGCGTAGCCCTGGCCGCTGAAAGCACCGAGCTGGTCGGAGGCAAACACCGCCGCCAATAAAGTGCCGATAATGCCGCCCACGCCGTGCACGGGGAAGACATCCAGCGAGTCGTCAATTTTGAATTTCTGTTTGATGGCCTGTGTGGCGAAGTAGCAAACGATGCCCGCGCTAAAGCCGATCAGTAGCGCACCGCCGGGGCCGACGAAGCCCGATGCGGGGGTGATAGTGCCGAGCCCGGCGACCATGCCGGTGACGATGCCCAGCACCGAGGGTTTACCGTGGCGAAGCCACTCCATCATCATCCACGACAGCGAGCCCGCCGCCGCCGAGATATGGGTCACCAGCATCGCCATGCCGGCATCGCCGTTGGCGGCCAGCGCCGAGCCGCCATTAAAGCCAAACCAGCCGACCCAGAGCATACCCGCGCCCATCACCGCCATGGTCATATTGTGGGGTGGCATGGCTTGGGCGCCGAAACCCTTGCGCGGGCCGATGACGATGGCCGCGACGAGTGCCGCGACGCCGGCGGTGATATGCACCACGGTGCCGCCAGCAAAGTCGAGCAGACCCATTTGCCCGAGCCAGCCACCGCCCCATACCCAGTGGGTAATGGGCACGTAGACCAGCAATAACCAAAGCATGCTGAACACCATCATGGTGGAAAAGCGGGCGCGCTCGGCGAAAGCACCGACGATCAAGGCGGGGGTGATAATGGCAAAGGTCATCTGAAACAGGGCGAAGACGCTCTCGGGAATATCACCGCTGAGGCTGGTTTCGCCGATATTGGCAAACAGAACATGGTCAAAACTGCCTATCCAGAGATTGAGGCTGCCGCCATCGCCGAAGGCCAGGCTGTAGCCGCACAGTAACCACAGCAAAGAGGCACCGCAGGTGATGGCGAAGCACTGCATCAGCACCGACAGAACGTTTTTACTGCGCACCAGGCCGCCGTAAAACAGCGAGAGGCCGGGCACGGTCATAAACAGTACCAATGCCGTTGAGGTCATAATCCACGCGGTATTGGCGCTGTTGAGCTCTTCGGCAAAACCACTGGCCGGGATCAGCATAAGGCTGGCTAAGCTGGCGCCAGGCAGGCGTCGCAGTAGAGATGGAAGCATGGGATGTCGCCTATTTAAAGGTGGGGTCGCGGACCATGGATAGCCCAATAGTTAAGTGCAGTGTCTTGGCCGTAAAAGAAAACATGTGTAACACCAGAGTGTTGGAGCGCGCTTGCCGCGTATTTTTATTGAAATTTTGCGACAACATGGTGCGTAGGGTGCCCTATATAGGGGCGCTTGTGAAGTGGTCTATGATGAATAAAGGCGACTAGCTGTTTGCCTTCGGGCGTCATTTTACGGCGACACGATGGCCCTTCTTACAGCCAAACCTTAAAACTATTTGATGAACCAGGGGCTGATCTAATGGAAAAACAAAACTTGCTTGAGCATGCAAAGGAATTGCAGGCGGTCCTGGAAAGGGCGAAAGACCTCGATGGCGAAAAAAGTGATTTGATGGGCAATCTGCTGAGCGAGGTGGTGGTGCATGCCACCAGCACTGAGGAGGGCGCGGTGGCAAGCAGGAAGTACAGCGAGGTCTTGCGCGACCAGGTGTCCCACTTCGAGAGCGACCACCCGAAAATTGCCGGCATGATCGATAGCCTGGCGACGATGCTGGCCAATCTGGGTATTTAGGACTCGCTGTATGGGTCTGGGCCTGTTCCGCCCGCTATCCGTGCGTCATAGCGGGCGCCCTGTCTCAGAGGCTATTCTCTCGCTGTCATCTTAGAGCCCGATAACTCGCCTCAGCGGCGGCCCTTGTTCAGCGAATTTTCGTGAACGGGGAGAAAAACACTTCTGGTTGGCCGCGTTAACGACTTACGCCCGCCGGTGGTCCGGCAGCAGTGCCTGTATCTGTGGTCGTTTTTGCTCATACCATTCGCAGCCGTGCAATTTTAGGTTATTAATATTACCCGCGCTGACATCGTCGAGATCGTCTTTAGCAAAAGCCAGAGGGCCGTCGATACGCACGTGATTAGCACCTAATAAAGTGGCGCACTGGTATTCACAGGTGCGAAAATTGCCGGCATGATCGATAGCCTGGCGACGATGCTGGCCAATCTGGGTATTTAGGACTCGCTGTATGGGTCTGGGCCTGTTCCGCCCGCTATCCGTGCGTCATAGCGGGCGCCCTGTCTCAGAGGCTATTCTCTCGCTGTCATCTTAGAGCCCGATAACTCGCCTCAGCGGCGGCCCTTGTTCAGCGAATTTTCGTGAACGGGGAGAAAAACACTTCTGGTTGGCCGCGTTAACGACTTACGCCCGCCGGTGGTCCGGCAGCAGTGCCTGTATCTGTGGTCGTTTTTGCTCATACCATTCGCAGCCGTGCAATTTTAGGTTATTAATATTACCCGCGCTGACATCGTCGAGATCGTCTTTAGCAAAAGCCAGAGGGCCGTCGATACGCACGTGATTAGCACCTAATAAAGTGGCGCACTGGTATTCACAGGTGCTCGAATTGCCGGCAAATAAGTGGTCGATCAGGCCGTGCTGTAGCCATTCGATACCGCCCCAGTTTTGCGAGGCGCGGCCTATTGCGTCGGCCCGATCTGCGTGTCGGGTCGGTATGCCGGTGCCAACGGAGATCATTTGAATGTCCTCCAGGCGTTGGCCCAAGCGTAAGGCCTCCGCGATCGCACACATTCCCGGGTTATTGGCGGCTAGGCCACCATCCACCAGCCAGCGTGGCGGCTGCTCACTACTCTCGATGCTTGGAAAATAGGTGGGAGCGGCGCTGGTGATATCGCCGATTTCACGCAGGGTCGGATTGTATTGCGAATCGGAGCCACCCCAGCTTTTAAAGATGGCCACCCGACGTTGGATGATGTCGTAGCCGGTGATCAGTATTTTCTTTTCGACGGAGAGTATCTGTTGGTCGCCGAGGTATTGGGCGATAAGCTCGCGCTTGCCCTGACCATCGTATTTGGGTTGATTCTGCACCGGAAGGGCGCGATCCCAGAATGATTTGTCAAAGATACGCCGGCCGTTAGCCGCAGAGTAGAGATCGACAATTTGCTCGCCAGTGGCTCTTTTAGCGCCAAGGTAAATGGCAATTAAGCCGCCGGTACTGGTGCCAGCAATAAGGTCGAAGCTATCGTAGAGCGAGCGCTCAAGGTCCTTCTCTAATTCAATTAATACTTGTGCGGTTGCGGCACCGCGAATGCCGCCACCGTCAAGGGAGAGGATGCGAAATGGTTCTGTCATCAGGTGGCTTCCTGCTACGTGATTATTATTCAATAAGCTCTTAGTCCCGCCATTGACGGGGCCTTGAGCACACTCGAGTATAAGCTTGATTATCGGAAAGCTTTTTAACACGTCGACCTTATACTTGCCAAGCAACAAGTCAGGCGCGCGATCTTTAGCACTTCAAGCGGCTAGCAGGGCTCAGTAAGCTACTGCGCACCATCCATTCGCCGAAAAGAATGTTACTTTGCCACGATAGCGCGACAAGGCCCTGTTGGCGGGCGAATTCTAAATGCTAGCGTCCTCTGGCGACCGCAAGTCATTAGGCCTGTAGGCGCCGGGCATTTTCTCGATCGGTGTGATCAATAGCTAGGGTTTCATTGAGGGCTGGCCGATAGGTATAATTCCTCTCGAATTCAAACAAATGCTGTGGAGCTGTATATGAATGTAGTCAATGAAGTCCCTGATGTTACCTTCAAAACCCGTGTGCGCGATGAGTCGGTTGGCGGAGCAAACCCCTATCGCTGGGAAGATAAAACCAGCGAAGATTTCTTTTCCGGTAAGAAAGTCGTGGTCTTTTCACTGCCCGGCGCTTTCACGCCAACGTGTTCGTCCAACCACCTACCCCGCTACGACGAGCTTTTTGAAGAGTTTAAAGCGCAGGGTGTTGACGAGATTATCTGTATTTCTGTGAACGATGCCTTCGTGATGTTCAAGTGGGGCAAGGAAATCGGCAATCAACACATCACCTTACTGCCCGACGGTAACGGCGAATTCACCCGCAAAATGGGCATGCTGGTTGATAAATCTAATATTGGTTTTGGCATGCGCTCCTGGCGCTACGCAATGCTGGTTAACGACAGCAAGATTGAAAAACACTTTGTAGAAGCAGGTTTTTCTGATAACGCCGGCTCCGACCCGTTTGCAGTCTCCGATGCCGACACCATGCTTGCCTACTTGAAAGGCGAAGAGGCCACTGGTGTTTCCACGCCACGTAAAGCCTTCGAGGGCTAACTCTGCCTGTTATTGCAGTGGCGATATTTAGCCGCTGTTGTATAAACGCCATAGAGCCCTAGCTCTATGGCGTTTTACCTCATTGCCCAGGGCAATATCGGCGAGGCCTCTTTAAAGAAATTGCTAGCTCTTTCTTTAATTTTAAGGGCGATGGTGCGAGCGATATTGGCTGCAGATAAATAGATTGCTTTGCAAAGTCAGGCCCTGTTTCCCCCGAAATCTCTTTCTGGCTGCTTCCTGCTTCCTGCTTCATCGATTCTGTGTTCGCCTATATCGTGCTTGATAATAAGCTAGATAACTATTTAAACAATAGATCCTTTCTTTGAATAAATATTATAGACCCTTGTTTGTCGCCTCTAATTGCAGGGTGGCATTCTTGCTGGCCACTGTTGCCAGGGCTCGCTATTAGTCGCTCATTGCTTTCTGTAAAACCATGCTCGATCGACAGTCAAAAAAAAGATGCGCGACTAATTTTCCCTGCAAACATCTTCTTTTTGTCGGTGATTTATAGGGGGTGCTGTTTTAGGTATTTACTTTAATGTAAGATTAATAGATCTTTTTATTTCTGTCGCTTGCCAAGGTAATGCCTAGTTAAGCGGCAATCGTTGATTGCTCATTCATTGCGGTTTTAAACGCAACTTTTTTCATTTTTTGGGGATACACCTTATGGCGACCACCACCTCCGATAGCAACGTGCAAAAACTTTATATTGCCTACTTCGGGCGGGCCGCAGATCCAACTGGCTTGGCCTTTTATTCTGATGCGCTAGCGAATGGAACGACAACCATCGAAGCCATTGCCTCTAGCTTCGCGACTTCTAGCGAAGCACAACCCATTATTGCCTTAAGTACCGGTGCATTTCTTACCGCAATGTACCAACAAGCCTTCGCTCGTGCTTATGATCCCTCGCCGGCTGTCGATGGCACATTTTGGGCAGATGCCATTGACTCGGGGGCAACAACCCAGTCATTAGCCATGGTGCAAATACTGCAAGGTGCTGAAGCAGGCGGTCAAGATGCAAGCGCTGTCGCCAATAAAGTCACCGTAGCGACAGCGTTTACGGCAGCACTAGGGACTCAAGGCAGCGCTTACGCAGGTGCTGAGGCTGTGGCAGCGGCTAAAGCGGTTCTCACCCCAGTAACGTTTGATGCAGCAACGGTTGCGACAGGCAACACCGCAGCGGAATCTGTGGTTGCTGGCTTCTTTATTATTCCTGAGCCTGAGCCTGAGCCAAATCTGTTATTAGGCACCTTCGTCGCGGAGCTCAGTGCGGAAAAAACGGCTACCTTGACCTTTCTTAGCGATGGCACGTATGTACAAATACAAAATGACGTGGACCCTGTGTTCGATGGCTATGAAGTCGGTACTTGGAGCTTCGACGAGAGTAATGGCTCCTTAACAGTTGCCGTGGCTTATGATACGAATAGCGACGCCGGTTTACTCGATGGCCCGGGTTCTGCGTCATTTTCCGCCAGTGTTGATAGCAAAGCCTTCACCATCACGGTCGAGGACGAGGGCACTTTTGTCCTTAGCCGCCTGGAGAGTGATGAGAATAAGCCCGAAGTCGGTAGCTGGCTGATACGGCCCGGTGTTAGTAACGATACCGAACAGCCTTATCTGATAAATATGTTTGCCGAGGGTCTGATAACGGCGATGACTATTAATGTTAATGATCCGGAAGAAAGCGGTGTTTTTGCCTCCAGTTACACCTTGGATGGCGACAGCCTCCTGCTCAGGGATGTCACCGCTGGGGATATATTTTTCGCGGACGGGGCGACTCAGTTGAGCTCCAACGCGGACGGCACGCTAACGCTGTCGGGTATCGATAGTGACGGCCCTTGGCTCGACATCCTTATTGGAATTTGAGCGATACGTCCTACTTCTCGATCGCTGCATCGCCGCTGCCCGTAGGCCCATCGCGTGCGCTGGGAAAACATGGGTGATGGCGCCGATGCGGTAGGTCGGCAAGACGTCGGGTGAGCCATCCATTTCAGGTGTCTGCTCAATCGCATTATTGGCCCCAATAATGCGATTGGCTGTTAGGCGATTGCCGGCCTGACGCGGAATCTAGTAGTGGCTTAGCAGAGAGGTAAGATCATTGCGTGGCTCAGGGCATTTAGCAAAATAATGTGTCCGGTTTTGTTGGAACGGATCAGTGTCTCTCTTCGCCGAAAATTACTGCCAACTGAATTCACCATTAAATGTAGTGCAGTTAGAAAGTGATACGGACGCCTCATCAATATAGATTTGTTGTTTAATTGATGCTGGATAAGTTAAGTATGCTGAGCACTCAGCACTTTGCCCAGTACCGACAACAACTTTCGTCCCCGGCTTAAGAGTGCAGCTTACTAATGTGTCCAGAGGTGACCACTGGTAACATATTTCATAGTCTGAGCGGTATTTAGCAATGTCACCTGAGGGCTCCTGAAATGCCCACCATGCACCGAATTTACTATTTGGGTTAGTACTATTCCAAGCTCGGTAGATGATAATTTGTGTATCTTCTTTACTCTTATAAACCTGCCCCTGACATAGCTTCCCCTTATTGGGGCTACCTAAGGCTTGGTTTAGAAGATGAGCATCTTCAATAAACTCAAATTTATTTACAAGATTTCCAGGAAGATTGGAGCTACCTAAACATAACTGGCCAGTGTCAGTGATTTGGGGTTCTTTCCCAATGGGGTCGCTCGCACAGCCATAAAGAGTGATTGCTAATATGCTCACTAATATATTTTTCATAAAACACTCAAATATGCTGTTAATTTATTGAGGCCTAACGAGTGATTAATAGGAATCGAAACCCCCTGGTTTATGTTTATAGCAGGGCTGAAACTCCTATTAATCTGAGCTTTACGTATACGCCGGGAGCAGTATCCTCAATGCTTCAGCGCCTTATGCTTAATGCGCTTGGGCTGTGCATCCTGGCCCTTACGGGCCACTAAGTCTTCGTGGTATTCGGTGTAGTTGCCCTCAAAAAACACCACTTCGCTGTCGCCTTCAAAGGCAAGGATGTGGGTGGCGATGCGGTCGAGAAACCAGCGGTCGTGAGAAATCACCATCACACAACCCGGAAAGGCCAGCGTGGCTTCTTCGAGGGCGCGCAGGGTTTCCACGTCGAGATCGTTGGAGGGCTCATCGAGCAGCAGCACATTGGCCGCTTGTTTTAAGGTGTTGGCCAGATGCAGGCGGCCGCGTTCACCACCGGACAGATCGCCGACCCGTTTCTTCTGGTCGCCACCCTTAAAGTTAAAGCGCCCGGCATAGGCGCGGGAATTCACTTCGTAGTCGCCAATATGCAGGATGTCTTGACCCCCGGAAATGGACTCCCAAACCGTTTTGTCGTCGTCGAGATTCTCGCGGCCTTGTTCAACCACGGCGAGTTTGACGGAATCCCCCAGGGTAATGCTGCCGCTGTCGGGCTGTTCGACACCGTTAATCATACGGAACAAGGTTGATTTACCCGCGCCGTTACCGCCGACGATGCCGACAATGGCACCCTTGGGAATACTCAGCGAGAGATCGTCAATTAACAGCGAGTCACCAAAGCTTTTGCTGAGGTGTTCAATTTCAATCACCTTGTCGCCGAGGCGGGGGCCGGGTGGAATATAAATCTCATTGGTTTCGTTGCGGGTTTGAAATTCACGGCTGTTCATTTCTTCAAAGCGTTGCAGGCGCGCCTTGTTTTTCGCCTGTCGGGCCTTGGGGTTTTTACGCACCCATTCCAATTCTTGTTTGATGGCCTTGTAGTGGGCGGCCTGACCTTTCTTTTCTTGCTCAAGGCGGGCGTCTTTGGTTTCGAGCCAGGTGGTGTAGTTGCCCTCGTAGGGAATACCGTGGCCCCGGTCGAGCTCGAGTATCCAGCCGGCGACGTTATCGAGGAAGTAGCGATCGTGGGTTACGGCGACCACGGTGCCTTCAAAATTGTGCAGAAACTGCTCGAGCCAATGCACGGATTCCGCGTCCAGGTGGTTGGTGGGCTCATCGAGTAGCAGCATGTCGGGGCGTGATAGCAATAAGCGGCAGAGGGCGACGCGACGCTTTTCACCACCGGATAATTTGCTGACATCGGCATCCCAGGGCGGCAGGCGCAGGGCGTCGGCGGCAACATCGAGCTTGTGGTCGAGGTTGTGGGCATCCCAGGTTTGAATAATATCTTCCAGCTGGCCCTGGCGCTTGGCCAGCTTGTCGAAATCGGCATCGGGCTCGGCATAGGCGGCAAACACGGCATCGAGTTCTTTTAGGGCATCGACGGCCTCGCGCACGCCGTCTTCGACATTGCCACGGACATCCTTTTCGGGGTCGAGAGCGGGCTCCTGAGCCAGATAGCCGATTTTAATATCGGCCATGGGGCGCGCCTCACCGAGAATATCGGTATCGATACCGGCCATGATTTTCAGCAGGGTCGACTTGCCCGAGCCGTTGAGGCCGAGCACGCCAATTTTGGCACCGGGGTAAAAGGACAGGGAGATGTCTTTGAGGATTTGTCGTTTCGGTGGGACAATTTTGCCCACCCGGTTCATGGAGTAAACGTACTGGGCCATCGTCTTATCGCCGTGTAACAGAAAGAGGCAAGCATTGTAGCGAAAAGCGCTCGGCGCCGCTCTGGCACCTAGCGCTACACGTTTGGCGCTGAGCGGGTGGCCGTTTTACATCTATTGTTGTCTATAGGGCTAGGGCTAGGGCTAGGGTGTTATGGGTGACAAGAGATCGGGGTTGAGTACGAGGTTTCTGACCCCGTGGGCATGGTCTTCATTAAAAACATTATCGGTACACCAAGTACCCAGGCTGTTAATGTCCACGGTCGCGACTTTTGGGCGCACGCGCCACGTCACCTGCAGAGGCGAGCCTTTTTCATTATACCCAGGGCCGGTGGTTGAGCCCGCGTACTGTACCGGGACGCCCGTATTAGCGGGAATATGCAAGGCCTGGTGAAAGCCCCCGGTCATACCGTGTTGGCTCAATACGCCAAAATCTAAGGCCTTATTATTGTTGGCCAGTACATACACTTGGGTTTCCACCCGTAGCTGTGGATTACCTATCGCGTCACTGAGGCAGGCCCCCAGCGTCGGCCCCGGCCCGACCGCAGCCGTTGAATGCACGTAGTGCACCTCAATGGTATCGCCCGGCGCTAGGCCGCCATGTTGACTGGGACACACGGGCTGGTCGACGGGCTGCAAATCGGCTGCGCTCAGTTGACCGGTATACAGATAACCACCTTGGTAGCCGGCGCCATCGCCATTACCCGCATATTGTGTAAATTCACCACCTCGATGTTCGGCATTTTTATGGAAATGGATATTGCACAGATTCATCTGCGTATAAGCCGGCGCCGGGGAGAATATAATGGGATTCGCCCCGCTGATGGCATTCAGGTCACGGGGTGACTGGGGGCCGTAGCCTTGATTTTTTGTCTGCACGGCAAGGGCCTCGCGCTGCTGGGCAATAAGCTGATCGGCAACCTGCTGGGGCTGCTCGCCATGCTTATCTTTAGCGTTAACGAAAGCAGAAACCAAAACTGCCGTGACGAGTAGTACAAGGTCCTTGTTGTTCATCTTTTACTCTCAAATTATTAAATACAAAGCGTATTAAAATGGCGAGCCAGGCAACAATGCAGCCCTATTTATAAGCTTGATGCCGCTATGTTTGATAGGGGCTTGCGGATGATGGTTGCCGTATGCGGCTGCTTGGCGATGCTAAGTTTAATCGCTTTTCTACCGGCGTGCTGAATTTTCCAAGGCCTTCGGCACTCGTTGGCAATGTTGGTCGGTCGATGACAGGGCGCATACGAGATCTAAAGCGCCTTGTCATTATGGCGTCAGTCACCCAGCCTTCAGGCTAGAGAGCGACGTGAGCTGGGATGGCGTGTCCCGGTAATAGGCTAAATTCACGAGCGATAATTGATTGTGCGATATGGTGTTTCGACAAAAAGTTGTCGCTGGTCGATCGGGGCTTGTTGCTGTTACTAGGGTGAGATAAGGTCTGCGGCAGCCGAGGCGCGTGGCTTGGTGATAATAATCATAATAATAAAAGGATCTTGTTATGCAGGCAGATTTATTTACCGCTGTGGTTTTACCGGTGTCTCTCTCCATCATCATGCTCGGTATGGGCCTGTCATTGCACCGCGATGATTTTTCTCGGGTG
>MAAT01000028.1 GCA_002162815.1 Gammaproteobacteria bacterium 53_120_T64 | reverse complement strand
TCTTCAGAGGCGACCTTGTAGAATGCGCCGCTCATGTTGGCGCCCCATTTTACGTCGTCAAACACGAAAAACTCGGGCTCTGGGCCAAACAGTACGGTGTCGGCGATGCCGGTAGAGCGCATGTATTCCTGGGCGCGTTCGCCGATGGAGCGTGGGTCGCGAGTGTAGCCTTGCAAGGTGGCTGGCTCGAGAATGCCGCAGCGCAGGATGATGGTTTCTTCATCGGTGAAGGGGTCGAGCACGCAAGTGCTGTCGTCGGGCATTAAAATCATGTCCGAGTCGTTGATGCCTTTCCAGCCGGCGATGGATGAGCCGTCGAACATCTTGCCTTCTTCAAAGAAGTTCTCATCGACCTCGGTTGAGGGGATGGTGACGTGCTGCTCTTTGCCTTGGGTGTCGGTGAAGCGCAGATCAACCCAGCCAGCTTCACTTTCTTTGATGAGATTTAACGTTTTTTCAGACATTGATGTCCTCCAGATCGAGATCAGTGTGATTTTCTTTCATCCGCCAAGCGGCGATTGAATGCGGAACAAAGTAACGGCAAGACTATCGTATTGCCATCGGTTTTCGTACTTATATGTTGTTGCGATCGGCCTGCACAAAGTGTGTAGCAAAAATTGCACCACAGCTCCTGCCTGGTGTAGGAGGTGCTATAGGGCTGGCCAAGCCTCTCGTGCGGTGCGCAGTATAACCTACAGGCACCAAAAGAGAGTGTTTGATGTAAATGGAGAGATGGTTGGCTTTTTATTTGATCACCAGAGCCCTATGAGCTCAGGTTCCCTGAGTTCGGCACCCGTTAACCCTTGGCCGGATATTCCTGGTGGCTAGGGAAATTTCAAAACTGTATCGACTAAGTGCTCTTCAATTTGCTCGGGTTCGTCAAATGAGGCCTTTCGGTGATGGCCAAAGGGCTGTCGTTATCGAGGTATTGGGTGGCGTTGGCGTGCTTATATCAACGCCTCTACTTGTCGCTACCAATACAGACGTAAGTGCTGAGCGGGAATCATTAGGCGGCGAATAAGCCGATAGTCAATATTAAAAGGAGCGTCTTATTATCGCGCTAACAGAAGCTAACAGGGGGTGTAAGTCACTGCAGGGCAAGAGCGCAGCCATTCCTATACCGAGTAATCATGTCTCGGGAATCAGCGAAAATGAGGTGCTGCCTAGACCGGTAATTAGCCAGTTTCGGCTCATTCAATCGAGTAGCAGGGCTGTGAGGTCATTGTTGCCATTGGCTGCTATCTAGGTAATCAACGGGCTGTGATAGCGGCGCTGGCAATGTTGTGCTTCGGGTTTGAGCCTGCGACAGGCATATCGCTTGCTTTGGCTAATGCCTGAAAGTTGTAGCCTGCCCATCACTGTATAGCTGCAAGGCATTTGATGCATTACCTTGGTCTATGTATAACTCTGGTTCGGGTTTTATTGATTAATTTCGGTTTTCGAAAAAAAGGATGTTAAGGATGAGTAAAGCAGGGAAGCAGGATTCTGATCTCGAAATTTTGGGTAGTTCATCTCGCTTGGCAGCGGCCTTTAAAAACGCATCATTGTTGGCGCGATTTGGGCGATTGGAGCCACGTAGAGGCACTCTCTATTCGGTTCTCCATGAGAATGCTACTTATCGACTGCGTTGCTATGACGTCAATCAGTCTCGTAAAGCCAGTGTTCCCATTATTCTAGTGCCGCCGTTAATGATGAGCGCCGATGTTTTTGATGTCTCAAAAAAAATCAGTGCCGTCGATTATTTGACCGAACAAGGTTTTTCCGTATGGCTGGTTGATTTTGGCGAGCCGGCCGATCAAGAGGGTGGGCTGCATCGAGATATGAGCGACCATGTGGTTGCCGTGAATGATGCGATTGACTTTGTCTATGCTCAAGTGGGTAAGCCCGTGCATTTGGGTGGGTATTGTCAGGGTGGTATTTTTTGCTACCTCGCAGCAGCCTACCGAAAGTCGGAGAATGTCGGCTCCGTGGTGTCTTTTGCGGCCCCGGTTAATCTCTATGAGAATTTTCTCCCGGGGGTGTCTGATGAGGCAACGCTCAAAGTTCTTGAAGCCATTGGCGGCGCGATTCCTAAAGGTATTCTACCTTCTGCTATCCCTGGCTGGGCCAGCAGAAATTTGTTCAGGATGCTGGCGCCCGTCAAGCAATTGCAGTCGTGGCTCTCTTTATTAAAAATGATCGACAATAGGAGCGCGATATTAAAGGGGGAAGATCAAAGGTCGTTTATGTCCGATGGCTTTGTCGCCTGGCCTGGCCCCGCCATGGTCGAATTCATGCGTCAAATGCTGATGGGAAACCGCATGGTTACTGGCGGCTGTGTGATTGAAGGCCGTACGGTTTCATTGAGCGACATCAGCTGTCCGATGTTGGCCGTTATCGGCGGCGGTGACACCATAGCTCGGCCGCGCTCGGTTCGTGGCATAGTCGAAGCCGCGCCTAATGCAGACCTGTACCAATTATGGTTGCCTAACGCCGGTCATCTGGGCGTTTTAGTGGGTGGCAGTGCGATGAAAAATACCTGGTCCACTGTTTCTAGTTGGCTGAGCTGGCTCGATGACAAGGCCCAGCGGCCGTCTTCCATTGATGTGCTCGATACGGTCGGCAGCGAAGAGAATAAAAATAGCTTGCTGGATGATAATTTAGCGCTGGACGTAAGCAAGGCCGTGATCGATATGAGCAAAGGCTTTATTGGTACTGTGGGCGATTTGTTTGGTAGTACTAAATCATCTTTGTCTACGATGAGCGATGACTTCAGTTCACGCTTGGCGAATCTCAAGCGGCTGCAAAAGCTAGATTCCGACAGCAAGGTTGGTTTTGCTTTGTCACTGGAGGAGCAGTCCGAAAAATCACCTAATGATACTTATTTTCTTTACGACGAAAGGGCTTATACCTACGCAGAGGCCAATAAACGGGTCGATAATATCGTGCGCGGCCTGGTTTCAATTGGGGTGCGCCGTGGCGACCACGTTGGTGTCTTTATGCATGCGCGGCCCACGGCGCTAGCGACCAACTTGGCTGTTAATCGATTGGGGGCTGTCGCGGTGCAATTGTGCGATAGGTCTCAGCTCGCCACTGAATTAAAGCTTGCTGAAGTTCAGCACCTTATTGCAGACCCTGAAAACGCTGAGGCAGGGGTCGAAACATTTGATGGCCAGACTTATGTTCTGGGCGGTGCTGGGGGCTCGCATCGAGAGTTACCAGAGCGCGCCATAGACATGGAGATAATTGATCCCTCGCGCGTCGGTTTGCCAGATTGGTATCAGCCCTCGCCAGGCAGCGCCGATGAGGTGGCATTTATTTCATTCAGTTGCCTCGGCTCTGAAACCCATTGCGATAAAATCACCCACCGGCAATGGGCGCTGTACGCTCTGGGCACTGCATATGCGACGAGAATGGTCAAAGGCGATACGGTTTACTGCTGGACGCCGCTTCAGGATCTCAATGGAATGTTAGTCGCGGTCAGTGCTTCGCTTGTTGCCGGCGCCCGGGTTGGCTTGGCTAAACAGTTCGATACAGATACTTTTTGGCATGAAGTTCGTGCTTATGGTGCCAATATTGTCTGTTATTCGGGCGGGATGTTGCGTGAGTTGGTGGATGCCCCGGTTCATGCATTGGAGCGAGGACACAAGATACGCTTATTTGCGGGCAAGGGGATGCCTGAGGATTTAGGTCAACGGGTGGAGTCGCGTTTAGAGAACGTTATGATCATGGAGTATTATTTGTCTTCTCGCCACAATGCTTATTTGGCGAACCTTACCATGAAAAAAACGGGCGCTGTTTTTCAAAAATTGCCTGGCAGTAGCAATGTCGCCCTAGTGCACTGGGATCATCAGAAAAACCTGCCGTTCTACGATGCAGAGGGTTATCTGTGTCCGACGCCGTCTGGCGTAGTGGGCATGCTTTTGGTTCAGTCCAATGCCGGTGGGAGCTATTACAAGGATAATACCCACGTCTTCAATGTGTTTGAAAAAGGCGATTGCTGGCAGGTTTCCGGTGACTTATTTACGCTTGATGGCGATGGCGATTATCACTTTATTGACCGAGCTAGCAATTTGATTCTGATTAAAGATGAGGCAATACCAACTTCGCCTATCGAAACAGCGGTGAATACATTGAATGATGTCAGTATTGCCGCTGCTTATGGTGTCACCCTTGGCGGCTGTGACTTCCAGATACCTGTTGTGGCTGTCGTTTTGAAAGCCGAAGCCAAGCTGACGGCCTCAAGCTTAATGGCTGTCAGAGGGCAGCTGGACGCCAAGAGTTGCCCGCTGGTTGTTAGGGTTTTAAATTCCCTGCCAATGACGCCTAGCTACCAGGTGCAAAAGCAAGTTTTGGCTGAAGCGGGTGTTGAGCCAGGTGCTGCGGCGAGAGGGCCAGCGTTTTGTTTTAACGAACAAACAAGTAAGTATGAAGCCCTTACTCCAGCGTCGTTAGCACGGTTGAACCATTGCCTTACCGGAACTGTTACTCGCGAAGTGAGCTCTGGCAAGAGCGCGTCCTCAAAAAAACCGGCTGCGAGCAGCGTGGAGACTGAAGCTAAAGCGGCTTTGAGCAAGGAGGTTTCCGCGAAAGTAGGCAAGCAGGAGGATGGGCTTAACGGTGGTGCTCTGGCCGGTGACTTGACGGATAAGCGCCTGGGTGACATTGACGCGACCTTTTAATTGCGATCGCTGGCAACATGTTTGGGCTCTATAACTTGTCGTCTTGGCGATGGTGGATGCTGAACTATCGCGCGGGATCGGCTGGTGATACCAAAAGAGAATGCGGCTATCCAAGTAATAGGTAGAACCCGCTGTTTATTGTTTAGGCAGTCATTTCTGTTCTCAGTGAGGCGGATAGCCCTGTCGAGTTCCTGGCGTGCGAGGAGTTGTTTATAATGTGTGACGTTTTGAGTTACTAGTCTGCTGAGATTCGCCATGCATTTTGTCGTTAAGTTGTTTCCCGAAATCATTATTAAAAGCCCCCCCGTTCGCAAGCGCTTTATCAAGCAGTTGCGCGAGAACCTACGTCGTTTGGTCAAGGGGCAGTACCCCGATGTAAAAGTATTGAGCCAGTGGGACAAGATTGAACTGGTGGCCGAGGGCGCCGATGTCGAGCGCCATGCTTTTATCGCCCGCTTACTGGGCAATACACCGGGGGTGGCCAATTACTCCCATGTCAGTACTCACCCGCTGGGTGACTTTGACGAAATGGCCGAATTACTGTGGCCTTTATACGGCGCAAGCCTGAGCGGCAACAGTTTTTGCCTGCGGGTGAAGCGCACCGGCAAACATGACTTTAGCTCGACAGAATTCGAGCGCGAAGTGGGTGGGCGCCTGTTTCAGCGCTCCGAGGCCAGAAAAGTACAGCTGAAAGGTGCCGATGTGGAGATACGCCTCGAAATTCGCGGCCAAGTGCTCTCGGTGCTGGAAACCACGGCTCAGGGCTTAGGTGGCTTTCCCCTTGGTACCCAGGACGCCGTGCTGTCATTAATCTCCGGTGGTTTTGACTCCACTGTGGCCAGTTATATGACTATTAAGCGGGGTTTGCGCACCCATTATTGTTTTTTTAATCTTGGCGGCCGCGCCCACGAGCTGGGCGTTAAAGAGGTTGCCTGGTATTTGTGGGATAAATACGGCGCCTCCCACCGGGTGAAATTTATTACCGTGCCCTTCGAGGGTGTGCTGGCCGAAATTCTCACTAAGGTCGATAACTCGCACATGGGCGTGGTGCTGAAGCGCATGATGCTACGGGCGGCTACCGAGGTGGCAAAAAACTGGAAGGTTGAGGCCCTGGTGACCGGCGAAGCGGTGGCTCAGGTGTCGAGCCAAACCCTGACAAACTTATCCGTGATCGACAGTGTTACCGATATGCTGACCCTGCGGCCCTTGGTGACAATGGACAAAAACACCATTATCGATATGGCTCGTCAAATTGGCACCGAAGAATTTGCCGCCAATATGCCGGAGTACTGTGGGGTGATATCGGTCAAGCCGACCACGAAGGCCAAGCTGGAGCGGGTTGAGCACGAGGAGTCTAAATTTGATTTTGCCGTGCTCGATGCGGCTATTGCCTCGCGCCGCGAGGAAAATATCGACCAGATGATGGATGATTGGGTTGATCTGCCCAGCGTCGAGGTTTTTTCCGCACCCCAGCCGGACGCGATCATTCTCGATATTCGCCACCCCGACGAGGTTGAGCGCAAGCCTCTCGATGCCGGTACTAGCGAAATCCAATTGGCGCCCTTTTATGCCCTGCAGAACAGCTTTAAGATGCTCGACCCGAGCCGGCAATACTTACTGTATTGCGACAAGGGCGTGATGAGCCAGTTGCACGCCGAGCTGTTGAAAGAGCAAGGCTGTGGTAATTTGGCGGTGTATCGCCCCGGGGTGTAGCTGCGAGCCCTTCGTGTAAATATTGATGGGGTTTTTATTTGTGCTCAGTGCGGTGACTTCGCTCGCACTTTTCACTATAATGCGCCCCACTTTTTCCCGCGAACACCTATCCCATGTCTGATGTCGAAAAACTGCGCAATATTGCGATCATAGCTCACGTTGACCACGGTAAAACGACCCTGGTTGATAAACTCCTGCAGCAGTCCGGCACTCTTGATCGCAAAGATCAGGGCGCTGAGCGCATCATGGATTCGAATGATCAGGAACGGGAGCGGGGCATTACCATTCTGGCGAAGAACACCGCCGTTGAATGGAAGGATTATCACATCAATATCGTCGACACCCCGGGCCACGCCGACTTCGGTGGCGAGGTTGAGCGCGTACTGTCGATGGTCGACTCGGTGCTGTTGCTGGTTGATGCGGTCGACGGCCCCATGCCACAGACGCGCTTTGTAACCTCCAAGGCTTTCGAGCAGGGCTTGAATCCGATTGTTGTCATCAACAAAGTTGACCGCCCCGGCGCACGTCCCGACTGGGTGATGGACCAGGTCTTTGAATTATTTGACCGCCTCGGTGCGACCGATGAGCAGCTCGACTTCCCCGTTATTTACGCCTCTGCCTTAAACGGTGTTGCAGGGCTTGATCACAACGATCTGGCAGAAGATATGCAGCCACTGTTTGAGATGATCGTCGATAAGGTTCCCGTCCCCGATGCAAATCGCGAAGGGCCTTTCCAAATGCAGGTTTCGGCCCTCGATTACGATAGCTATATTGGTGTTATTGGTATTGGTCGTATTTCGCGAGGCACCTTGAGTCCCGGTCAGCAAGTTGTGGTCGTCAATAACCTTGGCGAGGAGAGCAAGGGTAAGGTACTCAACGTCAAAGGTTATTTGGGTCTTGATCGTATCGATACCGATTTGGCGCAAGCGGGCGACATCGTCACCATTAATGGTATCGAGGGCCTGGGTATTTCCGACACCCTGTGTGACCCCGAATGTGTGGAGGCGCGTCCGCCCCTCTCGGTCGATGAACCGACGGTGAGTATGGTGTTTTTAGTCAACAATTCACCCTTTGCCGGTCTCGACGGCAAGTATGTGACCTCACGCAATATTAAAGACCGCCTGCAGCAAGAGCTGATTCACAATGTCGCGCTGCGTGTTGAAGATGGCGGCAGCCCCGATAAATTCCGCGTCTCCGGTCGTGGTGAGCTACACCTGTCGGTATTGATTGAAACCATGCGCCGCGAGGGTTTCGAGATGGGCGTATCGCGCCCGGAAGTGATTCAGCGCGAAATCGATGGCGTGACTCAGGAGCCCTACGAGCAGGTGGTGATTGATATTGAAGATCAGCACCAGGGTTCGGTGATGGAAGAGCTGGGCCTACGCAAGGGTGAGCTAACTAATATGGAGCCGGATGGCAAGGGTCGCGTGAAGCTCGAATTCCTGATTCCGTCTCGTGGCTTGATTGGTTTCCGTGGCAGCTTCCTGACCATGACCTCTGGCTCCGGTATTATGACCAGCGTCTTCGATCACTACGGTGAAGTGAAGCAGGGCGAAGTACAGTCCCGCCAAAACGGTGTACTGGTGTCGATGGTGAAGGGCAAGACCCTCGGTTACTCCCTGTTTAACTTGCAGGAGCGCGGCCGTATGTTCCTCAGTCACGCCCAGGATGTTTACGAAGGCCAGATTATTGGTATTCATTCACGCAATAATGATCTCGCTGTGAACCCGACCAAGGGCAAGCAGCTGACCAACGTGCGGGCCTCGGGTACTGACGAAGCGTTAACACTGGTGCCGCCGATTATTTATACTCTTGAGCAGGCGCTGGAGTTTATTGAAGACGATGAGTTGGTTGAGGTTACGCCCCAGCATATTCGTATTCGCAAAAAACTACTGACCGAAAACGAGCGCAAAAGGGCCGGCCGATAACACTACGTCGCTAGGTTCTATTTAGAAAACACTCGAAGCCCCCAGTATCGGCCTGAAATAACCAGGTTGCTGCTGGGGTTTTTTTATCGGCTGGTTTTAACAAGGGCTTGCTCCGGTCTTCGCTTCGCGCATTTACTGTGGGGCCGGTAATCTGTTCGATGATCGTTAAGGCTGCCTATTGCCGGCATAGTGGTGTAATTAGTGCTTGCGCCGAAACAACAAACTCCTTTTATGGCCTTTCTTGTTAGGACAGCGCCAGGCGCTACTTGAGCAGGTGGTTAGCTTGATTTGATAGTTCTGGCGGAAGGCTTGCTAAATTGGTAAAGATACAGGGCTTACTTGCTCGTGGGATCGCGGGATAAGACTTGATACTTTGTCGGGTCGAGTCCGAATAAGTTGTTGTAGGGGGTGGTTCGCTCCCCGTCGTGTTACTGTTTACCGAGGCTGCTGTGCACGATCCGTCGTAGTGCTAGAGCCTTTTTTGGGCCGGGGAGACGGTCGCTTTTTTTGCAGGGAGCAGTTTAAGTGCTTTTTCGCCATGATGGCCATGGCGCTCCCGTCTTAATGCGACATATTTCAGCCGTTTTTCTAAGGTCTACTATTTAATCAGGTGTCTGTAGAAAAGGGAGTTAGGAAAATGCGTTCCTTGTATCCAGCGATCAAGCCACACAGAACAGAGCAGCTCGATGTCGGTGATGGCCATTCTCTCTATGTGGAGGAGTGCGGCAACCCCGATGGCCTGCCCGTTGTCTTTGTGCACGGCGGGCCGGGAGCCGGGTGTACGCCGCAAGACCGCTGTTTTTTTGATCCCGAGGTGTATCGCATTGTGCTCTTTGATCAGCGTGGCAGTGGCCGGTCGACACCCCATGCGGGCCTTGAAGAAAATAGCACCCAGGCCCTGGTGGCAGACATGGAGTTGCTGCGCGAGTCTTTGGGGATTCAGCAATGGCAGTTATTTGGTGGTTCTTGGGGCTCGACTCTGAGCTTAATTTACGCTCAAACCCACCCCGATAAAGTACTGGGCATGGTATTGCGGGGCATCTTTTTATGCCGAGATGAAGATATTCATTGGTTTTATCAACGTGGCGCCAGTGCCATTTTCCCCGACCACTGGCAGGACTTTATCGCACCCATTCCCGAAGGCGAGCGAGATGACTTTCTCGGCGCCTACCACCGTCGTTTAACGGGCGACAACGAGCTGGAACGCATTCGTGTTGCCAAGGCCTGGTCGCTTTGGGAGGCGCGCTGTGCCACTCTCGATCCGAACCGGCGTGTCGTCGAGCGGCTGGGCAGCCCTCATGTGGCGTTGGCGATGGCGCGGATTGAAGCCCACTACTTCATCAATCAATGCTATATCGCCGATCAGCCTATTTTGCAAAACATGGATAAGCTGGTAGATATCCCCGCCATTGCCGTACACGGGCGCTACGACATGGTCTGCCCGGTGAAGCAGGCCTTCGACTTACAAGCCGAGTGGCCGGAGTTAAGTCTTGAAATTATTCGCGATGCGGGTCATGCCTCGAGTGAGCGGCCGACGGTCGACGCCCTGGTTAAGGCCACGGACCTGATGGCGAAAATAGTCAAGAATCGCGCCGATGACTGAGCGGGCGGGTGACACGTGCGCGGTTTAATTCAGCGAGTGAGCTCTGCCGATGTCGTTATCGACGGCCAATGTCATGGCCGGATAGCGCAGGGCATACTACTGCTACTGGGTATTGAGGCCGCTGATGGCTTTCAGCAAAGTGAAAAGTTAATCCACAAAGTACTGAACTACCGAATTTTTGCCGATGCACACGGGCGTATGAACCGCAGTCTTAAAGATATTCAGGGCGGGCTGCTGGTGGTGCCGCAATTTACCCTGGTCGCCGATACCAAGAAGGGCCTGCGCCCGGGGTTTTCTAAGGCTGCCGCGCCCGATGCCGCCGAGCGTTGCTATAAGGATTTCACCAGCCGGTTGGAGGGACAGTACTCAGCCGTTGCCAGCGGTGTGTTTGGCGCCGATATGCAGGTCTCGCTTTGCAATGATGGGCCGGTGACGTTTCTGCTGGAAGCTTGAGGCATTATCCTGCTTACAGCGTTGTGCATGAAAAATGGCGCTTCTTATAGAGAGGGCGATCCACTCGTGAATACCCGCAGCGGCATGGCCGTACGCCGTGTGTTTTGAGCGTTGGATGGCCTTCAGATAGCGCCTTGGCTTTTCTCGGCAGGCACCTTAAATTTTGAAGGTGGCTTTGAGCTTTTTCGGCACCAGAATGTTTTTAGTGCGGGCATAAACTGGCACGCCATTTTTGTAGGGCGGATAGTCTTCACCCTGAATCAAGGGTGATAGATAGGTGCGCGCGGCCTCGGTAATGGCAAAGCCATCGCGACTGATAAAAGCGCGCGGCATCATCTTTTCAACATTGGCGATTTTATCCAAGGGTGCCTCGCCGAGACTCCAGCTGTAGCGCTTGCCCTTACCGCGTTCGATGCTCACCATTACGGCGCTCTTGCCCTCTAGGGCGTACTCAACGGCGGCCTTGCCCACGGCGTAGGCTTGCTCGACGTCGGTGGCTGAGGCGATGTGCCGAGCGGAGCGCTGCAGGTAGTCGGCCAGTGCCCAGTGATACTTTAAGCCCAGCTCGCTTTTAATCATGGTGGCCAGAGTCGGTGCTACGCCACCCAGTTGTTTGTGGCCGAAGGCATCGGTATTACCCGCATCGGCAATTAAGGTGCCGTCTTTGTACTGTGCGCCCTCAGAGGCGACGATCACGCAGTAGCCATTTTTCTTGACGGTCTGGGCGACCTTTTTGAGGAATTTTTCACGATTAAAGGCGATTTCAGGAAACAGGATAATATGTGGCGGATCGCCAGCCTGGTCGGCGGCGAGACCACCGGCAGCGGCTATCCAGCCGGCGTGGCGGCCCATGACCTCGAGAATAAACACCTTGGTGGAGCTTTCACACATCGAGGCGACATCGAGGCTGGCCTCTTTGGTTGAAATCGCGACATATTTAGCGACAGAGCCAAAGCCGGGGCAATTGTCGGTGTAGGGTAAATCGTTGTCGACCGTTTTGGGGATATGTATGGCCTGAATGGGGTAGCCCATTTTTTCGGCCAGCTGTGACACTTTTAGGCAGGTATCGGCGGAGTCGCCGCCGCCGTTATAAAAAAAGTAGCCGATGTTGTGGGCCTTAAAAACTTCAATCAGGCGCTCGTATTCGGCCGGATTGTCGTCGAAACTTTTCAATTTATGGCGACAGGAGCCGAAGGCACCTGAGGGCGTATGCTTGAGTGCAGCGATGGTGCTCGGTGTTTCCTTACTGGTGTCGATCAATTCTTCGCGCAGCGCGCCAATAATACCGTTGCGCCCGGCGTAGACTTTGCCAATATCACGGCGGTTGGCGCGGGCGGTTTCGATAACGCCGCAGGCGCTGGCGTTAATGACGGCCGTCACTCCACCGGATTGCGCGTAAAAAGCATTTCTCTTAGCCATAATTATCCTGCGGAAGCGAGGTCTTAAAAAATGTGCGCATCATACGGGATTAGTCCTTTAAATGCATGGCGGTTGGACACCTGTGGTGTGATAATTATCACCACTTAGCAGGGAAGGGTTGGTTGATTGATGCATATCCACATACTCGGTATTTGCGGGACCTTTATGGGCAGCCTGGCGCAGTTGGCAAAAGCGGATGGGCACCGGGTGTCGGGCTGTGATGCCAACGTTTACCCGCCGATGAGCGATCAGCTCGAGCACGCCGGCATTGAATTAACCCAGGGCTATGATCCGGCGCAGTTACAGCCGGCTCCCGATCTCGTGGTGGTGGGCAATGCCCTGTCGCGGGATAACCCCTGTGTGGAATATATGCTCCGTGAGCAACTGCCCTATACCTCGGGGCCACAGTGGTTGGGCGAGCACTTTCTACAGGGCAAGTGGGTATTGGCCGTCGCCGGTACGCACGGTAAGACGACCACCTCGAGCATGCTCGCCTGGATACTTGAGTTTGCAGGCTTGGAGCCAGGCTTTTTAATTGGCGGAGTGCCGAATAATTTTGATGTCTCGGCGCGACTCGGCGGCGAAAAATACTTTGTTGTCGAGGCCGACGAATACGATACGGCCTTTTTTGATAAGCGCTCGAAATTTGTGCACTACCGCCCGCGCACGGCGATATTGAATAATCTCGAATTTGACCACGCCGATATTTTTAGCGACTTACACGATATTCAACTGCAATTTCACCACATGATTCGCACCATCGCCGACGATGGTTTGATTATTCACCCGCAAAACGACAGTAACATTGGCGCTACCCTGAGTGGCACATTTGATCGTCGCGACAGCGCCGGCAAAAAATATGTTTGGACCCCGGTACAGACGACGGGCACGGGCGGGCAGTGGCAGGTCGAACTCGATGCCGCCGATGGCAGTATTTTTACCGTCTGTAACACCGAGAAAGATGAGCGCGGCGAGTGTGAGGGTGGCTACGAGGTGCGCTGGCAACAAAGTGGCTTGCACAATGTGGCCAACGCCCTGGCGGCCATTGCTGCGGCCAGTCATGTCGGTGTGAGTTTATCTCAGGCTTGCCAGGCCTTAAGTGCCTTTGAGGGCGTTAAGCGGCGCATGGAATGCTTGGGCGAGGTTAAGGCGGTCAGTATTTACGATGATTTCGCCCACCACCCCACCGCCATTGCGACCACGTTGGACGGCCTGCGCAACAAGGTCGGTGACGAAAAAATTATTGCGGTGATCGAACCTCGCTCTAACACTATGAAGTTGGGTGTGCACAAAGCCGAGTTGCTCAGCGCCGTGGCACAGGCCGATCAGGTCTTTTGGTATCAGAGCTCGGGGATGTCCTGGTCTCTCGATGAAAGCGTCGACAGCGAGGGGCGCAATGCCGTGGTTGACGATCTGCAACAGCTGATTGAGCAAACGGCTGTTGCCGCGCAGGCTGGCGATGGTTCGCCCAGCCACGTACTGATTATGAGCAACGGCGGCTTTGGGGGTTTTCACCACCGTTTGTATGACTACTTAGAGGCGCAAGAGGCCGGCTAATGATGGCAGTGCTAGAGGCAGTTGTTTGATGATCTATCCCCTCCCGTTGTTAATGCCGATGGTTTAAGCGCCGGCCATGAGCAAAATATTATTACTCGGTTGTGGCGGTCTAGGCGGTCAGTTGGCGGCGCGTTTAATAGCGGCCAAACACCGAGTTATTGGGGTCAAGCGCAGTCCCCTAAAAGAAGCTCTTACCGGCCTACAGCTGGTGATGGTCGATATTACCCGGGCATCGGAGGTTGCTGAAATTCCCACAGCTGTCGACCTGGTGATTGTTTTACTGTCCCCCGGTGAGCGCAATAAAGCCGCCTATCAAGAGCTTTATCAAGATGGTATCGCCAATGTACTGGCGCATTTTTCCAAAGCCTCGGGCCAGGGCCCGAGGCCCCGTTGGTTAATGGTTTCATCGACCAGTGTTTACGCTCAAAATGCTGGGGAATGGGTGGACGAAGCGTCTCCGACTCTGGCGCAGAGCTTCAATGGCGAGGCCCTGATCGGGGCTGAGCAACAACTGTGGGCGCACAGTGGCGCAAGTACGGTGGTGCGCTTTAGCGGGATTTATGGCCCGGGTCGAGAGAGCCTCGTGCGCCGCGTGCGAGAGGGCCGCCCGCTGCAATACGGCCCCGCCTATTACAGTAACCGTATTCATGAGCAGGATTGCCTGGGCATACTCTGCTTTTTAATCGACAGAGCCCTGGCGGGTTTGCCCCTAGAAACACTGTACCTGGCTTCCGATAGTGCGCCAGTGCCTCTGGCAGAGGTCGCTGGGTGGTTGAGTGAGCAGTTGGCCTGTAGCCCGCCGCCGGCAACGCTGAGTCATACCTCGAGTGGGGCGATGAATAAACGTTGTCGCAATAGCCGTTTGCTGAATCTTGGCTATGTCTTGCGCTATCGCACGTATCGGGAGGGTTACGGGGATTTATTTGAGAGGGGCTTGGTCTCAGGGGACGCTCTTCCGGGGGCTTAGCGCAGGGGGGGGCAGGTGGTTGTTGTTATTGACCCACTCGCAGCAGGCATCGATGGGAATGGGCTTGGAAATAAAATAACCCTGAGCCAAATCACAGCCTAGTAGCTGTAATTTATCCCAAATCTCCCGAGTCTCGATGCCTTCGGCCACCGAGGTCATCTTCAGTTCTTTGGCTAATAAAATACAGATTTTGACAATCGATAGGGCCTCGTCGTCGTCGAGCATGCGCATCACAAAGTGCTGGTCAATTTTGAGTTCGGTGAAGGGTGCTTGATAGAGCTGTACCAATGAGGAATAGCCGGTGCCGAAGTCGTCGATGGACAGGGAGAAACCCTTCATACGCAGTCTGTTGAGAATGTCGAGGGAATCGGAGACCGATTTTAGTATCGCCGTTTCGGTGAGCTCTATGGTGATGGCCTCGGGCGGTATATTCTTGGCCTTAGCCAGTGCCGCGAAACGCTCGGGCATTGACAGGTCGAGTAAATCTTTGGCCGAGATGTTAATGGAAATAACCGGATCGATACCGGCGGCGTGAAAGCTTAGGTAGTCCTCGGTGGCGAGCTTAAACACCTCGTTGGTGAGGTCTGAAATCAAATCATTTTGCTCGGCCATAGCAATAAACTGATCGGGAAAGATCAGGCCCAGCTCGGGGTGCTGAAGGCGTACCAAGGCCTCAAAGCCGGTGATTTTTGCATTCTTCATGGCCAGCTTGGGCTGATAGAAAAGCCGCAGTTGCCCGCTGGTAATGGCGGTTTTTAATTGTTCGAGAGATAGCCTAGCTTTGGGGCTAATATTTTGCGGCTGCTGAGTTTGTCGCTGTATCAGGGCGACTCTCACTTCGGTGTGGAGCTGGCTAATATAGTGGATAAATTTTTTGGTGTTAATCGGCTTACTGAGCTTATTGGCAACGCGGATGTTTTTGGCGTCGGCAAATTGCTTGGCGGAGTGCAAGACGCGCTCATCAAAGCCACTCACCAGAATGTAGGTTGGCATGCAGGCCTTGTCATAGAGGGTGCGCATTACCTGGATGCCATCCATGTCGGGCATATTTAAATCCAGCAAAATAATATCGGTATTGGCAATAGGCTGCTTAATAAACTGGCTTGACGAGGTAAAACCGGTTGCCGATAGCCCGGCGATACGGGTCATTTCCACCATCAAGTCGACATGTTGTTGTTCGTCATCGACGATATAAATGTTGACCACCTGGCTGGCGCTCAGAGCTTCGCTGCTCGACAGGGCCTCTTCAATTTGCAGGTTTAGGGCGGGGTTAATGGCGCTAAAGCTGTCTTCTAGTGCTTTAAAATGCGTCACTAGGCAGTCTTTGAGAAAAAGGATAAATTTAGCAATGGACTCGCTGCTCAATGAGCGGGTACTAAAATCATGCTGTAGGGTCTGTAAAATCTCAGCCTGAATGACGCGGGCTGCGGCAAGTGAAGGGTGGTTTACGGCGTGCATGACGCGCTCTTCGCGCCGTAAATACGAGGCGGTGTAGACGATGAGGTCGCGAGCCTGAGCGAGTAACAGGGCTGTGCCTATCCCTTGTTCTGCGGCCAGGTGAGCTTGGTAGATTAAGTCCAATAGCTGTTGGTGCTCATTATCGATTGCCGCGACGCCGGTATTTAAGTCGCTTGCCCAGGGCGCTGTTGCGCTGATCACTTTAGCGGGCATGACCCTTAGCCTCGAGTAAGCTGGCGACGCTATTGAGTAGCTCTGCCGAGCGGAAGGGTTTGCACAGAATATTGTTGTGTAATATTTCCTGCTCTTCCTCCAGGGCTTGCTCACTACTGTAGCCACTGGCCAGCTGTATTTTGATCTGGGGGTATTTTTGGTTGACGGCTTTCGCCAGGTCGTAGCCATTCATCTGCGGCATAAGAATATCGCTGATCATCAAGTCGACGGGCTCCCGTGCCAGTATGTCGAGGGCGGTGTCGGCACTGTCGGCGGTCCATACCTGGTAGCCGGCGATAGCGAGTATTTCCTGAGTCAAATGGCGCAGGGCCGGTTCGTCATCGACAATAAGAATTTTTTCGGCATTGTTGGGTGCTGGCTCGGGTGCTTGGTTTTCGACAGTTTGCAGTTCTACCGCGCCCTCGTAGCGGGGGAAAAACAGAGAGAATTTACTGCCCTGCCCGACTGTCGATTGCAGCCGTATGGTGCCACCACAGCGATCCATAAAGCGGTAGGCTTGGCTCAAGCCCAGCCCGGTACCGTCACTGCCCTTGGTGGTGAAAAAGGGGTCAAATATTTGACCGTGCAGTGCGGCTTCGATACCGCAGCCATTGTCCTCGATACTCAATTCCATATAGTCGCCATCGGCTAGACCCAGTGCGCGAGCCTCGGCAAAGGAGAAACTGTGCTTGCGAGTTGCCAGGCTGAGTAGCCCGCCGTCGGGCATGGCGTGTTTGGCGTTAATGGCTAAATTTAACAGTATTGCCTCCAGCTCATCGGGGTTGATCCAGACCAGCCAGGGGGCTTCACAGAGTTGATATTCGAGTTTAATCACGACGGTGATGGATGTTCCGAGCAGAGTGCTTTGGGTGTTGAGAAGACTGTGCAGTGCCACTGCCTCGGGCGGGGAGCTACTGTGTTTGGAGAAGGTGAGTAGGCGTTGCGTCAGGTCGCGCCCGCGCTCGCCGGCCTGAGATATCTGCTCCAAATATTGATCGAGGCCGACAACCTCCCGATATTTGATGGCGACTAAGTCGCCATAGCCAAGGATAACACCGAAGGTATTGTTGTAATCGTGGGCGAGGCCGCCGACGATTTTCCCCAGGGCATCCATTTTTTGGGTGCGCTGCAGATGCTCCTGCTGTTGCTTGGTCTGGGTTAAATCCTTGCAAGAGCCGATAAACCGGCGCCGACCGCTGGCTGTGGGGGGCAGTTCGGCGGCGGTGATTTGCAGTGGTAAGGCGCGCCGATTTTTATGTCGTCCGGTAACCTCTTTATACCCGTCGAGGCTATTGAGCTTGTCGTCCCTGACCAAGTTTTTTAGGTATTTATCAATTCTGTCGATATCAAAATCCGGCATGATGGTGGACAGGTCTTTATTGCAGAGGTCTTCACTAGTGTAGCCAAAGATGTTCTCAGCTGCCGGATTGATACTGAGGATCGTCCCTCTTTCGTCGATGGTAATAATGCCTTCGACCAGGGTGTTGAGAACTTCCCGCTGCTCCAGCTCCTTGTCAATCAGGGCCAATTTGGCCTCGTGCTCGGCACTGACATCGAGCACCTGAGAGGTCGCGCCAACGATGTGGCCCACACGGTCGACAATGGCGCTGTTATGCCATTCACAGCGTAGCGTGCGTCCCTGCCGGGTGATTTGGAGGGTGTTTATCTTGCTGCCTGCGGGCTGAAGAATACTCGCCTTGAAGTGCTCCACCCCGGCGCTGGGAGCGATGATGCTGGCATCACGGCCGATGGCCTCTTCAGCGGTGTAGCCAAAGAGCCGGCTGGCGGCCTTATTCCAGCCCACAATCGTCAGATCGGTGTTCCACTCAATAGTGGCCAGGGGCGTTTGTTCTCGATACAGCTGAATCTCTTGCAGCGAGGCATTTAGCGTCTCCTCGGCTTGCTTTCTTTGACTAATATCGTGGCCCTCGGCGAGCAATTGAATCACCTTGCCTTTTTCGTCGAGTACTGGATGGACACTAAATTGTACCCAAAAGAACTGACCCTCAGTGGAGCCGGCGAGGATGTCGCGGCTGACGACTTGCTCGCCGGCCGCCGCGCGCATGCAGTCCGCTGCTAGGGTGTCTTGCAGTTCGGCCGAGTGGCTAAACCAGGGACACTCCCAGAATTTCTTATTGGCGACATCGGCAAAGCTTATCCCCCGCATTTTTAAGGGCGTGTTGTTGATGAAAATAATACTGCTGTCGGGTTCTAATATGGCCGCCATGGCCTGCATGTCGTTAAACAGGCCCTTTATTTGGTCTTGTATATTCCTTGCGGCCTGGCGCAATTGATATTCTTCGGTGACGTCATTGAAGACGAGAATCATGCCGATAATGTCGTCATGGCTATCGCGAATGGGTGCGGCGGAGTCCGCTATTTGATATTCCCTACCGTCTCGGGCAAGCAGGGTGGTGTGATTACGGAGGAACACCGTTTGCCCCGTGCTGAGTATCTGCTCGATAAGATTGGCAATCGGCGTGCGATTATCGGTATTGATAATGGGGAAAATATCCGCCAAGGGCAGCCCCTTCGCTTCATAGGCGTACCAGCCGGTGAGCTGCTCGGCAACGGAGTTCATGCGCGTGACCTGCCCGCCGGCATCGGTAGTGATGACGGCATCGCCGATGGATTGCAGAGTGACTTCGAGATTCTCCTGCTGTGCATTGAGGTCGCGTACCGTGTGGGCAACCTTACGACTCATGGTGTTGAGGGCCTGATTGAGCGCGGCAATTTCACCTAAGTAGCGATCGCGGTTTTGCTGGCCGGAATAATCCTGGGCCAGCCGTTGGGAGAACTGCAGCAATTTGGCCAGGGGCCGGGTGATCAAGCGCTCCAATACCAGCGCGAGTGCTACGACAAAAATACTGGTGAGTAACCAGCTGATCTGAAAATCGCTGCGCACCTGCTGCCATAGGGCCGCTTTGCTGGCGCTCAAATCAAACGAGGTATAGAGCCGGTCGGGCTCGACTGCCAAGGGCTGAGCCGAGTGCGCGCCGGGCGCCAGCGCTATCTGGGCCTGCAGCGATTGGCCGTCGGCGGCAAGGCTTATGTTCAGCGCCCCGAGGTGGGATAGGGCTTGTTCGCTGTCCGTAAATCGCTCCGCTAGCACCTGCCCAGAGGCGCTAATCAGGGTTAACACCTCAATACTTGGATCGATACTGGCGGATTTAAGGAGGCGCCGGGCAGTGCTGATGCGCTGTGCCGGCGAGGCTCGGTACTCAATTTCCTGCTTCAGAAAGCCGAGTATTTGTTGGGTTTTTTCAATGGCCCTATGCTCTAGACGTTGTTCAGCCAAGTGGTAATTGTGCAGTGTTGTGAACAAGAGAAAGGCACTGGCCATCAGCAGTATGATGGCGGGAGCTAGAATGCGTAGCTGAATGTTGGCGCGCGGCATTATGTGGCTGGTTCCGTGGCCACATATACCCTCAAGATACGGCACAAAGGCCTTGTTATCGCGTATCGAGTGTTATCTGTTAGCATCCGTCGTCCCTGTTCCTTCCGTGTTCAGGCGCTAGAGTAAGTATTTTTTCGATTCTAGGCTACACCCTTGGGCTTTTGTTGCGTCATAAAGCCGAACATATAGCCGGCGATACGACGCATTTGAATTTCGTCGGCACCTTCGGTGATACGGTAGCGGCGGTGGTGGCGATAAATATGCTCGAAATACTTGTGGCGCGAATAGCCCAGGCCACCGTGGACCTGCATGGCCTGGTCGGCGGCATCGCAGCACAGACGGTTGGCGGTGTAATTGCACATCGAGACCTTGTCGGAGACCGAAAAAGCCCCGTAGGTATCCATTTTCCAGGCGGTTTGGCGAATCAGCGCACGCAGCATTTCGGCCCGGGTTTGCAGGTCGACGAGGGGGAACTGGATGCCCTGATTGACCGCCAGGGGCTTGCCAAAGGGCCTGCGCTCTTTGGCGTACTCAATGGACTGGTCGATACAAAACTGGGCGGCGCCAAGACTCGATGCGGCCTGGCGGATACGGTTCTCGTTGAAGAAATGCTGCACCACCTGCAGGCCCCGTCCCTCACCGGCCAAGATGGCGGAGTCGTCGACTCGGACATTCTTCAATGAAACTCGCCCGTGATCGGTGGGCATATTAAAGGTCCAGAGCATTTCTTCAATCTTCAAACCCTCGGCCTGCATCGGTACCAAAAAGGCGGTAATGCCCGCTGCGTCGCCGGCCTTACCGCTGGTGCGGGCCAGAATCATGTCGTAGGGCGCGGTGTGAATGCCGGTGTTCCAGGTTTTTTCGCCGTTGATCAGCCAATGGTCGCCATCGCGCACGGCGGTGGTTTCCATATGGGTGGCATCGGAGCCGTGCTCGGGTTCGGTAATGCCAAAGGCAAAGCGCCGGGTGCCGGCCAGCATTGGTTCCAGCCACTCGGCTTTTTGCGCCTCAGTGCCATAGGCGATCATCAGCAAGATGCCAACATTGTTGCCGACAATGGAGTGTTCATTTTGCAGGTCGTTGTGCAGCCCCAGGCCCTTGCGCGCGAAGTGCTCGCGGATAATGGCCATGCCTAGATTAGTACCGTCCTGGCCACCGTATTCTTTCGGCAGGGAGTAGCGATAGTGGCCGGCCTTATCGGCAGCGAGGCGAGACTCTTCTAACAGGGTCTCCCAGTCCTCGGTGGGTAGACCATCGTTCTCCCAGTTGGTGCGGGCATCTTCACGGCGGTGGTCGAAGAAGCGAATATTGTCGTCGCGGTTTTCCATCGGCGTGATGACCTCGTCGATAAAGGTATCGAGCTCGGCGAGATAGGCGGTGATGTCCTCGGGGGTATCAAAATTCATCGGGGCTTCCTGCTTATTGTGGGTTTTTATTCTTCAGTGCGATCGTGTTTGATCGACTTTTTGATAGTTTTTTTACGCGGCTGTCGCGGTGGTGGGTTATCCCACAGCTTGCCGGCCGATAGGCACTGCCAGCCCCATTTAATCCAGTTCAAGAGGGCGAAAACCAGCCACATCGACCACGCCAACATGGTGAGACGAAAGACCCACAGTGGCAGGCTAAAGACCCAGGCATTGGGCAGGCTGTCGCTGCTGTGGTCTTGGTACCACTGGTAGAGGTAGGCGCCGGAGCCATTGCCGGTTACCTGCATATTGGGTGAGGACAGTAGGCTTTGCGGAATGGTGAAAAACAGACTCAATAGTGCCACCAGCGAGAGCCCAATCAAGCCTATTTGCATCAGGTTAAAGAGTTTTGTTGGCGCAGAGGGGCTGTAGCGACGCCTCGCCTCCATGGCAAAGAACCAGGCGACAACGGGCAGGCTACCGACCATATTGACGGTGCTCATGCCGATCGCCAACAACAACCAGTGCCAGGTCTTTAGGGGTATCGATAATTGCAGGCGCTGCACGCAGGTGCCGAGGGCAATGGCGATGGCAATAATCACCGCCAACACACCCCAGTAGAGCATGGCGGGGCCAATATCCGGGCCACTGAGTAACAGCGGCCAGCGGCCCTGGGGCAGGTGAATTTTTAAATTGATGTTATTGGCCGGCGTGGGCAGCTCAAAACTCGGCGTCAAGGTGCGCAGGGCAACGCCACTGGGCAGCTGCCACTTTAGGTCGATCGTTTGCAGGCCGGGGTGTAGAGGTATCACCACAAACGCCTGTTCTTTAGGCCGGGTTTGTTCGACGCCATCGATAATCATGCTCTGCAATTCCGCGCCGGGGGGCTGGCGAAAGCGGTAATCGCCGCCCAGACTGGTGCGTATTTTCAGTGTCATCTCAACATCGGCACTGCGCTTGCCGGGGGTGTAGTCGAGGGCAATGCTTTCAATGGTGGTGTTGGCGCCGGGTACGGGTTGGGGCTCTACGGCGTGCAGGTTTAAGGTCTCACCGGGCCAGGGCTGCCAGCGCGGGTTGGCCTGTTGCTGGGCGGCGGCCATTTTTAGCAGGGGAATGCCCTCGCCAGTGATATGCCAGCGCGGGGAGGCGCGCACAGACCAGTGCTCAACCCACTGCGTGGTTTGTGGGGCTGTTAAGCGCAGTTCTGGCGTGGGCTTAAGCACCGAGCGCCACTGTACTTGCCGTTGTCTCGGTTTCATCGAGACCACAATGTGATGGTCTTCAATCAGCATGTTTTGACTGACCACCGACTCGCCGGGCTGTAGGGGGATGCGCAAATTAATGCTGCCCTGTCGGGGGGCAATGCGTCGCACCGTGGTGAGTAATTCCCAGTCGATGTCGGCATTAAGCTGGCGCTCGACCCGCACAAAGGGCTCGATGGCTGCGGGCAGTAGGGTGTCGGCAAGCAGCTGCTTGCGCTCTTTTTCGAGCTGCACGCTAGCGCCATTGACCCGGCCCTTATTGACACCGTGAACCCGCCAGCCCGGTGCATTGACGCGGGTATCATGGGGCGGCAGGGCAAAGGGAATGGTGATCGTGTCGCCATCGGCCAGACCGTTCAGCACTATCTGGTGAACTCCGGCTGCCAGTAGTACCCAGAGCTTGCCCTGATCCCGTGCCAGTGTTGCGGTACGATTGTCGACGCGAACGCTCTGCGCCTGCCAGCTTTTATCGAGCGGCAGGGGGAAGGCGATTTGCGTCGCGGCACTGGCGCTAAATTGCAGGCGTAACTGTTGGCGGTCGACCTTGATATCGACATTTTGCAGGGCCGCACACTGGGGTGCGCAACGTGGCGCTTTGAGCAATTCTGCCTTGAGCTCCTGCAGTAATTCCCTGGAGGGGAAGCTGTAGCTTTGAACGGGGCTTTGCACGGGGTTCTGAATCGCCTGCTGGGCGCAAATCTGGGGCGTATGTAGTCCTAGCCCGGCGAGGAGTAACAGCGCCGGCAGCAGGCAGGAGGTGATCCCCGGCGGCAGTATCGCTGGGTTTTTGTCGCCCTTGTCGCCAAACAGAGGGTGTTCGCGCAGCAGTGGCCCCGCCAGTCCATAAAATAGCAGGGCGACCAGAGCCACCTGCACAAACTTCAGCAGGCGGGTCAGCAGCGGTGGCGACAGGTAGAGCTTGAGGGGTTCGCCAACATTCACCGCGCCGCTCCAATGTAGCTCCACTTCCTGCCATTGCCAGTCGGGTTCACTGGGCCCGGTTTGCACATTGTCACTGGGGCGGTAGCGTTTGCGCGCGGCCTTTTCTTCAAGCACTGGCGAAGCGAACGAATCCATCATCCGTGCGGGGCCAACTTCACTATCTTTTTGCACCCGGTTCTTGGCCAGGCTTACCGGTGCTTGAGAATAGCGATAGTGGGAGGCGTTAATGGCGCGGTTTTTCTCGAGCTGGGGGTAGAGCCCCTGGCGAATTTGCTGCACTGCAAAGGCGAGGATAATAATCAGCAGGGCGCTGAGCGCGAGGTAGGCGCCGCTGGTGGTCAGTTGTTTAAACTTGCCGCTGGGTAAAACCTGCAATAGCGGCAGCGCGGCGACGAGAATGATCCAGCTCAGCATCGGGGGGGCGTTGGTTTCGTGATAGGTCAGGGCCAGTGTCACTGCGCCGATCAATGCCCAGCGCCAGTTCAGTGTGCGCAGTAGGGCGCCGACAATAAACAGGCAGATAAACAGATCCCACAAGTCCCAGCGCGACAGCCAGGATTGCCCCACGCTGTCGGGGCCAGCGGCGTGCCACAGTTGCCAGCCGGGGGGCAACTGTAGGGTCAGAGCGACAGTGTCGAAGTCGTGCAGCCAACCATTGGCAGAGATGGCCGCCAGAGAGTTGATACGGTTAATGGCTTCGACATCGACCTGGGATTGGCGGATCTCGATACCGGTGCCCGCTTCGCCCGCCATCTGTGTCACCAACTGGGGTATGCCGTTGGCGACAATGCGGCCCAGTTGTAAGTCGGCGGAGGCATGCAGGCGCCAGCCGTGCGTCATGGTGCCGCGAATAATGTCTTTGCTGGTGGCGCCCGAGCCGTCGAAATCGAGCCATAGGGTGCGCTGTAAATTCAGTCGGTTGGCGGCGGGGCTGGCGTCGCCGCGATATTGTTCCTGCAGTTCGAGAGTGGCACCCGGGGTCATTAAAAAGGTCGGCAGTTTGGCGAAGCGCGGCGGTATGTCGGTCTGCGAGGGGTCGATGGCCGCTAGCCCCACGGGTTTAACGCCGCGCAGGTGGGGGGCGGCGCGGAAACTCCAGATTTCCTGATCGGGCCAGGATGGATCCATCTTCTGCATGCTGAATTGATTGCTTTGGTCGAGATAGCGGGCGCGCAGCTTGATCACCCACTGGCCGGCGCGGGCCTGTATTTTTAGGCGGCCATCGGGCTCGATGCGAGCGGGCAGGGGCGATTCGAAAGACAGGGCCTCGGCATTGGCGGGTAGGAATTGTCCGAGAGTGATTTCACGGGGCTTGCCGGCGACGCTGAGACGCAGTTCGGTTTCCAGTTGCATCGGAATGGCGTCATTGAGAGCGCGAAAGACGTTCAGTTTAAGGGTGTTGTCGAGGTTTTTTTGCGCCGTGGCGCTATCTTGACTGCGCAACCATAAGCGCCCCTGGGCGTCGATGTTGGCCTTGGTGTCATGACCCGCGCTACTCAGCTTCACAAGCGCAGTATCGGTTGGCACCTTGAGATATTGCGGGGTTTGCTGCCAGTGCCACCGGCCTTTAATGGTGTAGTGGCCGGCGGCGACACGGATTGCCGGCTTGCCCTTAACGTCAAGGACAGCCGCCGCCTTATTATTGACGGTCACCGACTGGGGCCAGTGTTGGTTGTCACCGGGCAGTGTCAGCCAGCTGTCGGTGATCACTTGCCAGTGCTGTGAAAATTCAGCGCCATGGGGGGAGAGGGTAATCGCCAGTTGGCCGGGCCAGACACAGCGACGCTGCTGCGCCTGCTGGGCTATTCTTGGGCAGGGGTGTTGTATCTGGTCGCGTAATACCCACGATTGCCACGCCGCCAGTGCGGGCGGGGCCGTCTGTGCAGCGCCATGGCTGGGGGCTGTCGCGCAGAGCAGTAGTAGCGTGAAGAGCAGACGAAGCGGCATGATGTCATCCTTGGCAATTATTCTTGTACTTATCACTAGAGGGGATTATGTCAGGTGATTAACGATAAACCATGGGGTTTTTATGAGCGAGATCTCGTCTAAGGTGATTAAGGCCCGTGTCGAAGGTCTTTTTATCGCGTCTAGAGCCCGCGAACCGCTGGTCAGCAGGGTTCAGGTCACGGCGCTGGTGGGTCGAGGCCTCGAGGGCGACCGCTATTGTTATCGGCGCGGCAGTTTTTCCCACTGGCCGGGGCAGGGCCGGGATGTCACCTTGATCGAGGCCGAAGTACTGGCAGCCCTAGCCGCGAGTTGTGCCATTACTGGGGCTCAGGCGCGGCGCAATATTGTCACTCGAGGGCTCGAGATGAACGCCTTGGTGGGGCGGTTTCTACGGCTGGGGGAGGTGGTTTTATACGGCGTACGCCGTTGTGAGCCCTGCCCTCATCTCGAACAACTGACCCGCCCCGGGGTCATGGCAGCTCTCGTCGGTAGAGGTGGCTTGAGGGCGGATATTGTTGAGGGTGGGGTGATTCGTGTTGGCGATGTACTGACACCATTAGCGTCGAGGTCAGGGCTCCCGGTTTAGGGGCCGCTTATCAGCGCTTACGTAATGGCGCTGGCCGGAGCCGCAATGACTGCGTGACGCTAGCCCAGAGCTGAAACAATCGAGTCGATCTCTTCCCTGGAACTGTCCTTGATCTCGCTAATCGCTTCGGCATCTAAGCCGAGGCGTTCAAAGGCGGGAATTTGTAGCCACTCGGCAAGATGCTCCTCCTCGTTGCCCTCATCGCCCTCTTCAATAAGATGGGCCATTAAGTTGGCAGTAAGAACGACATCGGTGAGGTCGGTGGCATGACCCGCTATAAAGGGTTCGCGGTCGTAGAGCTCGTGTTCGTCGGCGACATTCATCATTGCCTCGTCAAACTCCCAGTTCTCAATGATGGCGCTGCCGATACCGGTGTGCCAGTCAGACATCACTCGCTCGAGAGCCTCTGGGTCCTTAATTAATGCGGGGTAGCTCTCGGCACGGGTCAGAATATAGGTCTTACCGATATCGTGCATCAGCCCGGCGAGCATGGCCTCATCGGGGTTGATTCTGTTTTTCTTGAGGTTGGGGTGGCGCGCTTGTTTTTTACTGATCACAAAGCACAGTGCCGCCACGGTGACGCTGTGCTGCCAGAGTTTATGGAATTGTGAGGCCAGCGCGGGGTTGGCCGGTGCGTTCATCACCTGGTCCATGGCGATGGAGACGGCGATGCTGTGGGCCATCTTGAAGCCCATGCGGGTAATGGCGGTGGGGATATCTTTGATCTGGTTGCCGCTGACATTAAGGGCCGCCGAATTGGCAACTTTCAGTAAACGCGCAGAAAAAACCGGGTCGGAAACCACCAGTTTGGCAATTTGCTGGGTCGACATATTGGGGTCTTCGAGGGCGCCCTTGATACGCATTGCGACCTCGGGGAACGCCGGCAGTTTGACCTGGCCCTTGGATAGCTCATCGCTCAGTGTTTGAATAAATTCAAAACCAATTGCGTTGACGTCTGACATACTGCTTTTCCCTATGAACACATTCGCGAGGCCATCTGCCTCAAGCTTTTATCTGTGGCTATGGTTACAAAATCGTCTCTTTGAATACAGGATCGATAGCAAATTTTTAGTGGCTTGTCGCAAAAACTGGAGGTGTTTGATTTTATTGGCTTTGCCTCTAGACAGCCTCAATAAATGTTGCAAGTTTGTCCGCTGCCTGCACGACCAGCCGCTGACGGGCCTCTCGGGAACCCCAGGCACAATGCGGCGTGATAATAAGATTGGCGATGTCGGCTGCCAGTAGTGGGTTGCCGTCGTGGGGCGGTTCGCGGGTCAGCACATCGACACCGGCGCCGGCAATGCGGCCCTGTCGTAGGGCCTCGGCCAGAGCCGTTTCGTTAACAATGCCGCCTCGGGCGCAGTTGATCAGCAGGGCGCTGGTTTTCATTTGTTGGAGTTCGGCCTCAGCAATCAGATTGTGGGTTTGCTCGCTGAGAGGGCAGTGTAGGCTGAGGACATCGACGTTGGCTAAAAATTGTGCCAGCGGTAGCCGGGGCGTGGCGTCGTGGCTTGTTGACTGCCAACCCGGGATCGTGGCGCTAACGATGTCCATACCGAAAGCGCGACCGACATTGGCGACGCCGCGACCGAGTTCGCCGTAACCGACAATGCCGAGGGTCTTGCCCGCGAGTTCGGTGATGGAGTGGTCGAGTACCGAAAAAAATGGGCTCTGGCCCCAGCTCTCGCGGGCCACCCGGTGATAGGCCTGCAGTTGTGTGCTGAGTGAGAGGATCAGCGCCCAGGTGTGTTGCACCACCGATGCTGTACCGTAGGCCGTGCAATTGTTGACCGTGATCTGTCGTTGTTGTGCCGCAGGGTGGTCGACAATATTGGTGCCGGTGGCCAGCACACCGATGTATTTTAAGCGGCTGGCAGCGCCGATTTCCGCTGCACCCAGTAGCACTTTGTTGCTCAGTACAATATCGGCGTCGGCAATGCGCTGCGCGGTTTGGCTGGCCGTGGTATTGGCGTAGCTGTGCCAGTCGACGGCGATGATATCCAATAGCGGACGCAGGTCGAGGTCGTCGGGGTGCAGGGAGTCGCGGTCGAGAATAACGCCCTTTAAGGTTGCCATGGCTGGGCTCTGTGCAGTGAACAAGGGCTTGTTACTGTACCCGAGTGCCGCCAAAAGGGAATGCCGCTGACGGTGGCTACAGGTACAGCGCGCAGAATAAAGGCAGTTCTTTGACAGCTTAGGCATAATGGAGGCTTTTGTTTGAAGCGGCTATTGGGTCGCTCGCCAGTAACATAAGGGAAAGACATGTCTGAACGCCTACTTCACGCCTACGAGCGCATTGTACTGCTCCATCCAAAGCGGGTGCTGTTACTGGTGTTGCTGGTTACGGTGGCATTGGCCCTGGGCCTGCCCAATTTTAAGCTCGACGCCTCCGCCGACTCCCTGACCCTGGAAAACGATAACGACCTCGACTACTTTCGCGAAATAAATGAGCGCTACGGCAGCGGTGACTTTTTGGTGGTGACCTATAGTCCGCTGCCCGGCGATGACTTATTTTCCGACCAAAGCCTCGCCACACTCACCGAGTTGACGGAAGACCTCAAACACATCGATGAGGTGGTGAATGTCTTGTCGATGATCAATGTGCCCCTGTTGTACAGCCCGAAAGTCCCGGTCAGCCAGTTACAGGAAACCCCGCGCACCCTGCTGACCCGGGGTGTCGACCGCGAGATGGCGAAACAGGAGTTTCTCAACAGCCCGGTGTATCGGAAGTTGATTCTCGGCCCCGAGGGCCAGACCACCGCGCTACTGGCGGCCATTAAGGTCGACGCGCGCTATATTGAATTGGTGCGTGGCCGCGACGCCCTACGCTACAAGCGTAAGGCCGAGGGCTTGAGCGAGGCGGAAACCCTGCAGTTGGCAACCCTTAGTCAGGCCTTTCTGGATTACCGCACGCAGCGCGCCGAGGTTGAAAAAGCCCGGGTCAAAGCGGTGCGCAGCTTGATGGATAACTACCGTGGCCGCGCGCAAATTTTTCTCGGTGGCCCGAGCATGATTACCGCCGACATGGTGGACTTTATTCGCAGTGATCTCGAGGTGTTTGGCGCCGGCATCACCCTGTTTATCGTCCTCACCCTGGCGGTCATTTTTCGCCAGTTGCGCTGGGTGGTGTTGCCCCTCGCGACCTGTGGTTTTGTGATTGTAATGATGCTCGGTTGGCTGAGCTGGATCGACTGGCGTTTAACGGTGATCTCTTCCAACTTTGTCGCCCTGTTGTTGGTGTTGACCATGGCACTGACCATTCACCTGATCGTGCGCTATCGCGAACTGCACCATGACAAGCCCGAGGCCAGCCAACTGGAGCTGGTGCGCGAGATGGTCAATTTCATGGCGCGGCCCTGTATTTATACGGTGTTGACGACCATCGTCGCCTTCGCCTCACTGGTGGTGAGTGGTATCCGCCCGGTGATCGATTTTGGCTGGATGATGACCATTGGTTTGGCCGTCTCCCTGGTGCTGGGCTTTCTGGTGATTCCCGCTGGTATGCTGGTACTGGGCAAGGCGAAGGTGGTGCAGAGGGGCAGTCAGGGTGGGCGGTTGCCGGCGCATTTTTCTAACTTTACCGAGCGCCACGGCAACCTGGTCTTGATGCTATCACTGGTGGTCAGCGTTATTTCGGTGCTGGGTATCAGTAAGTTGCAGGTTGATAACCGCTTTATCGACTACTTCAAAGAGCACACCGAAATCTATCAGGGTCTGTCGATTATCGATCAGAAACTGGGGGGTACCACGCCGCTGGATATTATTATTCAGGCACCGGCCAGCGCCGCCATTCCCCTGACGCTGGGTGTGCCGGAGGGCGACGACCCCTTTGCTGAGGCAGACCCTTTTGACAGCGATCCCTTTGCCGAAGACCCCTTCGAAGACGATCCCTTTGGTGACGATGTATTTGGCGAGGCGGACCCCAATCAGCAACAACCCAGCTACTGGTTTAGCCGTAGCGGGCTCGAAGAGCTCGAGCAAATCACCACCTATCTCGATGATATGGACGAGATCGGCCGTATCGACTCTTTGGTCACCGCCTTCCATGTCGCCAATGACCTCACCGGCCATCGCATGAATGATTTTGAACTGGCGGTAATGCGCAAGGGCTTGTCGGCGGAAATGAACAGCTTCCTGTTGGCGCCCTATCTCGATGATGTCAGCGATGAAACCCGCTTGACCATGCGCACCGTGGAGAGTGGCGCGACCCTCAATCGCCAGCAATTACTCGAGGAGATCAACAGCTTTCTGATCGACGAGGTGGGCTTGGCGCCGGAGCAATTTCGCCTCTCGGGTTTGATGGTGCTCTATAACAATATGCTGCAAAGCCTGTTTCACTCGCAAATTGTCACCCTGGGCGCGGTATTTCTCGGCATTATGCTGATGTTCGTGGTCTTGTTCCGCTCGCTGCTGATTGCCTTTATCGCCATCTTCCCGAATATTCTCGCGGCCTGCGTGGTACTGGGGGTGATGGGCTGGGCCGGTATTCCCCTCGATATGATGACCATTACCATCGCCTCGATCACCGTCGGCATCGGCGTCGACGATACCCTGCACTATATTTATCGCTTTCGTGAAGAGTTCGCCAAGGATCGGGACTACGTGGCCAGCATGCACCGCAGCCACGAGTCCATTGGTGTGGCGATGTATTACACCTCAATCGTGATTATCGTCGGCTTTTCCATCCTCGCCCTGTCCAACTTTATGCCCTCGGTGTACTTTGGCTTTTTGACCGGCCTGGCAATGTTGACGGCGTTACTGGCCTCGCAAACCCTGTTGCCGAAGTTAATATTGCTGACTCGGCCCCTGGGTAAATAGGCTGTTGACCACGGGCGTGGTCTTTAATTGAGACGTTTGCTGGGGCTGGGCTTGTCGTAATAAAAGCCCTGTACTTGATCGCAGGAACTATTCAGCAGAAACTCGGCCTGCTCGCGAGTCTCGACGCCCTCGGCGACAATAGTCATCGCCATCGCTCGACCAACGGCGATGATGGCCTCGGTGAGTTGGCGATCGGAGTCTTCTCGGGTGACATCGCGAATCACCGAGCCATCAATTTTTAGGGTGTCAAACTGGAATGTTTCCAGGGTCGATAGCGAGGTGTAGCCGGTGCCAAAGTTGCCAATGGCAATGCGTACCCCCAGTGCTTTGATGTGGTGCAGAATATCTAGCCCCCGGTCAAAGTCACTGAGCAGGAGGTTTTCGCTAATTTCCAGTTCGAGCAGCTGGGGGTCGAGGCCGGTGCTTTGCAGGGCTTCGCGGATATCGCCCAGTAGGTGGGCGTCGGTAAACTGGCGCGCCGTCAGGTTGATCGAGACACAGCGCGGGGCCTGCCCCTGCGCGATCCAGTCGACGGCCTGGTGGCAAGCAGTCTCCAGCACCCATTTGCCGATGGGGATAATCAGGCCGGTTTCCTCCGCGAGGGGCAGAAATTGATGGGGTAGAACCAGGCCAAGGTTGGGGTGCTGCCAGCGCAATAGCGCTTCGGCACCGGTAATTTTATTGCTGTGAATGTCGTGTTTCTCCTGATAGAACAAGACAAACTGATCTTCATCCAATGCTTGGCGCAGGCTCGACTCCAGAGCCAGCCTTTCCAGGGAATCGGCATTCAGTTCTTCGGAGTAAAAGGCATAGTTATTTTTACCGCCCTCCTTGGCGTGATACATGGCGATATCGGCATTTTTAAGCAGGGTTTGTTCGTCCTCGCCATCGCCGGGGAAGACGCTGATACCGATGCTCACGGTAATGCGTAAATCTTGCTCGGCGAGTCGAAAGGGTTGGCCCACGGCGCTGAGTACTTTCCTGGCCACCGCGCTCAGTTGTGCCTCCTCATTCATTTCCGGCAATAGCACGACGAACTCGTCGCCACCGAGTCGCGCCACGGTGTCTGTTTCGCGCAGGGCCTGGTTCAAACGTTTCGCCACTTCGATCAGTAATTCGTCACCGGCGTCGTGGCCGAGGGTGTCGTTAATGATTTTAAAGCGATCGAGGTCGAGAAACAGTAGGGCGAAGCGGCGCTCATAGCGCTTGGCTTCACCAATGCCACGATTGAGTAGTTGGCTAAAATAGCTGCGGTTGGGCAGGCCGGTGAGGCCGTCGTGATAGGCCAAATATTCGACCCGCTGGGCATGACTGACTTGCTCATCCAGAATGCGCTGCCGGCTGCGCTGTAGCTGCCGGCTGAGGTAAAACACCAGGCCGGCAATTAGCAAGATAAGGACGCTGGTTGCCCCCGCGCGTTGCAGATAGAGCCGGCGCAGTGCTACGCTGGCCTGTAATTGTTCTTCTTCGGAGAGCCCTAGGATCACCGCCAGTGGGAATTCATAGAGCTGGGTGGCCAGGGTATAGCGCTGCACCTGATCCCAGCTGTGCTTGAAAAGGCGTACCTCCTGTTCTTCCAAGGCCTCTGCGTCGGGAATCAGCTGTCGGTAATCTGTTTTTTCCCCGGAGACAACCTTTTCGCCGCTGCGCCGCACGCGAAATACACCGTCGGTACCAATCAGGCCGAGCACGCCTCGCTGACCCAGTTGTGCATCTTCGTAGCCGCTGACAAAGTAGCTGGCGTCGACCGAGGTGTAGGCGATACCGGCGAAGGCTCCGTCCGGGGTGTTTATTCTGCGGCTGAAGGTGAGTTTCCAGGTTTTGCTGGCGGGGTTTAGCCAGGCGTGGCTGATGGCCAGTTGGTCGCTCTCCACCTGGGCGCGAAAGTAGTCCTGGTCAGCGATGTTAGTGCCTACTATGGCTTGCGTGCTACTGGTGACATTGCCTTTGGCATCGGCAATGCTGGAGACAAACAGAAAGTCGGTGAGCAGTAGCCCCCAGTCGTCTATTAGCGCGAGCATCTCTTGATCGGTATCAAACTCATAGCTGCGCTTGAGCACATTTAAGGCCTGATCGATTTCCCGTACCGCCCGCACCACTTGTGCCTCATAGGTGTGAGCCAGCTCTCCTGTGGCGCGGGAGGCGTTGATTTTGGCAGCGGCAAAACTGCTCTCGATTAATTGTAAGGTGGTGAGCCAGAGGGCAATTAAGATGACGCTGACCATGGCCAGGAATATGCCCTGCACAATGCTTATTCTGCTGCCTAGGAGCTTTGTTAGCGACGGCGGGCCCTCGTCGTCCCGGGGTGGTGTGATAGGGGCTTGTTGCTGCCCGTCGTCTCCCTTCACTTGCGCTGTCATTATTTTAAGGGCAGCACTTTCACGGAGTCATCCACCGCTGAGAGGTTGAGATAGGAGATGTTGCCCGTGTTTTTTGTCAGTAGCTGTTTGATTTTAGCGCTATTAGAAGCTTCTTTGGGCGGTTGGCCACGGCCGGTAAAAATCAGCTTCGCCCAGTGGGCCTTGACCTGTGCCGGTGATTTTCCGCTGACTTGGCGATAAAAAATTTCGCGCGCCGTGTTACTTTCGCTCTGATTCAGGGGAATGGCCCGTGAACCATCGGCAAAGCGGCGACTTTTACCGAGAAAGATTTTTGCCACGTCGCTCCTGCTGATGCTGCTCACCGGGCTGTTGGCTGCGACCACGACAACCACCTCAGCCTGGACATTGGCCACGGCAAGGCAGGTCGCGAGTAACGCGAGCCGGAGCAGTTGTTTGCAGCCTTGAGTAGAATTCATATTGCGTCTTTAAAAAACAAAGTCGATGGTGGTGCTGAAGACATTCACGGTGCCGCCGGGCGTAAAGCCGGGCTGGACATTGCCGAGGCGGCCGGGCGAGTGATCATCAATCTCGATGTGTTGATACTGTAGTTTGATGGCGGTGCCCGGGTAGCAGTCCCAGCGCAGCCCCGCGGTGATCGACTTTTGCGCGGCGGAGGCCTGAAATAACAGGAGATTAAGGCCTTGATTGAGGGCGTTCACTTCCTCGGCGAGAGGCGCCGGCATACCCGTGGTGGCGACACCGGATTCGCTCGGGGTATCGCCGTTGACCTCGGCAAGAGTGATAAAAGGCATAAAGGTGGGGAAGTGGTAGGCCAGGGTGGCATAGCCCGCCTGTACATTGGCCAGGGCTCCCGTTTCTGGAACGCGTCCCCATTCGCCCATCAATAACCAGTTGCCGGGCTCGAGTTTGATACCGGCACTGTAGAGTTCAACGGTGTCATCGGCAATGGCGTAGCGGCTGCCCAAGGCACTGGCGGTGGCGGCGTTGCCCTCCTGGCCGGGCATTGTGCTCAGCGTCTCGCCAAGAGTGGTGTAGGCGCCGAAGATAGCATCGGTCAGGTCTATACTCAGGTCAATCTTGGCGCGCATGTACATCAGGCGTAAGGTCGCGAAGTCATATTCGAAGGTATTACTGATCACGAGGCCTTTTCGCCCGCGAGTTTCACCATCTTGTACAACGTCCCTGTCGCTCTGGCCCAAATTCAATTGCAGGGTATTGTGGCCATTGTCGAACTCCAGCTCATAACTCAGATCGAGACCGTCGAGGTTGGTCAAGGGGTTGAGCTGATAAACCTCCTGCGGGGGGCGTATCCAGGGGTTGGCGTAGCCGACCAGGCGAGTATCGGAAACCATAAAGCTGGGCAGCACCGTGCGGCCCAGGCGCAGGCTAAACTGGTCATTAAAGCGGTATTGGATATTGGCCCACTCGATTTCGGGTGTCCAGGCGTTGTCCTCCTGGCGCTGTACGACAACCTGTAGAACCGCTGAAAAAGCCTCGTTAAAGCGCACGTTCAATTGTCCGCCGAGCTTGCTGTCAACACCGCCATGCCACTCACTGGTGTGGCCGGCACCATTGGGTTGCAGTAGCCAGCTGGAGACGTAGTCCGCTTGGTCTTCGTCGGAGTAAACCGCACCGAGGGTGCCAAAGCCGTTAAAGGTGTAGGTGGGGTCGAGAGCCTCGAGAGCGAAGGCCGGTGGTGCCCCTAGGCAGCCAATTGTCATTAGGGCGGCAAAGCCCAGTGCTTGGCTGTTGCTTTGCTGTTTGTCACACCTGTTCACGATGTCATTCCTGTACTGCCTTGCTGCTCATAGGGACTGATCCGGCATGTCGTGCAAAAACACGTATTGTTGATGCTGCGGGGTGGGCTAATTTGTGCCGAAAAGGCAGCTGATTAACTTTTGTTAGAGTGATTATGGTCGGAAAATAAGGTTTTGCTAGCGGTCTTGCAAGCGCTGTTCTGTCGAAAAGCTGAATCGCTGTGCAAGGTGTTAACCGGTTAACAGGCTTTGAGCCGGTTTTTGGCTGTTTGTGATAAAAAGGTGTCGTGCTGACAGACAGGCTCTTGGCGTTTGCTGGGGTGTTGTTTTTAGCTCGTCTTGCTGGGCAATTCCAGCATGTTAGCGCGCCGTTTATAGATGTTTTCGGTACAGGTAGTGAGATTATTCAGCCCGCAGTGCATCGATGGGTTTTAAACGGCTAGCACTGTAGGCGGGTATAACCCCGGCTAGCAGCCCAATCAAGGCCGACGCGAGCAGAGCGAGGACGAGAAAGAAGGGCTGTAGAGCCAGAGGCAAAGCGGGCACCAACAGTGAGAGCACTGCTGCAATTACCGCGAGTAAAGCCAGGCCGATGACGCCGCCGAGCAGCGAAATCAGCACCGCCTCCCCCAAAAACAAGGCGAGAATTTGCGGCTGACTGGCACCGATGGCGCGCAGCAGGCCGATCTCGCCACTGCGCTCACGCACGGTGGTGGTCATAATGGTGGCGATGCCGACGGCGCCGACAAACAGGGAGATTGAACCCAGCGCCGCGACGCCAATAGTCAACACATTGAGCACATTGCCCATGGTTAGCAGCATCTCATCTTGGCTGGTGATGGCAAAGTCTTCAGCGCCGTGACGCTCGATCAACACCTTTTTCACGCGTTCCGCCAGTTGCCCTGAACTGGTGGCAGAGGTGAAGCTGATGTCGATCTCCATCAGGCCCTCGCGGTTGAACAGTTGCAGGGCTTTATCGGTGGGAATATAGGCAATATCGTCCATATCAAAACCCAGCATCTGGCCCTTCTTTTCGATCACGCCGATGACCTTAAAGCGCAAGCCGCCGACGCGGATGGTCTTGCCGAGGGGATTGGTACTGGCGAACAACTCCTGCTTCAGGGTGTAACCCAATACCGCATAGGCGCGACTGTGGCCGCTGGGGTCCTCGGGCAAAAAACGTCCCATGCTGACCTTGAACTGCCAGGCTTTCGACATTTGCGCGCCGACACCGAGAATATCGCTGTTGCGCTGACGATTAGCGTATTCGATAGCGCCAAGGCCCTGCACCACGGGTACCACAAACTCGACACCGGGTAAGTCGATTAATGCCTGGGCATCGTCCAGACTCAGGGGCCGAACCGACGACAGTAAACTGCCGATGCCGTGGGTCATGTCTTTGCCGGGATTGACGGCGATAATCCGCGTGCCGAACAGTGAAAACTGCTCGAGCATATACAACTGCAAGCCACTGCCGAGGGAGGTCAGCAGCGATACTGCCGCGATGCCGATGCCAATACCCAGCGCGGTGAGCAGGCTTTTGCCCAGGCTGTGGGACACCGAGCGCCAGATTAAACGTGCGGCATCGCGCGCGATCATGCCTGCCCCGCCTTCTTGTCGAGCAGGGCATCGACCGGTGCCATATTGGCGGCCTTTCGCGCGGGAATCGCGGCAAACAGCAGCGCGGTTACGGTGGCAATTAGCGCCGAGCCGAGCTGAGCCCAAAGCGGTGTGGTGAAGGGGATTGTCGGGTAGAGCTCCCGCGCCAGGTACAACAATAGCTCGCTCATCAAGATGCCAAGCAGTGCGCCGCTGAGCGCCATGATGCTGGCTTCGCTGAGAAAGATCAGCGCCACGGTGCGCGCTGGGCAACCCAGTGCTTTGAGCAGGCCAATTTCAGGGGTGCGCTGACTGACGGCGATCAGCGACACATTCATAATCAATAGGCCCGCCACCAACATGCTAATGCCGGCGATACCGGCGACCGCCAGGGTCAAGGTGTTGAGGATGTTTTCGAAGGCCCAGAGCAGTGAATCCTGAGTAATAATCGTCACATCTTCTTTGCCCTCGTGGCGTTCTTTGAGCAGGGCGAGGATGCGCTGTTGTGATTTCTGCAAACCATCGAGGCTGCGCAACTCGATAAAAACCCGAAATAAACCGGCCTGGTTAAACAAGGCCTGGGCGCTGGCAACCGGCACAATGATCGCCTCGTTCATATCAAAGCCCAGGCCCTGGCCCTTGTCTTTGAGAATGCCAATGACGCGAAAGCGGCTGTCAGCGGCGCGCAGCCATTGGCCGAGGGCGGGTTTAGTGCCGAATAACTCTTTGCGCAACTTGCTACCAATCACGCAAACCGCCTGACTTTGCTCGAGGGGGAGTTGTGGCAGGGCTTTACCCTGAGCCACGTCAAGCTGGCGAATGTCAAAGAAGGCGCGGTTGCTGCCAATGGTAAAAGCTTCACGGCTAAGCTTGTCGTGGGATATCTCCATTTTTCCGGCAATCAGCGGTGCCACCGCCGACACATTGCCCAGCCGAGCGATGGCCTCGGCATCGCGCAGGGTCAGGTCACGGGTGGTCTCACCTGTTAAGGGGGGAATGCCCCCCGTGGTTTCTCTCTTGCCCGGCAGCATAATCAAGACGTTTTTGCCGAGCAAATTGAATTCGGCGAGGACAAACTGCTTGCCGCCCTCGCCAATGCCGGTGAGCAAATTAATCGCCATCACACTAATGGCGATGGCCGCCAGCAACATCGCAGAGCGCAGGCGCTGACGCTCGATCAGTTTCAGGTTGAAGGCAATAAGGTCGGCGCTGCGCATCGGTTCAGACGTCGGTACGGGTAGCGACGGCATTGCCGGCACTATCGCTGGCAATACGACCGTCAATCATTTTCAGCTCGCGCCTGGCCCGCTCGCCAATATTTTGGTCGTGGGTGACCACCAGCAGGGTAATACCCTCGTCGTTGAGTTCTTCGAGGAGTTCAATCACCTCTCGGCCCGAGGTCGAGTCTAGATTGCCGGTGGGTTCATCGGCGAGCAGTAGCTGCGGCTTCATCACAATGGCGCGACCGATGGCGACGCGCTGGCGCTGGCCACCCGATAACTGCTTGGGTGCGTGGGCGGCGCGGTCGCTCAGAGCCAGGCGAGTCATCACTTTGTCGAGCAGGGGCCTGCGTTGTTTGGGCGGCATGCCGGCGAGGATCAGCGGTAGCTCAATATTTTCTCGCGCCGTGAGCCGGGGAATTAAATGGTAACTCTGGAACACAAAGCCGATGTGCTCGCGGCGCAAAGTGGCGCGGGGCTCTTCACTGAGCGGGCTGGTCGCGGTCTGGTTGAGCAGGTATTCGCCGGAGCTGGGGGTGTCTAACAGACCCAGCATATTGAGCAGGGTGGACTTGCCCGAGCCCGAAGGGCCCATCACCGAGAGGTATGCGCCGCTCTCTATCTTCAGGTCAATATGGTCGAGGGCGTGGACACATTGGTCGCCAATCTGGAAACTGCGGCACAGTTGCTGGAGTTCAATCATGGCCTATTTCGATTCTGTTTTTTCATTGATGCATGGGGAAAGGATATCTTTTACGCATGACCGTCGGCGGCATGGATGCCGACTTCGAGCGTACAAGGACGTATTTACAGCGAGTCATGTGTGAAGGGTATCCTTTTACTCGGAGTCTAGTTATGGCGTGCCGGCTCGACCAGCGCACCCTCGATAGCCCCTTCGGTATCGAGGGACAACAGTATCTCATCGCCTTCACTGAGCCCCTCGACCACCTCCGTCGATGTCCAGTTGCTAAGTCCGGGCTTGAATTGCCGGTAGCCCAGTAGCCCGGTCGTTGCGTCGAAGAGCAGTACGCGGTTGCCATCAATCACCGTTTCGGTGGGGATGCGCAGGACGTTATCGCGTTGGCTGAGAATGATTTCAATATCGGCGCTATAGCCAATCAGTAGGGTGAGATCATCGGGCAGGGCGTCAAAGGCCACCTCGACATCGACGGTGCGGGCCTGCTTTTCAAGCGCTTTCACGTAGGGCGCGATACGGCTGACGTGGCCCTTAAAAATCCGTCCGCGAAAAGCGTCGAGGCTGATGCGTGCCGGCATATTGAGTTCGATAGCGGCGGCGTCTACCTCGTCAATCGGTGCCGACACATAGAGGCAGTCGAGGGCGATCAAGTCGACGGCGGGGGGAGTGGCAATACCCGGTGGCGAGGGGGTGATGTACTCGCCGACTTCGCCGTTAATTTCGGCGATCACGCCGGTAAAGGGTGCGCGCAGGCGAGTTTTTTCAAGCAGGGCGGCTTGCAGGGCCAGTGTCGCCTGGGCCGTTTCAACCCCGGCGCGGGCTTTGGCACAGGCAAAGGACGACACGCTAGCGCGGGTTTGGGCGGCGTCGAGAGCTTCCTCGGAAACCAGCTTTTTTGCCGCCAGGCCCTGCTTGCGCTTTAACTCTCGGGCATCGAGTGCGGCGTTATGGCAGCTCTGTTTGACGGTTTCCTTGGCGCCGGTAACGCGGGTCTTAGCCTCGGCAACACGGGCCTGTTGGTCTTCGTTCCACAGTTGAATCAGCAGCTGGCCCTTTTCAACCCGGTCTCCCTCATCGACTAGCAGCTCGTCAACCTGTCCGCCGATGGGCATCGACAGACGGGAGCGTTGGCAGGCTTTAATGGTGCCGGCACGGGTATTGGCCACGGTGGCTTCGACCCGCCCCTGTTCGACCGGGGTCAATCTGACGGCAATGGGATCTTCGCCATGGAGTTGCCAGTAAAGGGCGGCCACACCGAGAATAGATACGACGCCCAGCAGAGTATTGTTCATTATTTATGGCACGTGTCATCGACCATTTCAGCCTATCACGCACTGTGTAAAGAGCAACTGCGCTTGATCATGTCAATGTTGGGAATGTTTTTAACGCAGCCGCTGAGCCTTTTAGCCATCAGAGGCTAGCTAAGTATTAGGCGGGAGAGCGTGTGTCGCTTATTGTGTAAATCTAGGAATCGTATCGATGGCAACCGCTGGCAATGAAAGAAACCCAGCGCCAAGGGTCCTCGGCATGGATGGTCGAGCCATCTATGCCGAGGTAGTTAGAGGAGCCGCGGTCTACGATGTAAATAGGGGTGAAACAGACGTTTTGCTGGGTGGCGTCTTAGAAAACCAGCTGAATGGCATACCAGCCTAGCAAGAGTACTTGTACGAAAAAGAAGCCAGCGCGAACCCAAACCATCAGGGGCGAGGTGGAGATCAGGTGGCCAATAGATTGGCCGATGCGAGCATACAGCACGTACATAGCGGTGCCTTCCATGATGGCGAATTGCCCGGAGAGGCCCGCGGCGACCACCAAGGCGGCAAAAATCGGTAGAGTTTCGACGCAGTTGAGGTGGGCGCGAGTGATGCGCTGGCCAAAACCCGGGAGATCGTTACCTGTGGGTGAAAAGGCATTAATGGCTTTTTTACCGGTGAAAACATTGGCCATGCGCACATTGGCGATGGTTAAGAGGAGCAGGGCTGTCCAACCAGCGAAGCCGGCAAGGGCAACGAGAGCGGGGTTGATGGTAAGCATCTCGGTTGTTGGCATAATTATTATCTCTGATGAATTGATCGCAAGCATGCTACGTGAAGGGGCTGCGGGGGTAAATCCCGAAATTTGCATTGTGAATGTGTATAAATGCATCGTTGCTCGTCGAGCAAATGTAGCAGGTGTGAATTTATATGGCGGGTCTTGGGTTTGTGTACTCGTAGAAGACTGCTTGCGAGGTGGCTCGGGCACTGATCATGGGCTTGCCGCGTCAAATAAAATTAGGCCTTACTGACGCCCCGGCTGCATCTCTTCAATACAGCCCCGCTTGCCATCGTCGAGCCCTGAGATGCCAGCTCTGCACTCCTTGGGTAATTTTAATGCTTGTCTTTAGCGCGGCGCCGTCCTATGGCTAGGCATTGTTAGCGAAAAATGGCGCCTTGTGCAAAGATGGGGCTCAGTCTCATTGGGTAGGGCTCAACGGGGCGTGCAACCAACAACAATTCAAAGAATCGGTCAATATGTCTAGGCAACAAGAAATCGCTTTATTCCCCCTGCAGCTTATTCTGTATCCAAGCATTGGCAGCCGCATGCAGATTTTTGAGCAGCGCTATTTACGCTTGGTGAAAGAGTCGATGGCGGGTGAAAAGCCCTTCGGTATTTTACCCATCGTGGAGGGCAAAGAGGTCGGCACCACGCCCGAGGTTTTCCCCTGGGGTACGCTGGTGACGATTCGCGACTTTGAGCAATTACCGAATGGCTTATTGTCGATTGCGGTGCAGGGCGAGCAGCGCATTCATATTGGCGCCACTCGCGTTGAGGCCGATGGCCTGATGTTTGGCGATGCCGAGATTTTTGCCGTCGATAGTGATGAACCCATTGGCTTCGACGAGGATGATCTGGTCGATATGCTCGAAAGCCTGGCCACTCATATGGGTGTCGATAAGTCAGTATTTCTGGCCGATTTGACCAAGGCGACTCTGGTTTGGCGTTTGGCCGGGGTGCTGCCCGTCGATCCGCAGCGCAAACGCTCGCTACTGGCCATGGCGACGGTTGATGAGCGGCTGCTGGAAATTAAAAAATGGGTGATCGAGCTGCGCATGCGTGCGGCTAAGCCCGCGCCATAGCTTAATGGGGATTGTTCAGTAAAAAAGGCAGGGTGGCTTGATAAAGCGCCCCGCCTTGCAGACCTTTTTCTTGCCGCTGGCGGCTTATTCTTCGTCGGCCGGGCGGCCCTTGAGCATGCGCAGGGGATTGTAGGTCAGCACGATTTCGCCATTCTGATTAATCACCTTATTAAAGGTGCGCACCAGGCCGCGATTACCCTTGCTGGTTTCGCGCACTTCAATCACTTCCAGTTCGACGTGAATGGTATCGCCCGCTAGACAGGGGCGCTTCATGTCCAGCTCCATATTCAGAAAGGCCATGCCGGTGCCCTGCATGGTGGGTAGCAACAGACCCTCGGCAAAGCTGTAAACCAGCGCGCCGGGGGCGAAGGGCTCTTTAATCACCGACTTTTCGCGCAGAAACTCGCGGTCGCTAAACACCACTTCGTGGAGGCCAATAAGATTCACGAAGGTGCAAATATCGGCTTCGAGTACCGTTCTGCCCCAGGTTTTGTATTCATCGCCAACTTGAAGATCCTGCCAGTAAAAGCCTTGGCCGAGTTGTTTCATGTTGTTCTCCCGTAATTTAAGCCGTCATTAATTTTAAAGTGGCGCCGATAGTGCAGAAAATATTGCCTAGCTGCAAACGGACGCCGTGCCAATAGACTGTGATTGAGCGGCCTTTGTCTCTCGCGGTAGGCATGGGCCTCGCGCTATAATGCGCGCCATGATGAGCTCGCCTTAAACGGGGATAGAGCGTAGAGAAACAGCACAGAGATTTTGAATGGATATTAAAGCGTATATGCAAGCCCTGGGCGTCAGTGCCCGCGCCGCCGGTCGGGTGATGGCACGCTCCGATAGTGGGGTAAAGAACAGGGCCTTGCTGGCGATTGCCGAGGCTCTCGATGAAGACCGCACCCTGCTGGCCAGCGCCAATGGCCGTGATATGGACAAGGGCCGCAGTAATGATCTCGACGCAGCACTGCTCGATCGCCTCGAACTAACACCCGCTCGCATCGACGGCATGATAGAGGGCCTGCGACAGGTGGCAGCATTGCCCGACCCTATAGGTGAAGTCAGCGCCATGAACTATCGGCCCAGTGGTATTCAGGTCGGCAAAATGCGCGTGCCACTGGGGGTGATCGGTATTATTTATGAGTCCCGCCCGAATGTCACCGTTGAGGCGGCGAGCCTGTGTTTGAAATCGGGCAACGCGACTATTTTGCGTGGCGGCAGTGAGTCTATTCACTCCAATCAAGCGATTGCGGCCTGTATTCGCAAGGGCCTGGCCGCTGTGGGCTTACCTGATACGGCGGTACAAGTGGTGGAAACCACAGACCGCAGTGCGGTGGGTGAATTGGTGACGCTGTCAAATTACGTCGATGTGATTGTGCCTCGGGGCGGCAAAGGCCTGATTGAGCGCATTAGTCGCGAGGCGACCATTCCCGTGATCAAACATTTAGACGGTGTCTGCCACGTGTATATTGACGACAAGGCCGATCTCGAGAAGGCCTTTAATATTGCCTTGAATGCCAAGACCCACCGTTACGGTGTTTGCAATGCCATGGAAACCTTGCTGGTGGCCGAGGGTGTGGCTGACGCTATTTTGCCTCGCCTGGCAGCGGCTTATGCTGATGAGGGTGTTGAAATGCGCGCTTGTGAACAGGGCCGTGCGATTATCGCCGCATCAAAACAGGCCTGCTCGGCGGCGACCGAAGCAGACTGGCAGGCGGAATATCTAGCGCCGATCTTGGCTATCCGTGTGGTCGCCGATATGGATGCCGCGATGGATCATATCGAAACGTATAGCTCGCGCCACACCGAAGCCATCGTCACCGAGGATTACACCCGGGGCCGGCGCTTTTTGAACGAGGTGGATTCCAGCTCGGTAATGATTAACGCCTCCACCCGCTTTGCCGATGGCTTTGAATACGGCCTCGGTGCGGAGATTGGTATTTCGACGGATAAAATTCACGCTCGTGGTCCGGTGGGTCTTGAGGGCCTGACCAGCCAGAAATATATTGTGCTGGGTGATGGGCACATACGTGAATAAAGCAGTCGTGAATAAAGCCGGCATGAATAAATTGAGCGCGAGCAAGCGGGACGTGACTCGCTTTCATTCGAGAAACATCGAATTTTGAAAGCGGTCGGTATTTTTGGCGGCACTTTTGATCCCGTGCATATCGGTCATTTACGCACCGCTGTCGAATTGCGCGAGCACCTGGGTCTCGATGAATTGCATCTAATGCCTTCGGCCCGCCCGCCTCACCGTGAACAGCCCGGTGTCAGCGCCGAGCATCGTCTCGCCATGTTGCGCTTGGCGATTGACGGCGAGTTACAGGGTAATGATTTTGTTGCCAGTGGCTTGGTGGCCGATGACAGAGAGCTGCGCCGCGAAGGCTTGTCCTATACGCTTGCAACCCTGGCACAATTGCGCGCCGAGCTGGGCGCCGATGTCGCCCTCTGCCTGTGTATCGGCATGGACTCACTGGTTAATTTACACACCTGGCAGCGCTGGCAAGAATTGAGCGATTACGCCCATATTGTCGTTGCCGCTCGCCCCGGCTGGCATTTGCCAGAGACTGGCGCTGTGGCGCAGTGGTTGGCGGGGCGCTGCATAGATGATCCAAAATTGTTGTCACAGTCGGCGAGTGGTCGAGTCCTGGTTGAAGCCATGACTTTGCTGCCAGTGTCGGCAACACAAATCCGCACGGACCTCGCTGCCGGCAGTTCGGTACGTTATCTAGTGCCCGATGCGGTCATTCAATACATCCACCAACACGGCTTGTATAAACAGGAAAATTCATGAGTAGTGATATTTACAAGATTGTTATTGCAGCACTGGACGACATTAAGGGCCAGGACCTGGTTACGATTGATGTGCGCGAGCTCAGCGATATAACCGATACCATGATTGTGGTGAGCGGCGCCAGTAATCGCCAGGTTAAGGCGCTGGCGCAAAACACCGTGGAAGAGGGCAAGAGAGCGGGCTTTCAACCGATCGGTGTCGAGGGTATGGACGAGGGCGAATGGGTGCTGGTCGACTTTGGCGACCTGATTGTCCACGTTATGCAGCCCAAAACGCGGGCGTTTTACGAGCTGGAAAAGCTCTGGTCGCTGCGCCCCAATTCGGCCGTTGCGGAAAGTGATGCCGACGTGGATGACAATGACTAACTTTTTTTGCTCGGTAGCGGCGGGGCTAGTAGCGATAGGTAGCACGGTTTGAGGCTGCGTATTATTGCTGTCGGCAGTAAAATGCCGAGCTGGGTGCAAAGCGGCTACGATGAGTATGCCAAGCGATTGCCGGGGGAATTTCATCTCGAGTTAGTCGAAATACCCCTCGCTGCGCGGCGTAAAAATGAAGCGCCGGATCGAGCTATTGCCAGTGAAGGCGAGGCCATGCTGAAAGCCATTGCTCAGGGTGACCGCGTCATTGCACTGGAAGTAAAGGGCAAGCCCTGGGGCACCGATCAGCTGGCGCGCCATTTGCGCGACTGGCAGGGCAGTGGCGATAACTTCAGCTTATTGATTGGCGGTCCCGATGGTTTGGCGCAGTCTTGCATCGACCGGGCGAATATTAGCTGGTCGCTGTCGGCGCTGACCTTGCCCCACCCGCTGGTACGTATTATTTTGATCGAGCAGCTCTATCGGGCCTGGTCGATTAATGCCGGTCACCCCTACCATCGTTAAAGAGCCATCGCTAGGGGTTTGTCGATACAGCGCTAGGTGAGATCGCGAACAATAAAAATAGCGCCGCCGGTGTGTTGGGCGCCTAGATAGGCAGTATCATTTTTCACACGAAAATTATTTTGTGCTCGGGAGCTCATTCAGCGAAACATGGCAGACTTCAGTACTCTGAAAAACCCCCAGTGGGAGTCTCGACTGTATGTCGCGCGCGCCAGTTTTACTCTGTTGGTGGTGCTGTTGATGCTGGGTGTTTTACTGTGGCGCTACCACGACCTACAAATTAATCGTCACCAGGACTTTGCCACGCTGGCCGACAACAACCGTATTCATGTGCGCGCGCTGCCGCCGGCACGGGGTTTAATTTACGATCGCAATGGTGTCTTGCTGGCCGATAATCGCCCCGGTTTTACGCTCTCCATTGTCGCCGAGCGCACTAAAAATCTCGAGCAATTATTGGCCGATGTCGGTGAGCTACTGGCGTTTAAAGACACCGAGTTGGCGCGTTTTGAAAAACAGCTGAAACGCCGCCGCCCCTATGAGTCGGTGCCCCTGCGCTTTAATCTCAGCGAAACCGAACAAGCCCTAGTCGCTGTGAATGAACACCGTTTAGCGGGGGTCGAGGTTTCCGCTCAGCTGATTCGCAACTACCCACTGGGGGCCGAATTGGCGCATGTGGTGGGCTATACCGGACGCATTAATGAGCGTGAGCTGAAGCGCTTCGACGCCAAACGCTACAAGGGTTCACATATGACCGGTAAAACCGGTCTGGAAAAGTATTACGAGGACCAGCTGCTGGGAGAGGTGGGCTACGAGCATGTCGAAACCAATGCGCGCGGGCGAGTCATGCGCGTACTGGAGCGCACGGACCCGGTGCCGGGGGCGGATTTACAGCTGTTTCTTGACAGTCGTTTACAAAAAATCGCGATTCAGGCCCTGGGTGCAGAGCGCGGTGCCGTGGTTGCCCTCGATACGGCGAGCGGGGGTGTACTCGCGCTGGCCAGCTCACCCTCCTTTGACCCCAACCTTTTTGTCACCGGTATTTCTACCAAGGCCTATAAAGCCTTGACGGGCTCGCCGGCCCAACCGTTGTTTGATCGGGCTCTGCGGGGGCAGTATCCACCGGGTTCCACCGTCAAACCGGTGTTCGGCCTGGCTGCCCTCGACGCGGGCGCGGTGACCATGGGCTACCGTATTTATGACCCGGGTTACTATCAGCTGGAGGGCGATAAGCACAAGTACCGGGACTGGAAGCGCGGCGGCCACGGCAGCAAGATTAGTCTGTACGACGCGATTGTGCAGTCCTGCGATACTTTCTTTTACGATATTGGTTTTCGCTCCGGCATCGACGTGCTTCACGACTACGGCTCGCGCTTTGGTTATGGCACTCAAACCGGTATCGATCTGCCCGCCGAGGCGCGGGGTATTATGCCCTCGCGAGACTGGAAACAGGGTGCCCGGGGTCGGGTTTGGTATCCGGGTGATACCGTCAACGTCAGTATCGGCCAGGGCTTTATGCTGGCCACACCCCTGCAAATGGCGGTGGCGGTGAGTCGCTTGGCAATGCGAGGCGAGGTCAGTCAGCCGCAGTTAGTGAGCCATGTTGGCAACGAATTGGCGCGGCCGGTGTCGGAGCTAGCGAAGATTGAAATTCCCGCCCGTTACTGGGATTTAGTGCTCGATGCTATGGCCGGCGTGGTGCGCGATGTACGCGGTACGGCGCGCCGTGCAATCGGTAACATTGACTACACCATGGCCGGTAAGACGGGCACCGCCCAAGTGGTGGGTATTAAACAGGATGAACGATACGATGCCAGCAAGCTCGCCAAACTACAGCTCGACCACGCACTGTTTATCGCCTATGCCCCCATTGATAAGCCGCGTATAGCGGTGGCGGTGATTGTCGAAAACGGTGAGCACGGCAGTTCGACGGCCGCGCCAGTGGCGCGAGCGGTAATCGATGCCTACCTTCATTACTACCCTGAGTCACTCGAGACAGCGCCCGCCGCTGGCGTGCTAGCCCCGTCGTTTGCTGTTGAGAGCACTAATGAGCCAGGGTGATTTTGAGCGCAGCTTGAAGGAGCATGGCTCCAGTGTTTACGGTGAGCGCAAGAGCTGGTTGGCACTGCGCATCGACTTTCCGTTGTTGACCTTACTGCTAGTGCTGATGGCGCTCGGCATCTTTGTGCTCTACAGCGCCAGCGGCCAGAACCTCAACTACGTGAAGCGCCAGGGCGTATTTATGGGCATTGGCTTGGTGGTGATGTTCGTGGTGGCTCAGTTTGAGCCACGCTTTATGCAGCGCTGGGCGATTGTGCTGTACGGTGCGGGCGTGGCGCTGCTGATCGCGGTGATTTTTGTCGGCGTTGGCGCCAAGGGGGCGCAGCGCTGGCTCGATCTCGGCTTCTTTCGCTTTCAACCCTCGGAAATCCTAAAGGTGGCTGTGCCCTTAATGCTATCGAGTTATCTGGGGCAGCGGGTGCTGCCGCCGCGCTTCAAGCATGTCTTTGTGGCGGTACTGCTGATCGCTATACCGGCGATTCTGGTGGGGATACAGCCCGACTTGGGCACCGCATTACTGATTTTTGCGGCGGGTTTTTTTGTGCTTTTTCTCGCCGGCTTGGGCAAAGGTTATTTACTCGGGGTCTTGTTTTTTGGCCTCGGTGCGGCGCCGCTGTTCTGGTTTTATCTGTTGCGGGATTATCAAAAAACCCGCATTTTGACCCTGCTCGACCCCCAGTCAGACAAGCTCGGCGCGGGTTGGAATATTATTCAATCGACCACGGCGATTGGTGCCGGTGGCAGTTCCGGTAAGGGCTGGATGCAGGGCACCCAGTCGCAACTGGATTTCCTGCCCGAGAGCCACACCGACTTTATTATTGCCGTGCTGTCGGAAGAATTTGGTTTTAGCGGCGTGCTGTGTCTGCTGCTGATTTACGGCCTAATTATTCTTCGGGGTATGGTGATCAGTATTTATGCACAAAGCATGTTTAGCCGTCTGTTGGCGGGTAGCATCACGCTGACCTTTTTTGTCTATATCTTTGTCAATATGGGCATGGTTTCCGGCATCCTGCCGGTGGTGGGCGTGCCCCTGCCGATGGTAAGTTATGGCGGTACGTCGATTGTGACCCTAATGTTGGGGTTTGGTATGCTAATGGCAGTCAGCAGGGAGAAAAAACGTATGGGTGAACAACTGTGAAGTTACTAGTAAAAAACGGATTAATCGCTGTATTCATGATGGTGTTGGTTGGCGTTACCCCGCTCAACGCCGCAACAGAAAAAAGCTACTCAGATAATGCGCAAGCGCGGGGCTTTATCGAACGCATGGTGGCGCAGCACGGCGCTGATCGCGGCGAGTTGCAGGCGCTGTTTGCCGGCGCCCATTACAAGCAGTCGATTATCGATGCCATGACCCGGCCGGCAGAAAAGGTCAAGTTGTGGAAAGACTACCGGCAAATCTTTCTTACCGAAAAGCGTCTGCGTCAGGGTTTGCAGTTTTGGCGTGAGCAGCGCCTGTGGCTGGAAAAAGCCGAGGCCGAATACGGCGTGCCGATCGAGTACGTGGTGGCGATTATCGGGGTTGAAACCTACTACGGGCGCTACGCCGGCAATTACCGGGTAGTTGACGCCCTCTCTACGCTGGCCTTCGACTACCCGGCGCGCAGCCCCTTCTTTACTAAAGAGTTGGAGCATTTTTTATTGCTGAGTAAAGAGCAGAAACTCGATCCGGCTGAGCTGAAGGGTTCCTATGCGGGGGCTATGGGTTACGGCCAGTTTATGCCCTCCAGCTACCGCGCTTATGCGCTTGATTATGATGCCGACGGGGTAGCCGATATTTGGGCCAATCCGGCCGATGCCATCGGCAGTGTCGCCAACTATTTTGTGAAACATGGCTGGCAGCGCGGTGAGGGCGTGGTGGTGGGGGCGAGTATTGCCGCCGATTACAACAGCGAGCTGGTGAATAAGCTGGTAAAACCGAAATTGACCCTGGCGCAATTGGCCGAGCAGGGCTTTAGCCCGGTACAGGATATGAGCCCGGCAGTGAAAGCGATTCCCCTGCGCTTGCAGGGCCAGGCCGGTGTCGAGTTTTGGCTCGGTCTGCAAAACTATTACACCATTACGCGCTACAACCACAGCTTCCGCTATGCCATGGCGGTCGTGCAGCTGGCCGAGCAAATTGCCGAGGCACGGGCCAGGGGTGAATGAGCGGCTCAGCCAGTTGCTTTACCCGGTGATAACAGAAGGGCTAGTGCTGTGGCCTTCGCGTCTGGCGGGTATTGCCGCCGGGCTGATGGCGGCGATACTGCTAGCCAGCTTGGGGGCTTGCCAAAGTGGTGATGCCTTTGCGCGCTTAAAAGACAGCGGCCCCAGCCATGAGGTCGACGTCAGCCAGCTGGCCGATGCGGTGCCGCGAGTCGACCCGATTACTATTGCCGGCAATAAAAACCCCTATACCGTCAATGGCGTCACCTATCGTCTATTGCCTGCGGCCAAGGGCTATAGCGAAGAGGGGCAGGCCTCGTGGTACGGCAATAAATTTCACGGCCGTAAAACTTCCAATGGTGAAACCTACAGCATGTACGGCATGACCGCAGCCCACAAAACCCTGCCGATTCCGGCCTATGTGCGCGTCACCAATTTGGCCAATGGCCGGCAGATTATCGTTCGGGTCAACGATCGCGGGCCCTTTCACAGTGAACGGATTATTGATTTGTCCTATGCCGGCGCCAAAAAACTCGGTTACGCCAATAGTGGCACGGCGCGGGTGAGGGTAGAGGTGATAGATCCGCTGGACTTCCAGCGCAATGCGGTAGCGGCACCGGCCTTGAGTGAGCCAATTGTGAAGGGCATAAAAAAGCCCGCTCAGGCCAAGACGCAGACCAAGATCAAGACCCTTCGCCCCCCTCTCGCTGCGGCGCCGGTAGCGTCGCGTGCGACCAAGCCCCAGGTTCGGCCCTTCTTGCAGGTGGGGGTTTATAGCTCAATGATCTCGGCAAAGCAGCTGCAAGCGCAACTGGCTTCGCTAACGCGCTACCCGATTTCTGTGCGCCGCTTTGGCGCGGTGGCGGCCCCCGTTTACAAAGTCTGGATTGGCCCCATTGTTGACCCCTTACAGCTACTGGCGCTACGCGAGCGCTTGATACAGCAGGGCCGGCACGGGCCCTTTGTGGTGAATGTCGGGCATGATATTTAGCGCTTTGAGCGCCGGCGGGGGTGTCGGCCCATGTTAATATGGCGCCCATTGTCGAAGGCCGTTCCTTTGGCCAATAGCAAACAAAATGGGCTCTCTAAGAGCCCATGTTATGTTGAAAATAAGGTTTAAAATTATGTTGAAAGCCCTTTCTACGCAGCTTATTACGCTGCTCATTATCACCATCAGTGTGGTTGTGAGCGCGCAGGCTCAGACCTTAATCCCCGCGGCGCCGCAATTGGCTGCCAAGTCGTGGATCTTAATTGACGCCAATACCGGGCGTGTCTTGGTTGAGGCAAATGCCGATCTGCCATTGCCACCGGCCAGCCTGACGAAAATAATGAGCTCTTATGTGGTGGCCGGGGAAATGGCCAGCGGCAAGTTTAGCGACGCCGATCAAGTGCCGATCAGCGTCACCGCCTGGAAAATGGGCGGCTCTAAAATGTTCGTTCGCGAGGGCACGGAAGTGCCTCTCGGCGATTTACTGAAGGGTATTATTATCCAGTCGGGCAATGACGCCACTGTCGCCATGGCGGAGTTTTTAGCCGGTAGTGAAAGCGCTTTTGCCGATGTGATGAACCAGCAGGCGGTGTTGCTGGGCATGAAAAGTAGCTACTTTGTCAATGCCACCGGCTGGCCCGCCGAGGGGCACATCACCACCGCCCGCGATCTCTCGCTGTTGGCCCAAGCCTTGATTCTCGAGCACCCCAGTCACTACGCCCTGTATGCCGAAAAATACTACGAATACAACGGTATTAAGCAGCCCAATCGCAATCGCCTGCTGTGGCGTGACAAGTCCGTCGACGGCATGAAAACCGGCCACACCGAGGAGGCGGGTTACTGTCTGGTGGCCTCCGCCGAGCGCAATGGCATGCGTTTGATCTCCGTGGTGATGGGCACCAATAGCGAGGAAGCGCGGGCTCAGGAGTCGCAAAAATTACTGACCTATGGTTTCCGTTACTACGAAACAACGAAGGTATTTAGCGCTGGCGATGTGCTGCAGGCGGATAATCGCGTCTGGTTTGGCGAGCGCGATAGCGTCGACCTAGTGCTGGCCGAGGATGTGTTTTTAACCTTCCCGCGAGGCGCCAAGGCTCAGCTCGACAGTAACATTCATGTCGATGCCACGCTTGAGGCTCCGCTGACGGAGCAGCAGGAATTGGGCCGCCTGGTGGTGACCTATAAGGATGAAGTATTGGCGGATAAAAAGCTGGTTGCCGCGCAGCCCATTGCCGAGGCGGGCTTGTTCTCGCGTCTATGGGATAGCTTGGTACTCTTTGTGATGAGCCTTTTATAAGCCTCCGATGGCGAGGCTACGATCCTGCATGAGATCAATATCATCCGTTCAACACCGCGAGCCTGTTATGACTGAACCCGAAGCACCACGCATTGAATTCCCCTGTGACTATCCGATCAAGGTCATGGGAGAGGCCGGTGAAGAATTGCGCCAGCATGTCTTGGCGGTGATGGAGCGCCATGCGCCTGGGTTTGATCGGGCCAAGGTGAGTATTCGCGATAGTCGCAAGTCGACCTTTCAAGCGCTGACGGTGATTATTACGGCCACCGGCAAGCCCCAGTTGGAGGCTATTTTTTCCGACCTAAAAACCAGCGCTCGAGTACGGATGGTGCTGTAGTGATGCCGGTGAGTGACTCCTGTGCCGCCCCTGAAGCGCCTATCGCCGTCTGCCAGCTGGGCCTGCGACCCTATGGGCAAGTGTTTGCGGCGATGAAGGATTACACCGAGTCGCGCACCGAGTCGTCTGCCGATCAGCTCTGGGTGGTACAGCACCCCGCTGTCTTTACACAGGGACAGGCGGGTAAAGCCGAACACCTGTTGATGCCCGGCGACATTCCCGTGATCAAGGTCGATCGTGGCGGGCAGGTGACGTATCACGGCCCGGGGCAGATGGTGATCTACACCTTGATCGATTTAAAGCGCGCCAAGCTCAATGTGCGCGAGTTGGTCTGTGCCATTGAATTGAGTCTCAAAGCCTTGCTAGCCGATTATGGCCTAGAGGCGGCAACACGCGACAAGGCACCGGGTGTCTATGTCGGCGCTGACAAAATTGCCTCTCTGGGCTTGCGCATTCGTCGTGGGCGCAGCTACCACGGTCTGGCACTGAATGTTGATGTCGATCTGGAGCCCTTTCAGCGCATTAACCCCTGCGGTTATCGGGGCCTACAGATGACACGCTTGAAAGACTTATTAGCCAGAGCCGCGATGCCAAGTTGGCAGGTACTTGAGCGACAGTTAATTGAGGCGCTGGTGCAACGTTTCAGCGCCAAGCGAGTGGGGCAGGATGGGCAAAGCCCAGTGTGGCAGTATCAAGATTGGGGCTACTAAATTGAGTACTCTAGGATGAGTGGTATTAATATGAATAGCACGGCGGGCCTGCAACAGGCTGCCCTCGGCGCAGGCGAGAGTGATGGATATTAATTCCGATGAGGATAGCAAGGCAACTCCCGTGGTGAGTGCCACTGAAAATACTCCGGTAAAGCGCACACGGCGCCGCCGCCAGGGCGAAAAGCTGCGCAGTGCCGACAAGGTTGAGCTGATCCCCATTAAGGTGGTGCCCACCGAGACCTTCCAGCGCAAGCCGCCCTGGTTAAAGATTCGCCTCTCGAGTTCGCCGGATGTGGCGCGGATTAAAAAAATTCTGCGCAAAAACAACTTGTCGACCGTCTGCGAGGAGGCCGCCTGCCCCAATCTCAGTGAGTGTTTTAGCGGTGGCACCGCGACCTTTATGATTATGGGCGATATTTGTACCCGCCGTTGTCCCTTCTGCGATGTGGGCCACGGCAAGCCCAATCCCCTCGACGCTGAAGAGCCCGCTCACCTGGCTCAGGCGATTGCCGAAATGCAGCTGAAGTATGTGGTTATCACCTCGGTCGACCGCGACGACCTGCGCGATGGCGGTGCCCAGCACTTCGCCGACTGTATTGGTGAAGCTCGGGAGCGTAATCCGGCGCTGGAAATTGAGGTGCTGGTGCCCGACTTTCGCGGTCGCATGGAGCCGGCCCTCGATATACTCAGCGGCACACCGCCGGATGTGTTTAATCACAATATCGAAACCGTACCCCGCCTCTATCGCCAGGCGCGCCCCGGCGCTAATTACGCCTGGTCGCTGAAATTATTGCAGCAATATAAAGCGCGAAACCCGGGGGTGGCAAGCAAGTCGGGCCTGATGGTGGGCCTGGGTGAGACCAAGGAAGAGCTGCTCGCCACTCTCGACGACCTGCGCGCCCACGATGTTGAGATGCTCACGGTGGGGCAGTATTTACAGCCCTCGAAAAATCATCTGCCGGTCGAACGTTTTGTGCACCCGGATGAATTTCAGGAATATCGCGACTACGCCGAGTCCATCGGCTTTATACATATTGCCTCTGGCCCGCTGGTGCGCTCCTCGTACCATGCGGATAAACAGGCACACGGAGAGAAAATCAGTTAATGAATCAGTCACAGCAAACAGACATTGAAGCCGCCGTTTTCCGTCGTTTTTTAAAGCATCTCGACGAGCACAAAGAGGTGCAAAACATTGAGTTGATGAATCTTGCCGATTTTTGTCGCAACTGTTTATCAAAGTGGTATGTCGCCGAGGCGCAAGAGCGCGGCGAGAGCATCGACTATGAAAGCGCCCGCGAGCGGGTCTACGGCATGCCCTACAGCGAGTGGAAGGAAAAGCACCAGCTACCGGCTACGCCGGAACAGTTGGCGATATTTAATGCTAAATCAGGCGGCAGTTAGCTTGGTATTGGCTGGGAAATAACAGCATGGCGAATTAAATTCAGTGCTTAGCATTACTTTATCGAGGCCGTTATTCGTGGCGCGAGTGTCTAAAGCATTGTGTTTGGTGTTGTTAATTGGTGCTGTTGTGTTGTTGGCGGGCTGTGCCTCGCCACCGGCTAGCCCCAACAATATTTGCGATATATTCACCGAGAAGCGCAGTTGGTATAAGGCCGCAGTAGCGTCCAGTAAGCGCTGGGGCGGCCCGGTCACCGTGCCGATGGCGATCATGTACCAAGAGTCGGGTTTTCGGCATGACGCCAGACCCCCGATGCGCTATTTTTTATGGATCATTCCCTACGGTCGAGCCAGCTCCGCCTACGGTTATGCGCAGGTGAAAACGGGTACCTGGAGCGACTATCAAAAAGATGGCGGCTCGATGTTTAGCGACCGCGATGACTTCGACGATGCCATCGACTTTGTCTTCTGGTACATGGATAAAAGCCAGCAGCGCAACCGGGTGTCGAAGTGGGATGCCTATCATCAATACCTGAATTACCACGAGGGTCATGGCGGCTATGCTCGGGGCAGCTATAACAATAAAAGCTGGCTCAAGGGCGTGGCCCGCAAGGTGGAGCGCCGCGCTAAAACCTACAGCGCCCAGTACAGCCAGTGTAAAAAGCGCCTAAGAGGGGGCTGGTTGCGGCGTCTATTTTTTTGACGTTACGTTCCTATAACAATAGGTCGTTGTCGATAGGGTGGTAAATACTCGCCGCATCCATCAACGAGCGAGCGGTCAGTGCTGGCACACCATAGACCTCTGAGCTAAGCCCGTAGCGACTATTTATCTTTTTTAGCAGCAAATCAAAATCACCATCGCCGGACAGTAATATAACGCTGTCGACTGCCTCGGCAATGTCCAGCATATCAATGGTAATACCGACATCCCAGTCGCCCTTGGCGGAACCATCGCTGCGTTGAATATAGGGTTTCAGCTTGAGCGTAAAGCCGATGTGTTTTAAGGCGTCGTGGAAGCGGGTTTGCTGGTCGTCATTGCGCTGGGTGGCGTAGGCGATAGCAGAGGTTATTTCGCCCTGAGTACTGATTTTTTGCCACAGTTTTCGGTAATTAAACTGGCGACCGTAGGTATCGCGGGTGGTGTAGTAAATGTTTTGTACATCGACAAAAATCGCGATTTTTTTCACACAGGGCTCCTTGCCAAAGACGCTATTGGTCTTTGTTGGCCAAGCCCGGTGCTATAGCGACCGGACTTGGCTGGTGGTGCAGGTGGTTTAGTATTTTAGCTTTAGGTCCATCTGTAGACGGTCGAAGTCGTGTTCTTGATCGCCCTTCTCGTTGATAAAGTAATTGATGGCCAGCACGGCATTTTTGTCGAGGGCGTAGGCGGCCTTCAGAAGGTGGCCCTTGCCGTTGGTGCCGCCACCGGCAAAGTCGGAGTCGGTGGTGAGGCCGAACACGGCATCGGCTTCCAGATCTTGATAAATATAGCCGAACTGCCAGCTGCCCGGATTTTTCGCAGCGCCGAGCTTGAAGCCTGTGGCCCAGCCGGTCTCGTTGCTATCGGCATCCTGGTTTTCGACCCAGTCAATAAACAGACTGGCGGGCAGTTGACCGAGGCGGAATGTTAGCTCGGCGAATAATTCCAGTTCTTCATAATTGTTTTGATAGACCAACTCCCCTTTTTTCATTATCAGGGTGTTGCCGAAGGCGTCGTCCGGGTCGCCGTAGAAGGTGGTGCTACCGGCGATGGGCAGGTTGTAATAGCTGAGGCCGATGAGCAGTTGTGTGCTCGCGCTGAGTGCGTTGTTGAAGCCGAGCTGGAGTCCCCAAATACTTTCCTCGTCTTGCGCGCCGGCCTTGTCGTCACTTTCGAGATAGAGGTAGGCGGCGTTGGCAAACAGGCTGCCGTTGTCGTACTTCAGGGCGAGCCCCTCGGGGCGATAGTCACCGTCCCAGATTAGGTTGTGCTTGCCGGGTTTATAGAAGGGGTTTTTAAACTTGCCGCCGATAATATGGGTGTTGTCGAGGCCCGACCAGTCAAAATAGGCGAGGTCGAGATTGATCTCTTTTGAGCTGCCAGCGCCACCCAGGCTTTGGTTACTGGACACCGGGTCCTCACTGCCGGAGGCCAGACCGAGACCAACCTTCCAGGCATCGTTGATTTTCGCCTGAACCTCAATGCGCGCACGCAGACGGTTGCGATTGCGGTCCTGGGCCTTGCTTGCGTCGTCAATGTTTTCGTAGCGATAGCGCAGGTCGCCTTTAACGCTGAGACGCTCTGTCCAGGCCCGTTTTGCGCCGTTAGCGGCAGGTGGGGTGGAGACTTGGGGCATGGCTTGGCGCAGGCTGATATTTTCTTCGCGCAGTTGTTGGTCGGCGGCTTCGAGCCTGTTGACCTTCTCTGTTAACGCCGCGACTTGGGCGATAAGCCCTTGCAGGGTGGCTTCATCGATGGCGGCATATAGCGGCTTACTGAGCAGTAGCGAGGCGAGCAGTAGCGTGGCGGCTTGCAGTTTGTAAGGGCGTAGGCGGGGGGCTAGCTGCCGCTCTAGTGCGGGGGCGAGTAAACGGGGCTTCATTACGCAATTCTCCAGGGCAAGAAGGGCGGCAATATGGCATATTTGTCGCGCTTTTACAGCGCCCATAGCGGCTTTTTATTGAGGCTGGTGAAATTAGAGGGGGCTGGTCAGTGGGTTTGCTTGATTGTTGTGCCGAGTGGTCTTGCCCGGGCAATAAAAAGGCCCGCTTGCGATGGCAAGGCGGGCCTTAGCTGCGTGTTAGCGCTTTACTCGCTGCGTGCAGTGACTTCCAGCAGGTGGTAGCCAAACTGCGTTTTCACCGGGCCCTGTACGCTGTTAATGTCGGCGCTGAAGACCACTTGATCAAATTCGGGAACCATCATGCCGGGGCCGAATTCGCCCAGGTCGCCACCCTTGCTACCGGAGGGGCAGGAGGAGTGTTGTTTGGCGAGTTCGGCAAAGTCGGCACCGTTGTCAATATCGGTTTTCAATTGTTGGCACTGCTCTTCGCTGTTTACTAGGATATGTCTTGCGCTTGCTGTGGCCATGTTTAGGTCTCCTCAGGGGGTGGTTGTTTACTGTAATTCGAGTGCTGGCAATTGTACCAGTCCTGGGCGCGCATCGAGCCAGCGCTGAGCCAGACGTTTGCCCTCACTAATTTGCATGGGCGTCATTTCTGCGGCGATGGAGTCGCGATTGTTAAGAGCGTGGGGGTGGCCCGCACCGGCGATTTGCCACCACTTATAGGCTTCAGTGGGGTCTTTGTCGACACCGATGCCTTTGTCGTACATCAGGCCAATGGCAAATTGTGCGGCGGCTTCGCCCTGCTCGGCGGCTTTGTGGTAAAGCGTCATGGCCAGAGCCGGGTCTTCGTCAACGGTCTGTCCGTATTCGTACATAATGCCGAGGTTGTACTGGGCGGTGGAGTAGCCAAGGTCGGCGGCCTTGCGATACCACTTACCCGCTTCTTTGTAGTCTTTTTCTAGGCCCAGACCCTTGTCGTGCAGAACGCCAACATTGTAGGTGGCAATGGCATGGTTTTGTGCCGCAGCCAGCGTGAACCAATGGAGTGCGTCGGCATAGCTTTGCTGTACCCCCTGCCCGGAATAATAAAAGCTGCCGAGGGCTTTTTGAGCATCGGCATCGCCACCACTGGCGGCCAGTGAGCAGGTCTTGACGTTTTGTTCAGGGTTGGCGTTTTCAACAGCGCAGTTTGCCCAGCTAAGGGGGCTCAGCAACAGTGTGGCGATCAGTAGTAGTCGTGCTTTCATGATTATAATTATTACCTTGTCAATGTGGGCAGAGGTGGGTCAATCAAGATTTTGTTGTGGTTCCTGTCTCTTTACACCTTAGTAAGACCGTGACGGCAGCTGAGTGTTCCTATTCCGTTCGAGGTGGGAGCAGTGTAAACGAATTTCCCGGCCGATCAATTCAGCGCGCCTTTGGCGCTCGGTGGCGTTATCTACATCGGTGAAATTTGTTAGAATGACGGTTCTTGCAATAATATCCATTTAGAATGAGGTGCTCAATGCAGCCAAAAGGCCGCTTGTTACTGGTTCGCCACGGCCAGACATCCGCCAATGTCGACCAGGTGTGGCATGGCCATACCGATACACCGTTGACTGACCTGGGCCTGGAACAGGCCAATCGCTTGGGTGATTATTTCCATAACTACCTGCCAGACATTCACGCCATTTATTCCAGTCCCCTGCAGCGGGCCAAATACACCGCCGAACAAATCGCTCTCGGTGGTGAACACACGGTGAATTTTGACCCCCGCTTGATGGAATTTGGTGCCGGTGACTTCGAAGGTAAGAGTTTTGATGAGCTCAAGGGTGAGCACGGTTTTATTAAGAAAGTGATCAACGATGAGCATCACCGCCCGCCAGGCGGTGAGACGCGCGCCGAAGTGACCGAGCGTTTTGTCGGGGCTGTCGACGGCTTTTTAGCCAATCACCCGGGGCAGAACCTGGTGGTCGTTGCCCACGGTCTGGCCATTGCTTTTGCCCTGTCACACTGGATCGATCAAGACCGCTCCAAGTGGGTGAACTACCAAATTAGCAATACCTCGGTGACGGAAATTTGCACCGTCGATGCCGAAATTAAATTTTTTGACCAAACCGATCATCTGTAGGCGATCATCATTAACAACGCAGTTTTTCTGGGAATAGCTAAAAGATGCTAGCAGTTAACGAATATTTTGACGGCAAAGTGAAATCCATCGGCTTTGCGACGCAGACCCTGCCCGCGACGGTGGGTGTTATGGCCCCCGGTGATTATCAATTCGCCACCAGTGAGCGGGAGGTGATGACGGTGGTTAGCGGTGCGCTGAGCGTGAAGTTACCGGGTCGGCAAGAGTGGCAAACCTTTGCTGCCGGTGAATCTTTTGAGGTGGCTGCCGACAACAACTTCCAACTGCAGGTGGCGGTGGCTACGGCCTACCTTTGTGTCTATGGTTAATAATTACTGCGATGGCTTGGCGCCGTTGCAGGGTCTCGTGCCCGTTGAGGTTGTTGATGGGATTGCTCGTTATTCAACCAATGTGAGAGGAATTTATAGTGTTTAAACATTTATCAGTGGCGCAATTGAAAGCGCTCCTTGGCGAGCAAGAGGTGATCTTGCTCGATACCCGCGATGAGGCGTCGTTTCAAGCGGGTAGTATTGATGGCTCTACACGTTTAGATGATAGTAATGTCTCTGACTTTATCCGTGCAACGGCGAAAACGAGCACGCTGGTAATGGTTTGCTATCACGGCCACTCCAGCCAGGGGGCGGCAAGCTTTCTGGTCGACCAGGGCTTTGCCGATGTCTACAGTCTCGACGGTGGTTACACCGCATGGGCGTGTAGTAGCTAATGGCTCGCTAGTGAGTACCTGCTTGATATCCCACGTATTTTCTGGGTGGCGGGCTGCGGCGGGGAGCTGTTTCGATAACAATAATAAATACTGAAAAGAGCGACCTTATGGATTTAAAACTACGGGGTAAAACCGCACTGATTACCGGTGCATCGAAGGGCATTGGCAGAGCCATCGCCGCACGTCTGGCCGAGGAGGGCTGTGATTTACACCTCGCTGCGCGCAATACCGGTGATTTAGAAGCCTGTGCCGTGGCGTTTCGCGCCAAATACCGGGTCGCTGTTAGCATTCATCCGATGGATCTGAGTATTAGTGATAACGCCATTGCCTTGGTTGCGGCTTGCTCGGAGGCCGATATTTTGGTGAATAATGCAGGGGCGATAGCGGCCGGCTCGATCAGTGATATTGACGAAGCCACCTGGCGCGGTGGTTGGGACCTAAAGGTCTACGGTTTCGTTAATTTGGCGCGGGAAATGTATCGGGCGATGAAGGTCAGGGGCCGCGGTGTGGTGCTCAATGTTATCGGTATCGCCGGTGGCGAAGTCACCGAGTTCAACTATATTGCCGGCACTACCGGTAATGCCGGTTTGGCCGCCTTCACTCGCGCCATGGGCGGTGCCAGTGCCGCCGATAATATCCGCGTGCTGGGCATCAACCCGGGAATGACGGCGACGGACAGGCTGGTTAGCTTAATGCGTCAAAATGCCGTGAAAAATGGTATCGACCCCGACAATTGGCACCTGCTTACCGCCTCCATGCCCTTTGGTCGCCTCGCCGAACCCGAGGAGGTGGCCGACCTCTGTGCCTTTTTGGTCTCCGATCGCGCCGCCTATATCTCCGGTACGGTGGTGACGATTGATGGCGGTTTGTCGGCTCGCGGCCACCTGTTTGCGTAGTGATCTTTACCTGAGGCGGTATGGTTCAACAAGGTTCAGTGGGTTAAGGCTTGTCTTCAAAGGTGGTAACAGGACGTGGCTGGACGAGTGCGGGGCATTATTTAACGATACAAGCCAGCGGGGCCTCTGCGACGCATGGCGACGAGGGTTTTAAGTGAGGACACAGTCATGGTTTTTCTGTTTATGCCTTGGTATCGCCAGCCAGACAAACAGGGGTGCCAATGAAGAGTTTTACGGCATGGCGCGATAGCGTAGAATGTGAAGTCAATAATATTAGACCGGGCAGAAAACTGTGAGTGAGCAAGAGAGCGCCATCGTGCATCAACCGGAAGAGCAGCGCTTCCTATTGGTTATTGATGGGCATAAATCGGTGGCCGACTATCGTTTGATGGGCAATAGCGTCGATTTTAGTCATACCTATGTACCGGACGCCCTGCGTGGCCGTGGCATTGCCGAGGTGCTGGTGCGTACGGGTCTGTCTTGGGCCAAGGGTGAGGGTTACGATGTGCGTGCCAGCTGCTGGTATGCGCGCAAGTTTATCCGTTAAAGGCGCTATTCTCCGTCAGTTTAAAGGCTCTTTTTTTGCTTAATAAAATTCAATAAATAGCCCCCGACACGTTCGTGGTCGGTGGCTAGGGCCAGTGAGGCCAAGGCTGGTTCCATCACTTCACTGGCAATTCTACCCTTGCGCTGTGCTAGCAAACGTTGCAAATACGTGGCGCTGAACTCCGGGTGGCCCTGAAATGTCAGCACGTTATCGTCGATAGCCATTGCCGCATTGGGGCAGAACGTATTGCCAGCCAGGCGAGCGGCGCCGGGTGGCAATGCTAGGACCTGGTCTTGGTGACTATGAATCAAACGCAATTCTGAGTGGTCTACCAAAAAGTGTTGCTCGCAGCTGAGTACGCCTAGCCCCCAACCCTTGATGCTTTTCCCCGCCCTGCCGCCGAGACTGTGGGCAATGATCTGGTGGCCAAAGCAGATACCGATAAGGGCGGCACCGCGCTGGTGAAAGTCGACAATCCAATCTTGTAAGGGACTTATCCAGGGCAGGGGGTCGTAGACGCCGGCCTTTGAGCCGGTAATTAAATAGGCGTCGCACTCGCTGGGGTGTTGGGGCCATTCACCGCGCTGTACCTGATAGTGGCGATAGCTGAGCTGGCCACCTAAAGCATCAAAAAAAGCGGCGAACATCTTTCCGTAGGAGCCGTAATCGTCAATTAAGCTAGGATAGAGGGTATCTGTTTCAAGCAGGCCGAGTCGTGCCATCGCCGTTCCATCCTTCGCAGCATTTTTTATAGTGACTAAAATGATGGCAATCATACATATATTTTGTCCCGGGCTGTCGTAACCACTACAATGCGCGCCGCTTACATCAAGCTAGTTACTTTGACCCCCATCATTTGTTTTTTAAAGAAAGAGGCCGCCTTTGTCCCGTAAACTTGAGCCCCAAGTCGATTTTGTTTCAGGCCAGCGTTGGATCAGCCACACCGAAGCTGAGTTAGGGCTCGGCATTGTTATGGAAGTGGCCAATCGACGGGTGGAACTTAGCTTCCCCTCGGCGGCTGAGCGCCGCGTGTACGCCATCGACAATGCGCCGCTGGGTCGGGTGATTTATCCCGTCGATGACAAGGTGAAAAATAGTGAAGGCGATGAGCTGACGATTATCGATCGGCAGGATGGCAATGGCTGCGTTATTTATCTGTGTCAGGGCGTCGATGGCGAGGAGGTGGTACTGCACGAGATGGATCTCGATAGCTTCGTGCATTTCTCCAAGCCCGAAGACCGTTTGTTTGCCGGTCAGGTTGACAAGGTTGCCCGCTTTGAGCTGCGCCAACAAACCCTGCAGTTTTTACACCAGCAGCAACAGTCGCCGGCCTGTGGCTTACTGGGTGGCCGCGTGCAGTTACTGCCCCACCAGCTCTACATTGCCAGCCGTGTCGGTGCGCGCCATGCGCCGCGCGTGTTGCTCGCCGATGAGGTGGGACTGGGTAAAACCATTGAAGCCGGTTTGATTCTGCATCAACAGCTTTATACCGGCCGCGCCAGTCGCGTCTTGATCGCCGTGCCCGACAGTTTGGTACACCAGTGGCTGGTTGAAATGCTGCGCCGCTTTAACCTGCACTTCACCATTCTCGACCAGGCCCGCTGCGAAGCACTGGAGCAAACAGAGGAAGAGGTCGACGACGGTTATGCCGATGAGTTCGACGATGGCGTTGATGATGAGCAAGCGCTAACCTCGAGCGGCAACATTAACCCCTTTGAGAGCGCCCAGTTGGTGCTGTGTAGTACCTCCTTTTTGAGCAATAACCCGCGCCGCCAGAGCCAGGCCCTCGCGGCGGGTTGGGATATGTTGATCGTCGACGAGGCCCACCATTTGGCCTGGGATGAGACGCAAGCCAGCCCCGCTTACCAATGCATTGAGGCTCTAGCCGCGCGCATCCCCAGCCTGTTGCTGTTAACGGCAACCCCGGAGCAACTCGGCGTGGCCGGCCACTTTGCCCGTCTGCGCTTGCTCGACCCGGATCGCTACTACGACCTGCCCACCTTTATCGAAGAGGAGAGCCAATACCAGGGTGTGAGTGAGTTGGTGCAAGCGCTGCAAAGTGGTGATGCTTTGGTTGTTGATGCCGAGCTTGTTGATACCGAGCTTGTCGCCCAGGTTAAGGCCTATCTGGGTGCTAGCGCCGCCGACGAATTACAGCTAGCCCTGCAAGCCGAGGATGCCGAGGCCTTGCAGGTATTAAATGATGGCTTGATACAAGACCTGCTCGACCGCCACGGCACCGGACGTGTGCTGTTTCGCAATACCCGCGAAGCGGTTGAAGGCTTTCCCCAGCGCTATGTACAGGGTTATGCCCTGCCCAACCCCATTGGCTCCGCTGCTGTCGCCGAGGATGGCGAGCCCAGCGCAGACGATTTTCACGCCGCTTTGCAGCCTGAAGGTGGTCTCGGGGAGGACTGGCTATTGCTCGACCCCCGCGTCGCGTGGCTGGCCGATTGGCTGGCCGAACATCGCCAGGACAAAGTCTTGGTGATTTGCGCGCAGTCGGCGACGGCTCGGGAGCTGGAGGAATATTTGCGCTTGCGTGAGGGTGTGCGCTCGGGTGTTTTCCACGAGGGTATGAGCCTGATTGCCCGCGATCGTGCAGCGGCCTACTTTGCCGACGAGCAGGACAGCGCGCAAACGCTGATTTGTTCGGAGATTGGCAGTGAGGGCCGCAACTTTCAGTTTGCCCATCATCTGGTGTTATTTGATCTGCCGTTAAACCCGGACCTTTTGGAGCAGCGCATTGGCCGCCTCGACCGCATCGGTCAGCGCCACGATGTGCAAATTCACGTGCCCTACCACGAGGACAGTGCCCAAGAGGTGATGTTGCGTTGGTACAGCGAGGGCCTGGGTGCCTTCCAGAGGGTTTGCCCGGTGGGCCTGAATATTTACCAGCAGGTAGCGGAACAATTGCACCACTGCCTGCGCTGCCCCGATGATACTGCGGCCCTGTCTACCTTGGTGGACGAGACCTACCAGCTCACCGAGGCCGCGCTGGAGGCCTTGCAAAAGGGCCGCGACCGTTTGCTGGAGATGAATTCCTGTAACACCGAGGTTGCCAATGGCGTGATCGACGCGATGCTCGAGGCCGAGCAGAGCGGTGAGCTGGAAGATTATTTGAGTAAGGTTTTCGATGAATTCGGCATCGAGCAGAGCCACCACAGCGCCGATAGCATCGTGGTCGCACCGGGCGACCATATGCTCGCGCAGAACTTGCCGGGCCTGCCCGAAGAGGGCCTCACCGCGACCTATTCGCGGCGTCGAGCACTGGGCCGCGAAGACATGCGATTTTTAACCTGGGAGCACCCCTTGGTCGTCGCCGCGATGGAGCAAATTGCCAACGGCGACTTCGGCAGCACCGCGGTTTGCACCTTGAAATTACCGCCACTGAAGCCCGGTACACTGCTGTTTGAAGGCATGTTTACGGTCTATTGTCCGGCGCCGAAAGTGCTGCAGCTGGGGCGCTATATCCCCCAATCTGTGGTGCGGGTGGTGGTCGACGAGAGCGCTAAAGATTTCAGTCAGATCCTTACCGAGGCTCATTTTTCCAAACTCTGTCAGCGGGTGAAGCGTCGCACCGCCGTCGACATGGTGAAGCATGTGCGCAGCCAGGTCGAGAGCTTGGTGGGCCACGCTGAAGCCATTGCCGAGACTCAGCAGGCGCAGCTCATCGCCGAGGCCCAGCGGCGTATGGCTGCGGCGCAAAATGCCGAACTCGAGCGCTTGCAGGCACTGGCCGCCGTGAACTCGAGTATTCGCAGCGAGGAAATAGACTACCTTTGCGAGACGATGGCACTGTCTCAGAACTATCTCTCACAGGCGCAATTAAAACTCGATGCCCTGCGCTTAATTGTGGTGGTTTAAGCCGCTGTTGAATGACTGCGCCTAGCGGTGAGTGTTGGTGGGACTGGCTTTGAGGCTTAGCCGCGAGCCCATTTTTAAAGCCGCGTTGTGGATGCTCGTCGCGCTATCGTCTTTTTCACTGATGGCGGTGGCGGCGAAAGAGTTGTCGGTGAGCCTTGGTACCGCGCAAATACTGTTTTTTCGCAGTCTGATTGGCCTGTTACTGATCTCGGCTGTTGTCGCTGTGCGCGGTGTTGGCGATCTCAAAATACGCTGCTTTAAAAAACACCTGGGCAGAAACCTGGCCCACTTTGTGGGTCAATATGGCTGGATTTATGGTCTCGGTTTTATTCCCCTGGCCGAGGTGTTTGCCTTAGAGTTTACCGTGCCGATTTGGACGGCCATTGCCGCGACCTTCTTGCTCAATGAGCCGCTGAGTAAAACGCGAGTGATCGCCATCGCTCTGGGCTTGGCCGGCGTGATGATCATCCTGCGTCCGACCGCGCAGCTCATCCACCCGGCAGCCCTTGCCGTACTGGTGAGTGCCATGGCCTTTGGTTTGTCCCACACCTTGACGCGCTCGCTGGTGCAACACGACGCGCCCCTCGCCATTATTTTTTATATGTGCCTTATTCAGCTACCGCTGGCTCTGTTGCTGTCGCTGGGCCATTGGTCGATGCCCTCGGGTAGTCTCTGGCTTTGGTTGTTATTGATTGGAATCACCGCTATGTCGGCCCACTACAGCGTATCGAAAGCGCTGAGCTACGCCGATGCGATGGTGGTTATCCCGATGGACTTCCTGCGCCTGCCGCTGATCATGCTGGTCGGTTTCTTTTTCTATCACGAAACAATTGACGGTTTCTTACTGCTCGGGGCGGCGCTGATGTTGTTGGCGAATTATTGGGGCCTGAGGCGTGAGCGCGCTGCCAGCTAGGCGCAACAAATATCGGCGCTCAGCCAAGAGCAACTAAGTCGTTTACATGGGCTGGCTTAGCTGTCGACAAAGGCCCGTTCAATCACATATTGACCCTTCTGGCCCTGTCGCGACTCCTTAAAACCCTTTTCATCGAGCAATTGACAGCAATCTTTCAACATCGCCGGGCTGCCGCAAATCATAAAGCGGTCGCTTTCGACATTAAAAGAGGGCATGCCGATATCACTGAACAGCTTGCCGCTTTTGAACAGGTCGGTCAGTCGTCCCTGGTTTTTATAGGGCTCGCGGGTCACCGTGGGGTAGTAAATCAACTGTTGGCTGATGGCCTCGCCGAGAAACTCATCTTTGGGTAATTGATGGCAGATGGTATCGCTGTAAGCCAGCTCCGACACGTAGCGTACACCGTGGGTGATAATCACCTTGTCAAAATTCTCGTAAATTTCGGGGTCTTTAATAATGCTCAGAAAGGGCGCGAGGCCGGTGCCGGTACTGAGCAGGTAGAGGTTTTTGCCGGGCAATAAGTTGTCCTGCAATAAGGTGCCGGTGGGTTTTTTGCTGAGCAAGATGGTATCGCCGACCACCACATTTTTTAATTGTGAGGTCAGCGCGCCATCGGGGACTTTGATGCTGAAAAACTCCAGTTCATCTTCGTAATTGGCGCTGGCGATACTATAGGCACGCATCAGGGGCCGACCTTCTTGGGGCAGGCCCATCATAATAAAGTGGCCATTTTTAAAGCGAAAGGCGGCGTCACGGTTGGTTCTGAAGCTGAATAAGGTGTCGTTCCAGTGCTGTACGCTGGTGACTTTTGCTTCGATAAAACCTGACATTTTGGGCTCCGCACTTGCGCGTTGAAAAGTATGGGCAGGACTATACAAGGGGAGTTGATATCGGCAAAGTGGGTATTATTGATATATCTATTCGGTTATTCAAATATGCGCTACAGTTTGAAGCAGGTTCAGGTTTTCCTCAAAGTCGCCCACTATGAAAATATCAGCAAGGCAGCGCGGGATCTGGCGATGTCACAATCCGCCGTCAGCAGCGCCCTCTCCGATTTCGAAAGACACTATGACATCTGGCTGTTTGACCGCAATGGTAAGAAACTGCAGCTTAATGGGCTGGGTCGCGCCCTGCGTCCGCAAGCCCAGGCCCTGTATGAGCAGGCTCAGGCCTTTGAGCAACAACTGCAACAGCAGAACACGGTGCCGGCACTGCGGGTGGGGGCGACACTCACCATCGGCAACTATCTCGCGGTCGGCATTATGGCGCAGTACATGAGGCAACATGCGGCTGCCCAGGTGCAGCTACATGTTGCCAATACCGCCAGTATTGGCGAGCAGGTGCGAAACTTTGAGCTGGATGTTGGCCTTATTGAAGGCGAGCTGCAGAGCCCTGACTTGAAGGTTATCCCCTGGTTGGATGACGAGTTAGTGGTTTTTTGCTCGCCGACCCACCCTTTGGCAAAGCGCAGGTCGATGAGTGATAAAGACCTGCTGGCGGCGGCGTGGATACTCCGCGAAAGCGGCTCCGGCACCCGGCAAACCTTCGACCGGGCGATGACCGGCCTACTGAGCCAACTGAATATCAGTCTTGAGCTGGAGCATACCGAGGCCATTAAGCGGGCCGTGGAGGCGGATTTAGGTATTAGCTGTCTATCGCGAGTGGCTCTAAAAGAGGCCTTTGCTCGCGGTAGCTTGATACCACTGAAAGTACCGCAACGGGATTTGCGCCGCCGTTTTTATTTTATTCTGCACCGCCAAAAGTACCTGAGTTCAGCCATCGAAAGCTGGATGGCACTCTGTAATAAAGAGCAGGGCTAAGAGCGCGAGTAAAAAGAAGGCTTGGATTCAAATCGTGAGTGCAGGGGCTGATCTTTACCAGCGATCCCACACGGGGGTGCATTCTTCGGGCAGCGGTGAATGCTGGCCAAGCTCGGCCCAAAATTTACCGGGCTGATGAAAGTCGGAGCCACAGGAGGCCAGCAGCTTTTTCTCGATACAGAGTTTTGCCAGCTCTCTGGTTCTGACCTTGTCCTGCTTGCCCGAGACCACCTCGATGGCGGTGCCGCCAGCGGCGATAAAATCGTCGCTTAAGCGGTGCAGTTTGCTGCGGGTGAGGCGATATTTATCGGGGTGGGCGAGAACGGCGGTGCCACCGGTGTCGCGGATCCAGCCGACCACTTCATCCAGCTGTGGCCAGATTTGTTTTACATCGCCAATTTTGCCGGTGCCGAGGTATTTCTTAAAGGCTTCCTGGTGATTTTTTACCGCGCCGATTTCGACTAACTGCTGGGCGAAATGGGGGCGGCCAATGGAGCCTTTGCCGGCTTTCTCGAGCACACCGGGGAGTATGTCCGTGAAGCCTTTTTTGGCGAGCTTGTCGGCGATGATACTGGCGCGCTCAATACGCGCGCGCTGCTGGCTGGCAATGGCGTCGGCAAAGACAGGGCAGTCGAGGGGCACATTCAGACCGACGATATGGACATTGTTTTTCTGCCACTGGGTGGAGAGCTCGGTGCCGGGTATCAGGGTTAAACCCCCCAGGGCGGAGTGATTAATGTCCCGATAGGCCGCCAGTGTGTCGTGGTCGGTGATGGCTAGCACGTCGACACCGGCGTCGATGGCGCGAGCGATGAGGGCGTCGGGACTAAGCTCGCCGTCGGAGGCGGTGGTGTGGCTGTGTAAGTCGTATTTCATAGTGGGCCATTGTAACAATTAAGTGGATTTAAAAAGGCAATGGCGGTGGGTTAATTGACAGGCTCTGATAAAATGCGCGCCTTCCTGAGCAACAGCTTTAATGAGTAATCAATGGCTATGAGCAAACAACTGGCATTCACCGCCCTGCAACTCCCCGACGGTATGCACGAAAACCTCTCGACACTGGGTTATGAGCAGATGACTCAAGTGCAGGCCGACAGTTTGCCCGCCATGCTGGCCGGTCGAGATATGCTCGCTCAGGCCAAAACCGGCAGCGGTAAAACGGCGGCCTTTGGCATTAGCCTGCTGGCAAAACTGCAGTTGAATAAATACCGGGTGCAAGTGCTGGTGTTGTGCCCGACCCGCGAGTTGGCCGACCAAGTCAGCAAAGAGCTGCGCCGTCTGGCGCGCTTTACGCAAAACATCAAAATTCTGACCCTCTGTGGCGGCAAACCCTTCGGCCCCCAGCTCGGTTCGCTGGAGCATGGCGCCCATATTGTGGTTGGTACGCCGGGGCGTATTGCCGAGCATTTGCGCAAGGGTTCTCTAAAACTCAATGATGTGCACACCTTGGTGCTCGATGAAGCCGATCGGATGCTCGATATGGGCTTTCGCGATGCCATTGCCGGCATTGTTGAAACCATCCCAGCCGGGCGTCAAACCCTGATGTTTTCCGCGACCTATCCCGATGATGTACTGGCGATTAGTCGGCAATTTCAACAAGACCCACTGCAGGTGCGAGTGGCGTCAGTGCACAGTGAGGAGGTCATCAGCCAACACTTTTATAAGGTGAAGGCGGCGGACAAACCCGAATTGCTAGTAACCCTGCTCAGCAAGCACTATCCGGATTCGACGGTGATTTTTTGCAATACCAAGCGCGATTGTCAGAGCGTCGCCGATGCCTTAAGTGCCAAAGGCTTTGTCGCCAGTGCCCTGCACGGCGATATGGATCAGCGCGACCGCGATCTGGTGCTGGTACAGTTTTCCAATAGCTCTTGTCCGGTGCTGGTGGCGACGGATGTTGCCGCTCGGGGGCTGGATGTTAAATCCTTAAAGGTGGTGCTGAATTACGATTTGGCCCGTGACCCCGAAGTCCACGTGCATCGTATCGGCCGCACCGGCCGTGCCGGTGAAGAGGGCAAGGCGATTAATTTTTACGAGCCCGGTGAAACCTTCCGTCTAGAGGCCATCGAATCCTATTCGGGTGTTCGTCCCCGGCTGGAACTTACGCCCGCCCCTGTGGCGGTGATGGATAACCCCGCCCCGGCACCCATGGTGACCTTGTGCATTGACGGCGGCCGTAAAGAGCGTTTGCGCCCCGGCGATATTCTCGGTGCTTTAACGGGTGACGGTGGCTTGCCCGGCACGGATATCGGCAAGATTGATATTTTTGATTTTCGCGCCTACGTCGCCGTGGCTCGCAAGTCCTCGGGCATTGCCTATAAAAGTTTGCGAGAGGGCAAAATTAAAGGCCGCAGCTTTAAAGTCCGCAAGCTATCTTAATGCGCGGTCTTAACAGGTTGGCTTGAATCACTGACATGGCGGTGACGAGTTTAGCGACGATTGCACCGATAAATGCCGAGCAGCAAGCTCGGGTGCTGGATAAAACGCAGGCAACACTGGCCTTGGCCGAACGGGAATACGGCCGGGAGTTTCCGGCCATTCCAGTGCTGTTTGATTTGCGCGGGCGCTGCAGTGGCATGTACCGGGTCAAGGGTACAGCGCGAGTGATGCGTTTTAACCCTCATATTTTCGCCAAGTATTTCGCAGACAGTCTGGCCACCACCGTGCCCCACGAAGTGGCTCACTATGTCAGCGACTGTCTCTACGGTTTGGCGAAGATTCGCCCCCACGGTGAGGAGTGGCAAAACATTATGGCGGTTTTTAAGGCCGACGCGAGTCGTACCGCCGACTATGACTTGAGTGGTATTCCGACGCGGCGCCAGCGCTATTTCGATTATCGCTGTGCCTGTCAACGTCATCGCCTCTCGATTCGCCGCCACAATAAACTGGCTCGCGGCGAGGTGATCTATAACTGCCGTCAATGCGGCGCAAGCTTGAGTTTTGTTGCGGCTTGCCAAGTCGGGGCTTAATCAAGATACTGCGCGTTTGATTTTATTGGGCCTATCGGGCTTTTGAGTTTTACATTGAGTGGACGTACTAACTATGAAAATTGCTAAAAACAGCGTTGTTGAGTTTGAATACAGCCTTAAAGATGGTGAGGGCAAGGTGCTGGAGAACTCCGACGGCGGTGAGGCGACCGTTTATTTACACGGTCACGGTGGCATGCTGCCGGCGCTTGAACAAGAGCTCGCAGGCAGGGAAGTCGGCGACCATCTGGCGGTTGATTTGAAACAGCCCTATGGCCCCAATCATCCCGACAGTGTGCAGCGCGTGCCGTTGAAACATTTGCGCGCGAAAAAGCGCCCCGAGCCGGGCACTATTGTCGTGGTGCAAGGTAAGGAGGGCGCGCGTCAGGTGACTGTGGTTAAGGTCGGCAAGTTTTCGGTCGATGTCGATACCAACCACCCCTTTGCCGGGCTCGACTTAACCTTTGATATTACGATTAAAACCGTTCGTGAGGCGACCCAAGAGGAATTGTCCCACGGCCATTCCCACGGTGCCGATGGCACCCATAGCCACTAGCTTAGTAAGACCTGAGCTAAGGCGCGGCGCAGCTCTACAGTGAACCCTGAGTGGAGCGTGTATATGATTCGGGCCAGCGACCGCTCTCTCTACACCGGTATTAGTACCGATGTCGAGCGGCGCTTTCACCAGCATCAACGCGGTGTGGGGGCGAAGTACTTTCATGCCGGGCGTCGGCCCGAAGCGGTGGTCTTTCGCGAAGGAGGCCATGATCGCGCCAGCGCCAGTCGACGCGAGGCGGCGATCAAAAAACTACCGCGTAGCGAAAAACTACGGATGGCTGAAACCTTCACCGATACGCCCTGCGAAAATCCGAGACGAGAAAAATGACCACTACCGACCCAGAATTATTACTACGCGCCAAACTAGAGGGCGAAACGGCAAAGGCACCTTGGCGCGAGCTACAGCGTTTTTTCGCCAGTGGCACGGCCATTTATGTGGCGCCGGCTCTCGATTTGGTCGAGGTCGCGGCCGAGATATCGAATAATAATGAAACTCAGATTGAGACATGGCAGGCCAGTGGCGAGCTCGGCCAAATTAGCGACGCCCTGGCGCTGGAGTGGTACGAGGCCAACGCCCTAATGTGGTCGGTGGTGGTGCGGCCCTGGGTGTTGGTGCAGCCTATTTTACAGGATTAAATATCCACACTCGGCAATTTATGTCGCGTAGTTGCAGCGATTTAGCCTTGTATTGTAGCGAATTGAGACAGCTTGAGATGACTGCTGGCGTGGTGGTGCATGTGCCGTGAATTAATAGTCGCTTATCTGGCCTAGATAGAGAGTATAACTACTGTTTGATATATAGTGGTGTGATCAGTAGTCGGAGTACGGGGTCGTACCCTCGTTGCGAGACCGGCTGCAGTTAGCTTTTTTAAAGGGGACGTCAATTGGATTTAGCTACGCTCATTGGTTTTATCGTTGCTGTCGGGATTATTATTGCCGCCATGGTTATGGGTGGCGGCGTGATGCCCTTTGTCGATATGCCCTCCATCGCAGTGGTTGTTGGCGGTACCCTTGGCGCGGTGATGATGCAGTACAACTTTGGTCAATTTGTCGACGCCATTAAAGCGGGCTTGAAGGCCTTGCTGTACAAGGCTCAGGTGCCGGGCGAGGTGATTCTGGAAATCGTTGACATGGCCAAGGAAACGCGGACGGGCGGCCTGCTCATACTGGAAGAAAAAGAACCCAGTAGTGAGTTCTTGGCGAAGGGCGTGAGCATGCTGGTCGACGGTATGGAGGCGGACGTGGTGACACAAACCCTCACCGCCGAAAGAAATCGGGCTGCGGTGCGCCACGATGATGGCGCGGCGATATTTGAAAAAATTGCCGAAGTGGCACCGGCGATGGGCATGATTGGCACACTGGTGGGTTTGGTGTTGATGCTGGGTAATATGGATGACCCGAAAAGTATCGGCCCGGCTATGGCCGTGGCTCTGTTGACGACGCTCTATGGAGCACTTATTGCCAATGTTGTGGCCTCGCCCCTGGCGGGTAAGCTGGGTTTGCGCCGCAATGAAGAGTTCTTACTGCAATCGATCATTATCGACGGTATTTCTGGTATGCAAGAGGGGAAGAATCCCCGTGTTATCGATGACATACTGCGCACCTACCTGCCGGGTTCTAAGCGCGATATCGAGGGTAAAGAATCGGAAGGAGATAAGTAGGCCTGTGGGATTAATGTCTAGTCTGAGCCTGCAATGAGTGACGAGCCGGAAAAGAAAGAGGGAGCAGGCGTTCCGGCATGGGTAATGACCTTTGCCGACCTGATGACCCTGTTAATGTGCTTCTTTGTACTGCTCTTGAGCTTTGCCGAGATGGACCTTCTCAAGTTTAAGCAGGTCGCGGGCTCGATGAAGGAGGCTTTTGGCGTGCAGCGCACCGTGCCCTCGGATCGCTCTGAGACGGAGATGGAGTTTACCGAGGGTCAGGTTTCCGATATGCCGCTGTTTGAAAAGGTCGGTGAGCTGGACTCGGCCGACCCGAAACTACTGGACCCCTCGGCCGTAGAGAAACTGCTCGAAGAAATGCAGGCCGAGCAAACGAAGGCGGAGGCTGTCAAACTTGCCGCCCTGTTGAGTGAAGAGATTGCCGCCGGCTCGATAGAGCTGGAAAGCACCAGCGACAGTATTATTATTCGCATTAATGAAAAGGCTTCCTTTCCCTCCGGGCGGGCTAAATTGCGCGCCGGTTTTGTGGATGTACTGGATAAAATCCACACGGCATTGGCCGAGGTTGAAGGCACGGTAACGGTGTCGGGGCATACCGATAATCGCCCGATTCATACTAAGCGCTTCCGTTCCAACTGGGAGCTGTCGGCGGGTCGAGCGGTGTCGGTGTTACATGCACTGTTGCGCTCGAACTTGTTGGATTCACGCCGCTTTTTGATCGAGGGGTATGGCGATTCCCGGCCCCTGGTCGACAATGACAGCCCCGAAAACAGGGCGCGTAATCGCCGTGTTGAAATCACCCTGATACTTCGCAGCGCCAACGGTGAATTCCTGACGGGCGCTGACAGCAGTGATGAGACAGAAGGTACTGAGGTTGAGGAGGGTGGCGAAGTGCCGGCCGCCGATAGCGAGCAATCAGCGGCGGACCTCGAGTCAATGGCAGAGGGTGCGGACATCGACACCGATGCAGCGGAACCTGATTCAACAGGCCCAGATTCGGCACCGGCCGGCGAGCAACCGGGGCCCGCATTAGAGGTTCTTTCACTTGACGCTGATGCTCCGCTCACCAGCGGGGATGAGGGCGCGGATACCGAGCCCGCTGGGCTGGAGTCAGAGCTGCCTGGTTTAGATGATTTGTTGCCGGAGTTCGATGGCGAGCTCGATACCCCGGCGGAGTTGGAGTTGTTATTGCGCGCGCTGGATGCGGCGGCGGAAGAGCCTCTATTGGAAGAATAGCGAAACAATAAAAATTTACGGGTAGGAATATGGACGAAAAAAGGCGGTTTTACCGAATCGATGACAGTGTTTCACTGAGCTATAAGGTGATCAGTGAGGCCGGCTTGGACGATGCGATCGCGTCTTCGAAGGTGAACTCGGGGCGTCGGCAGCGACTCTTGAGTTCGCTGGCTGAGCTCGATGGGCGCATTAATGCGCTGGTGCTCGATATCGACGACCAGCTACCCGAAGTGGCGACGGTGCTTAAGTTGCTCAATCGCAAAATCCATATTATCGGTCAAATGTCCGAAAGCGCTGAGTCGGGTGGTGAGGAGGATGTCATCCCCCGGCCCACTCACAAGATCAGCCTTAGCGCTAGCGGTGCCTCCTTCCATGCCCCGGCGAGTGTCAGAGTGCACGATTGCCTAGAATTGTCGCTGACCCTGTTTCCCGAATATTACTTTATTAAAGCCTTTGGTCGCGTGGTCAGCTGCCGCGATGCCCTGCCCTCGACACCGGACTTTAACAAGCTGATAGCGGTCGACTTCATTTTTCTCGATGCCGATGATCAGGACTACATTATGTCCCATGTACTGAAAAAACAGTCCGAGCGCTTGCGTGACGCAAAGAGTGACTAGGTCCTTCACTGCCAAGCCTCAGCCCCGATAGTTGATCGCTGTTTGCCCGTATGTTGTTGCGGGCCTTCTGGTAGAATTGCCGCCCGGTGTTTTTCCGTATTTTCTGGCGTAGGTTGTAGTGATGGCAAATCCCAAAGTTGGTTTTATTAGCCTCGGTTGTCCCAAGGCCCTAGTTGACTCCGAGCGTATCCTCACGCAGTTAAAGCTCGATGGCTACGATGTCAGCCCCAGTTACGCCGACGCGGACGTGGTGGTGGTCAATACCTGTGGTTTTCTCGACAGCGCCAAACAGGAGTCCCTCGATGCCATTGGCGAGGCAATGGCCGAAAATGGTCGGGTGATTGTCACCGGCTGCATGGGCCAGGACGAGGAGGCTATCCGTGCCGCCCACCCCGGTGTGCTGGCCGTGAGTGGAGCCCATCAATACGAGGAGGTGGTCAGCGCCGTCCATGAGACGATTGCTCCGCCGCCTGTCGAGCACGATCCCTATACCGACTTGGTGCCTGCTCAGGGCATTAAGCTAACGCCCCGTCACTACTCCTATTTGAAGATCTCCGAGGGCTGTAATCACAGTTGCAGCTTTTGTATTATTCCCGATCTGCGCGGCAAACTGGTTAGCCGCCCCGTTGGCGAAGTGCTCGATGAGGCCCAGCGCTTGGTGGAATCCGGCACCCGCGAATTGCTGGTGATCTCTCAGGACACCAGCGCCTACGGTGTCGATATTAAATATCGCACCGGCTTCTGGCAGGGCAAACCGGTGAAATCGCGGATGCTTGAATTGTGCGAGGCCCTTGGCGATATGGATGTCTGGGTGCGTCTGCACTATGTCTACCCCTACCCCCATGTCGATAATGTCATTCCACTGATGGCCGAGGGCAAGATTCTGCCCTATCTGGATATTCCCTTTCAGCACTCCAGTCCCTCTGTACTGAAGGCGATGAAGCGCCCGGGCCATCAAGAAAAAACCCTGGAGCGGATCCAGCGCTGGCGTGAAATATGCCCCGATCTGACCCTGCGCAGCACCTTCATTACCGGTTTTCCCGGCGAGACCGAGGATGACTTTAAACACTTGCTCGATTGGTTGGGGGAAGCCCAGCTCGACCGTGTCGGTTGCTTTAAATATGAAGCCGTGGCCGGAGCCCGAGCCAACGAGCTGGCCAATCCGGTACCTGAAGAGCTTAAGCAGGAGCGCTGGGAGCGCTTGATGGCGACTCAGCAGGTTATTAGCACGGCGCGATTGGCCGCCAAGGTCGGTCGCACCATTGAAGTCTTGGTCGATGAAGTGGATGAAGAAGGTGCCGTCGCCCGTTCTTGGGCCGATGCCCCCGACATTGACGGCAATGTCTATTTGAACGGTGAGTGTGACCTGCGGCCCGGTGATAAATTGACCGTGTTGGTAGAGCATGCCGATGAATACGATCTCTGGGCTAGCCCCCTTGCCGCTAAGTAGGGGGCCTCTTCGTTAACGCGCCAGTATCACAGAAAGGGGGAGGTGTACGCCTTTTCCCCTCGAAGGCATTGATGGCTTGGCGACCTATCATCACCATGGACGGGCGTGATTTTCGCGTTTCTTGGGCAGCGGATAATCAAATTTGTAATAGCTGCGTATTGAGTTGATTGAAAACCGCGATAGGGGCTCTAGCGCTTGTGCCTTGCTCAATGCTGGTATGAGGTCGATTGTTCTGGGTTCTCCGAGCACTCGACCAGCGCTAGCCGGCACTCAACCTAGCGCCGCATCTCTGTAAACCCCACTACTCTACCCACCCTTGCGGTGGGTGCATTCGTCGGCGCTATTTTACCGAGGCGGAACGGACTCTCCCTGGGTTGGTCTTTTGGTAATTTCACCCCGCCTTACCTATACTTTTTAGATGCAAATAGGTAAGTCGGGCGACCAGAGCGCCCATCCGTTGAGTGCTGGTGTTGTCTACCGCCATGACAGCGGTAAACCTCAAGGGTTTATAGCATGAGTACAGTTTGCGGCTGGGGCAATTCCAGTGAGTTGAGTATCGTCAATAAGTTGGGTGACAGCCTCGCGGCAGAGGTGTTTTTGGCGGAAGATAAAAGTAATGGGCGTAGCTATCTCGTCAAAAAAATTCGCGCCAACCTCGCACTTGATGGCATTCAAGAACACATCGAACAACAGTTGGTTTACTTGCGCGAGCAACAGATCCCCGACCTGACCATTCCCGAGTTACACAGTAATGGCGGCAAGGAGATCTGTTTGACGCAGCCCTACCCGCGCGCACAACCACTGCGTAACTGGCTTGAAAGCCAAAAAACGGTCGATATTGCCACTTTCCTGGATATTGCCATCGCGCTCAGCGACTGCCTTGTCGAGCGCCATCAGCGCAGTCTTATTCACAAGGGCATTAAACCCAATAATATCTTGATTGCGGAAAATCCCATCCGCATTGAGGTCGTCGATGATGTGCGGGTACTCGACGGCATGCTGATTAGCCAATTTATTCAAAATGAGCAATACCGACGGGAAAGCCTACCCTATATCGCCCCCGAGCAAACGGGGCGAATTCGCATGGATATCAACTACTGCTGTGACCTGTATGCCGTTGGGGCAGTGCTGTATGAGTGTCTCAGCGGCCAGCCGTTGTTTTATGCCGATGATGCCCTGAATATTATCCACTCCCATCTGGCGGAAGAGCCACAGGCGCTGAGCCAGTTAAACCCCAGCTGTCCACCAATTGTCAGTGATATTATTGCTCTGTTGCTGAAGAAAGAGCCCGAGCAGCGCTATCAAAGTGCCGCCGGTCTCAGTGCCGATCTGAGCACCTGCCGGGCAGGGCTGCGCGCAACAACTGAGTCGCAGGGTGCGGTAAGCAGTGATAGCGGGGCGACGCGGGGTATTGCAACCTTCGACTTGCGCCAACACGAATACAGCCAGCGCATCAATATTCCCTCGCGGCTGATTGGCCGCGAGACCGAGCAACAGCAACTGCTTGAGGCCTATGCCAATGTCTGTAAGGGGGCTATGGGTGTGGTTGCCATTTCTGGCTTGTCGGGTATCGGTAAGACGCGCCTAATACAGGAGTTGGAGGCCCCCATAGTTGCCAAGCGTGGCTACTATACCGCTGGCAAGTTCAATCAGTTCGCGCAAAACCTACCCTATAGCAGCCTGGTCGAAGCCTTTCGGCGCCTCGTGCGCCAGCTCTTAAGCGAGGATGTTGAACGACTAGACTACTGGCGTCAGCATATTCAAGCGGTAGTGGGCGACAATGGGCAAATAATTATCAACTATATACCGGAGTTGGAATACATTATCGGTGAGCAGAAGCCCCTGCAGCCGCTGTCACCGATGGAGGAAATGAACCGCTTTAACGGCATTGCCACTGCTTTCATCACCAGTTTCGCCACCGCTGAGCATCCCTTAGTACTCTTCATTGACGATTTACAGTGGTGCGACCAAGCCACCTTCGACCTCTTAAAGATTATTTATAGTCAGCCCGAAAAATACCCCTATTTATTGTTGATTGTCGCTTATCGCAATAATGAGGTTGATGAGAAACATGGCGTAATGGCCATGGAAAATTACATCGAGGCTTCGGAGCTGAGCCTGCTGAAACTCCACCTCTCGGCCCTCGGCCAGAGCTCTATCAATCAAATGGTGGCCTTGATACTCAATACCTATGCCACCCGCACCCACGACCTCAGTGAACTGATCTACAAGGTGTCCGGGGGCAACCCTTTGTTTGTCAACGAGAGCTTGCACTGGCTACACCAAAACAAGCGCATTGCGCTCTCGAACACGGGGCAGTGGGGCTGGGAGAGCGATGCCTTGAGTGACTTTAAGCTGCCCAATAGTGCCAGGGCGCTGTTTTATGACAAGTTAAAAATGCTGCCTCCCTTACAAATCGATTTATTGGCAACAGCCGCCCTGCTCGGTGCAAAATTTCAGGCCGAAAATCTCGCGCTTATCCATCGTCTCTCGTTGAGCGAGCTGTTTAGTCAGCTCAATAAAGTTTTTAGCGAGCAAATCCTCCTTCATGAGAAGAGTGAGCTAAGGTTTTTTCACGACCAAATGCAGGCCGCGGCTGATGGCTTTCTGAATACCGAAGAAAGGCGTCAGCGTCACAGCGATATTGCTCAGGCATTGATTGAGCAGCAACAGGTGGATGAAGATACAGATTTGCAGATCAAACCCAGTGTGCTCAGCGAGAGGATCTATACCATCGTTGAGCATCTGGAGGCCGCGCGATCCGAGAATCCATCTCGAGAGCTAATCGTAGAAGAAATAAAATTCAATTATCGCGCCGGTGTGCAGGCCACCGGGGCCCTGGCACTCGTGGCGGGGCACCACTACTTTGCCCAGAGTGCTGCGCTGTGTGACAAGTATCTCGGCTTCGAGGTGCTATGGCAGTCTGACTATGACTTTATGTACTCACTGTATAAGGCCTATGCACGGGCGGCGTTGATGCTGGGTGAGGTGGAGCAGGTCGACAGCATTATCGATACCACCATTGAGCATACTCAAAGCAGTATGGACCACGCCGAATGCCTGGTGGCTCGCGCTGTAAATGCGGGTACCCAGGGACAAATGCTACTGGCGATTGATTATTCTAATAAAGCGCTAAAGTTGATTGATAGCCCGATCCCCGTTGATGAGCAACAAGTAATAGAAGAAATTAAAAGAATTCGGGAAGAGCTTTGCCGGGATGGGCGCGATATTTTCACGGAAATACGCCGTGCACCCTTGATCGCTCAGCGCGGGGGCTCAATGGAGTTGGACGTCTATGGTGAGTTAACGCCGGCCTACTATGTCACGGGGCAAAATCAGCACGGAAGACTGGTCGGACACCGTGCCGTTGCCCTCGCCGCTGAGCTGGGCGTTTGCAACTCACTGTGTTTTACCGTGGGTATCGCTGCCTTCTACTACCAACTTGATGGTGAGTATCGTTTGTCATCGCGCTACGAGGAGTTGATGGAGCAACTCAACGAGCGCTTTCCCAATAGTTTTGGTCGGGCCAGGGCAACGGCAACAAGCCTCTGGTTGCTCTCCCATAACACCAGAGCCATTGAGGAGATGATCGAGCGCTGCCGCCAGGCGACAGAGAGCTGCAAAAAAAGCGGCGATATCGGCTATGCCGGTTATACAAATTGCGGAACGCTGTATTATTTATTTATGCAGGGGCGTGACCTTAATCAATTTGAAGAAGAATTAAAAAATATTATTAGCTTTGCTCGGCAATACAAGTTGCAGCTTACCGAACATATTGGCGGTGTCATTTACGCCGCACTCCAGCCCTTATTGCACACCACGGTCGACGCTCTTACTCAGCAGAGCCAACAGCGCTTGTTGGCAGAACTGGAGCCGGGGCGAGACAGTATGCCCTTGGCTTTCTATCATGTTTTTAGCAGTCTTAGCGCTTACTTTCTGGGCCAGCAACAGCGTGCGCAACAACAGGTCGAAAGTGCCAAACAACACTTGTCGAGTATTCTCAATACCGTTGCCTACCGGCTCTGGCATGTGGCGCAATATCTCGTCAATATTGAACATTGGCAGAGTGAGAGTCAGGCCGTGCTACTCAAACAAGTCCGTGAATGGGCGGTACACGGCCCCATCCTCCGTCCCTACCTGGCGCTAATGGAGGCGGAAACAACGGTCCAGCAGGGTGATTTCAAGGCGATACGCATTGCCTATCAGGACGTCATTGACGCCAGTCACCAGCAAGGTTACGTGCTACTTGAGGCCGTCGCCAATGAGCGCCTGGCCAGCCAGCTTAAAGCCCGGCAGCACTATGCCTGGCAGAGCTATATTGACAGTGCCAGGGCGCTCTATCTGAGCTGCGGTGCGGCGGCTAAAGTCGAGCAATTACAAGAGCCAATAGCAGGTATTAATGACTCCCCAGAGAGCCCTCAAAGCCTTGCCCCGGCGCTAGTCAATACTGTTCCGGAAAAGACTGTCGAGCCAACAGTGCAGCAAGGTCTTGAAGGCTATGATCTGGAAAATGAGTTGACGTACAACTATCTCTTCAAGGTGGTTAGCGCTATCACTGGCGAATTGAATTTTAATCATTTGTTAAAATTGATTATAAATTCTGTAATGAGTCGTCTTGGCGTACAAACCGGCTACCTATTGATCCATAAAAACCATGAGTTATTGCCCGCCGTCAGCGGGGTTAAGCAAAACGAAATATCACTAGCTTTTAGTAATGAAAATCATTTTTCGACAGAAAATCTAAGTATGGGCATCGCGCACTACTGTCTGCATTCAAAAGAAACAATTATTCTCAACAATGCCTTCGAGGAGGGTGAGTTTGTCAGCGATGCGACGGTATCGAAAAATAAATTGCGCTCTATCCTCTGTATCCCCATTATTATTCAACAACAGGTTCTCGGCGTTATTTATCTTGAGAATAAATTGATAAAATCTGCCTTTAGCGACCGGCAGATAGAAATGACAGGCTTGCTTATTGCGCAGGCGGCCATCGCCCTTAAAAATGCTTCTCTCATTCTAGAAACTCATATTGCCGCCGATGAAATAAAATCCAGAGAGCATCAATTGCGCTCGGTGCTCGATGGTATCGATAGTTTTGCGGGCTTATTAAGCCCCGCTGGCGATGTGCTTTTTTTGAATAAAAAAAGCATGAGCATGGGGTCTTATTCGAGCAGTGATATTGTCGGTAAAACATTTTTTGATTTCCCCTGGTGGAGCTATTCCGCCAGTGTCACGGCACAAATGCGTAGCGACTTAAAGACTGCCGCAGAAGGTGCTGCAGTGACTCGCGATTACCGCTTGTGTCTAGGTGAGGATCGCTTTATTGAGGTCGAATTTACCCTGACGCCAATTTTTGACAGCGCAGGCGAGGTGATCTTCATTGTGCCATCGGGACGCGATATTACTGCCCAAAAGCGCAATGAGGAAGAGCTGGAAAAACTAGTGGCGGAAAGAACGGCCGAGTTAAAGGACAAGCAGGCGCAATTGGCCCATGCCGGGCGCTTGGCGTCACTGGGTGAAATGGCGACCGGAATTGCCCATGAGTTGGGGCAACCCCTGCAAATCATCAAAATCGCCTCCAGTATTATTCGCGATGAGCTTGAAAGCGGAGATTTTGAGCAAGAGCAAATACTCTCCGTTAGCAAAGATATTTCCGAGGAGGTTGATAAGGCCTCGGACATTATCCATAACATGCGAGTCTATGCACATTTTGACGACTCACCCGAGGCCAGAGCCATTGATGTATCTGTGCCGCTGCGCCAGTGCCTGGTGTTTTTTCAACAACAGTTTCACCAGCACAGTATTGAATTGCGGCTGGAGATTGCCGGGGATCTACCAATGGTGCGTGTCGACGCGCAAAAATTCCAGCAAATTGCCGTCAACTTGCTCTCGAATGCACGCCATTCTGTGGATGATAAAGCGCAGATCGAGGGTAAAAGTATTAGTGTCAAACTCTACCCCAACGTCCCTGCTCGGCGCTTAATTTTAGAGGTAGAAGATAATGGTATGGGCATGAATGAAAAGGTTAAAGAGAGCTGCCTCGACCCCTTCTTTACCACGAAACAACCTGGCCAGGGTACGGGGCTGGGACTCTCTATTATCAGTGGCATCATGCGCGAATTTAACTTCGAGATGGAAATCGTTAGCGCGGAGGGTAGGGGGGCTATGTTTAAGGTGAGTATGCCTGTCGAAGCTGGCTAGGCTGAATCAAAAATGAATGGCATCCCCAGTGATAAAATTCGTCGGAGAGCGCTTCTATGCAAGACTTACTAAAAGTAATGATTGTCGATGATGAGGAAAAAATACGAAACTTACTCTCTTATAGCCTACGCAAACAAGCATTGGATGTTACTAGCGCCGGTTCGGGACATGACGCTCTGGAGCTGATGGGTCAACAAAGTATAGATATACTCATTACGGATGTACGTATGCCGGAAATGGATGGCCTGGATCTCGCGCGGCGCGTGCGCAAGCAGTACCCCGATGTGCAAATTATTATTATTTCTGCTCACAGTGATATCGACAGCGCCCTAGAGGCCCTTAAAGTCGGGGCCGTCGACTTTTTACGCAAGCCCCTCGATCCCAAAGTGCTGTTATTGGCGATCAATTCATCGGCAGAAAAAATCCGTCTGCAGCGCGAACTCAAGGAGGCCTATGACTCGCTTGAGCAAGAAAAAGAATTTCTCGCCGTCACCTTGCGCAGCATTGGCGATGGCGTGATTGCCAGTGACCTCGAGGGCCGGGTGAGCATGATGAATAAGGTCGCGGCGGAGTTGACCGGTTGGGCAGCGGATCAGGCCCTAGGGCAACCGCTCAGCAAAGTCTTTCATATTATTAATGAACAAACGCAAGAAGTTTGTGAAAATCCGGCCGCGCAAGCCCTTAAAACGGGACTCATTATTGGCCTAGCCAATCATACTGCTCTTATCGCGAGGGATGGAACCCTGCGCAGTATTGCCGATAGCGGTGCCGCCATTCGCGACCGCGACAGTAAAATCATTGGCAGCGTACTGGTTTTTCGCGATGTCACCCTCGCCAATCGCATCGATGACGAATTGGCCAAAACCAAAAAACTCGATTCTATCGGCGTCCTCGCTGGCGGTATTGCCCATGATTTCAACAATATACTGACCGGTATTATGGGCAATATTAATATCAGTAAGGGTCTTATTGACCCGGCCAGTCGAGCTTATAAATTTCTAGACGCCGCTGAAAAGGCCTCGGAGCGCGCCAGTAAATTAACTCAGCAATTGCTGACCTTTTCTAAGGGCGGGGAGCCGATTCTCGAACTCGCCTCAATTTTTGAGGTCATTCAAGAATCGGCAAATTTCACCCTCTCCGGTGCGAATATTAGTTGTCGTATCGATCGCGACAACGATTTGTGGGCGGCCTCCATCGACAAGGGGCAGATTAGCCAAGTTGTTCAAAATATTGTCCTCAATGCCCGCCATGCCATGCCCGAGGGTGGCACGATCCGTATTCTCTGTGAAAACGTGGTATTGCTTGAGGGCAGTAACGTCGTGCCGCTACTTAAATCCGGTGACTATATTCGCATCGATATTGAGGATGAGGGCGTGGGTATCGCAGAAAATCAGATTGACAAAATATTTGACCCCTATTTTACCACCAAGCACGAGGGTAGTGGTCTGGGTATGGCGGTGACTCACTCCATTATCCATAAGCACTCGGGTCATATCTCCTGCCAATCAAGCTTGGGTGAGGGCACAAAGTTTACTATTTACCTACCGGCAGTAAAGACGGCTCTTCTGGTTGCTGATGACAACCGTGAGACCCTTGAAGGTAGTGGCACCATACTGGTGATGGATGACGAGACAATGATCCGCGAAGTCACTCAGAGTATGCTCGAAGTGGGTGGTTACGATGTCGTTCACGCCGTCGATGGCGATCAGGCTCTGGCTGTGTATGGCGAGGCGATGAAGTGCGGTCAGGCGATTAAGCTGGTAATCATGGATCTCACCATTCCGGGGGGCATGGGCGGTCGAGATACTATTAAAAAACTCTTAGATATTGATCCGCAAGTCTGCGCGCTGGTTTCGAGTGGTTATTCTAACGACCCCGTCATCGCCAACTATCAAGACTATGGCTTTAAGGGTTTTATTATTAAACCCTATCTGAGTAGTGATTTATTGCGTGCAGTTGGCAAGGCCATTTCATCGCTTTAGTGTGTCTGTGGACTTAATTTCTGGGTACGGATGAAACCCTACCGCTCTTGCGGAGTCGCAGTTTCTACCTGTCAATAGTGCGGTCAACTCGACCAAGTCTCGATGTTACTTATTGTCGATTGACTATGGCCTATCCTGCCAGTACTTTTCGGCGGCCCATTATTCCCTTAAGGCTGTAATCTCAATTACTTGTACGCGGCGTTACCGCCAGTATTGATGGGTCATTGCGCCATGGCTACGGTCATGCTGTTAGGAATAAATAACGAATAAATATGGAAATAATTGAATGAATGATCGTCCCGATTTTATCTATGCCGGTGGCTCGCCAATTATGCACACGCCGTTACAACTAAAAAAAGCCAATATGTACGGCTTCTTTCTCAAGGGAAAGTTGCCAGTTTTACAGAAAACCATTGATGAAACACTGAATATGGTGGCAGCTGGCAAGTTAAAGCTAAAAGTACTTTCACCCTATGTATTGACCACCTTTACGCGGGTTGGCCATGCCAACTCTACGGTTGCGGTCGATAAAGACAAGGGCTGGATCACCGAGGTGGATATTGTCACCTGGGTAATTGTTGGGCAACTCGATGATGACGGGGATATCGCCCACGTTTATAGTTATCCCTGCCATATTTTTGTCGATAGTGGCATGGCGATGATCAATGGTCGTGAGTTGTACGGTTACCCAAAATACCTGTGTGAGTACCAAATTCCCGAGTTGGGCGCTGATCCATTGCACTTTAGTGTTAATGCTCAAGGCTTTAAGACGTTCTCTGTTGAGTCGGAGATGGCTCTGCATCCCTTGCTGGAGGTGAATGCCAGCAAAAAAAATAATCCCCATCGGCCGATCAAGAATTTCATTGATTTTTTGGAGCAGGCTTTTGAAGTTCTTCGCTCCATGCCCGACTTTTTAGACCTCGATGCCGCTGCTTGGCAAGAGGTGATCTCAATGTTGATGAAGCCACATATCCCGCAGATTTTTTTAAAGCAGTTTCCAGATTCAGCCGGTGTCAAAGCGGTGTACCAGGCGCTGATCACGGCACCAGCGAATGTTGATAAGGTGCACAGCGGTTCGATATTGGGTTATGAATACGAGGCGACGGTGCATAATTTCGATAGTTTTCCCCTCGATAAAACCCTGGGTTTAGACATCGGGGTCTCGCCGGCGATCATGCCCTACAACCTGTATTTTGATTTTACGGTCACGGCGGGTGAAGAGCTGGTTGATAACTCGCAGGTTCAACGCGAAAAAATTGCCATCTTGGGGGGCGGGGTTAGTGCCATGACCAGCGCCTATTATTTGACCAATGAAGAGGGCTGGGAAAATAAATACGATATAACGGTCTATCAAATGGCTTGGCGTTTGGGTGGCAAGGGTGCCAGTGGCCGCAATGCCGAATACGGTGAGCGCATTGAAGAGCACGGCTTACATATTTGGTTCGGGTTTTATGAAAACGCCTTTGCGATGATGAAAGAGGCTTACACGGCGCTCGACCGACCCAGTGACGCGCCGCTCGCGACGTGGCAAGAGGCCTTTAAACCCCATGATTTTATCGCGCTGTCTGAGCATATTAATCAGGAGTGGAGAACCTGGCCGATAATGTTCCCGACACTACCAGGCGAGCCGGGTGATGGCAGTGAGTCGATTACCCTCTGGAATATTGCCGTGGCAGCATGGGGTTGGATTAAAAAATTGCTGGCCGATTTTCACGACCTGCGTGAACAGTCGGTGCCGGCGCTTAAAATCTCTGAGTCCGACAAGCACCTCAGTTGGTTCAAGCGACTGGCCGAAGAAGTTAAAGAGAATTTTGACGAGCTGGGTGATGATATTTCAAGTGCTATCGATACTCTGCACACGCTGATTCACAATATGTCCGGTGTCTTCACTGATCATTCATCCTTGCAGCGATCACTGTTGAAGCAGGGCTTGCAGACGATTAAAGAATCCATCGAACGGGATATCGATGCCGAGCTCGATAGTCACGATGAGTTACGGCGTCTTTTTATTACCATCGATCTCGGCCTAGCGGTGCTGACGGGCATGTTAGAGGACGATGTGTTTGAGCAAGGTTTCGATGTCATCAATGATATCGATTTTTATGCTTGGTTGGAAAAACACGGCGCCAACCCAAAGTACAGCGTGCACTCCGCACCGATTCGCGGTTTTTACGACTTGGTATTTGCCTACGAAGGCGGCGACTTTAATAAGCCCAATGTCGAAGCCGGCACTATATTGCGCGCGATGATGCGTATTGGCGTTTGTTATAAGGGCAGCGTGATGTACAAGATGCAGGCGGGTATGGGCGATACCGTGTTTACACCGATTTATGAAGTCTTGAAAGAGCGTGGGGTGAAGTTTAAGTTTTTCCACAAAGTCGATGAGCTCATACCCCAGGGCGATAGCATCGAAGAAATCCACCTCACGCAGCAGGTGAGCGTGGTGGACGGCAGTGAGCTTTACGACCCATTAATCGATGTTAAGGGCCTGGGTTGCTGGCCAAGCACGCCGCTCTATGGGCAGATAGACCCGCAACAAGCCGCTCTGCTACAGGCGGAAAATGTCAACCTTGAGTCTAACTGGAGTAACTGGCCCGAGCTGTATCAGGCTGAATTTGGCCAGCCACTCCCGGCACTGACACTGAAGAAGGGGAGGGATTTCGACCGCATCGTGTTCGGTATATCGGTGGCGTCGATTCCGCAAATTTGTCCGCAGTTATTGGCGCAAAGCCCGGCGCTGCAGACCACCTGCAAAGAGGTCAAGACCGTGGTCACTCAAGCCTACCAGGTTTGGATGAATAAGGACCTCGCCGAGCTCGGTTGGAGCGATCTGCCGGAGGGCCAGGAGCCTGTGTTGAGTGGCTTTTCAGAGCCCTATGATACCTGGGCACCGATGGATCAACTGCTCTGTCGTGAAGATTGGCCGGCCGGTGAGCAGCCCCAAAACGTCTCCTATTTCTGCAGTGCCATGCCGGTGGATAACTTTCCGCCTATCACCGACCACGAATTTCCCGCGCGCTGTAAGCAGCAGGCCAAGGAGAATGCCCTTGAGCAGCTCGATCAGCGCATAACGGCACTCTGGCCCTATGCCGGCAGTGCCGGTGATTTTAAGTGGCAGTGGCTGCTTGACCCGGACGGAGGTAGTGGCAAGGCGCGCTTTGACAGTCAATTCTGGCGTGCCAATATTGATCCCTCCGAGCACTATGTGATGTCGGTGGTGAATAGCAGCCAGCATCGTATCGCTACCGATGGCTCCGGTTTTAATAATTTATTTATGACCGGTGACTGGATTAAAACCGGCCTCAATGCCGGTTGTGTCGAGGCAGCCGTGATGGCAGGCATGCAATGCTCGCGGGCAATGATTGGTTATCCAAAGATCATCAAGGGTGAAACAGACTTTTGATTGACTAGCTGCGGCGAGGCGCTGAGTCTTATCGGGTTCAGCGCCTGGTGGCCAGTGTCAGAGTCTGTGCATCATCGGCCCTGGCTTGACGCTGTGATGTTTTGTATTGATACATGCGTTGGTCAGCTAGGCTGATCATCTCGTGGGTTGATGTGCACTCGTGGGCATTGGCGATGCCGTAGCTGATACCCACCCCTCGATAGTCATTTTCACTCAGTTGCTGTTCAATGCGGGCAATGGCGGCATTGATTTCACTTTTCCTATCCATCGTTGCGACAATGGTGAACTCATCGCCGCCGATGCGGTAAACCTGGCAGTCATCCATTGGCAGCTTGCTGAGGTGAGCGGCAAATGTGCACAGTAGCTGGTCGCCACGCAAATGCCCGTGGTTATCGTTCACACGCTTCATTCCGTCTAAATCAATCAGGTAGAGAACCTGTTGGGAGCCATCATGTTCCAGGGGTGCTGAATCAAAAAGCTGGTTAAAGTCTTGGTCAAAGGCGTGGCGATTGGCGATGCCGGTGAGGTGATCGGTGCGCGTCATGGTGAGCATTTTTTGCAGGCTTTGTAGGGCCTGGTCTTTGTCATTGGAGAGAATTCGAATCTTGTCCGCCAGTGCCAACGCCAGCAGAATCGCATCGAAGGTGCCACCGATTAAGGTAAACAGCTCTGCGTTTCGAATCGGATCGTGAAGCAAACCAAGGTTGGCCGGCAGGATAATCATACCCGGTACAAGCAGGGCAATAAACGCGAAGACGAAATAACGCGCCGGTCGAAAGCCACTGCGCATACAGGCAATAGAGCTAATAAGCGCGAGGGCCAGCCAATAGCTAATGGCCAGGGTGGCCAGCGTATGTGCATAGGGCAGGGCGATAAAACAACTGGGTAGCAATAACAGCGGCAACCAGTAGTTGACTCGACTCCAGGCCGCTAGGCGCGGGAAGCGTTTCTTTAGCTCCAGAAATTCCATATAGAACAAGGTGTTCAAGATGGGTAATAAAAAGAAAGGGATATAGTGTAGTTGCAGGTTGTGTAAGTGGAAGAGCTCGGCGGGAAGATGGAAGGTAAATGCCCAGGCTAAAAAATAGGCGGTGAGATAAACGGCATAGTAAATATAGGCCCTGTCGCGGGTACTGATAAAGATGAAGAGATTATAGAGAGCGAGGGTGAGGAGAGCGCCAAAAGCGATCAGTGTCAGCACATTCTCCCAGGCCACGCGGTGCTTGAACTGCGCTGCGGACAGCCATTCAAAATCGGGAAAAGAGGCGAAGTAGGGACTGTCAATGCGCAGTAGTAGTTTCGCCTGAGCCCCGGGGGCTAAAGACAGGTTTTTGCCATAGTGCAACAGATAGTCATGGCTGGCGGTGTAGCCCGTTTTAAAGCCTTGTACCCGGCCGTGTTCCGAGTAAAGCCTAACCTCAACGTTTTCAATCAGTGTGCCGCCGGGGTTCATCACCCAGGTGGCAATATCACTGTTATTGCGCAATTCAACGTAATACCAATAGTGACCCCCGAATAAGTTGATACTTGGGACGGAGGGGAGCTGGGCGATAAAGCTGGGGATTGCAGCGGCAGAGTGGGGGAAGTCTTCTTCGCCGGCGCGATACAGCTGGCCGCTTTGATTGAGCAACGTCGCCTCGCCGCTGTGGATGGTGACAATATTGGCTTGTCCAAGTGGTGCGAATAAAAACAGTAGCGCGGCGAAAAAGTACATGCGTGACAAGGTTACAGGTGCGATCTTGGCACCTTGGTATATCCTATCTTTGTGAAAATATATGGCCTTTAGACACACAGCTAATACCTATTTACTTCCTTTAAATAAGTTCAGGGCTTGGAGAAAGGGTTTGTCGGTGAATTATTGTTGTTGTCGCCCATCGGATGAGTTTAACCTAGGCCACTTTGAAATGCATCTCGGGGTATTGAGCGCTGGTCAGTAGCCAATACTAGGCTCTGAGCCCCGTAGAGGCCCTGTCGCCAGCTATTCCCCCTGCAAACATTACACTCTTAAAGTGAGCCGAGCCTACAGGGTGGATTTGCTCTGGTGTCGCGGATCGTGTGGCGGGGAGAGGCTGATTATTTATGGGCGGCTGAGGCTGATAGGAGAGCATAACCCCGGGCAGGGTTGTGGTGTTCAGAGCTTTAGCCTCTATCGCCAAGAGGCAATGAGTCTGGCCGAGGTGATACTTTTTTTCAGGAACTGCTAAATTACGATCCCGGTAGATCATGCCGGGTTAAAGGCCAGCTCGCGGTAGAGGGCACGTTAGTGTCATCGGTCGTGATACATTGCGGTCGCGACAAGATCTATCCCTTGCTATGGCGCGATGGGTGGCCGAGGGCGAGGCGTAACCCCAGTTGGTATTGATCACCGATGGGATTTAAAAACATCAAGTTGGAATAATTTCACACGACGTTTACAGTCAGTAAACGTCGACATTAAAACCATAAAATGGGGAGTTAGATATGGGACGGGTTGAAGACAAAGTAGCATTGATTACCGGCGGTACGGCGGGCATTGGCTATGCAACGGCAGAGTTAATCGGCAAAGAAGGCGGTAAAATAGCGATCACCGATTTGCGCCCGGTTGAAGGTGAGGCCTCGGCACAAAAACTGCGTGACCAGGGCTATGACGCGATATTTATCGAGCAGAACGTCACCGATGAAGCGCGCTGGAAGGAAGTGGTGGCCGCCGTAGTCGAGAAGTACGGCCGTCTCGATATTCTAGTGAATAACGCCGGTGTGGGCGAGCAGACCGATCTCGAAGAGAGTGATCTAGCTCATTGGCGCTTTGTAAACTCGGTGAATATGGAAGCCGTGTTTATGGGTACTCAAAACGCCATTAAGCAAATGAAGCTTAACGGTGGCGGCAGTATCATTAATATTTCCTCCATTGAGGGCATTGTCGGTGATCCACGCTTTGGCGCCTATAACGCCAGCAAGGGTGGCGTGCGTCTGTTTACCAAGTCGGCGGCACTGTATTGTGCCGAGAAAAAATACAATATTCGCGTTAACTCCCTACACCCCGGTTTCACCGTGACACCGATGGTTGACGGTGCGGTTGATCAGTTTTCAGCCGCTGATGCCGAGCGTATTAATCGCGAGATCGCCATCGGTTATATGGCCGAGCCCATTGACCAGGCCTATGGCATCTTGTTTTTAGCCTCTGACGAGTCGCGTTATATGACCGGTACCGAGCTGATTATCGATGGCGGCTTTACCTGCCACTAAAACTTAGGGAGGAGATGGATATGGGCAGAGTACAGGACAAAGTGTGTTTGATTACCGGCGGTACCGGTGGCATCGGCTACTCGGCGGCAGAGTTAATGTGCCGCGAAGGCGGCAAGGTGGCGCTTACCGATATTCGCCCTAAAGAGGGTGAAGCTGCGGCGCAGACGCTGCGCGATCAGGGTTATGCCGCGATCTTTATTGAACAGGACGTGACCAGTGAAAGCCGCTGGCCAGAAGTCATCGCCGCCGTGGTTGCCGAATACGGCCGTCTCGATGTACTGGTGAATAATGCCGGTGTTGGCGCTGCGACCGATCTTGAAGAGAGCGATCTGGCCCATTGGCGTTTTATTCAGTCGGTGAATCTGGAATCCGTGTTTATGGGCACCCAGAACGCGATTAAGCAGATGAAGCTCAACGGTGGCGGCAGTATCGTCAATATATCTTCTATTGAAGGTATTATCGGCGACCCGCGCTCGGCAGCCTACAACGCCAGCAAGGGGGGGGTACGTCTCTTTACCAAGTCGGCGGCGCTGTATTGTGCGGAGAACAAATACAATATCCGCGTTAACTCGGTGCACCCCGGTTTTACCAAAACGCCGATGGCGGCGAGTGCCGGTGATTTATTTGGCCCGGACGACTTAGTGCGCATTCAGCACGAGATTGTTATCGGTCATATGGCGGAGCCCGAGGATCAGGGTTACGGCATTTTGTATCTAGCATCGGATGAGTCGAAGTATGTCACCGGTACCGAGCTGATTATCGATGGTGGCTATACCTGCCACTAATGCCACCGTGCTCGGGCCTAGGCGAGAAGTATTGCCTTGGCTCGGGCTAGCCGTTTAAAAGGTCATTGCATGCGTTCGATACTTCTCCTCAATGCCAAGGGTGGCTGCGGTAAAACCACTGTGGCGACGAATATCGCCGCGTATTACGCGCTCAAGGGCAAGAAGGTGGTGTTGGCGGACTTTGATCCCCAGGGTTCCTGTATGGCCTGGCTGGAGGCCCGCCCTGCCGATCGGCCACGTATTCGCGGTTTGGCGGCATGGCACAACACGGTTCGCGTGCCGAAAAATACCGAGTATTTAATTATCGACAGTCCGGCGGCGATCGGTGGTCGCCCGTTGGCGAAATTGGTGCAGCGGGCCGACAGTATTTTAATTCCAGTGCTGCCATCGCCGATTGATATTCGCGCTGCCGAGCACTTTATCGGCAAGTTGAATGCGTTGCGTCGGGTGCTCAATACCGAGGTGAAATTGGCGACGATGGCCAATCGCGTGCGTGAAAACACCCTGGCGGCGGAGGATCTCGATGACTATCTCGAAATGATTAAATTGCCCAGTGGTAAAAAAGTGCCCTACCTCGCGATGTTGCGGGCCAGTCAAAATTACATTCGCGCCGCCGAGGAGGGCCTGTCTATTTTTGAGTTTGCCCCGGCGCGGACATTACTGGATCGGGAGTGCTGGACGCGGGTTTTTCGCTGGCTCGACAGTCAGCGCAGTCTCCCTGCACTACAAAGTTAATAGCCGGGGTGAGTCATCAACACTCGGTAATAGCCATAAAAAAGCCGCGAATAATCGCGGCTTTTTTATACTCAGCTGAAGTGCTGAGGGTTTAGGTGGCCGTGGTGCCACCGTCGACCACGATTTCGGCACCGGTCACCCAGGGTGACTGGTCACTAGCCAGGTACAACGCGGCATTGGCAATGTCCGAGGGCTGGCCGATCATGCCCATGGGGGTGGCGCGATCGAAGGCACTTTTGACTTTATCTGCGGAGGGTGCGAGGCCGGCATCGACGAAACCCTGCAGCACACTCTCACCCATATTGGTGGGGATCAGGCCGGGGTGAATGGAGTTGACGCGGATGCCGTATTTCAAGCTGGCGAACTCGACGGCGGCAGCCTTGGTGAGTAGCTTAACGCCACCCTTACTGCCACAGTAGGCGCCGAGACCGGAGTAGCCGCGCAGGCCGGCAACCGATGATAGATTGATGATTGAGCCGCCTTTACCGGCAATGCCGCCGGGCTTCATGGCTATACAGGCGTGCTTGAGGCCGAGGAACACACCGCTAACGTTGATCTCGAGAACGCGTTTGAAATCTTCTAGCGAGGTGTTTTCAAGTAGGGCACAGATTTCGATGCCAGCGTTGTTGATGACTACGTCGAGGCCGCCAAATTGTTTGACGGTGTCAGCGGTCACACGCTCCCAATCGGCCTCGCTGGTAACATTGTGGGGTAGAAAGGCAGCACGGCCACCAGCCTCTTCTATTTCTTTTACCGTGGCGCGGCCAAGATCTTCAAGGATATCGGTGATCATGATCGTCGCGCCAGCGCGTGACAGGGTTTTGGCAATTTCGGCGCCCAAGCCGCGAGCGGAGCCGGTAATTAACGCGACTTTACCTTCCATTGAAATAGAAATGTTTGACATGAATATATCCTTCGTTGGCAGTGGTAGGAGCAAGCGCCCCTTGAAATTCGGCGCCCAGTCTAGCAGTTTTTTGCGGGACTTTAGTCGAGGGCTTTATTGCGGTATTCGGAGGGTGAGCAAGCGCACCAGCGCTTGAAGGCACGGCGAAAACTGGTGGTGTCCTGATAGCCGAGGTTCAGGGCAATGGCATCTATCGAGTGCTCGGTGTTGCGCAGGGCATCGGTCGCTAGTTGCTTGTGGACACTATCGCGCAGCTTGCGGTAGGTGGTGCCTTCCGCTTGAAGGTAGCGAATAATGGTCCGCGATGAGAGGTTAAAGACCTTGGCGAGGTCTTCGAGACTGGGCATATTGTCGGGTTGGCGGCGCATCAACTCGAGCACGTGGCTCATGGTCAGGTTGTTGGAGCGCAGTTCCTGCATCTTTTGCTGTAGCTGATCCTCGGCAAGACGATGAATATGTTCATCGGCGGTAATGCAGCGCTTGTCCAGGATGGCCTTGGGTAAGATCATCATGTGCTTGTTGCCGTTAAAGCTGATTTCACCGGAAAAAAAGTTGCCGTATTCGTCGGCATACTCGGGTGGCGGGAAGGCGAAGACCACTTGAGCGCAGACCAGGTTTTGGCCACTGACAAATTCCAGAGCGTTTTGCATGGTTAGCATCATCGCCTCGACCACCACTGTCTGGAATTCCGGATTGCCGTGGGTTTCGACGATTTCGACAATGACGCTGTCCTTGTCGTAGTAAACCTCGAGGTCGCAAAAGGTAATGGCGGTGTGGTAGTACTTGGCGGCATCGTGAATGGCCTGGCCGACGGTCTCGCTGCTGATCACGGCAACGCCCATGGCGCCGTGGCTGGAAATATGAATTTGTCGGCCGATGGAGAGGCCGGCGTCGGGCATGTTCTGGCTTTCCATGAGCTCAAAAATAGCGTCGGAAAGGGGGTCGAAGGCGACTTTTTCCGAGGAGTCGGCGAGCTGTGCTTTGCTAATGCCGTGCCGGGCAAAGCAAGCCTCAACCTCGTCACTGTGGCCCATGGTATTGAATACCAGGTTGGCGTAGGCCGATGATACCCAGAGGCCACTGTTAATGTCTAGGGGGCTTTTTTTGGGTGCGACGGGTTTATTCTCGGGGGGGGTATCGGCTGACATAAGTAGGGTCAATTCCAGTGGGTCGCTAGCTAAAAATCGTTGTCTATAGCGCCCGAAGTCGGGGGTCTATTATCGCGTGTAAGCTGCACCCGAGACTTAGTGTAGCTGATAAAAGCATGGATTACTTGCTACAGATTGTTACAGCTTTGCCCCTAGGGCTTGTTATCTACGGCCGCTTAGGGGCGGGGTATTGGGGCAATCGCTGACGACGCTTGAGGTTTTCGTGCAGCGCTTTTTGTACACTAAGCCGACACTTCGACGCAGACAAAAATAACAGGGGTTTATAAGTGAAAATTGATAGTAGTTTTAGTTTTGGTGACAAGATGGACGATATTGATTCGATTAAGGTCGGTTACCGGGCCTTTGAAGGTCAGGGTTTTGATGGCGTGGTCACCGCCGAGATACAAAATGATCCCTTCCTCATCGTCGGCATGGGCGCCGACGCTACCAAAAAAGTCGAACTGCGCACTGGCATCGCCGTGGCCTTCGCGCGCAGCCCAATGACCACCGCCTACACGGCCCACGATTTAAATGCCTACTCTAAGGGGCGCTTTACTCTCGGTTTGGGTTCGCAAATTAAAGCGCATGTGACCAAGCGCTTTGGTATGCCCTGGCATGGCCCGGCCAAGCAGATGAGTGAGTTTATCCGCTCCCTGCATGCGATATGGGATTGCTGGTATGACGACGAGCCGCTGGGTTTTCGTGGTGACTGCTATACCCACACCTTGATGACGCCCGACTTTACGCCGAAAAATACGGAATATGGCCGCCCCAAGGTGGTGATGGCTGCGGTGGGTCCGAAGATGCTGCAAACCGCCGCACGGGATGCCGACGGTTTGATAGTCCACACTTTTAGCACGCAAAAATTCATTGAAGAGCGCATCCTGCCGAATATAAATGAAACGCTGGCGGCAAAGGGTAAATCGCGCAGTGATTTTGAAATTTCCCTGCCGCCCTTTGTGGTCACCGGGCAAACCGAAGAAGAATTCGAGGCCTGTAAACAAATGGTCAAATATCGCCTTTCCTTCTATGCCTCGACCCCGGCCTATAAGACCGTACTGGAATGCCACGATTGGCAGGATTTACACCCGAAACTGAACCACCTTTCGAAGAATAACGGCTGGGACAAAATGCCGGATTTGATTAGTGATGAGATGCTTGAAACCTTTGCTGTCGTCGGTGAGCCGCTACAGGTTGCCGAGAAAATGAAAGCCCGCTACGGCAATTTGGTGGACAGGCTGACACTGGAAAACAGTTTGCCGGCGGATGTGCTGGCCAAACAGATGGCGATTATTAAGGCTTAAGTTGAGGGTCTTGAATTTGCAGTAGAAAATATTTTTGATTGTTTGTAGGGCATCACTGCAGGGTGAATAAAGTACCCCGGAAGGTGACGTTAAAAATTAAAACCTGGAAAATAGGGCTTTGATTTTTAACGTCCGTATTGGTTTTCCTAGGCTGCTGCTTCTTGGTGCGGGGTGTTGGGCTTCGAGTTCTCGAGGCGTGATTGAATCTTGCCCATGTTTAATAATAAATAGACCGCGCCAGTAGGCTTGCTGAATAAGTTGAGAAATGTAAACCAAATGGCCGCCGATTTGACAGAGCGTTCAAAGAAATAAATAACTAAAGCAAAAAGACCAAATCCCAGTAATAGATTGGAGGTTGTGGCAAAGGCCAAGGATTCAGGCTGGCCGAGGATGTCGAAAAATGTCGATAGGGCGGGGTCGGTAACGAGCACCACAGCCATGACATATAAATGTAAAAGCGCTCGTAGAATAAGAACTAGCTTAACCATAAAAACTTCGTTATTAATTGATTATTATTCTCTCGATGGTATTCGTCGTTGGATTGTTTGGCAAGGATGGGTAGAACCATCTAACTTAAGTAGATGCCGTTAGTGTGTTTAATAAAAATAAGGAGATTATTGCCATAGCTGTTCTAGGAAATGCTGTTGTGCCAAAAATTGGCGCCGATCAATTAATCGTAGAAATTCGCAACGAGGCTTTGGTGAGGGCCCCTATCGATGCCTTCGCCCCGGACATTGTCTATGGCAATGGCCCGCTGGCGGATATTGTCGGTATTGCGGCGCTGCGGGATTACTTTGTGCCGATGTTGGAGTCCGCTGGAAGTATTGAATTTCGTGTCTCGCGGTTGATGGTCGCCGGTAATCAGTGTCAGTGTAGAGCGGCCCGCCTTTGGAAAGTACTGCCGATAAAAAATAAATAGCCTGCCCAGCTGAGCAAGCCTCCTCCTGTGTCGCGACAGGGCATGGGGCACTATGTGCTAATGTCTGTCACCACCTTGTGGTCCGGTAATTTAATCGCTAGCCACAAAAAAACCGTGCTGAGTTGAAATTTGGCCTCAGGATGACGCACACTGTGCGGATAGATTAATTATCCAGCGCTCGATAGCTTTGTATCACTAGGCTGGTCAAAAAAAATTCACAATAAAGGAAGAGAGCACGATGAGTAATCGACTTGAGGGTAAAGTAGCTATTATTACCGGCGGTGCCAGCGGCATCGGCGAGGCGCATGCGCACCTTTTTGCACGCGAGGGAGCCAAGGTCGTCATTACCGACGTTCAGGAAGAACTTGGTGCCAAGGTAGTTGCGGCAATTCAGAGTGAGGGCGGTGATGCCCTCTTTATCCGCCAGGATGTCACCAGCGAGTCCGATTGGGAAAATGTCGCCAGCCAGACGGTTGAGAAATACGGCGCCATTACCACCCTGGTCAACAATGCCGGTGTTGGTAATTTCACCGGTGTTGAAGAGGAGACGCTGGAAGGTTTTAACCGCGTGGTCGCGATTTGCCAAACTGGCGTTTGGCTGGGCATGAGGGCCTGTATGCCCGCGTTGAGAAAGTCGGGCAACGGCGCCATCGTTAATATCTCATCATTGTTCGGCATTATCGGTACGCCGAGCATGATTTCCTATCACGGTGCTAAAGGTGCGGTGCGCTTGATGAGCAAATCGGCGGGTTTGGAATATGCCCAGCAGGGTGTTCGGGTCAACTCGGTACACCCCGGAATTATCGAAACGCCGCTGGCTAAAACCATGGGTGAGGAGCAGATGAAGGCGATTATTGCCTCGACCCCGATGGCGAAAATGGGTCGCCCCATTGATATCGCCACCATGTCACTGTTCTTGAGCTCTGATGAAGCGGCGTTTATCACCGGTTCTGAGTTTGTTGTCGACGGTGGCTGGGGCGCGCAGTAAGCGGCAGTACTCACGTCGCCAGGCCTCTATTGATAGGCCTGGTGTTAGTAAAAAAGGCCGGGGCTGAGATAACCCCGGCCTTTTTTATGGCTGGTGAACTGATTTAATCAGCCATCACCGTGGCGCAATAGGCGCCCCGAATAGACATCGGTTTCCTTGTCGTTTTCAAGAATGACTTCGCCGTTGACCAGTACATAGTTATAGCCCTTGGCCTTTTGTACGCGGCGCCATTCATTGCCGGGCATATCGTGGACAATTTCTGCGGGCAGCACCTCGAGGTTTTCATAATCGTAAACGACGATATCTGCCGGTGCCCCCTCTTTGATTTGGCCTCTGTCTTTAAAGCCGGCGAGGGACGCCGGTAAGGTACTCAGACGCCAGTGAACATCTTCAAGGGACAGCATTTTATGTTCGCGGACATAGGTGACAATGGCTTCGGTCGGATAGCGCCCGGCAGTCAGAAAGCGAGTGTGGGCGCCGCCGTCAGAAACACCAAAGGTAATAAAGGGGTCGTCAATAATCTCCTTCATGTATTCGAGGTTACCGGCGCTGGGCAATGAGGCAAAAAATTCGGCCTTCAGGTTGGTGCCGACAGCGATATCGAGCATGGCGTCGACGGGGTGTTTAGCGGTTTTTTCCGCAATCAGACTGAGTTTATGGTCTTTAAATTCACCGAACAGGTCGGAGTTAGTGCGTATTAGCACGGTATCTTCCAGTGGCCCGGTGGCGGAAAACCCGGGGGGATTGTCTTTTAGGCTCTGGCGCAGCGCTGGGTCAGCCATTTTTGCTAGGCGTTCTTCAAAGGTGCCGGTGGTGACATGACGCCAGGCCTCGGAGTCGTCCCAGAGGTTCCACTCGTCGAGGGAAAAGTTAAAGCCACCGTCTGTGGTTAGGCCCTGACCGTAAACCTTGTTGCCGCGAGAATGGCATTCATTGAGCCATTTGAGGGCGTCGCGGTGCACGCTGGGATCGCTGGCATTGGCTTGCACGACATTATAAAGCACGGGTCGACCACTGATCTCGGCCAGCTCTTCCATGTGGGCGCGATCTTTCTCAGGCTCATTACCACTGAGCATGGTCATTTGAATAAAGCCCTCGTTGCGTTTTGCGAGCACCTTGGCGAGGGCAATACAGGTCTCGTTGTGCATCACGTCGGTGGGCATCGGCGTACCGTCGTAGTCGCGCTGTATATCGGCACCACAACCCGGGGCCAGACGCTGGGCCGACCAGCCACAACCGCCGGCATCCATCGCCTCTTCGAGTACGTGAATGATTTCTGCCTCTTCTTCAGGTGTTGGCAGGGCGCCGGCTTTTGCACGCTCCATACCCATCACCCAGATCAGCAGGGGTACCAGAGGCACATAGGGCAAAATGTTGATGGCCTTGGGGGTGCGGTCGAGGCTGTCGAGATAGTCGGGAAAGGTTACCCAATCCCAGGGCATGCCCTCTTTCATCGATTCAAGGGGGATGGCTTCTACCCGTGTCATCGACAGCATAGAGCGCTCGCGCAACTCGGGTTTTACCGGGGCAAAACCAAAGCCGCAGTTGCCGATAACCACCGAGGTAATGCCGTGCCAGCCCGACAGGGTACAGTAGGGATCCCAAAAAACTTGTGCATCGTAGTGGGTGTGTAGGTCGATAAAACCGGGGCAAACATGCTTGCCCTCGGCGTCGAGCACCTGCTTGGCATCGGCGCTGTCGAGGCGACCTATTTTGGCAATAATGCCATCTTTAATACCGATATCGCCCTTGTAGCGGGGGATGCGGGTGCCGTCAAAAATAATACCGTTTTGAATAATCGTGTCGTAGGTGGACATGCTGAAACTCCTGCGTGGCGGGCAGGATTACATCTGGCCAATAACCTTAACCAACATTCTTTATAACGAAACTGCGTTGCATACTACAAGGTGTGCTCTATCTAGCGAATAGATGTAACCCGAGCCTTATGGATGATTTATTGTTATTTATCTCGTTACGGTACTGCTTCGTACACGCGACTGCAAGGCAAAGGTCTCTGGGACGGATTACTAGAGACGGCGTCTAAGGTATCGAGCCCTGCCACTGATGGCTGATGTTAAGGGCGTTTAAGTGTTGTAACTATAGGCCAGGGATGAGCGCAGTAAGCTGAGTTTGGCGGCGGGCTCAATGGCCATGATTTCACAACCCAAGGACTGTAAGTTTTGATTGTCGTGGTCGGGTTTATTCCAGACGATGCGCAGGCCGAGCTGAATGGTGGTTTGCCCCCTTTTTGGGTGGGGCAGGTCGACGGAAACCAGGCGCCGTTGATCGACTGGTAGGTTAAGGCCGGAAAACAACATAAAGCCATTGGTGGATATATCGGCGATATAGCCGATGGTCGCCTGATTGACAATATCGTAGACCTTGGCAAGCGCGGTGTAGGCGGAGCGGGGCGGGCGTTGGGCTTGCCGTCTTTCCACCTTGGCTTTAATGGGCTGGGTTAGGAGGTCATGTAGAGCAGCGTTGTCTGGCTTGAGTGCTTTCACCGTGAACTCCAGGTCAATGGGGTGGATTAGCGAGCCCTTAAAGGATCGTAACTTTGTCGCGATGGCGGCCCCGTGAAGCGATCGGTGGCTATTGCCTGGCGCGATTTCCCTGTTGTAGCCCGTCTCGATGTGCTGTGGCGAGTCAATCTTTCGCAGCCCTCGATTTTAGCACGGCATTTTGCGATGTGAAATAGACGCGACTGCCGGTCAGGCTAGAGGTGAACATCAGTGCGATGACCATGCCTACCCAGAAACCCTCAACCCCCAGTGGCGGCCCCCACAGATCAGTCAAGGCCAGGGAGTAGGACAGCGGAAAGCCGATGAGCCAATAACCGACAAAGGCCAGTACCAGGGTAATGCGAGTATCCTTATAGCCGCGCAGTGCGCCATTGCCACCGATGTTGATGGCGTCAAAAACACGAAATATGGCGGCGTAGACCAATAGTGATGCGGCAAGCTCTTGTACCGCCTTATCGGGTGTAAATAGGGCGGCGATTTGATGGCGAAAGAGCAGCACAAAGGCCCCCTGCGCGAGGGCAATGATGGCCGTTAGGCAGAGCCCGGTGGCGCAAATGCTACGCGCCCGAACGGCTCGCTGGCGGCCTAGCTCGTGGGCAACCAGTATTGAAATGGCCTGGGAAATACCCATGGGCACCATAAACATCATCCAGTCGAAGGATATCGCCACCGAGTGGCCACTAACGGTGACGGCACCGAGGTGGGCGACGAGGAGCGGAATCAGCAGGAAGAAGCCGCCCTCCGCCAGTATGGCGCCGCCAATGGGCAGGCCGATACGCAGGGTTTCGACGATCGGCCGGCGGTCGAAGGTTTGCCCGCCCCGCAATAATTGATAGATCTGTAAGGTGCTCGCCCGGCGAGCGTAGAGAGCTTCCCCGCCGACAATAAACAGAGAGACACCGAATGTTGCCCAACCACAACCGGCGCCACCGAGGGCGGGCATCCCCCCTCCTCCCATTACCAGAAGGTAGTCAAGGGGGATATTGATGACAAAGCCCATCAGGTTGAATGTCATCGCCGTGCGCGCTTGGCCCATGCTCTCAAAGGTGGTGCGAAAGGCCATGATATAGGGCAGCAGAAAGGCACTGCCAATCATCGGTAGCAGGTAGTTGATGGCAATGTTATTGATAGGGGCGGGGCTGTCGAGTTGCGGCAGGAAGAATATTCCCACGCCAATAAGCAGACTACTGAGTAGGCCGAGGGGCAGGCACAGCCACAGGCAATTTTGAAACTGCCGGCGCAGTTCCCGGGTTTTACCGGCGCTATACAGCTGGCCGATAAGCGGGCCGTTGCCGAGAATAATACCGATCACCAGCATGATGGAGAGATTAAATACGGTGCTACCCAGGGTCACTGCCGCCAGGTCGTCGGTGCTGAGGCGCCCGGCAATAATAATATCGGTGACACTCATGCCGACGATGGCCAGTTGCCCAATAGTAATGGGCAGGGCCAGTTTTGCCATGCGTACAGTATTCGTGGCAAAGGTGTTTTTGGCTGAAGTCAAAGGGGCATAGCTCGGTTGCTGGTCGAAGACCTGATTATGTTAACAGTGCGCTCGACCGTCGGGTTGGCAAAGGTGAGTTTATTTTCCGGGAGGCAATGGGCTTGCGCCGCTCTATAAAAGTCTTGTAAAAAAAGGCTGATATCAACAGACTAAAACAAATACTGGCACAGTGGAGGGCGGTTTGATGAGCGGTTTTGAGGAGTATTCCTTGTTTTTAATAAAGGTCTTTATCGACCTTCTCGCCGTCATACTGGGTGCCGGTGTGCTGAGCCTTCTCTATATGTATTTTGTCGATACGCGCCAGACCAAGCATGCCATCCGTAGAAATTTCCCGGTAGTCGGCCGCTTCCGCTATTTCTTTGAGCATCTGGGCGAATTTTTCCGGCAGTATTTTTTCGCGATGGATAGAGAGGAAATGCCCTTTAATCGCGCTAAGCGTACCTGGGTGTATCGCGCGGCGAAAAGTATCGATGACACCGTGGCTTTCGGCTCGACCAAGAATATCAATGAGCCCGGCGCGGTATTATTTGTCAGTGATCCCTTTCCGACACTGGCTGAGGACTCCGCCGCCGCACAGGCTGTGACCATTGGCCCCTACTGCCACCAGCCCTTTGTTACGGCCTCCTTTTTTAATGTCTCGGCGATGAGCTTCGGCGCTATTTCACAACCGGCGGTGAGCGCGCTATCGCGGGGTGCAGCCGCAGCCGGTTGCTGGATTAATACCGGTGAGGGCGGGCTCTCGCCCTATCATCTCGAGGGCGGGGCCGATATCGTCTTTCAAATTGGCACAGCAAAATACGGGGTGCGCGATGAGTCGGGCCGCCTGGATGATAAAAAGCTACTTGGCGTAGCTGCGCACCCGCAGGTAAAAATGTTTGAAATTAAATTAAGTCAGGGTGCCAAGCCCGGCAAGGGTGGCATCTTGCCGGGTATTAAGGTCACGGAGGTGATCGCCACGACTCGGGGTATCCCGATGGGTAAGGATTCGATTAGCCCCAATGGCCACGCCGATGTTCGCAATGTCGACCAGCTGCTAACCCTGTTGGCCCATGTCCGCGAGCTGACCGGAAAACCGGTGGGCTTTAAACTGGTGGTGGGTGGCACCAGCTTTTTTGATGAGCTCTGCCTGGCGATTCAACGGCGCGGTGTCGAACAATTTGCCCCCGACTTTATTACGTTGGATAGTGGTGACGGCGGTACGGGGGCCGCGCCGCAAAGCCTGCTCGACAGTGCCGGTTTGAATATTCGCGAAACCCTGCCGATGGTTGGCGACAAGCTGGAGGAATTCGGCTTGCGAGAGCGCATCCATCTGATTGCTGCCGGCAAGCTCATTACCCCGGCCGATGTTGCCTGGGCGCTGTGCGCCGGCGCCGATTTTGTGGTGTCGGCGCGCGGTTTCATGTTCGCGCTGGGTTGTATACAGGCGCTGCAATGCAATAAAAATAGCTGCCCGACCGGGGTTACTACCCACGACAAGGATCTTCAGCAGGGGCTAGACCCCGGTGACAAGGCTAGTCGCGTGGCGAACTATGTCGCCAATATGGAAAAGGAAGTCGGCACCATTGCTCACTCCTGCGGGGTGCGCGAGCCCAGAGAACTAAACCGCAGTCATGCGCGTATTGTTACCGAGTGTGGCCAGTCGGTGCCCCTCGATATTTTGTACCGCCGTCAAGCGGCGCAAAACCCGGTGTTTGTACGGCCCGCGCCGGCGCCAAAACAGACACCTTGAAAAAACTTTTGATGGGGCGGGCTATTTGGGGAATTTTTTCGGGCTGCGCTTCTCTAAAATGCCGACTTCAATTTTATTGCACAAGAGAACCTTTGCATGGGCAAACTAGCACTGTTTTATACCGTAGTACACGACGCCATTTTTGATCGACTGAAGTGCTTCGATGGCCTGCCGCCACTATTATTGCGCCTCTATTTGGCGCCAATCATGATCGCCGCCGGCTTGCACAAGCTGCATAACTTCGACGCTATGGTGGCCTGGTTTGGCAATGCCGACTGGGGCCTGGGTATGCCGGCACCGGCGCTAATGGTGGCGCTGGCGGTCTTTGCCGAGCTGGTCGGTGGTGTCGCCCTATTGGTGGGCTTGGCGGTGCGTTGGTTTGCTGTGCCGCTGATTGTCTCCATGGCGGTGGCAATGATGAGTGTGCATTGGCAGCACGGTTGGTTTGCCATCGCGCCGGGTAATCCCGCTACCAGTACAGCAAAAATTTTCGCCGATGTTGGCATCCCCGCTGCCCAGCGCAGTCTTGAGAACAGTGAGGCAGTGGGCCGGCGCGTCGCCGTCGCCAAAAGCCTCCTCAAAGATAACGGCAACTACAGCTGGCTGACAGAAAAGGGCAACTTCGTGGTGCTGAATAATGGCATTGAGTTTGCGGCGACGTATTTAATTATGTTGCTCAGTTTGTTGTTTACCGGGGGTGGGCGCTATGTCAGTTTGGACTATTGGTTACAGCGGCATTTTTGGCGCGATGCAGGGGCTTGATACGCCTGTGTACTGAGTTGCCAACCTTGGGCCTGCAAGGCTTTTAGGCTGTGCTATAATCCGCAGCTTTTTCACCCCGCGCAGTCTTTAGCGACAGCGCCCTATCCGGCATCGGCATGAGCGAAGAAAAACAAGCAAGTCCCCAGAGCAGCAGCGAGAAGCCCAAGGCTTCGCCAGATCAATCCGCAGGTAATGCGGGCAGCAGTAGCGAGAAGAGTGGCGATAAGCCCCAGTCGGGTCGACGCCGACGTGGCCGTGGTGGCCGTGGTGGCCGCAATCGCGGTGCTAGCGGTTGGAAACTTTCACACTTCAAGGTAGAGCCCGCTGAAGATAAGGTGCGTTTCCACGATCTCGATCTGCCCGAGACACTGATGCACGCCATCGCCGATACCGGCTTTCAATATTGTTCGCCGATTCAGGCGCGCTCCCTGCCCCTGACCCTGCGCGGCCACGACGTGGTCGGCAAGGCCCAGACGGGCACCGGTAAAACGGCGGCGTTTCTGATTGCGATTATCGATGATCTACTGAAGAATCCGATTGAGCACGAGCGTTTTGCCGGTGAGGCGCGCTCATTGATTATTGCACCGACGCGTGAGCTGGTGATGCAGATTGCCGAGGACGCTCGCTCACTGAGTAAGTACTCCGGTCTCGATGTCCACACCCTCGTGGGTGGTATGGACTACGACAAGCAGCGTCGCCACTTACACGAAAAACATTGCGATATTCTGGTGGCAACACCGGGTCGTTTAATGGATTTTTGTGGCAGCAACGATGTTTATCTCGACCGCGTTGAGGTATTGGTGATCGATGAGGCCGACCGCATGCTCGATATGGGCTTTATCCCCCAGGTGCGCCGCATTGTGCGCCAGACACCTCGCAATGATCACCGCCAAACCCTGCTATTTTCGGCCACCTTCACGCCCGAGGTCGAGACGCTCACCGAGCAGTGGACCCAAAATCCGATTAAAGTTGAAATTGCCCCCGACCATGTGGCAACCGATTCGGTGACACAGAAAGTTTTCATCACGCAAACCCGTCAAAAGCGAGACCTGCTGGTGAATTTGCTCAGGGCTGATGATGTCGAAAGCGTTATTGTTTTTGCCAACCGTCGCGACCAGTGTCGCCGTCTACAGGAATTTCTTGGCAAAGCGGGCTTTAGTGTGGGCTTGCTCTCCGGTGAAGTGGCGCAGAATAAACGTGTGCGCACGCTGGATGATTTTAAGTCGGGCAAAATAAAAGTGCTGGTGGCTACCGATGTCGCCGGGCGCGGCATTCATATCGACGGCATTAGCCATGTCGTTAACTTCACCCTGCCCGAAGAGGCCGAAGACTATGTGCACCGTATCGGTCGCACCGGTCGCGCTGGTAAAACCGGTACTTCTATCAGCTTCGCCTGTGAAGATGACGCCTTTTTACTGGAGCCGATCGAGGCCTTGCTGGGTGACAAACTCGCTTGCGAGCAGCCGCCCGAAGAGATGTTGGTGCGGGTTAAAATCGAGCACTAAGCGCTTTATTACAGCGCTCGGTCTGGGTGCTTGTGCCTAGACCGAGCGAGCTGCTTTTGTCTTTCTATGATGGATTGTTATTGCCGGTACGCTCGGCGTCGGCATTCTTTTACCCCTCAAAGTACCTCTTCTTGATGATGCCTTCCTGGCGTCGTCGTGCCTGCGCCGCCGATGACTAACGACCCCGCTAGCGTGTTGAGTCAGTTTCAGTATTCTGTTTAAAGCGCTCGACCCAGAGCGATGTAGCTCCCGCGACAGCCGCAGGCATGACCAATAAATTCAGTACCGGCACCGTGCTCGCTAGGAGTACTATCGAACCAAAGCTGAAGGACAAGCCCTTGTCGTCCCCCGCTCGCTGGCGCAGGGTCTTGAAATTAACGCCGTTAATATCGGCCGGATAATCCAAGTATTGTAAGGCGAGTGACCAGGCGCCCCACAAAAAGATGATGGCGGTTACCGCCACGTTGACCACCGGAATAAAAGATAAAACCAGGCAGAGCAGGAGCACGGCGCTGAGGCGGGGCAGAAAGTAGGCGAGTTTTTGCAGTTCGCGCACAAAGGCCTGCCGGGCAATAACGCTGGCGGTTTTTAGGGTTAACGGGGCTTCATCGCCGCTGCCGCAAAGCTTGATATACACGGCATTCGCCAGCAGCCCATAGAAGGGGGCGGCGATAAGGTTGCCGACGAGCGTAAAGGTGTAGGCATAACAGAGGGCTAAGAGCAGGCCAAATACGATGCCCAGCAGCCAGGCAATAAACTCCAGCCAAGCGGGTAGGTAGCTGAGCAGCCAGCTCATCCAGCCTTCAAATTGCTGCAGGGCGTACAGCGTTAAACCGACAAATAGCACCAGGTTGAGAAGTAGGGGGATGATGACCCAGAGTCGAACCCCCGGCGCGGGGAGGAGTTGGAATCCCTTGATAAAATGTTTAAGCCCCATGCGTACCCTCATTTTGTTAGCCGTTATAAGGCGCTTATTGTAGATAGCAGTGGTCGATCTTGTCGCTTGCTTTTCGCCGTCGGGCAGTGACTTTGCTAAGTGGCCCGGGCGATGCCAGAATACCTGCCCCAAAACATGATAAAAGAAGTCGCAATGAGCAAACCTCTCGCTGGTCTCCGTATTCTTGATTTAACGCACATGCTGTCGGGGCCTTTCGGCACCGTGACCCTGGCCGACCTAGGCGCAGAGGTGATTAAAATTGAACCCTTAGAGGGCGAGCGCACGCGGCGCTTGCTGGCCAATGACCCGAAGCACTCCATCGACGGCATGGGCGCCTACTTCATTAATCTCAATCGCAATAAGAAAAGTGTCGCCATCGATCTGAAAGGTGAGGAGGGCAAGGCGCTGTTTTACGAGTTAGTGAAAAAGGCCGACATTGTGTTTGATAATTTTAGCGTGGGTGTCACCCAAAAGCTGGGAGTCGACTACGCGCTGTTAAAGGCTATTAATTCCCGCATTATTACCTGTTCGATTACCGGCTTTGGCTCCGAGGGCCCCGGCAACCACCGCACCGCTTTTGACCAGGTGGTGCAGGCCTACGGCGGCAATATGTCGATTACCGGTGACAGCGCCGAACGGCCCTTGCGCTCCGGCCTACCCATCGCCGATTTGGGGGGGGGGATGTTTAGCATGGTCGGGGTGTTGACCGCGCTGTATGAGCGCGAGCGCAGTGGCGAGGGCCAGCACGTCGATATCTCCATGCTCGACGGTCAGATCGCCATGCTCAGTTATATGGCGACCATGTACTTCCTCTCTGGCGAGGACCCTGAGCCCATCGGCAATTCCCACTTTGTCCATGTGCCCTATAACAGTTTTAGTACCAGTGATGGTTTTATTGTTATCGCGGTGATTTTTGATCATTTCTGGACCGGCCTACTTGAGGTCATGGACTGCGATACATTGCGTAAGCCCGAGTATGACCAGCAGCCCGGTAGACTTGCCGATAAGGCCTTTATTGAAGGCCGAGTGGCCGAGATTTTAGCCACCAATACCACGGCCCACTGGCTGCCTTTACTCGAGGCCCAGCGTATTCCCTGTGCCCCCATCAATAGCTTTAGCGAAGCGCTGGCCGACCCTCAGGTGGCCCATCGCAATATGGTGATCGATGTCAGTCATCCCAATGGCCAAACCACCAAAGCGCCAGGCAATCCGGTGAAGTTGTCCCGTACTAATGAGGAGTCTTTCAGCCCGGCACCCCTGCTGGCAGCAGATACCGATCAAGTGCTGGGTGATTTACTCGGCTTGAAGAGTGATGAGCTGGCGACCTTGCGCCGTCAGAAAGTGATTGCTTGATTCATTGCCGGTCATTTAATGGCCCCTCTTCCCCCTAGCCTGCTCGTATGTGGGCTGTTCCAGCGTTTCTCTAACGGTTTTACCTCGTGGTTTTACTGATGCTAGCTATCGCCTTGTAAACAATAGGCAGTAGGGTTATTTGCCTTTCTCCGACAGAGTCACTAGGATCGAGTTAGCTTTTTTTGTGTTGGCTTTGGAAGTCAGTAAAGACATTAGAAGTTGCAGAAAGGACTCTCAGGCTTGCTCGATTAAAAACTAAACAAGCCCTGAATAAAATTATAAGAGGGAAGTCGTACGATGATTATTCGCGATAAATTTTATATTAACGGTGAGTGGGTGACGCCATTTGCTCAAGGTGTATTGGATGTGATCGACGCCTCGACGGAGGAGGTCATGGCTTCAGTTCCCGCCGGCCTTAAAGAAGATGCCCAGCGGGCAGTGGAGGCCGCAGCCGCTGCTTTCGAAAGCTGGGGCATGACTACGCCTCAGCAGCGCCAGGGTTATTTGCAAAAATTACACAGCGCCATGGCAGCCCGCCAGGATGAGCTAGGTGAGGTGATGGCCGCTGAAGTGGGTATGCCCCTGACTATGGCTAAGCCCATTCAGGCCGGTTTACCACTACAGAGCGTGGCCAATTTCATTAAAATTCTCGACAGCTATTCTTTTCAAGAAACTATCGGCAATTCCGACATTATGAAAGAGCCGGTCGGTGTCGTCGCCTGTATTACACCGTGGAATTTTCCCCTGCATCAAATTATGGCGAAGGTTTGCCCGGCACTGGCCGCAGGCTGTACGGTCATTGTTAAACCCAGTGAGGTCGCACCCTTAACCGCCTTTATGTTAGCGGAAATGGTCGAAGAAGCCGGCTTTCCACCGGGTGTGGTCAATGTGATTACCGGCCTTGGCCCGGTAGTGGGTGAGGCGCTGGCGACTCACCCTAAAGTTGATATGGTGTCTTTTACCGGCTCGACCCGCGCCGGTAAGCGTGTGGCGGAACTGGCCGCCGATACCGTTAAGCGGGTCGTGGTTGAGCTGGGTGGCAAGTCGCCCTCACTGATTCTCGACGATGCCGATATCGATGATGCCGTGCGCGGCACCGTTAATGATTGTTATTTTAATAGCGGGCAAACTTGTGCCGCTCATACCCGGATGCTGGTGCCAGAGGCCGAATACGACAGGGTCGCTAAAAAAGCCGTAGCAGTGGCACAGAGTTTAACCATCGGCCAATCTGACGATCCCAAAGTAAAACTTGGCCCGGTGATTTCAAAGGTTCAGCAAGAGCGCGTGCGAAATTATATTCGCCAGGGTATAGAAGAGGGGGCGGAGCTATTGTGTGGCGGCCCCGAGCAACCGGAGAATCTACCCACCGGGTTTTTTATTCAACCCACCGTGTTTGGCAAAGTCACTCAGGATATGACCATCGCTCGGGAAGAAATTTTTGGCCCGGTGTTGAGCATCATCGCCTATAAAGATGAGGAGGATGCCATTCGCATTGCCAATGACACCATTTATGGCCTGTCGAGCGGCGTTTGGACAAAGGATATGGAGCGCGCTCGCAGAGTCGCCCGCCGCTTGCGCAGTGGCAACGTCATTATTAATGGTGGTGGTTTTAATATGATGGCCCCCTTTGGTGGTTTCAAACAATCGGGTAATGGTCGTGAGCACGGCCCCTATGCCCTGGATGATTACCTGGAGTGTAAGGCCCTGCAAATGTAGTTTTTAACACCGGTATTGAGCGCTAGCTGGGGTGCGGGCTGTACAGAGGCTCGCGCCCCTTATAACAATAATGATTTGATTTTTAAGGTAGTGCCATGAATACACAAGCTCAATTGTTTTGCGCCTGGTGCGGTGTCGGCTTTTTGGTGTTATTTAGCATCGGCTGGTGGTTTATCGCCGGTTATATTCCACCCATGTCGCCGGCGCTGAGCGCTGTTGAAGTGGCGGGTTTTTATCAAGAAAATACCGGGTTAATACGCTTGGGTATGGTGATTACCATGTTCAGTGCGGCACTCAGTGCACCCTGGGTGGCGGCCATTGCCGTACAGCTAAGGCGAATTGAGGGTGAGTTCCCCGCCCTAACCTATGCGCTTTTGGTTGCGGGAGCCGTCGGTGTGGTGGTGCTCGTTGTGCCACCCATGGTCTGGACTACGGCTGCCTTTAGGCCAGAGAGAGATGCAGAGTTGATTATGTTACTCAATGACTTTGCCTGGTTGTTTTTCGTGATGACATTTTCACCTTTCTTTATTCAAAACCTGGTGATTGGTTTAGCGGTGTTTAGCGATAAGTCTGAGTCGCCAATCTTCCCGCGCTGGGTCGCCTATTTTAATATCTGGGTGGCGATATTATTAATCCCCGGTGGTTTAATTACTTTCTTTAAAACAGGGCCCTTTGCCTGGGATGGCATACTCGCTTTCTGGTTGCCCTTTGCGGTTTTCTTCGGCTGGTTCGTGGTGATGTTCCCCCTCTTATTGAAGGCGATTAAACAGCAGGCCGCTCTCGCCAGAGTCGAGTGAAATGACTAGTGCCGACTGTTTTTCCGCTGTAGAACGGAAGGTAGAGATAAAACCCCACGTGCCGGGTGAGGTGGGGGTTTGGGTGTTTATTCTCGGTGATATGCTGATTTTCGGCCTTTTTTTCATCGTCTTTGTCTACTACCGTGGCTTAAATGTTGAGCTGTACAGCCACTCTCAGGCGACGTTGAATCAAAACTATGGTGCCATCAATACCTTGTTTTTATTGGCGAGCTCTTGGTTTGTGGCCATGGCGGTTGATGATATGCGCAATAAAACCGTCAAACTTGCCCCCGTTTTTTTCCCGCTGGCAATGCTCTGTGGTCTCGGTTTTGGCGTGGTGAAAATTATTGAGTACCGTGAAAAAATTAGCGCGGGCATCACCATTACCAGTAACGATTTTTATATGTATTACTATATTTTCACGGGCCTACATTTCCTCCATGTATTGATTGGTATGGGTGTGTTGGTGTTCCTATGGCGCAGGGCAAGGTTTGCGGCGACACAGGCCGATGTCCGCGATGGCGCGGTGATCGAGAAAGACATGGTGCTAATTGAAAGCGGTGCCAGCTATTGGCACATGGTCGATTTGCTGTGGATCGTGCTCTTCCCACTGTTGTATTTGCTGAAATGATCCGTTTATTGGCTAAACCGGTGAGTGCCGTCTGGTTGCTATTAATGCTCGCCACCGGCCTGTCGTGGTGGCTGGGTCTGGATCAAGGCATGTCTTCAGATCAACAGAGTGATTACCGTTATATTTCCAGTGGGCTGATTATTATCGCCTTTATAAAAGTACGCATCGTTATTCGCTATTTTATGGAAGTGCGCGAGGCACCACTGGCATTGAAATTAATTTGCGACGCCTGGCTAGTGCTGGTGAGTTCGGCAATTATTTATCTTTATTGCTTGGGGCCTGTGCCTGTGGCCACAGGTGGTTAGCGGTGTCGGTATTTTTTAACAGCGAGGTCGAATGGGGCGGGGTAAATTTCACGCAACGGTTCGATGGTTGCAGTTATTTTTTGGGCCATAACGACTTCCCTGTCAAAATAAGACAATAAGCAGGCAGTACCACGACCTACTTATTGCCATTGGCGTGTGTTTAGCTGGCCGTCGACCCGGGTGCACTAGCGTCCACTAAGGCGCGAGAATTGGCCGACCAGTCAAAGCCTCGCTGAATACGCTCAAAGCGTCGTTCGACCGCTTTAACCATGCGTGGATCGGTGAACAGGTAGAACTGCTCTTCTTGAATACCCTCAAGCACCAGCTTGCCGACGACGTCGGGATCGAGGCCGTGCTCCAGTAATTCGGCGACATCGCCGGCGATAACCGGCTTGTCACCGGAGCTGCCGAAGTCGGCAGGGCGGCTATCGGCGGCTTCAATAATGTTGGTGGCGACAGCGCCGGGGCAGAGTACGGAGACACCGATATTGGTTTCTTTTAATTCGCTGTAGAGCACTTCGTTCATCACCACCACGGCAAACTTGCTGGCGTTGTAGGGTGCCCAGCCTGGCCCGGCGTTGACCATGCCCGCCATCGAGGAGGTGGTGACGATATGGCCGCCCTCACCGTGGGCTTTAATTTTCGGCAGGAAGGCGCTGATACCGTACTGTACGCCGAGCTGATTTACGGCGATAACCCAGTCCCAATCCTGTTGGGATAGCTCCTCGTAGGTGCCGCCGACATTAATGCCGGCGTTATTGCACAGGACATGTACCTTGCCAAAGCGTTCGACGGTGGCGTCGGCAGCGGCGTTGACTTGCTCGAGCTTGGTGACATCGCAAACGATGGTGGCAACGTCGACGCCCTTGTCTTTAAACTCTTGCTCGGCCTCGGCAAGGCGTGCTTCATTGACGTCGGCGAGCATCAGTTTCATGCCTTCGTTGGCAAAGGCGCGCGCCATACCCAGGCCCATACCGCTGGCACCACCGGTAATAAAGGCGACCTTTCCTGCTAGATCTTTCATTGATTTTATCCTGTTGGTAAGTTTGGTCGCTGAGTATAGGGCCTGAGTGAGGCAATTATTGTTTTTTGTCGGCGCTAAACAAGGCAACGTTGTCACTGCTTGGCTAGGGGCTTAGCGAAGTGTGAGTTGCCGTCGCTGGAATACAGGGGCTTGCTGTTGAGTTGTTTTTCGCCAGCAAGGTGTCGGCGACAATTTGATAGGAGTGCAGGCGCGCGCGATGGTCGTAAATCTGCGAGGTGATCATCAGTTCGTCGGCCCCGGTCATGGCAGCAAATTCGTTGATTTTTTGGGCAATGTTATCGGCGCTGCCGACCAGGGTACAGGCCAACACATCGTTCAACATAGCTTGCTGCATGGCGGGCAGTTCACTCCTGTAATGGGCGATGGGTGGGGGTAGCTGGCGGGGTGTGCCGCTGAATAAATTTACAAACACCTGCTGCCAAGAGCTGGCCAGCAATTCGGCCTCGGCCTCGCTATCGGCGGCAAAGACACCGATGCCAAGCATCACATAGGGTTCTGCCAGTGCCGCAGAGGGCTTGAATTGTTCTCGGTAGACCTGGATGGCCGCCATCAATTGTCCCGGTGCAAAGTGAGAGGCAAAGGCATAGGGCAGGCCCAACTGAGCGGCAAGCTGGGCGCCGAAGAGGCTGGAGCCGAGTATCCACACTGGTACGTGCAGGCCCTCGCCGGGTATGGCGCGCACCTGCTGGCTTGGCGTATTCACTGCGAAATAGCGCAACAGCTCGGTGACATCTTCGGGGAAGCGCTCGGCTTGAGCACTTGAATTGCGCCGCAGTGCGCGACTGGTCGCGGGGTCGGTGCCCGGCGCTCGGCCCACACCGAGGTCGATGCGCCCCGGGTGCAGTGCCTCTAGGGTGCCAAATTGCTCGGCGATAATCAGTGGCGAGTGATTGGGCAGCATAATGCCTCCGGCGCCGACTCGCAGGGTCGATGTACCTGCGGCGATATGTGCGATCAGCACCGCCGTGGCGGCACTGGCAATACCGGGCATACCGTGGTGCTCGGCCAGCCAATAGCGATGAAAGCCCCATTCCTCGGCGTGTTGGGCTAAATCCAAACTATGGCGTAGGGCATCACCGGTATCGCTACCGGCGCTGATGGGGGCAAGGTCGAGTACGGAGAGGGGAATCATGGGCTTATTGCGGCTTGGGTTTGGCCCAGGATTGTATGATTTAAGTAGCCAACAAAACAAATGCCAGCCTGTTGCTACCGGCTGACGGGTTTGGTTTAGAGCTGTGAGCCCTGCAAGCGGATACCGGGAAATTGCCAGATCCTGTCGAAACGATCTTTGACACGGTTTGCCTCGGCACTTTTCCCCTGTTTATGCAGCGTCTGTACTAAGCCGCTCAGCGACCAGTCATTGCGCTCGGCCAGTAGCAGGGCTTGGCCCAATGACTGTCGGCTGGGGTAGTACATGGCCGGATAAAAGTCCTGGGCATTGCACTGGGCGATGTAAGCCTCGTCGACCCGTGCCGGCGTCGAGAATGCCGCTACAGCGTGAATATACAGGTGAAGGGCTGGGGGGTGATCGGGCGCCGAGATCAGCACTCGCTCGAGAGAGGCGATAAGCTTTTGGTAGCGGGCCGAGGTGCACCATTGTCGGCCCAGTAATCCCAGGGCATATAAAAAATTCAGTGCAGTGCCTTGTGACAAAAATGTTGGCTGAGGGTCTTTTTATTACTTGAACCTAGCGGCTGTCAAAAAGTAATGCCTATCAAGCCTGTAGTGAGCTGACAATGGAGTCTATCTCCACTTTCGATTGCACCATAATATCGTGAATCAAATCCTCATTCAGCTTGAGCCGTTGAAAAGACTTGATATCAGTCCACTCCGGCTCGATTTCACGGCCGTGTTCGATGGCATGGGAAAATAGGTTGGCGACTTGTACGACATCGGCCAGGTCCGCCTCGAAACTGGCCCCACCTTGGGCATTGGTGGGTACGCGGTCGAGCATTTCGTGTTCATCGGCGACGGTTACCAGCTCTGCACTAAAGCGCCAGGCTTCGAGAATGGCGGCCCCGACACCGGTGTGCCATTCGTTGATGACGGCTTCAAACGTTTGTAGATCATCGGTTAATTCCGGGTAATCCTCCATGCGTGCGAGCAGGTAGATTTTGCCGACATCGTGTAATAGGCCGGCAATCAGGGCCTCGTCGGCTTTGATTTTGGTTTGTTTTTTGGCGAGGACGTAGGAGAAGGCGGCGACGTTAAGGCTGTGGAGCCACAAATCCTTGAAGTATTTGTCCAGCTTGCCGAGGGAGTGGGCGTTTAACACCTGGTCCATGGCGATGGCGACAGCAATACTGTGGGCCATTTTAAAGCCCATACGCGTAATGGCCGTGGGGATGTCCTTGATGGTGTTGCCCGAGCTGTTGAGTGCGGCTGAGTTGGCGACCTTTAATAGGCGTGCCGAGAAGGTGGCTTCGGTGCTCACTACCTTGGCAACCTGTTTCGCTGAAACGTCCGGGTCTTCTAGGATGGTTTTAATTTTCATGGCGATATCAGGCAGCGAGGGCAGCTTAACGGTGCCCTTTGACAGCTCGTCACTGAGTGATTGTACAAACTCAAATCCAATAGAATTCACGGTTACCTTCTCTAGTCTTGGTGTTGTCAGTGCGGTAAACGGTCCCGCCGACCGCATTCTAACTTCCATTATAGTAAAGCGGTAAACCACTGTCCGGTAAAATTTGCTCTGCATTGACAGAGTGAGGGGCTGTGTCAGTTATGTTGTCAATCTAACGGCGGCTTACGCAGCACTTGGCGAGGCGATTAGAGGGTGCTTGGCAATAATCAATGTTGGCCCCTGGGGTCATTATTTGGCGAGGCTAGTGGGCTCAGGTTGTGCGGGTACAAAGTCGAGGGCTAAGGAGTTGATACAGTAGCGTAGGCCGGTGGGGGCGGGGCCATCGTCGAATACATGACCGAGATGCTCGCCACAGCGAGAGAGTATTTCGGTGCGTTTATAGCCCAGAAACCAGTCATCTTTGAGGACGATATTGTCCTTGTTGAGGGCTTCCCAAAAGCTTGGCCAGCCAGTGCCCGATGCGAATTTATGACGGGAGTGAAAGACCGGCAGCCGACAGCCGGCCGTGACATAAACCCCCGTCTTATGATTGTTAAGCAATGCGCCGCTAAAGGCGGGTTCGGTTTTACTGCGCCAGAGAATATCGTACTGGGGTTTGGCCAGCAGCTGTTTCCAGGTGGCTCTGTTAATACTGTCTAATGGCTGTTGTGCTGCGATCAGCTGCCGGGCGCTGTCGAGGGACATCGCTTGATGGGTGTTGGCTTGATCGCGGCCCAGAGACAGCGCTAGACTGGTGCCAAGACTGGCAGTAAAAAGCAATAATAAGGCGAGCCCGGATCGATTCATGTTGGTTGTGCTCTTCATTCGCGCTCATTGATGAGCACTATTGATAAGAGTCTCTGTGGCTATAAAAAGTTCAATAAGTGGTGTTACCTGCAGCACTGCTACTCGGTCGCGCCGACTTATCGCGTTTATTCAATAATAAGGAGAAAGATGGAATGAGTAATAAAGTTTGGTTGGAAGTCGCCATGAACGGAGCCTGGACCCGTGCCCTGCAGCCCAATATCCCGGTGACTGCGGAGGAAATTATCCGTGAGGGAATCGACTGTAGCAATGCCGGTGCGGCGATTCTCCACGCTCACAGTTTAGACCCCAATACCGGTAAGCAAAATGCCGATGTCGACATTTGCCAGGCCTTTATCGAGGGCATACGCGAGCAGGTGGATGCCATCGTCTACCCTTCATCGGTGGCGATGCCGATGGGCGACGATGCGCAAGTACGCAATCGCACCACCAACGAGCTGTGTCGTCGCGGGGTCTTGGAGTGGGGTATTTTGGATCCGGGTTCGTGTAACTTCGCGATGAAGGGGGTCAATCTATTTGGTAATGATGGCGATGTGTACAGCAATCCGCCGGGGGTATTGCGGGCCAGCGCGGAGATGGCGGCAGAATATGGTTGGCGCCCCTCTTACGCCTGTTATGAGCCGGGTTTCGTGCGCGAGGGAGCCAAACTCTACAAGGCTGTGGAGGGGATGCAGACACCGGTCTACCGCTTTATGTTATCCGACGGCTTTACCTTCTGCTTCCCGCCCCGAGAGTGGGCCATTGAGGCATTGGCAAAACTGATGGCCGAGGAGGCACCCGGTGCACCGTGGATGGTGGCAGGCCTGGATATTAATACCATCCCCCTGATTCCTAAGATTGTTGAGCTCGGTGGTCATGTGCGGGTGGGGCTGGAGGACGCGCCCTTTCAATCATCGAAAACCAATGTGCAATGGGTCGAAGAGGCGGTAAAAGCGATACGTGCTGCCGGGGGAGAGCCGGCCACGGCGGCGGAAATCAGAGACAGTCTGAGTTAACACCGCGCGCTAAACAATACGCTCACAAAAAAGCCCTGCCCCCTGAAAGAATTCGGGTGGACAGGGCTTTTTTGTGCCTGGCCTCTTGGGTCAGGGCTGGGGCTTAGTCGTCGTTAAGCACGCCCATTAGGTGCAGGAGGCTAGTGAACAGGTTGTAGATGGCGATGTAGAGGGTCACGGTGGCCATAATATAGTTGGTCTCGCCGCCGTTAATGATTTGGCTGGTCTGCCAGAGAATCATTGCCGACATTAAGATCACGAACATCGCCGAGACAATCAACGACAGGCCCTGCATTTCGAGGAAGTAAGCGCCGATGCCGGCGAGGAAGGCAACGATAACGCCAACCATAATAAAGCCGCCCAGAAAGCTAAAGTCTTTGCGTGAGCTGAGGGCGTAGAAAGACAGGCTGACAAAGGTAATAGCGGTGGCGCCGAGGGCATTCATCACCAGCTCGGTGCCGTTGGGCAGGCCGAGATATCTATTGATGATGGGGCCGAGGGTGAGGCCCATAAAACCCGTTAGGGCAAACACACAGACGATGCCGAGTGAGCTATTGCGAAATTTTGTGGTTAAAAATAACAGACCAAAATAGCCCACCAGGGTGATGATAAAGCCGGGGTGGGGTAGGTTCAGTGTCATCGAAATGCCGGCGGTGGCGGCGCTAAAGAGCAGGGTCATCGACAGCAAAATATAGGTGTTGCGGATGACCTTATTGGTCGCCAGTATCGAGCTTTGTTTTTCAATCCCTGCAGGGTGGGTTGGTTGATTCATGGTCGGTCTTCCTTTCAAGTATCGCGTGTCAAAGTAAGGGCCGCAGTAACGATTCGCGAGCCAAGAACCGATAGTAGCGCGTTCTCAGGGTCTTTGTCACAGATCAATGCAAAGTCCCGGGCGCGGCGCTGGGCTGGTGACGCAGAGAGATTAGGGCAGGCGGTGATGTTCCAGCACCGGCATATTCTGGCGCAGCTCTTTAACGCGAGCGAGGTCGATGTCGGCAATGATAAAACCCTCTTCGCTATCCATTTCGGCCAGTACCTCACCCCAGGGGTCGATAATGGCGGAGCCGCCCCAGGTAGGTTTTTTCGGGTGATCGCGGTGGCAGAGGTTGGCACCGACCACATAGCTGAGGTTTTCCACCGCGCGGGCGCGCAGTAACAGTTGCCAGTGGGCCTGCCCGGTGGCGGCGGTAAAGGCTGAAGGCGCGACCAGTATTTCGGCGCCCTGGGCGGTGAGTTGGCGATACAGCTCGGCAAAGCGCAGGTCATAGCAGACACTCATGCCGATCTTGCCGCAAGGGCTGGGTGCCACCACTGGGTCGGAGCCGTGGTGATAGCGATCGGATTCGCAGTAGCGTTTACCGGTTTTTTGGACCTTGACATCGAAGAGGTGGATTTTCCGGTAGGCGGCGACCTCGTGGCCGGCGGCATTGTAGAGTAGGGAGGTGGCGTAGGGTTTGGCCGTGCCCTCGGCTTCGGGTGACTTTACTGCCCCTGGCTCAGCAAACAGCGGTAATGTGCCGGCGACCAGCCATAGGTCGTGTTGTTTAGCCTGCTCGGCAAAGAACTGTCGCGCCAGGCCCTTGGCGGCCTCCGCTTTGGCAACGGCCTGGGTATCGCGCACGTTGTAGTAAACGAAGTGCTCGGGCAGCACTACCAGCTGAGCACCGGCACGGGCCGCCGCGCCGATAACGTGGGCGGCGGCATCGAGGTTCGCTTTCGGTTGCCCCGAGCTTTTTAATTGAATGGCGGCAATCTTGGCCATGGCCAGTCCTATGTTATTTGCGCTGGATGGAGGTAGCACGGGGCGTCCGGTGCTACTCGCTTTTATCGCTGAAAATACGCTCGACCTCGAGCCTGGGGTTGTCGAGGTCGCCCTTGATTCTGTAGCTGATACTGGAGATGCGGTCGACCTGCTTTTCAAATAACTTGCTGGTGATATAGACCCCGGCGGCGGCGGGCAGCCCGCCGGCAAGCGCCACTATCCAGGGCAGGTTGGTAGCGATCGGCAGCGTGGCAATTAAGTGGCCATCGATACTTTCCTCTACCAAATTGGTGTGCCCCAGCAGGCGCATTTTACCCGAGGGCAGGGTCACCACAACGGGTTCGTCAAAGCGTACCAAGGCCTGCTCAAAGGCGAGGCCACCCTCGAGCCGGTCGAAGTGAACCCCCTTGGCAAAGAGGTCGGAAAAATCAAACTTCAGGCGGCGCAGCCAGGTATCGAAATTGATTAAACCAATCACCTTTAGCAGGGCGTTGGTGGTGGTACCCGGTGCCTGAAAGAATTGTCCCTGTTTGAAGCTGAGAGCAATATGCCCGTCCAGAGTATTGGCCGTAAGGTCCCAGGGCTTGCCCTGCCAGCTTAAATCGCTGAGGAAGACCGCGCGATCGGTAGAGAGTATCACCGGCATGCCCCAGGCTTTGAGTACACTACCGAGATCATCGCTGAGTAGGGCGCCGCTAAAGTGGCTGTGGTGCTGGCCATTAATGCGGCGCCAGACAAGTTGGGCGCCATCACCGCCGGGGCTCTTGGCGATAGTGATACCGGTGATCTCGGCGACGATGTGGTCGATGCTCACACCCTGTTCATCGGCTTGCATAACAAAGGCCAGGCTGCCGAGCTCATTGTCGCCGATACGCAGGCCCTCGGTGGCAAAGTCCAGTGCCGGCAAGGTGCGGGGGTCGAGGTCATTGAGCAGGCTCTGCCCGCTGCCGAGCTCGGGCTTGGGCAGGGTGAGGTAGTTGAGTCGTGCCACGATGGCCTGGTCTCGGTCAGCGGGGACTTGCAGATGACCGGCAAGGCTGGGGCTATCAAGCTGAATATTCCACAGCTGCTGACTGTATAGGGCATCGACCGTCACCGCCGCTAACTCAAACCCCGCGGCGCTGACCTGGTCAATGGCGACCCGAGCGCGAATGGGGAAATCGACTGAGAGCCCACCCTGCGCCGAGTTCGTCTCCACTTCTAGTGTCTCGAGCCAATCATCCAGCCGGAACAGCGGTGTGTGGCCACTAATCAGTAGTCCTTGATGATTGGCCGTGGCGCTAAATTTTGCACTGAGGCTTTGCGCGGCAGTCTCTTCTCTGTTGCCGAGGGTAATGTGGCCACGGGTGAGTTGGCGGTTAGCAATATGCAATTCGGCCTTGAGCTGCTCGGTGCTGGCCTCGATCAGCAGATCGTTGTCGCGAAATTGTAGGGACGCTGCCAGTGGCGATGTTTGGCTCGCCGCTTTTACTAGCGGCTGGGGCAGGTCAATGGCAAGGCCTTGCAGGTCGGAACGCAGGCTCAGCGTGGCGGGCGCGTCGTCGGTGGGGCCGTAAAAGCTGGCGCTGTAGCGAGCTGTTCCGCTGATGTTTTCGGTGAATAGGGGCTGCCAAGCGGGGGCTGTTGATAGGTCGATGCGCCCAGCGGTCGTTATCTTTAACGGGCCATCGGAGGTGCTGATATCCGCCGTTAAGGCCTGCCCCAGTAGTGTGGCGCTGAGCCCGGAGGCGTGTAGGCCATCGTGGTCGTTATAGGCAATGGTACCCCTTAGCGCGCTGAAAGTGATGGGCTGGAAAGTACGCAGCTGCATTTCTCCGCGCTCAATATTGGCCGTCACACGATAGGACTCGCCCTGGCGGGTTTTCGAGAGGGGAATGGCAAGGTCCAGCTTGGCGCTGGCGTGGCCGCCGATTTTCCAGTCTTCCAGGGCTGACACCTTAGAGGCGAGGGGAGACGTTAGGAGGATATCGGTCGCCGTATTTAAGGGCGTGCTGATAGTGGCTTTGACCGACAGCAGGGCGCCGGGGAGGGTGCTGACAAGGACGTTTTCGATAGTTGCCTGTGCGGGGGTGTTGCCGAGTTTACCGGCCTTAAGAATGCCCTCGAAGTGCGAGTCGTCGACATTGATGAGTGCGGCAGCCTCACTCAAACGGGGCCATGGCGGAGCGTAGTCGAGCTCAGCGTTAGCCAGCTCGGCGAAGAATTGAATACTGCGCTGGCGGTGGCTGTCACCATTGAGTGAGCCGCGCCAGATAAACCCAGCCTCGCTAATATCGGCAGCGCCTACCGAGCGCTCGAGCCAGCTCAGTAAGCCGGGGTCGAGGATGGCCGGTAGGTAGTTGTTGCGATAGCGCGAGTGACTGTTTTTGATGCCGGCTTGGAGCACCATCTCGGGTTCACGGCCGTTATTGCCGGTCGGTATATCGAGGCTGAGATAGGCGCGAATCTGACCCTCACGACTGCGAATATCAATCGGTCCACCGGCGATTTGTAGGCTGGCATCGGCATCTGTCCAGGCGATATTGATGCGGCCTCGAGTGGCGCCATAGTGCATAAATTGCGCATAGACACCGGGGTAGTGCATGGCAAAGTCATCACCGCTATCGATGTCGAAATAGCCGCTATCGCCCTGCCAGTGTAAATAACCGCTGAGTCCGCGCGTGGCGGGGCTGTGGTGCCACGAGTCGAGGCTCAGTTGTTCAATGCGGGCACTGAATTGACGCAGGGGCTGGGATTTTTTTAGGTCGAGGGAGAGCCGCACACCGCGTAGTGTGCCGGAGGGCTGCAAGGTGTCGAGCAGCTCTGCCAGGGCATCGCCCGCCATTCGGGTTTCCACCAAGCTGTGCTTCAGTGTCGCAAGATTAATGTGGTCAGCGGCGAGGCTGATGTTATGCCAGTGTTCACCGAGACCCTGTTGAATACTGAGATTGAGAGGCTGAATGATGGCTTCCCCCCAGTCGAAATGCAGGTTTTGGGCCTGCAGGCCCCAATGGTTGTCGCTGCTGCTAAACCAACCACTGAGGTCGGTGTCGAGGTTTTTAATGGGCGCCAGATCGGCACGCCAGTTGAGGGGGATTTCGTCGGCCCGCACTTTGCCCTGCAACTCAAAGTGACCGGGTTGCAGGGCGCTGATCCATAATTCAGCATCGAGCCGGGTGTTGGATTCCGCCGCTTCGGCTAGCGTCGCAAAGGGCTGCCAGCGGCGCAATATAAGGCCCAGGGCTTTGCGTAAATTGATACGGCTAAAGTGAATGTAGGCCTTGCCATCGAAGTCTTGCCAGTTTTTAGGGTCGCCCCGACCTTCCAGCACCAGTTCGGCTCTGTCTTCTTCCTGATCAAGGGAGAGCTTGGCTTGAGCGCGATGAAAATCGCCACTGCGCTCGACCCGAATGTCGTCGCCATACAGGGTCGTCGTGGTGCCGTCGAAAAAGTGGATGCCGATGGCGAGCTGTTCGATGCCAATGTGGCTGCTGAGCCGGAGGATGTTGCCAAGGATTTCCAGCTGTGCGCCACTATTGCTGTCAGCGTTGGGGCTTGATAGGGGAAAGTTGCCAAGCGACCATTGACCATGGGCATCTTCATGCAGGGCAAATTTGACCGCGCCGAGACGCAAGTCGTTCCAGATAATTCCCGCATTGAAGAGACTGCTGAGGATGTCAAATTCGGACTGGATACTGCTGATGCTGATGGCGGGCTCGGCGCCGACGGCGCCAATCCGTAAGTTATCGGCTTGCAGCCGGGGTGTAAAGCGCGTCCAGCTAGCGCTCAAGTGTTCCGTGGTGATGTCCATGGCGAGTCGCTCGGACAGTATCTGCTCGATCTGTTCCTGGCGTTGTTCGAGTACGGGTAGCAGCTGACGCCCGATAACGACCAGTAGGGCATAGCTAATAATGAAAAAGGCGAGAGTAGTCCAGGCGTAGCGGGCACTACGCTTTAATGCTGCGGCAACATCCAATATCGCTGGCTCCTAAACGGGCTGCTGAAAAACGGCGCTTACCAATCTGCGTCAACAGTCGCTTAAACAGTAATAATGTCGTACTGCTCCTGGGAGTAGCTGCCCTCGGTGCGCAGCTCGATAGGGCAGTTAATTTCCTGCTCGGCGGCGCTAAGATAGGCGGACTCTTGGTCGAGGATGCGCTCAATGACGGCGGGTGCAGCCAGAACCAATCGTTTTTTGGCGTTCTCGGCACCGCTGTGGTTGACGATTTCGCGGAGGATGGAAAAGGAGGTGGTTTCCACCGATTTTAAAAAACCACGCCCCTGGCAGTTTTCACAGGGTTCACAGAGCATACGCTGTAGGCTTTCGCTGGTGCGCTTGCGGGTCATTTCCACCAGGCCCAGTTCCGAGACGCCGGTGACCTTCATCTTGACGTGATCGAGTTCCAATTCCTTCTCGAGGCGGCGCAAGACCTGACGGCGGTGTTCGGGATCTTTCATATCGATAAAATCGAGGATGATAATGCCACCGAGATTGCGCAGGCGCAGCTGTCGGGCGATGGCGCCGGCCGCCTCAAGGTTGGTGGTATAGATGGTTTCACTGAGGTTGCGGTGACCAACAAAACCGCCGGTATTGACATCGATGGTGGTCATGGCCTCGGTTTGGTCGAAAATCAGATAACCACCGGACTTCAGTTTGACCTTGCGTTCCAGGGATTTATCGATCTCGTCCTCGACGCCAAAGAGGCTGAAAATCGGACGTTGCTCCTGGTAGTGCTCGAGCTTGGCGAGCATTTCCGGGCTGAAGCTTTCGGTAAAGCGACACATTTGTTTGTGGATGTCGATGGAGTCGACGCGAATCCTCGCAACCTCCTCCGCCGCGACATCGCGCATCACGCGCAGCGATAGGGGCAGGTCGTGATAAATACAGGTGCGCGCGGGTAGGCGGGTCATTTTATCTTTCACCAGGCCCCACAGGCGATGCAGGTAGTCGACGTCGGTGCGGAACTCGTCTTCCTCGACACCATCGGCAACGGTGCGAATAATATAGCCACCGCCCTCCTCCTTCATGCCACCGGCCTCGACGGCGAGGTCGAGCTGGGTGCGCAGGCGCTCCCTTTCGTCTTCTTTTTCGATGCGTTGGGAGATGCCAACATGATCGACGCCGGGCATATATACCAGGTAGCGCGAAGACACCGATAAGTGGGTGGAAAGGCGCGCGCCCTTACTGCTGATCGGCTCTTTAATGACTTGCACGGGTAGCACCTGACCCTCGCGCAAGAGCTGGCGGATATCCGGTGTCTCGCCCGAGTGAGCAGTGCCACCGGGGGCGGCGCTTGGCATAATGTCGTTGGCGTGGATGAAGCCGGCCTTGTCGAGGCCAATTTCGACAAAGGCGGCCTGCATACCGGGCATAACGCGAACGACTTTGCCATTGTAAATATTGCCCACTAAACTGCGATTGCCGACTCTCTCGATGGCAATGTCGACCAGTATGCCCTCTTCTATGCGGGCGACACGGGTTTCCGACGGCGTGATATTGACCAGTATTTCTGCTTTCATCGTGCGTTCCAACAGGCGATATTAAAACGTTCAAATAACTCAAACGTTTGCATAAGCGGCAGGCCAACGACTCCGGAATAGCTACCCGTAATCGACTCTACAAATACGGCCGCGAAGCCTTGTATGGCATAGGCGCCGGCTTTCCCGAGCGGTTCACCTGTCGACCAGTAGCGTTCGTATTCTTGTTCTGTTATTTCTCGAAAACGCACCGAGGTCTCGGATAAACGGAGCTCTGTTCGGCCATCGGCAACCACCGCAATGGCGGATAATACCCTATGGCTGCGCCCTGACAAAGCCCGCAATGTGGCAATTGCGGCGCGCTTGTCGGCGGGCTTGGCAAAAACCTGCTGGTCGAGCACTACCGTGGTATCGGCGCCGAGCACGGGTAGCTGATGTCGCCGCTCTTGGTGGGCCACCGTTTCTGCTTTTTCGCGGGCCATCCGCTGTACGTAAATTTCTGCGCTTTCAGCCGGGTATTGGCTTTCATCGATGTCGGCGGGGTGGATGGTAAAGCGCGCGCCAACTTGTCGCAGTAGCTCGGCGCGACGGGGCGAGGCGGAGGCGAGAATAAGGTCAATATCGGTCAAGGGTTTTTCCATAGTCTCAAAAGTGCAGGGTTTTCAATGAAAGAGACGATGCAGCCTGTACAGCGTGCCCGCCAGTAGGGGCCATATTAAGGCGCTGCTCAGCGCCGGATAAAAGACGCGCCAACCGAGGCTGATATCCTCCGAGATCAGTCGAGTACTGACCCATAGTGTTTGGTAGATAAGTACGATAAATAGCGCGGCCAGGCACTGAAAGGGCAGGCTCAACTGGCGTACGCGGTATTCCTGGGTTTTTAGCAGATAAGCGGTGACTGACATGGCCAGTGCGTTTTGACCAATAACATTGCCATAGAGCAGGTCGAGCAGTAGGCCGGTGAGCCAGACAAAGGTGATGCCTACGTGCTGGGGTTGGATGAGTAGCCAATAGACGGCAATGAGTAGCACAAAGGGGGGGCGCCAAAATGCCAGGTCGCCATGCAGTGGCAGGCTGTAAAGAAACAGGGCGCCAATTAGGCTGAGGCAAATAGCCGTCAGCGGTAGGGGGCTATTGCCCCGTGGCATTGCTGAGTCCAGTGTTTTTCGGTGCCGACTCGGTTTGTGGGTAATTGTCGAGGGCTTCGACCGCCGAAAACACCACGAGTAAGAGCAGGCTGCGGTCAACCTTGGCGGCGGGGGTGACACTGACCTCGATAAAGGCTTGGCCGGGGTCCTTGTCAATGGCGCTGACGGTGCCGACCGGGTAGCCGGAGGGAAAGCGCTCGCCGAGGCCGGAGCTCAGCAGCGTGTCGCCGACCTGAATGTCCTGAGTTGGTGAGACGTGGCGCAGGCGCAGGCGCTGGAAGTCGCCACTGCCCTCGATAATACCGCGCATATTATTGCGTAGGTTGTAAATTGGCAGGGCATGACGGGCATCGGTAATCAGCAGCACCCGGCTGTGGTGTTCGAAAACTTCGGTGACCTGGCCCATTAGCCCCTCGCCATCGATCACCGCGAGGCCCTGGCGAATATTGTCAGCGGCGCCGCGATTGATGGTGATGGCGTGGTGGAAGGGGTCGGGTGAAATACCCACCAACTCGGCGACGAGGACGCTGTTTTTCAGTAATTCGGCACCATTGAGTAGACTTTTCAGCTGCTGGTTTTGCGCCGATAGCTCAGCCATGCGCTGCAGCTGGGCTTTGTAGACCAGGATTTCGGTTTCCAGCTTGTCATTGTTGGCAATAATCACCGCGCGGCTTTCCAGCGACTCATCATTCCACTCACGCCAGCGCATGGGCAGGGTGGAGGCCCATTGAAAGGGTTGGACTATCGGCTCGAGCCAGACGTGGGCTGGGCGCAACCAAGGGGTAAAGGAGTCGAGAGCGATCAGGGTCAGCGCAGCTAGCGCCAGGGTCAGCATGCGCTGGGGTGAGGCGCTTTGTGTAAAGAGGTTTTTGATGGTCTCAGCCCAGTGGGTTTAGCTCAGCAGCGCCGGTTTAGAGGGACATAATGTCGAGATGGCGCTTGTCCATCATGGTCAGTGCCTTGCCGCCGCCCCGTGCCACACAGGTCAGAGGGTCGTCGGCGACAATCACCGGCAGGCCTGTTTCATGAGTCAGTAGCTGGTCGAGGCCCTTGAGTAGGGCGCCGCCGCCAGTGAGTACGATGCCGGTCTCGGCAATATCGGAGGCCAGCTCGGGGGGGGATTGCTCGAGTACTCGCTTTACGCCCTGGACGATGGCGGCCAAGGGCTCTTGAATGGATTCGAGAATTTCGTCGCTATTGAGCGTGAATTGCTTGGGTACACCCTCGGCGAGATTGCGGCCACGGACGTCAATTTCACTGACCTCGGTGCCGGGGTAGGCGCTGCCAACTTCCATTTTGATGCGCTCGGCGGTGGCGTCACCGATCACCGAGCCGTAGCGGCGGCGTACGTAGTTGGTGATCGCCTCGTCGAAGCGATCGCCGCCCATGCGGATGGAGTCGGAGTAGACCACACCGTTGAGGGAGAGGATGGCGATCTCCGTGGTGCCACCCCCGATATCGACTACCATCGAGCCACAGGCTTCCTCTACCGGTAGGCCGGCACCAATGGCGGCGGCCATGGGTTCTTCTATGAGATGGACGACGCGCGCACCGGCGCCCTCGGTGGATTCTCGGATGGCGCGCTTTTCAACCTCGGTGGCGAGACAGGGTACGCAAACCAGCACGCGAGGGCTGGGGGGGATCAGGCTGTGGGCGTGCACCTTCTTAATAAAGTGCTGGAGCATTTTTTCGGTGACCTGGAAGTCGGCAATCACGCCATCTTTGAGGGGGCGAATGGCGCTGATATTACCGGGGGTGCGACCGAGCATGCGCTTGGCTTCAACACCCACCGCTTCAACGGTTTTTTGTCCGTGGTGATGACGAATCGCTACTACCGAGGGCTCATTGAGAACAATGCCCTTGCCGTTAATGTAAATCAGTGTGTTGGCCGTGCCCAGGTCGATGGACAGATCGTTGGAAAACATCCCGCGTAAGCGCTTTAACATAGTGGTGAATCTTTCCTCATAAAAGCGCGCGTCGGATGTGGCGCTCATGGTGCATGATTGGTACGGGATTTGGTGCCGGTCAAAACTGGCGAAACTGTAACAATGGCAGGGATTTAGGGCAAGGTGTAAATATGGTACCTTACGCGGCCTTTAAGACACTCCGAGGATGGCTGCCCTACCATGTCCATCGATAGATCTGACATTGAAAAACTTGGCGAGCTGGCACGCATTCATATCTCCGATGAAAATGCGCTGGCGAGTGCGAAAAGTATTAACGAAGTACTGGCACTGGTCGACCAACTCCAGGCCGTCGATACCGCGAATATTGAGCCCTTGGCCAACCCCCTGGGTGCTCGGCAGCGCTTGCGTCGCGATGAGGTGAGTGAGGGCAACCAACGGGATGCCTTCCAAGCGGTCGCCCCCGCTACTGAGGATGGCCTCTATCTGGTGCCGAAAGTCATCGAATAAAGCCGCTGCATACATTGAGCCCATAGCGCTGTCTGTGGGCCCAGCGCTACCACCACTTATATAGCATAGGCACGACACTCGTGAGCGAAGTACTGAGTGTTGGGTCGTCAATCAAATACGGTCTCTGTGGAGACAGTCTGAGGAAACAGGATGCACAACCTAACCCTGGCCGAATTAAGCGCGGGACTCATCGCGGGTAAATTTTCAAGCGTCGAAGTGACACAACATTTTCTGGCCCGCATTCAGCGGCTCGATGGCAATTACAATAGCTTTATTACCATTACCGAAGAGCGCGCGCTCGCCCAAGCCGCGGCGGCCGATAAGCTACTGGCCGCGGGTAATGCCCCGGCGCTCTGTGGTGTACCCATCGCCCACAAAGATATCTTTTGCACCGACGGTGTGCGCACCAGTTGTGGCTCCAAAATGCTCGATAACTTTGTGCCGCCCTATAACGCGACAGTGGTTGAAAACCTTGCCGCTGCCGGCGTAGTGGTCTTGGGTAAAACTAATATGGATGAGTTTGCGATGGGCTCATCCAATGAAACCAGTTATTACGGCCCGGTGAAAAACCCCTGGAATACCGATTGTGTACCCGGTGGCTCCTCGGGGGGCTCGGCGGCGGCCGTTGCGGCACGGCTGACGCCGGCAGCCACCGCGACCGATACCGGTGGCTCCATCCGTCAGCCCGCTGCCCTGTGTGGTATCAGCGGTTTAAAACCGACTTACGGGCGCGTCTCGCGCTGGGGTATGATTGCCTTTGCTTCGAGCCTCGATCAGGGTGGTCCGATGGCGCGCAGTGCCGAAGACCTCGCGCTAATGCTCAATCAGATGGCGGGCTTTGACCGCCGGGACTCGACCTCGATTGAACAAGAGGTCCCCGATTATTGCGCGGGCTTACAGCAGGACATCGCCGGCATGACCATCGGTGTGCCCGCAGAGTATTTTGGTGAGGGTTTGAACCCCGCCATTGAGCAGGCGACGCGCGATGCGCTGGCCGAGCTGGAAAAGCAGGGCGCTAAACTCAAGACCATCAGTTTGCCCCACTCCCACCTCTCGGTACCGGCCTACTATGTGATTGCCCCGGCGGAGGCCTCGGCGAACCTATCCCGCTTTGACGGTTCACGCTATGGTTATCGCTGTGAAAACCCGGTCGACCTGCGTGATATGTATATGCGCAGTCGCTCCGAAGGCTTTGGTGAAGAGGTTAAACGGCGTATTTTGATCGGCGCCTATTGCCTGTCGGCGGGCTATTACGATGCCTACTACAATAAAGCCATGCAGGTGCGGCGCTTGATTAAAGAGGATTTTGTCAGCGCCTTTAAAGACGTCGACATGATCGCCGGCCCGACCTGTGCCAACCCCGCCTTTGCGTTTGGCGCCAAGAGTGACGACCCGGTCGCGATGTACCTCGAAGATATTTACACCATTGCCACCAACCTAGCGGGCCTGCCCGGGATGTCCTTGCCCTGCGGTTTGGTCGACGACAAGCCCGTTGGCCTGCAACTTATTGGCAACTATTTTGACGAGGGGGGGATGCTTAATGTCGCCCACCGCTATCAACAAGTCAGCGATTGGCATTCACGCTGCGCCCCCGGCATCGATTAAGGAGTACGGACAGCATGACATGGGAAACCGTTATCGGGCTGGAAGTCCACACCCAGCTCGCCACCAAGACCAAGATTTTTTCCGGCGCCAGCACCGAGTTTGGTGCCGCGCCCAATACCCAGGCCTGCGCCATTGATTTGGCGATGCCCGGCACCCTACCGGTGCTCAATGCCGAGGCGGTGCGCATGGCCGTGATGTTCGGCGTCGCCATTGATGCCGAGATCGGCCTGATTTCATCCTTCGATCGGAAAAACTATTTTTACCCCGACCTGCCCAAGGGCTATCAAACCACCCAGCTCGACAGGCCCATTGTGCTGGCGGGAACGGTGGATATTCAGCTCGGCGATGGCAGTACTAAAACCGTGCGCATTCACCACGCCCACCTCGAGGAAGATGCGGGTAAATCCCTGCATGAGGACTTTCACGGCATGTCGGGTATCGACCTCAATCGCGCCGGTACGCCGCTGATTGAAATCGTTTCCGAACCCGATATGAACAGCCCCGAAGAGGCCGTTGCCTTCGCCAAAAAACTCCACGCACTGGTGGTGTCCATTGGTATTTGCGACGGTGAAATGGCCCAGGGTTCGATGCGTTTCGACGTCAATGTTTCGGTGCGTAAAAAAGGCGAAGAGCTGGGTACGCGCACGGAAACAAAAAATCTCAACTCCTTCCGTTTTATGGAGCGCGCCATTGTTCAGGAAGTGGAGCGCCAGATTGATTTGATCGAAGACGGCGGCAAGGTGAAGCAGGAAACCCGGCTCTACGATGGCGATACCCATACCGCCCGCTCGATGCGCAGTAAGGAGGAGGCCAACGATTATCGCTACTTTCCCTGCCCGGATTTACTGCCGGTAGAAGTCGACCAGGCCTATGTTGATGCCGTGCGGGCAACGTTGCCAGAATTGCCCGAGGCCCGGCGCGCACGCTTTGTCGACAGCTTTGGGTTATCGGCCTACGACGCGAGCGTGCTCTGCGATGAGCCATCGACGGCGGCCTATTTTGAAACAGTGGCGAGCCATTGTGGCGACGCGAAACTGGCGGCCAACTGGGTGACGGGTGAATTGGCCGCACGCTTAAATAGTGAAGAGCAATTGATACAACACTGCCCGGTCAGTGCCGAGCAGCTGGCGGCTTTAATAGCGCGCATTATCGATAAAACCATTTCCAATAAAATGGCGCGGGAAGTATTTACTGCCATGTGGGGTGGCGAGGGTGAACCCGATGCCATTATCGAGGCGCGTGGCTTGAAGCAGGTATCCGATAGCGGTGCTATCGAGGGCATGGTCGATACGGTGATTGCCAATAGCACTAAGCAAGTCGACAATTACCGCAATGCCGATGAGGCCAAGCGGCCGAAAATGCTCGGCTACTTTGTCGGTCAAATTATGAAGGCTTCAAAGGGTCAGGCCAATCCGCAGCAGGTGAATGAAGTGCTGCTGAAAAAATTAGAGGCATTGCTTTGACGAGTGAGTGCTTAACGAGCAATGTGGTAAATAAAGAATAGTGGGATAGGAACGATTATGGCGTTAAAAAAAGATAAGCAAAAAGTACTTGGTGAAATATTTGATGATGAACGCATCAAGACTTTTTTAGATTACGAGGCACCGCAAGGCGTCGATGGCGATTTTCACGTGCTAGAAAAGGCCTATCGCGGCATGAGGGTGGAAAACTTTGTGACCTTTTTAGGCTTCTTTACGGCGGCAAAAAGAAATATCAATGCCACCAATTCCCAGGGCCAGAGCCTGCTGGATATTGTTGCCAGCCATCGCCACGCAGAAGATTATATTACGGCTTTAAAAGAACACTTAGCCAAGTAATCTTGGTTATTTACACCCTCAATTCCAGCGAACAATAAGGAAATATTATGTCCGATACCGTGAGTTTTTCAAAGCAGGGCGCCATAGGCCTGATTAAAGTCAACAACCCTCCCGTAAACGCACTCAATCAATCGGTACGCGCGGGTTTAAAAGCCTGTGTTGAACAGGGCCTCGCCGATGACAGCGTTAAAGCGATGGTGCTGATTTGCGAGGGTAGAACTTTTATTGCCGGTGCCGATATTAATGAATTCGCTAAAGGTATGGGCGAGCCGGGTTTAGTGCCGGTGATTGGCAAAATGGAAACGGCGGCCAAGCCCATCGTTGCGGCGATTCACGGTACCGCCTTGGGTGGTGGCTTGGAAGTCGCACTGGGTTGTCACTACCGTATCGCGCTGGCCTCGGCCAAAGTCGGCTTGCCCGAAGTGCACTTAGGTTTATTACCCGGTGCCGGTGGCACTCAACGTTTGCCGCGTTTAGTGGGTGCACAAGCCGCACTGGAGCTGATCGTTGGCGGTGGCCATGTGCCGGCAGCTAAGGCGTTGGCGCTGGGTATTGTTGACGAAATTGTTGAGGGTGATCTCGAAGCTGCGGGCATTGCCTATGCTGAAAAGCTTCTTGCCGACGGTGCTGGCCCCCGCGCTATTCGAGATATTACCCCCGAGGCCGCAGGTTCTGACGTGTTCGATAACTTCGAGAAAAGTATTGCCCGCAAACAGCGTGGTTTTCTTGCGCCTTTCCATATTATTCAATCGATTCGCGCCGCCTTTGAATTACCCTTCGACGAAGGCATGGCCCGTGAAGAAACGCTGTTTATGGAGTTGATGACCTCATCGGAGTCTGCCGCCCAACGCCATATTTTCTTTGCCGAGCGCGAAGTGGCCAAAGTACCCGGCTTGGCCAGGGACACCCAAAAGCGTGACATCAACTGCGCCGCTGTAGTGGGTGCCGGCACCATGGGTGGTGGTATTGCGATGAACTTCGCGAATGCCGGTATCCCGGTTAAATTGCTGGAAATGAAGCAGGAATTTCTTGATAAAGGCATTGCCTTAATTCGTAAGAACTATGAAAACACCGCCAAAAAAGGCCGCATTAGCATGGCCGATGTCGAGACGCGGATGGCGTTGATCGAGCCGACCTTGTCCTATGACGATATTAAAGATGTCGATATGGTGATTGAAGCGGTGTTCGAAAATATGGATGTTAAAAAGGAGGTGTTTAAAAAGCTCGACAGCGTTTGTCGCCCCGGCGCCATTCTGGCGAGCAATACCTCAACCCTCGATGTCGATGAAATTGCCGGTGTTACTGGCCGACCACAGGACGTGATCGGTATGCATTTTTTCAGCCCAGCCAACGTCATGCGTCTGCTGGAAAATGTACGTGGTGAAAAAACGGCCGATGATGTGATTGCCACGGTAATGAGTTTGTCTAAGCGCATCGGAAAGATTGGCGCGATGGTGGGTGTTTGTGATGGCTTTGTTGGCAACCGCATGCTGCACCAGCGCACCCGTGAATCTGCCTTTCTGGTGGAAGAGGGCGCCAGCCCGGAGCAGGTCGATAAAGTACTGTTTGATTTCGGCTTCCCGATGGGCGCTTTCACCATGGCCGATATGGCTGGCCTCGATGTCGGTTACAAGGTGCGCGAAGAGCGCCGCAAGGCCGGCAAGGTGGAAAAACGTGACTCGGTGTGGATCGACAAAGTGGTTGAGATGGGCCGCCACGGACAAAAAACCAATGCCGGTGTTTATAAATACGAAGATGGCCGCACGCCGATTCCCGACCCCATTGTTAAAGCGTTAATTGCCGAGTGTGCAAAAGATGCGGGCATTGAGCAGCGTGACATTAGCGATCAGGAAATTCTCGAGCGCTGCCTCTACCCAATGATTAACGAAGGCGCAAAGATTCTCGAAGAGGGCATTGCCGCGCGGCCACTGGATATCGATATTATCTGGATTAACGGCTACGGTTTCCCTGGTTATAAAGGTGGCCCGATGTTTTGGGCCGATCAAATTGGCCTGCAAAATATCGTCGATGCCTATGCCAAGTACGCCAAGCAGTGCGGCGACCACTACTGGCAGCCGGCACCACTACTGGCGAAGCTGGCGAAGGAAGGCAAGGGTTTTTACGACCTGTAGTACTTAATTCGTCACTTAAGTCGCTAGTTAGCGCGATGTGTAGCCCCGAGCTGAAAGTGGTTGTTTACTTTTATCTTGGGGTTTTTTTATCGATAAGAAAAATACCGGTTGCCGAGTGATGAGCACAGATACCATTCGCCAGTACCCCGTGCTCTACAGTTTCCGGCGCTGCCCCTATGCGATGCGGGCTCGCATGGCCTTGTATCAAGCCGGTGTGCAGTGCGAGATTGTTGAAGTTGAATTAAAAGCAAAACCTGCGGCAATGCTGGCGTTATCGCCAAAGGGCTCGGTGCCGGTATTGCAGTTGCCGTTGGGCGAGGTGCTCGACGAAAGTTTGGATATTATGAACTGGGCGCTTGGCCAAGATGATCCGGGTCATTGGCTACCGGATTCACGGTCCCTTAGTCAGTCTCTCATTACTGAAAATGACAGCAGTTTTAAAGCGGCTCTCGATCGCTATAAATATCCCCAGCGTTTCCCCGGCGGCAATAGTTTGGAGGCGCGCGATAGCGGCATGGTTTTTTTACAGACCTTAAATGCGCAGCTGCATGGCGATGCGTATTTACTCGGGCGGCAAGTGAGCTACGTCGATATTGCCATCTTCCCCTTTATTCGACAATTTGCCAATACCGATGTGCCTTGGTTTGAGGCTCAGGCTTTGTCTGCGCTGCAGCATTGGTTGTCTAGCTTGGTCAACAGTGACTTGTTTGCAATCATTATGGAAAAAAATCGCCGCCACTTACTGTAGTTATTTTCCTTTAAATTTTTTCGACGGCTGCCGTCTCGCGAATACACTGTTCCAATAAGCCCAGGGCCGCTTCGGCAAACTGCCACATATTCTCTTCGCGATTATTGTGGCCAGTTTTAATTTGCAGGGTTCTTTCTATTGACCCAGTAACTGCAAACCAGGCCGTGCCCGGTGGATCTTTATAAGGGTTAGAGGTAGGGCCGGTGGCACCGGTTTCGGCCAGCGCCCAGATACCGCCGAGGGTTTTATGAATACTGCGGGCGCAGAGCAGGGCGTATTCTTCGCTGGCGCTGCGGATACCTTGCATTTCGCTATCGCTCATATCGAGAAACTGACGCCGAGATTCGAGGCTGTAAACCACCGTGGAACCGAGGAAATAAGCCGATGCCCCGGGCACAGAGACTAGCGCCGCCGATAGTAAACCGGCAGTGGAGGGTTCACAAACGGTTAGCGTTTGCCCGCTGTGTTTTAGCAGTTCGCCAACGGGCTTGCCTAAAGAGAGTAGCGAGTTCATTGATACACCTTTATAGGCTCTTGAGCATTGCTTGAATCGGGGCAGCCTGCTGAATTGTTATTGTTGCTTATCACTACCATACTGCAAAGCTGACGCGACTATAAAAACCGGAGCCTACTATAAACCAAGAGCAGCCTGCGTGATGACAGCGTTAAGTGATTTGAATGGGATCGAGCTGATGGTCAATGGTCTGATTGCCCTTGCGCTCATCCTCGCGCCGATCACCATGTGGCACGCCTTACTCTATAAACGCGACCCCCGCGCGGCGATGGGTTGGATCGGCGTTTGTTTGTTGTTCCCCATTATTGGCCCGGCACTGTATTTTTTGTTTGGTATTAATCGCGTTCGTCACCGGGCACAGCTGTGGAAGGATGGGGCCCACCAGCGACGCTTTGTCGACTTTGAACGGGGTGCAGAACCACTGTCTGAAATACCCTGTTATGGCAAGGTGAACAACAAATTTAGCCCTCTTATGCGGGCCACCTATGCACTCACGGGCCTACCCTTGTTAGAGGGAAACCGAGTGGCCATATTGCGTAATGGTGAGCAGGCCTTCCCCGCGATGTTAGATGCCATTAATGGGGCTGTAGAGAGCGTCGATTTAAGCACCTATATTTTTGAAAGTAATGCTTCCGGCGAGGCATTTGCGGAGGCCCTGTATGGCGCCCAAGATCGCGGTGCCAAGGTGCGGGTCATTATTGACGGCATGGGTGATCTCTATTCTTGGCCGCGGATTAGCAGTCGTCTACGGCGTCGCGGTGTGCGCGTCGAACGCTTTAATCCCCCCGGCTTAATGCCGGTATTACCGGGTTTTAACTTGCGCAATCACCGAAAATTATTGCTGGTGGATGGGCAAATAGCCTTTACCGGCGGCATGAACCTGGGCGACCGGCACTTCGTGAAACCCGGTGTGAACAAAAAAACGACCGTCGATATCCACTTTCAGTTTCAAGGCCCGATTGTCGCCCAGCTTGCCGCTGGCTTTGTGCAAACTTGGCAGTTGGCAAGCGGAGGGGCAGTGAAGGCCGGTAGTGCTAAATCTCGTGCATGTGGTGACAGTCGCTGCCGGGTGATTGTCGATGGGCCAGATATAAACCTCGATAAACTTAGCCATGTACTGATGGCGGCGATAGCGCAGGCTAAAGAGTCGATTCGCATCATGACACCCTATTTTTTACCTTCGCGAGAAATGCTGGCCGCCCTGCAAACAGCGGCCCTACGCGGCGTGGTTGTGACGCTGGTGTTACCGGAGAAAAACAATCTACCCTATGTACACTGGGCGATGCGCAATATGCTTTGGGAGCTGCTGTACTACAATGTTCGGGTGTTCTACCAGCCGCCGCCCTTTAATCACAGCAAGTTGTTTTTGGTGGATGGCCAATATTTATTGATTGGTTCGGCGAATCTTGACTCGCGAAGCCTGCGTTTAAACTATGAGCTCAGTGTCGAAATATATGACCCTCAATTGGCCGCAGAGCTGGAGCATGAATTTGATCAGCGGGTTGGCGGCGCACAGCTGCTGAGTTTGGCTGAGCTGGATGAGCGCTCGCTGCTGTTGCGCAGCCGGGACGCATTTTGCTGGTTGTTCTCGCCGTATTTATGAGGCTTACCCCGGCTCTTAGTGTTGCTGTGAGAGACGATATTGGTATTTTTTTGGCGCCAATATGAGTAAGTGTTAGAGAGTACACACCTTCTGAAATCGGGGGCTGTTAAAATTCCCGCGTTGTGCGCAGAGATAGGTTGACGGTGAGAGTGAAGGGCGATGATCGAAGAAGAAGAGAAAAATTTGTTTCGTGAGTTCGTCGGTGATGTTGAACCCGTCACTCAGATTGGACATGGCTTGAAAATACCGGTGGATAGAAATAGTCCGGCACTGGTGTCGCGGCGCAGGGCCGCTGTCAAAGTGAGTGCGGCCGAGGAGGACTTTCTGCCAGGCGAAGAGCATGTGCCCCGTGTTAAGGCACTCGATACATTATCTTTTAAACAGGATGGCGTGCAGCACGGTGTTTTTCGTCGCTTGAAGCAGGGCCGTTATAGTGTCGAGTCGAGTTTGGACTTACACCGGCTGACGGTTGTGCAAGCGCGTATCGAGGTCCTGCATTTTGTGCGCGATTGTGTCGCCCACGATATTCGCTGTGGTGCGATTACACACGGCAAAGGTGAGCACCGGGAAAACCCGGCGCTACTGAAAAGCTGTGTCAATTACTGGCTACCACAACTGCGTGAGGTTCTGGCCTTTCACAGTGCACCCCGCCATAGCGGTGGGCTGGGTGCGACATTGATTTTATTTCGTAAAAGTGACGCTAAAAAGGCTGCGAACCGGATGAGTTTTCTTGAGCCGAAATCTTCGTGATAAAGGGTGCATTGATGGAAGTTGTTAATAACATGCCAGGCAGGGCAATAAGCGGATATTGCCGAGGCTAACATGCAAAAAATGAGTGACGCTAATACAGCGGTTGCGGCATTGGCCTTTGACGCCGGCCAGCCGTCTGTCATCGCCGATGCAACACGAAAAATAATTCAAGTGAACCCGGCATTTTTAAAGCTGACGGGTTTTCCCGCCGAGATGTTGACCGGTTCGATGCTGGATGAACTCTATGTCGAGCAGGAAGATATCGGCTTTCTCGACTTTCTACAGTGCTGCAGTGGGGGCGACTCCGCCAGTGACGAGATAGTGAATAGCTATACGGGAAAAACGCTGCGCGATTCCTGGGATGGTCGGCATATTGAATTGGTGGAAACACTGGCGCATCTTCCGAGTCACCAAGGTGAGCCGGGGATTTATTTAATAAACTGCCAGGAAATCGGCGGTTTGATCCCCAAAATTGTTGTTGCCCCCGAGTCGAAAAAGTCTTTTCGCCAGCTTATTGACTCCCTGCCAGAGGCAGCAGTGGTACTTGCCGGTTCCGATATCGAGGCCTGTAATGAGCAGTTTGCCCGCCTGTCTCAGCGCGACAAGAATGAGCTTGTCGGTTTGCCGATCACCGAGTTGTCGATGGTTGTGCAAAATGATGGCCTCGAGGCTGTTGAAAAGCTAAACCGTGTTTTAGCGGCGCTTGAGAGGGGGCGTATTGGCACCCTGGAGTGGCTGCTTCGCCTACCCAATGGCGAGCCCCGTGAAGTTGAAGTGAGCTTTAGTGGTTTTGATTACTACGGTAGGCGGCTGACTTTTGCCAATGTTCGGGACATTACCGATCGCAAGCGCATGGAACTGGAGCGACAGGGTCTGCTGGATGAATTGGCGCACAAGGAACAAATGACACGCTTGGCCACCAAGGCGGGGGGCATTGTCATTTGGGAAGCCGATCTATTGACCGATAAAATGTCATGGTCTGATGGCGCTAGCCAGTTATTCGAGCTCTCTGATGAGGCACTGCCGACCAATTTTAATGCTCTGAGGACGCTCGTGTTTGAGGAAGATATGGCATTGCTGGCGACGGTGCTTGAGAATATTAGCGCTGGCCGGGCCTTTGAAATGGAGAGTCGCTTCCAGCGTCCAGAAGGAGAAATGCTCTGGTTGCGAACCCAGGGTCAGGTGGAGTGTGATAGCAATGATCGGCCCGTTATGGTGCGAGCCGCCGTGTCGAATATTACGGAGTACAAAAATGCCCAGCAAGAAATCAGTCGCCTAGCCTACTACGATCCACTGACAAAACTGGCTAATCGACGTTTACTACTGGATAGATTGCACCAGTATTGCGCGGCATCAAAACGAAACAACACCAGTGGTGTGGTGTTTTATCTCGATCTCGATCGCTTTAAATTACTGAATGACAGCTTGGGCCATGCCAGTGGCGATATTTTATTGATAGAAGTGGCGCAGCGCTTGTTGGAAGTTTTTCGCACCGATGACACCGTGGCCCGCATTGGTGGCGATGAGTTCGTGGTGGTGGTACCGATTATTGCCGGTAGTGCTCATATGGTGGCCCACAAGGCGCGTGTGATTGCCGATAAACTGCGCGCGACACTGGCCGACGACTATATTATCAATGGCCTCAATTACCATATGTCGTCCAGTATTGGTTTGGCGGTTTTCCCTCAGGACGGTGATACGGCCGAAAAGGTGATTCAAAATGCCGATGTTGCGATGTACCAGGCGAAGGACAGTGGTCGCAACGCCGTGGCTTTTTATCGCGCCGAGCAGCAGCAGGATGCCGATAAACGTGTGCTGATCGAACAGGATTTACGGCATGCCATTAAGGGAAAACAGTTTCAACTCTATTATCAATCGAAGGTAGACAGTACTGGGCAGCCCGTGGGGGCAGAGGCGCTTATCCGCTGGCAACATGCCGACAAAGGCATGATTCCGCCGACCGACTTTATCGGTATTGCCGAGGAGACCGGTTTGATTGTCGATATTGGGCAATGGGTGCTGGAAACGGCCTGCGCGCAGTTAAAAACCTGGCAAGATACGGTTTGTTTAAAGCCGGATTTTAGCGTCTCGGTGAATATTAGCCCGGTACAATTTAGGCGCAAAGACTTCGTTTTCAGTGTAGAGGATGTTATTCAACGCAATAATATCGCCCCGGGAAGTATCATGTTGGAAATTACCGAGGGTATGTTAATCGAAGACATCGATGAAACCGTCGAAAAGCTTAAGCAATTAAAACAATTGGGTGTGCAGATAGCGATTGATGATTTCGGCACCGGTTACTCGTCCCTGTATTATTTGAAACGCCTACCCCTCGATGAAATAAAAATTGATAAGACCTATGTCCGCAATATCATTAGCGACAAAGATGATGCGGCGATAGTAAAAACAATTATGGATATCGCTCGTCACTTTTCTCTCAGCCCTGTTGCCGAAGGTGTGGAAAATAGCGATCAGGCCGAATTTTTACATGCCATCGGTTGCCAGATATTCCAGGGGTTTCTCTATTCTCGACCCGTGCCGGCAAAAGAATTTGCCGCTAAATATTTTTGATTGCACTGGGTTTGTAAAACAAAAATATGAATGTTATTGGCGGGATGAGAGGCCTTTGTCTAAGCTCTGGGTAACGGCGAATACACAATTATCAGGGGTGTGCGCGCTATCCGATTCCGGCGCGGTTGTTTGCTCGGGCTGGTGTTGAAATGATTGCCTTAGAGGAACTCATGATGCCCGGACATATCTATAAGCATATCGAAGTGACAGGTAGCTCCACGACAGGTACTGACGATGCGATCAGTGCCGCCATCGCCGAAGCGACTAAGACTATTAAGCATTTACATTGGTTCCAAGTGGTTGAAAGTCGCGGCTATATTGAAGATGGAAAAGTAAAGCACTGGCAGGCCACGATCAAAGTCGGTTTCCGCCTCGATCATTAATTCACCGCAGCTGTAGCGGACCGTTGGATTACAGGCGGTAGGCTAGGGCTTCGCGCAGGTGCTGGTTGTGGATCTGATCTAGGTTCTCAATGTCGGCAATGGTGCGTGCTACTTTTAATACGCGATGAAAACCACGGGCCGAGAGGTCCATGCGCTCAATGGCTGTGTTCATTATTTCCAGCTGTTCGTTGTTGAGTGGGCAGAACTGATCCAGTTGTCTACGTGATAACTGGGCGTTGGGGCAAGCTTGGCGACGCTGTTGTTTTTGTCTCGCCGTGACCACGCGCTGGCGTATGCAGGTACTGCTTTCCCCCGTTTCTTTGGCGGCGGTAAGCTCCCGGTGGGGTACGCGAGGCACATGGATTTGTAGGTCTATTCTATCCAGTAGTGGCCCCGATATTTTATCCCGGTAGCGTTTCACCTGTTCAGGTGTACAGCGGCAGCGCTGCTCGCCGAGGTAGCCACAGGGGCAGGGGTTCATGGCCGCAATCAGCATAAAATTGGCGGGATATTCGACGCTTGTCTGCGCCCTCGCGATCAATATTGAGCCCGACTCCAGGGGCTCTCTGAGCACTTCAAGTACCTTGCGAGGAAATTCCGGTAATTCATCGAGAAACAGCACGCCATGGTGAGCCTTTGACACTTCACCGGGGCGGGGTGAGCTGCCGCCGCCGACCAGTGAGACGCTGGATGCGGTGTGGTGTGGAGAGCGGAAGGGGCGTTCAAAAAAGTGGGGGCGAGCTTGATCGTTGCTCACCGAGTAGATAGCGGCAACTTCCAGGGCATCGCTTTTGTCGAGGGGCGGCAATATGCCGGCTAGGCGGCTGGCGAGCATGGTTTTTCCCGTTCCGGGAGGGCCACTAAAGAGTAGGTTGTGAGCGCCGGCGGCGGCAATTTCCAAGGCACGCTTAGCTTGGTGTTGGCCGATGACTTCATTAATATCTGCAGCGGGGGGTAATTCAGCCTCTTGACTGTGGCTTAGCAGCGGTAATTCCTCCCTGCCCTGTAAATGCGCGCAGACCTCTAAGAGGTGTTCGGCGGGGTAAACGCCAGTCTTGCTCGCCAATGCGGCTTCTCGGCCATTGGTTTGGGGCACTATCATCTTGCGTTGGTTTTTACTGCAGGCGAGAGCACTTGGCAAAATACCATCGACGGGCCTCAACTCACCAGAGAGGGCGAGCTCGCCGATAAACTCGTATTCCGTTAGCGGGTCTAGTGGTAACTGCCCGGAGGCGGCGAGTATGCCCAGTGCGATGGGTAGGTCAAAGCGACCCCCTTCCTTGGGTAGGTCGGCGGGGGCTAAATTAATGGTAATGCGCCGTGCGGGAAAGTCGAAATGGCTGTTTAGAAGGGCGCTACGCACCCTGTCCTTACTTTCCTTGACGGCAGCTTCCGGTAAGCCAACGATACTGAGACTGGGTAAACCATTGGAAAGGTGAACTTCCACGGTGACCAGTGGTGCGCGAATGCCCAGCTTTGCCCGTGTATAAATGACGGCCAGTGACATAGATCTTCCTTGGTGGCGCAGAACAACCCTTGTAGCAGATAGTTATCAGCAATGAAAGGTTCGGCAAACAGCAGGGGCCGGCCTGTATTGACAGGAGTAGAGGCTCAATACCCGTGATGCTGGTCTTTTGGACGTAAAGAATTTAAAAAAATGTGATGCGTCACTCTAAGTTCTTGTGTACCGGGTTTATTTCTTGCACTCTATGCTTTGAAGGTGAGTTGTGGCACAGGCAATGCTTTCGGCGTCATAGTTTGTTTTTTTGGGCTTTCACTGTCTATCTTCAAGGCCGTACGGGCTTACTGTAGTAGGAGATGAGTAGATTTTTTCCAATGGATTGGACTCGCCTTTAGGAAGGGGCAATCGCGGGTTACCTCAATTTACTGGACATTTAAAATACGCATGTACACTAATTACATTTGAATAAAGCAGGAGAGTAAGCATGAAAATGATTACCGCAGTCATCAAGCCCTTTAAGCTGGATGATGTTCGCGAAGCGCTGGCCGACATTGGCGTGCAGGGCTTAACCGTAACAGAAGTTAAGGGCTTTGGCCGACAGAAAGGCCATACGGAACTCTATCGGGGTGCCGAATATGTTGTCGATTTCCTCCCCAAGGTAAAAGCTGAGGTTGCCGTCACCGATGAAATGGTCGACAGCACTGTCGAGGCGATCGTCAATGCCGCGCAAACTGGCAAAATTGGCGATGGCAAGATCTTTATCTCTGATCTGAGTGAGGTCATTCGCATTCGTACCGGTGAAACGGGCAACGAAGCGGTTTAAACAAACAGTAATTATTAGATTAGGTTGATCGAGGGGAAAACAATGGAAAGCGATATCATTGAAATTAAGTATGCGCTGGACACCTTTTATTTTCTGGTGTGTGGCGCGTTGGTCATGTGGATGGCCGCTGGTTTTACGATGCTCGAGTCGGGCTTGGTGAGAGCAAAAAACACCACTGAAATTTTAACCAAGAACGTGGCGCTGTATGCCGTGTCCTGTGTGATGTACCTGCTGATGGGTTACACCATTATGTACGGTGGCTCCGAGGGTGGTTACCTGCCCGATAGCTGGTTTGGCAATAGCATTGCCAACGCCAGTGCTGAAGATGTGTTGGCCGGTGCTGCAGCCGATGCCAGTGATTACACCTATTATTCGGGCGCATCCGACTTCTTCTTTCAAGTGGTATTTGTAGCCACGGCGATGTCGATTGTCTCTGGGGCGGTGGCAGAGCGCATGAAGCTCTGGTCATTCCTGGCCTTCGCTGTTGTTATGACGGGCGTCATTTACCCCCTGCAGGGCATGTGGAAGTGGGGCGGCGGTTTTCTCAATGAAGCGGGCTTTCTCGACTTTGCCGGTTCTGGTGTGGTGCATATGACCGGCGCGGCTGCGGCGCTCGCTGCGGTTATCTTGCTCGGTGCACGCAAGGGCAAATACCGTGATGATGGCTCGGTTAACCCCATTCCCGGCGCCAATATGCCGATGGCGGCCCTGGGTATGTTCATTCTCTGGGTTGGCTGGTTTGGTTTTAACGGTGGCTCCGAGCTGAAAATCTCCGACATTGGTGAAGCCAATGCGGTTGCCGACATCTTCGTCAACACCAATGCCGCCGCTTGTGGCGGTTTGATTGCCGCCCTGATCACCGCCCGCTTGTTATTTGGCAAGGCCGATTTAACCATGGCCATTAACGGCGCACTGGCTGGTTTGGTGGCGATTACCGCTGAACCCCTGACCGCCGGGCCCATGCTCTCGACCGTGATCGGTGTCATTGGTGGTGTCCTAGTGGTTTTCTCGGTGGTGACCTTTGATAAGTTGAAGATTGACGATCCGGTTGGTGCGATTTCCGTCCACGGTGTGGTCGGTGTTTGGGGTTTGCTAGCAGTGTGCTGGAGCAATCCAGATGCCAGCCTCTCGGCTCAGCTGATGGGTATCGGGGTGATCTTTGCCTGGGTCTTTGGCGCTAGCTTGCTGGTCTGGCTTGTACTGAAAGCCCTGTTCGGTATTCGCGTCAGCGAAGAAGAGGAATACGAAGGTGTTGATATCTCCGAGTGTGGTATGGAAGCCTACCCCGAGTTTGTTACTAGCACCAAATAATAAGCCTTGAGTTAAGGTGCGCAATAACAAAAAAGGGAGCTTAGCTCCCTTTTTTGTTATTGGCTAAAAGTGTATTGTTGAACGCTAGGGACGAGGATCAAAGGAATACGCTATGAAGCTAATTACCGCGGTAATAAAGCCATTTAAAATGGATGATGTTCGACAGGCTCTGGCCGATGTTGGCGTGCAAGGTATCACAGTCACGGAAGTGAAAGGTTTTGGTCGCCAGAAGGGGCATACCGAGCTGTACCGAGGCGCGGAGTACGTGGTGGACTTTCTGCCGAAAGTGAAGCTGGAAACCGCTGTCGATGATGACATGGTCGACAGCGTTGTCGATGCCATTTCGAAATCTGCCAATACGGGGAAAATTGGCGACGGTAAAATTTTTATTAGCTCACTCGATGAAATAGTACGTATCCGCACCGGTGAAACGGGCTCTGAAGCCGTCTAGACGCTTTGCTATCAGCGCTATAAAAAAGCTTGGGTTGAAGTTTATGTCCCGGGCTTTTTTTTGCCTTGAGAATGAGCCCGGGGGTGGCTGCGGTCATAGGTGAGGGCGAGGTGTTGAAAATCCAGATGGGTATAAACTTGGGTGGTCGACAAGTTGGCGTGCCCGAGCAGGTCTTGAACCCCGCGTAAATCACCGCTCGACTCCAAGATGTGACTGGCAAAGGAGTGGCGCAGCATATGGGGGTGAACGGGCTGACTGATACCCTGCTGTTGGCCAATTTTTTGGACGCGCTGTTGAATGGCCCGGTGGCTGATCCGCTTGCCGCGCTGGCTGACAAACAGGGCTTGTTCACTCGCTAGGGCCTTGTCACCTCGCACCGTTAGCCATTGTCTAATGGCGTTCAGGGCAGAGCGGCCAACGGGAATAAGGCGCATCTTACTGCCCTTGCCGGTGACAGTCACCATAGCCTCTTGAAAATGAACGGCGTCGATATCGACATTGGCGATTTCTGCCAAGCGTAGCCCGGAGGAGTACAGCAATTCGAGTAGCGCGCGGTCGCGTAGGGAATGCCAGTCATCAGCCCTAATACTCACTAGCTGACAGGCTTGGTCGGCATCCATCAACTTGGGCAGTTGCTTCGCCTTGGCGGGTGCCTGCAGACCATCGGCAGGGTTGTGCTTGATCCATTCTCTCTGCAGGGCATAGCGAAAAAATGTGCGCAGCGATGAAAGCCAGCGCTGCAGGCTGGCATTGGCGAGACCGCTTTTATGCAGTGTCGCCAGTGCGCTGCGAATATGTTGAGTATCAATATCTTTGAGGCTTGTCAGCGCGTGCTCATCTAACAGTGATTGTAGGCGGGACAGATCGCGCAGATAGCTTTTCGTGGTCAGTGGTGAAAGATTTCTGGCCCGGGTATCTTGGGCAAAACGGGCTAATTGTGCCTCATTGGGAACCTTTGCCATGACGGTCTCAGCTCATTTTTGTGGCGCTGCGATGGCTTGTACACTGGCTACCTGGGCCACCATCGAGGGTAGGACGCGATTGAGGACTTCGGCAATATAGCTGAGAAACAGTGTGCCCATACTGCTTTTGTAATACAGCGGGTCGGAGCTGCCAATAGCGAGAATACCAAAGGTGTTACCGTTATTGAGAGGTACCACGGCGACAGATTTAATCGCGCTAGCCTGGTCGTCAAATAGGAAGGCCAGCTCTTCGTCACGCAGGACACCACAGGTGGCGCGATTACTGCGTAGCAGGCCGCCGATGGCTTTACTACCTTGGGCGAGACTGACCACTTTCGCTGAGGTCGCGAGTGTATTGTCGGCATCGAATAAAATGAGTTGATGGTACTCAATCTGAAAGTCGTTTTTTAGGCTGCCGTAGAGGATGTCGATAGCTTTCGGGAGACTACTGGTTTCGAGTAGGCTAAGTACCAAGCGCTTGGTTTTTTCAAACAGCTGATCGTTGGCTCCAGCTGTTTCGAGAAGATTACTTAAACGCGAGCGCATTTCGAGATTGCGCTCGCGCAAGACACTGATTTGTCGCTCGATAAGGGATATCGCTTGACCACTTTCGTGGGGCAATTGCAGGGACTCGAGCAGCTCGGGGTGGCGCTCAAAAAAATTCGTATCTGCAGCGAGGAATTCACAGACCTGTTGTTCGGTGATCAAGCGACCGCTCTGTGTGCCGGTTTTATCGTTGGTACTCATAGGCGAATGCGCCCCTGGTAAACGGTTGTCGCCGGGCCTGTGACGGCAACTGGCTGCTTGTTGCCCGGCCAGGTAATCGTCAGGCCGCCGCCCGGCAGGTTGACTTTGACGGGAGAGTCTAGCAGGTTTTGCGCGATGCCAGCTACCGCAGCGGCACAGGCGCCACTACCGCAGGCTTGGGTCTCACCGGCCCCGCGCTCGTAAACCCGCAAATTGATTTCATGGCGCGTCAACAGTTCCATAAATCCGACATTGACCCGCTCCGGGAAGCGGGTGTGATTTTCGAGCAGTGGCCCGAGTTCAGCAATGGGGGCCTGTTGAATGTCGGTAACTTGCAATACCGCATGGGGGTTGCCCAGAGATAGGGCTGAAATTTCGAGAGACTGCCCGGCGGCCTCAATGGTGTAAGTCAGTGCCCGCTGAGCGGCGCTGAAAGGGATGTCTGCGGGTTCGAAATCGGGTATGCCCAGGGTCGCGGTATAGCTTTGTTTGTTGTTAATACTGAGCTGCAGAATACCGGCCTGGGTTTCAACGTTAAGCAGTGACTTGCCGGTGAGTCGTCTGTCGCGCACAAACTTGGCAAAGCAGCGCGCGCCATTACCGCACTGGGCCACTTCGCTGCCATCGGCATTGAAGATGCGGTATTTAAAATCGATATCGGGCTGGGTCGGTGGTTCGACCAATAAAATTTGATCGCAGCCAATACCGGTGTTGCGATCGGCGAGGCGGCGAGCGAGTTTGTCCGTCATGGCGACGGCTTGGGTAACGGCGTCGATAACCACAAAGTCATTGCCGAGGCCGTGCATTTTGGTGAAGCGAATATACATTCAGTGGCCGTCCGGCAGCAGAGATTCACCGCGCATTAAATCGGCCTTCGACTCACGTGTTTTGATGACGTGGCTGGTGCTGTCATCGACCATGATTTCCACCGCGCGGGGACGGCTGTTGTAATTTGAACTCATCGACATGCCGTAGGCACCGGCGGAATGTATGCACAGTAGGTCGCCCTCGGCGATGGCCAAAGAGCGCTGTTTACCGAGGAAGTCACCGGTTTCACAGACTGGGCCAACGATGTCATAGATGCCAGTGTCCGCTTGAGGATTGTCTGTCAGCGTTTCAATATCGAGCCAAGCTTGATAGAGAGCGGGGCGCAACATGTCGTTCATGGCGGCGTCGACAATGGCAAAGTTCTTGGTGCCGGCTACTTTCAGGTATTCGACCTTGGTTAGCAATACTCCGGCATTGGCGACGATGGAGCGACCGGGTTCCAGTATCAGTTGTAAGTTACGTGTGCCGAGGCGCTGGCGTATGGCCTGGATGTAGTCGCCGATGGCGGGAGGCTGTTCATCCTGATAGCGCACGCCGAGACCACCGCCAAGGTCGAGGTGTTCGATCTTTATACCCGCCTCGGCGAGACGATCGATGAGTAGTAGAACTCTGTCCATAGCGTCGATAAAGGGCGCGATTTCGGTGAGTTGCGAGCCGATATGGCAGTCGACACCTTTAATGCTCAAATGGGACAGCGAGGCCGCCCGCTGGTAGACGGCGATGACCGAATCGATCTCGATACCGAACTTGTTTTCCTTGAGGCCGGTGGAAATATAGGGGTGGGTGCCGGCGTCGACATCGGGGTTTACCCGGATTGAAATGGGCGCGACGATGTCGAGACCTTGGGCGATGTACTGAATGCGTTCCAATTCTGCCGGCGACTCGACATTGAAGCAGTGAATGCCGGTTTGCAGGGCCAGAGTAATTTCGTCGTGACTCTTGCCAACGCCTGAAAAAACAATATGTTGTGGCTCTCCACCGGCAGCCAGTACGCGCTCGAGTTCACCGCCGGAAACAATGTCAAAGCCTGCCCCCAATTTTGCCAGCAGGTTGAGAATGGCGAGGCTGCAGTTGGCTTTTACGGCATAACAAATCAGGTGGGCTTGTTCACCCATGGCCTGTTGGTAGGCCAGAAACTGCTCGCTAATGGCGGCCTTTGAATAGACATAGGCGGGTGTGCCGTGCCCGGTAGCGAGGTCGGCAAGGGCGACGTTGTCGATATGGAGCTGGCCATTACGGCGTTGAAAGTGGCTCATTTGTTTGCGCTGCTCTGAGCTGGGGTTGGCCCTTCACTTTGCTGTTCGATAGGCGGCGGTGGGATATACAGGGCACCCTTATTGCCACAGGCACTGAGGGTAGCGGTAGCCAATAAAAGCAGGGGCAATAAAAGGAATATGCGACGATAGGCAGTGGTGGTCATGGCGGGTCATTGGTCCAGTCTGTGGAGGGCAAGTATAGCGGTTCACTGTACTTGCCCTCAATATTAGCGCGTCTAGCTTGGGGCGTGTGGCGCTTAGAAGTTCTTTGCTTGCGCCTCGAGTTGTTGCTGCGCTCGGGCGACAGCCTTGACGACCTGTTCGGGTGCGGTGCCGCCAATATGCTTACGTGCGGCGACGGAACCCTCAAGGGTGAGAACATCGAAGACATCACTGGCAATCATGTCACCGAATTTTTGCAGTTCGCCGAGGGACATCTCCGACAGGTCTTTACCGGTTTCAATACCGTAGGCCACGGCACTGCCGACGATTTCGTGGGCGTCGCGGAAGGGAATGTCTTTGCCCACCAAATAGTCGGCCAGATCGGTGGCGGTGGAAAAGCCGCGCCGCGCCGCCTCGTACATATTGTCTTTTTTGACGGTGATAGCCGGCACCATATCGGCAAAGGCGCGCAGGCAGTCACGCACAGTGTCGACGCTATCGAAGAGGGGCTCTTTGTCTTCCTGATTGTCTTTGTTGTAGGCCAAGGGCTGGGACTTCATCAGTGTCAGTAGACTAATGAGGTGGCCATGGGTGCGTCCGGTTTTACCACGTACTAATTCGGGAACATCCGGGTTTTTCTTTTGCGGCATGATGGAGGAGCCGGTGCAAAAGCGGTCGGGCAGGTCGATAAAATCAAATTGCGCCGATGCCCACAGGATTAGCTCTTCGGAGGCCCGCGATAGGTGTGTCATCAGCAAGCTGGCAAAGGCACAGAATTCGATGGCGAAGTCTCGGTCACTGACCGAGTCGAGACTATTGGCGGTGGGGCCGTCAAAGCCGAGCAATTCGGCGGTGTACTCTCTATCAATGGGATAGGTGGTGCCCGCGAGGGCAGCGGAACCCAGTGGTGATTGATTGAGTCGTTTTTTACAGTCGGCCAGGCGGCCTTGATCGCGTACCAGCATTTCGTACCAGGCCAGTAAATGGTGGCCGAAGGTCACGGGTTGAGCCGTTTGCAAATGGGTGAAGCCGGGCATAATGGTGCCGGCCTCGCGTTCGGCAATAAACAGCAAACCCTCTTGCAGGCGATGTAGTTCACGCTGAATGGTGGTGATTTCGGCGCGCAACCAGAGGCGGATATCTGTCGCTACCTGGTCATTGCGAGAGCGACCGGTGTGAAGCTTTTTACCGGTGATGCCTATTTTGGCAGTCAGTGCCGCCTCGATATTCATGTGGACATCTTCAAGGGCAATCGACCACTCAAAACTGCCGGCTTCGATGTCGGCTTGAATTTCTTCGAGCCCGGTCTTAATTTGCTGGTGTTCTTGTTCGGTAAGAATGCCGGCGCGGGTGAGCATGGCCGCGTGAGCCTGGGAACCCTCGATGTCTTGCTTGTAAAGGCGTTGGTCAAAGTTGACCGAGGCGGTGAAACGGGCAACGAAAGCATCGGTAGGTTCGCTAAAACGACCGCCCCAAGACTGGTTAGATGATTTTTTGTCGCTCATTGTGACCTCTGTTGAGTGTTTCGGCACGCCAGCTCACAGCATAAGGTGCCTGTTGTGTAAAAATGGCGCATTATAGCCAATTCATTGAATACGCTGGGTAAGAAAGCTGAAAGTAGGTCGAAGTAAAAACAAATTGGGCGCTGACGTGCTGGTACCGGCATCCCTGAGGCCGGCGCTCCCTATGGGCGCTATGGGTCGCAGCGCTAGCTGTCTTGGGGTCTTGCTGATAGGCCAGCTGCTGTTTGTGGCGATGTCGTGGCTTGCGGGTGGTCCGGCGCTTATTGGCTGGGCTGTGTTGGCTGAGATGTGTTTGACGGCGTTGGTCGTGTCGGCGGTGGGTGGGTTGTTAGTCTGGCTTGTCGAGCGCATGGCGTGGACAGCCTTTAGCGACACCGAAGCTGTGCTGAGTTATGCGGTGATGGCTGCCGTGCTGGTGATGGCTCTGCTGGCTATCCCGGTAAGTCTTGTGGTGATGTTTGAACCGCTATTTGAGCGTTTTAAATTGTTTGAGGGGATCGTGGCTGCGGTGGTTTTAAGTGCCGTGCTGCTGCGCTATTTACATTTGGTGCGGCAGGTAAAAATGCTGCATGGTCTGACCGAGGCTTCGCGTATCCAGGAGTTACAGGCGCGCATCCGACCGCATTTTTTGTTTAATAGTATGAATATGGTCGCTAGCCTGATTGCCGTTGACCCCGAAAAAGCCGAGCAGGTAGTGGTCGATTTGGCCGACTTGTTCCGGCGGGTGCTGGATGACGCCCATACTTTGGTGCCTATGCGAGAAGAGCTGGCCCTGTGCCGCAGTTATCTGGCGCTGGAAAAACTACGCTTGGGTGAACGCCTGCAAACGGAGTGGGAGATTGGCGACTACGGCGATGTGGAAATCCCCAGCTTGACCTTGCAACCGGTGCTGGAGAATGCGGTTTATCACGGCATTCAATTATTACCGGAAGGCGGGCTGATTAAAATCAGCGTAAAGCGGGTCAAGGGTCGTTTGATTTTGACGGTAGGCAACCCTCGTAGCCAGAGGATGCAGCATAACAAGGGCAGTAAAATGGCCATAGACAATGTGCAAAAGCGACTTGTGGCACATTTCGGGCCGACTGCTGTGGTACGTGCGGAGAGAATGGATAATCATTACATCACACATATAAACTTCCCGTTGGGGGAGTGAGATTTTTATGAATGTTTTGATCGTTGATGACGAGCCCTTGGCGCGTGATCGCCTGCAGAGAATGGTCGCCGCGATGCCAGATTTTAATGTTGTTGCGATGGCCGAGAATGGTCAGCAGGCGATTCAGTGTGCCCGCGAATCAAACCCCGATGTGGTGTTGATGGACGTGCGCATGCCGGGAATGGATGGCATTGCAGCCGCTCAGCACTTGGCCGAGTTAGAGCCACCTCCCGCTGTTATTTTTTGTACCGCCTATGAAGATTATGCGATAGAGGCATTTTCGTCCCAGGCGATTGGCTATTTATTAAAGCCGGTCAAGCAGGCAGATCTGGATGCGGCGTTGGGCCGTACCGGGCGCGTCAACAAGGCCCAGCTCAACAGTTTGCAAGATACTGTCGGCATTGGTGAGGGTGGGCGCACCCACCTGGCCTCGAAAAATAGAGGCGAGATAGACCTCATTCCCATTAGCAATGTGCGTCTTTTTCAGGCCGACCACAAATACGTGACGGCCTACCACACCCGAGGCGAGGCCTTGCTGGATGATACCTTGAAGGAGCTGGAGGGTGAGTTTGAGGGGCGTTTTGTGCGCATCCATCGCAATGCGCTGGTGTCGGTGCGGCATATTGAAGGCTTGGAGCGCGACAGTGAGGGTCACTGTTTTGTGCGCCTTAAAGAGCTGGATATTAAGCCTCAGGTGAGCCGTCGCCATATTACCTCGGTGCGTCGCCTGCTTGAGAAAATCTGATAAACCGAGCTCGACTGTCCTTTTGTTTCTCAATAACGTCGCTATCGACCGCCTTTAGGCCAGCTTGTGGCGCCTATATTCTCGTTGTCTCTCGATAGTTTCGCGCCGCGCATCTGTTAACATTGCTGTATCAAGTACCCTGTTTGTTTTGGCACGGGTATGTTGAATGCCGTCAGTTTCCCAACGAATCAATGAGTTAGCCCATGTCTATTTTGCGTATCGCCACTCGAAAAAGCCCCTTGGCCCTGTGGCAGGCGCATTTTGTTCGCGATGCCTTGCTGCGGGCGCATACCGGGCTTAGTGTCGAGATTATTGGTATGACCACCCAGGGCGATAAAATTCTCGATACCCCGCTAGCTAAAATTGGCGGTAAGGGACTGTTTGTGAAAGAGCTTGAGGTGGCATTGTTGGAGGGTCGAGCCGACATTGCCGTACATTCGATGAAAGATGTACCGATGGCGCTGCCACCGGGCTTAGTCTTGCCGGTGATCTGCAAGCGGGAAGATCCTCGCGATGCTTTCGTTGCCAACCACTACGCCAGCATTGACGAGCTGCCGGCCGGTGCTCGTGTCGGCACTAGCAGTATGCGTCGCCAATGCCAGTTGATGGAACGCTATCCCCAGCTCGAGGTACTTGATTTGCGGGGCAACGTTAACACCCGCTTGGCGAAGCTGGATAAGGCCGAATACGACGGTATTATTTTGGCGACGGCGGGTTTACTGCGGCTTGATATGGCCGACAGAATCACCCAGCGCATTCCCGTCAGTCAGTCATTGCCAGCCGGTGGGCAGGGTGCGGTGGGTATCGAGTGCCGTGCCGATGATGAGCAAACCTTGGGCTTATTGCGTGTGCTGCACCATCCGGATACGGCGGCTCGAGTCGCCGCTGAAAGGGCCGTTAATCGTGCGTTGGAGGGTGGTTGTCAGGTGCCGATCGCCTGTTATGCCGAATTGAGCGCAGACCAGCAACTCCACCTTCGGGCCCTAGTGGGTTCTCTCGACGGCAGCGTCATGCTGCGTGAAGAAATTACCGGCGCGGCCGCAGCTGCCGAGCAACTCGGTATTACATTAGCCCAGCGTCTATTGGCACGTGGGGCGGATAAAATCCTCTCGGCAATTACGGCAGATTAATATGCAGGCACTAGGCGGCCTGCATATTCTTAGCCTGCGTGCGAGTTCGCTCCCTTCTAGCCCTGGTCAAACGGCCGAGCGCGCTTTTGCCAGCTCTCATACGGCAGATTCTCAAACACAGGATCCTTTAATAGGCCGTCTTGAAAAACTAGGCGCCACCTGTCATCACTACCCGGTCATTAACATCGAGCCGGTAGAGGCTGATAATGAGCGACTTAAACAACAGGCAATGGCGTTTTCCGAGTACGACAAAGCGATTGTCGTCAGCCAGCATGCCGCGCGCTTGGCCTGGTGGTGGCTCGACCGCTACTGGCCGATGTTGCCAGTGGGCCTGGAGTATTTTGCAGTCGGGCCGGCCTCCGCCGAGCCTCTGCGCAAGCAGTGTGTGCCTGTCACTGTGCCAAGCTCGGGTTATTCCAGCGAGGCTCTGTTAGCGCTGCCGGCCTTAACAACCGTCGAGGGCCAGAAAATCATTATTTTCAGGGGCGGGCAGGGTCGCGATTTACTGGAGAGTACCCTGGGGGAGCGGGGGGCAAGAGTGGATTGCAGTGATCTGTATCGCCGGGTTGTCGACGCCCGCCATCGCCATGCCATTGTCGGATTAATACAGACAGAGAGCCCGCTGCTGCTAATTTACAGTGGGCAGATACTCGCGGCAATACTTGAGATCGTGCCCGAGGCTTATCTGGCTCGCTTGCAGGGCTTACCAATTGTTGTGCCCAGTGCTCGGGTGGCGAGGTTGGCGCAGGGTAGGGGCTTTCGCTCGATACATCTAGCCGCCAGCGCACTTAGCCAAGATATGGAGCAGAGTGTACTGGACTGTTACACTCCTGCGCGGTAACGACTTGCCTGACGTGGCGAGTTGAAAATAATATTGATTGCATAGCGGGATTGACGGGTGGATAACAAAAATCAAGCTGCGGATACGCAGGGAAAAACGGAGGCCGGATCGGCAGCCGAGCTTAAGTCACAAAGTAAGACTCAGGACAAAACGCAAAAACCTACGACTGGCAAGGGCTGGCGCCTACTGGCCATTTGTCTATTGTTGGCCATCGCCACAGGTTTGGGGGTGGGGGCCTGGTTTGGCCAAGGAGTTTTACAACGGTTTCACGCCCTCGATGACGCTGTAGCGCATAGAGGCGCTTCCCTTGAGGCTTTTCAGCAAAATATAGAGCGCAAAGCTGTTGAGCAGGGGCGACTGGTTGCCAGCTTTGAGAGTCAGCTTGCCGTCTTACAGCAAGCACAGCAGAGCCAGTTGGCCTTGCTTGAGAGCAAGAATAATGCGGGTCGAGGCAAGCTTTTATTGGATGAAGCGGAATTTCTAATTCGTCTAGCCAGCCAGCGTTTACTGGTTGAGCGCCGACCTCAGGGTGCTCAAACTCTGCTCGAATCGGCGGACCAGGTGTTGGCCCGGCTGGATGATCCGGGGCTGACCTCACTGCGCAAAATCCTGTCTAACAATATTACCGAGCTGCGCCGTACCACGGCAATTGATCGCGAGGGCCTTTTCCTGCGTATCGGCACCTTGTCGGAGTTGATGATGACTTTCCCCGCATTGCCGGTGCAAGGCTTGGCGGCCGACAAGGCATCGCAGAGTGAAGCCACTACTGCGGATGTCCCTGTTGCTATATTACTTGAAGGGCCTTGGTATCAGCGACTTTGGCAGAATATTCGCAGTGCCAGCCAGGGCTTTGTAGCAAGACATTTTTATGTGCGTTCGCTGCAGCAGCCACTGGCGCCGCTCATGACATTTGAACGAGAGGTGCAGTTGCGCGATCGCTTATTGATGACTCTCGGCAATGCCCAGCAAGCGGTGTTACGCGAAGAGGGGGCTATTTATCGCTCCAGCCTAGTTCGTGCGATAAGAGACATTGGTGAGAATTTTGCCGCCAATGATGACACGCGAGCGATTATCGAACAGTTGCGGGAATTGCAGGGCGAAGTGGTAGAGCAGGGCTTGCCCGATATTAGCACTTCACTTTATGCGTTGCGGGCTTACCGCACGGCACTCGAGAGCCAGTTTGGCGGCGGGGAGGGTGAATAGCTGTGAGAATATCAATTGTGGTATTGCTGCTGGGGACGCTGTTTGGCAGCTCTCTTTATTGGTTGATCGGGCAATACCCGGGTTTTGTACTGATTTCCGTTGGCGCAACGGCGGTGCAATTTACCCTGTGGACGGGGGTCTTGGCGGTATTGGCGCTGTGGTTGTTATTTCGCGTGTTACTGAGTGTGATTCGCGCCCTAGTGCTGCCCGGCTTACACCTGAGCCGTAACTGGCAGGCGAAAAAACAGCACAAGAATAGCCAGTTAACCTACCGGGGTTTGTTGGCCTTGGCCGAGGGGCGCTGGGCATCGGCCTGTCAGCTGCTAACAAAATCGGCGGCGGGTGCCGATCTTGCCCTGATCAATTATCTGGGTGCGGCCGGAGCGGCGGCGGAGCTGGGCAACGAGGAGGAGGTGAGCCATCTCTTGGACCTGGCGGAAAAAGCGGATGCGCGTAATGAGTTGGCAGTGGCGTTGACGCGTGTGCGACTGCTCGTTGGCAATGGCGACTACGCAGCGGCCTTGCCGATGTTAGAGCTGTTACACGGGCGCCATCCGACACACCCCTACATACTCAGCTTACTGGCAAGCAGCTATCGGGATTTGCAGCAGTGGGATCAGCTGGAAAAACTGTTGGCAGACCTGAAAGGCAATAAAGTATTGGGTGACGAGGAGTTGCTCCAGCTGGAAATTTCGATTCGCGCCCAGCAATTGACGACCCTCAGCCAAAACCTTGGCCCAGACAGGGGGGCGAATAAGCAGGCCTTGGTCGACCTCTGGGCGCGAACGGCAAAACAGGTGCGCTCGGCGCCAGTACTTATCGCCCGTCATGCCACCTTGTTGAGTCAGTTGGGTGAGGCGACCCAGGCCGAAAAGGAGTTGCGCCGAGCTATTACAAAAGACTGGGACAAGGATTTATTGGCCAGTTATGGCCAGCTGGGTGGAGAGCTTGCGGCTCAACAGTTGAAGACAGCGGAGGGCTGGCTTAAGGAGCAAGCGGATAACCCCGATCTTCTACTGGCGTTGGCGCACTTGTCTCAGCGCGGTGAATTATGGGGCAAGGCGCGGGACTATTTAGAGGCTGCGCTGAAGCTCGACAGCCGCTCTGAAATCTATGCCGAGCTGGCGGAGGTGATGGGGCGCCTTGGTGAGCACGACAAAAGCTTACAGTTTTATCGCCAGGGTTTACTGGCGGTGACAGGTGGCGAGACGCAACTGATGGTGCGAGCTTAATACCTTTGACCGTTTAGCAGGCATAAAAAAAGCACCGTGAAGGTGCTTTTTTTATGCCTTGTTTTTACGCCTTACGGGGTAAAAAGCTGTCATCGCAAGCCTAGATGCTGGGGCCTGCGTTGTTGATCTCATCGGAGACATCAAAGGTTTTAAAGTTCTGTACGAACAGTCCGGCCAGCTTGCTCGCTTGCTCGTCGTAGGCGGCTTGATCGGTCCAGGCTGTACGTGGGTTGAGGTAGCTTTTATCGACGCCAGGCACCTCGACAGGGAATTCAAGGTTCAAGAACGGCAGCTGGGCAGTCTCGGCTGTTTCGAGTTTGCCATTTTGAATAGCGGTAATAATGGCGCGAGTGACAGGGATCGGGAAGCGCGAGCCGCTGCCGTTGGCTCCGCCAGCACCGCCGGTCCAGCCGGTATTCACCAGATAGACTTTACTGCCAAAATCTTCGATACGCTTCATCAGCAGCTCGGCGTAAACACCGGCGGGCCGGGGCATAAAGGGGGCACCGAAACAGGCTGAGAAAGTGGGGTTAATACCGGACTCGCCACCGAGTTCGGTGGAGCCGACGCGTGCGGTGTAGCCGCTGAGGAAGTGATAGGCCGCTGCTTCTTTTGACAAAATGGATACGGGGGGCAAGACGCCAGTGACATCACAGGTGAGAAACATAATGTGCTTGGGCTCACCGGCGCGGTTTTTATCGGAGCGCATTTCCACGTGCTCTAGCGGATAGCTGCAGCGACCGTTTTCGGTCAGTGAGGTATCGCAGTAGTCGGGCTCACGTTTGTCGTTGAGGACCACGTTTTCAACAATGGCGCCGAAGCGAATGGCATCCCAGATCACCGGCTCATTTTTTTGGCTAAGGTCGATGGTCTTGGCGTAGCAGCCGCCTTCGAGATTGAACACTGCGCCCTTGCTCCAGCCGTGCTCGTCATCGCCAATCAGGTAGCGCAGTGGGTCGGCTGAAAGGGTGGTTTTACCGGTGCCGGAGAGGCCGAAAAACAAGGCGACATCGCCATCTTCACCGACGTTGGCGGCGCAGTGCATGGGCATCACGTCTTTCTCAGGTAGCAGAAAGTTCTGTACCGAGAACATACTCTTCTTCATTTCACCGGCGTACTTCATGCCAGCCAGCAGTACTTTGCGCTGGGCAAAGTTGATAACAACAACGCCACTACTAGTGGTGCCGTCGCGCTCGGGCTCGCAAACGAAGTTGGCGGCGTGGAGAATTTGCCAGCTCTCTTTACTTGCGGGGTTGTACTGCTCGGTGCGGATAAACATGTTTCTGGCGAATAGATTGTGCCAGGCGGTCTCGGTCGTGACTTTAGCGGGGATGTAATGCTCTTTGTCCTGACCGATATGTAAATAGGAAACAAAGCGGTCGACGCCGGCGATGTAAGACTCGACACGATCCCACAGGGCGTCGAACTTGTCCTGGGGGAAGGGGCGGTTGACGGGGCCCCAGTTGATGGCGTCACTGGTGCTGGGCTCTTCGACAATAAAGCGGTCGGCGGGCGAGCGGCCAGTGTGCTGGCCGGTCTCGGTGCGCAGGGCGCCAGTGTGGGTGAGCACACCTTCCTTGCGTTGAAGGGATTGCTCGATCAGTTCAGCGGAACTCAGGTCGGTGTAAATGGTTGCCGCGGAAGTATCAAAGTCGGTCATTAGTTTCAATCCTGTGAACGGTTCAAGGGATAAGGTGTTATCCGGGTCGTGCCAAAAAAGGGCGCCAATTATGCCAGAAAAGTGCTCCGTGGCGAAGCGGAAAAAACGATAGTCTTAATGCAGGGTCGGTGGTTCGGTGCTAAACAGTCTCGCCGCTTGCTCTGCATTGAACTGATAGACGTAATGGCAGAACTCGCAGCCGACATCGATACGGGTCTGTTCATCGAGCATCGTCTGAATTTCCTTTTCACCCAGGCTAATCAGCATGCTGGCTGTGCGGGCACGGGAGCAACTGCAGGAAAACTGCAGGGCTGTCGGCTCGAAGAGCTGTAGCTCCTCTTGGTGAAATAGACGGTGCAATTGCTGGCGATGGCTCAGTGTCACTTGTTCATCGACTTTCAGGGTATCGACCAGCAGGGTTAAATGTTGCCAAAGCTCGCTACGTTGTTCGAGGCTTTGTAGTTGCACGGGCAAGGCTTGCAGTAGCAGCCCTCCAGCTCGGTTTTCATCGGCGGCGAGCCAGATACGGGTAGGTAGTTGCTCCGACTGCTGGAAATAGGTGTTCAGGCATTCGCTCAGTGAGTCGTGCTCGATAGCGATAACACTTTGATAGCGCTCACCTTTGGCGGGATCGATAGTGATTAGCAGGTAGCCGCCATCCAGTAGTGAGCGAAAGTCACAGGCTTGATCGTCGCTCGGGGCATTGCTGGCGTCGTAGCGAGCCACGGCGCGCAGATTATTGTGGCGCGTGGAGTCGGCCATTATCAGCTCCAGCGCGCCCTTGTTTTTGGGTTTCGCTTGCAGGGTGATAATGCCGTCAAACTTGAGGGTTGCACTCAATAGTGCGGCGGCGCTGAGAAATTCGCCGAGCAGGGTGTCGATGGCGGCGGGTATTTCTTGGTCAGATCGTCTGTGGTTGGCGAGAACGGCTTGATAGCTGTCTTGCAGGGAGACGATTTCGCCGCGCACATCGCTTTGTTCAAACAGAAATCTTTGCAGTACGTCGTTGTCGGGTTGGGGCATGACTTTACCGCTGGCTTGGTGGGAGGGGCTGGAGAACTCTTGGCAGGCCGAGCGAAACGGCTGCTTGCTCAGCGGGGCTGCAATGTACGAAAGATGCTCGATCTTGTCCAGAGCACCCGGTCGGACGAAGGGTCGTTTAGTCGAGCTCTTGTTCACGTTGAAAGCGATGGATTTGGCGGCGTTGTTTTTTGTTGGGGCGCTGGTCGGGTGGATAGTGACTGCTGCCAGTGGCCTTGCGCTCTGCTGCCCGCTGTTCTCTTTCGATAATGCTTTGCGCTGTTTCGCTGTACAGCGCGGCGGCCTCGGGAGCGCCTCTGCGCTTGTCGCTCAGGGCATCGACCTGTATTTGCTTTTCGTCCCAGCCCTGGCGAATGGTGAGCTCGGTGCCTACCTTTAGCTCTTTGCTGGCTTTCACCCGCTGCCCAGCGATATGCACTTTACCGCCTTCAATGGCGGCTTTGGCGAGGGCGCGAGTTTTGAAAAACCGCGCCGCCCACAACCATTTATCAATGCGAACTTTTTCCATGGCAGCCATATTTTATGTCAAATGCTGGGCTCAGCAGTCCTTAGTTGACCGGTAGTAGGTCGGAGAAATGGGCAACCGTGGGGTACTTCAGGTCGCTACGTGGTGGCACTTTGCTGTCGGGTTGGCTGATACACAGTAGGTGGGCGATACCAAAATCCGCAGCGGCGCTGAGCATATCTTCGGTGTCATCAATAAACAGCGTGCGTTTTGGGTCGAAGTGAATAGCTTGGCTGAGGCGCTGCCAAAAGAGGGGTGATTCTTTTGGCACGCGGTAATCGTGGGATGAAATCAGCGTGTCGAGTAGGTCGTCGATACCGGTAATGTCGAGCTTCAGGTTGAGGCTGTCGCGGTGGGCGTTGGTGATTAAGATGCGCTGGCGCTGGCTGTCGCCGAGGGCGCTTAAAAACTGCCGCACATGGGGGCGCTCGGCAATAAGGTGTTGCACCTCTTTTTTCAGGGCGGGAATATCGAGGCCGAGTTCGGCCGACCAAAAATCGGTGCAATACCACTCAATCGAGCTGCGTTTTTCTTCAAAGCGTTTGTAGAGCTTATCGAGTGCGGCCTCGGGCTCAATTTTATGCAGCTCCGCATAGCGGGCCGGTAAGTGATGTTGCCAGAAGAAATTATCAAAATGCAGGTCGAGCAGGGTGCCGTCCATGTCGAGCAGTACGGTGTCAATGGTGTTCCAGTCGAGCATGGTCGATAATACCTCCGCAGTAAAACGAACGAATCGAAATGACACGTCAAAATGAAAGGCTCGAGTATGCCGACTAATCCTCTGATTTTGAAGCGAGAGCGCATTGCGCGAACTCGGCTATTTCAAATTGAGCAACTCGATTTGCGCTTTTCGAATGGGGTGGAACGCAGCTACGAGCGCTTGGCGTCGTCGGGCTATGGTGCCGTCGCTGTGGTGCCGTTGACGGTACAGGGCTCTGTGATTTTGGTACAGGAATACAGTGCCGGTATTAATGCCTATCAATGGGGTTTACCGAAGGGTGCGATTGACCCGGGGGAAGATAACCTGACGGCGGGCAACCGAGAATTAAAGGAAGAGGCCGGTGTTGGCGCCCGCGAATTGCGCTTTTTGAAGAGCATTCATTTGACACCGTCTTATATGGAGCGAAGTATTGACCTGCTGGTGGCTTGGGATCTCTACGAGGAATCACTACCGGGGGATGAACCGGAGCCGATGGCTACCATGGAGTGGCCTCTCGACAACTTGGCCGAGTTGGTGGCGCGAGCTGATGTCAGCGATGGTATTTCGATTGCCGCCCTATATCTGGCACGGGATTATTTTCAGGCATCACCGATCAAATAAGTGATGTTTTTTTAACGCTTAAAACATGAAAGGAGCGAGTGTGGATCAGGTCGTTGTAAATACAGAACTTGTCGATGAGGTGGTGGCGCTTTGCCGTCGTGCCGGTGAGGCCATTCTCGAAGTCTATGCCCGCAGTGACCTCGGTATTGAAGTGAAGTCCGATGAGTCACCGCTCACCGCTGCTGATTTGGCGGCTCACCATATATTGGCCGATGGTCTTGAGGGCCTGCTGGAAGGCGTGCCGGTGCTGAGCGAGGAAGCCGCAGCGCCGCCTTTTTCAGAGCGCAGTCGATGGCAGCGTTACTGGATTATTGATCCGCTCGATGGCACCAAAGAATTCATTAAGCGCAGTGGTGAATTTACTGTCAATGTCGCTTTAGTTGACAATCATGTGCCGGTTTTGGGGGTCGTACATGTGCCGGTCAGCGCTGTTACTTACACCGGCTTGAGCGGTGTCGGTGCTTATAAAATGGCAGGTGAGCAGCCTGGGCAGGCGATTACCGTACGCACGATGAGCGGGCGCGGTGGCGTCGATAACCCGGTGACTGTCGTGGCAAGTCGTAGTCATGGGGCGGGTGCCGTCGATGATCTTCTGCAGCGTTTGTCGAAAGATTTGGGTGCAACGGACACCTGCAATATGGGTAGCTCGCTAAAGCTGTGCTTAGTCGCCGAGGGCAGTGCCGATATTTACCCGCGGCTGGCACCGACCATGGAGTGGGATACGGCGGCGGCCCAGGCAGTTGTTGAGGCTGCGGGCGGGCAGGTGCTCAATTTTGATCTGGAGCCCTTGCGTTACAACCAGAAAGATGAGCTGCTCAATCCCTATTTTTACGTATTGGGTGACAGCTCTTTCCCCTGGCGAGACTTATTGTCGGGCATCGAAGTAAGGCGTTAGCCGGTAATAAAAACCTGGGGCTAAAAAATATCTTCCGGTAGCGCGCTATCAGCTTCGAAAGCCTGCTCTAGGTTGCTGGTGTCGCCATAGGCCGGAAGGTTCTCGTCTCGAAAGAGCTCAAAAATACCGTTTTTTTCGCTCGGTGAAACCCTGAGCCCGGTGCTAGGATCTATACGTACAGAGACGAGTCCACCCGGTAGCGGATGGCGGCGCTGCGGACGGTTTGCCAGTGCCTTGCTCATATAGTCTATCCAGATAGGCAGGGCCGCCGAGCCGCCGTATTCCCGTCGACCGAGCTTGCGATTGTCGTCAAAGCCAAGCCAGGTGGTGGTTACTAGGTCGGGGTTGTAGCCTGAAAACCAGGCGTCCCTAGGGCCGTTGGTGGTGCCGGTTTTACCCGCGATATCATTGCGTTGCATGGCCCGAGCCTTAGTGGCCGTCCCCCTTTTTACGACATCTTTGAGCATCGAGTCAATCAGGTAGGCGACGCGGGGCTCCAGTATTCTTTCTGCTGGCGGGCGTACGGCTTCGAGGTCTTCGGGCAGCGCGTCAGATTTCGTCGGCTGACTCGAATCGTTAGTGCGCTCTTCGGCGTCGCCTTGGTCAGTGCAGTCGCGGCGACAGACAATAGGATTCATTGTCTGAAAGACATTGACGCCGTCGCTGTCGGTAATACGCGCGATCAGGTAGGGCTCAACCTTGTATCCGCCGTTGGCAAAGGTCGCATAACCACCGGCAATGGCTAGCGGGGTGACGGCATGACTACCCAGGGCGAGGGATAAATCGTGGGGGAGTTGTTGTGGGTTAAAGCCGAATTTTGACGCGGTGCTGATCGCGTAGGAGATGCCGGTCGATTGTAAGACGCGAATAGAAACGAGGTTGCGGGATAAATAGAGGGCCTTGCGCAGGCGTGTGGGGCCATAAAATTTGCCGCCACTGTTGACGGGACGCCATTGGGTTTCGATGTTTTTATCGTTAAAGGTGAGGGGGGCATCGTTGATCATGCTGGCGGGGCTCATGCCTTTTTCAAGTGCAGCAGAATAAATAAAGGGTTTGAAGTTGGAGCCCGGTTGCCGTTGTGCCTGGGTAACACGGTTAAAGGGGCTTCGATAAAAATCGAGCCCACCCGACATGGCTTGTATGGCACCGGTGTCGGGGTTGAGGGACACCAGTGCGGCTTGGGCGTCCGGGGTTTGTGTGAGTCGCCATTCTTCGTCGGCCGTTTTATAGATGCGGACGAGGTCGCCGATGGCAAAGACATTGTTAAGGTCTCTAACAGGGGCGCTGCGTTTATCCTCATTGATATAGAGCCTGAGGTTTTTGAGGCTGCCTTCAGTGCTTAGCGTAATACTGGGATTTTCCTCGGTTTGCAGCGTGATACTGCCGGTATCAATGTGGGTGACGATGGCGTGTTGAGAGCCCGCTTTGGAGCGGTTGTTTTGTAAGGCGGTAGGCCATTGGGTGCTGTCGGTGACGTGCGATTCCGGGCCGCGGTAGCCATGGCGCCAGTCATAATTTCTCAGGCCGTTAGTCAGGGCTTGATCGGCATAGCCTTGTAGGGTGCTGTCAACCGTTGTAAATACCGAAAAACCCGAGGTATAGGCCTCTGCTCCGAATAAATCTAGGGCCATTTGGCGAGCTATTTCGGCGACATAGGGTGCATCGTAATCTTTTAAAGAGCCGTGATACTCGGCGCTAATCGCGCGGCCTCTGGCCGTTTCGAGGGCGGTGCGGTCAATATGCCCGAGTTTATACATGCGCCCGAGTATCCAATTGCGCCGGGTCAGTGCGCGCTTGGGGTTGATAATGGGGTTGAAGCGAGAGGGAGCCTTGGGCAGCCCTGCGATCATCGCCATTTGGGCGAGCGAGAGTTTGTCGATCGATTTTCCGTAGTAGGTTCTGGATGCCGCCTCTACGCCATAGGAGCGATTGCCGAGATAAATTTTGTTGGCATACAGAGCGAGTATTTCATTTTTCCCCAGCTCGTCTTCAATACGTAGTGCCAGCAGTATTTCATTGAATTTACGAATGAAACTCTGCTCTCGAGTGAGGAAGAAATTTCTCGCCAGTTGCATAGTGATCGTGCTGCCACCGGTCTGTATATGCCCCGTCGTTATTAGTTCCAGTGCCGCTCGGGCCAGACCCTTAAAGTCGACCCCAATGTGAGAATAGAAGCCGTCATCCTCGGCAGCAAGGACGGCGTTGACAAATAACGGAGGGATTTCCTCGAAGCTAATCGGCGTTCGGCGTTTTTCACCAAACTCGCCAATAAGTTTCATATCTTGTGAATAAACTCTCAAAGGTGTTTGAAGTTTAACGGTTTTGAGGGTTTCCACCGATGGTAATTTCGGACTAAGGTAGAGATACAAACTAGACATGATAATTAATATGCTGCCCAGTGCTGGAATGGCAAGCAAGTAGGTAATGCGAAGTATCAAAATGGCAAGGTGTTTCATGAATTAGTGTGGGTCGACTTGTGGCTGTGGGCCATTATAGTGGCAAGCGAGCTCTGAGTTGTAATTGAAAGCGCACAGTAAATAGTTAGAGTATATTGTTGTTCATTTCGCCTAACTGCAGGGATTAAAGAATAAAAATGGGTATTTTTAGTTTTCTCGATAAGCAGGTAAAGCCTGTTCTAGGGATTGACATCACCTCTTCCACCGTCAAATTACTCGAGTTAAGTCGAGTCGGTGATCGGTATCGGGTCGAAAGTTACCTGGTTCGCCCCCTACCGCAAAGCACTGTGGTTGAGAAAAACATCAATGATGTAGAGGCCCTAGAGGAAACCATTCGCAAAGTGGTGACTCAGGCGAAGCCCAAAACCCTAGATGCAGCTGTAGCGGTTGCGGGCTCGGCAGTGATCACCAAGGTGATTGAAATGCCGGGGGATTTGAGTGACCAGGCCATAGAGTCGCAATTGTCCCTCGAGGCCGATCAGTATATTCCCTATCCCCTGGACGAGGTTGCCTTGGACTACGAGGTGATTGGCCCGTCGGAGGTGAATCCCGATCAGGTTGATGTGCTATTGGCTGCTTGTCGTCGAGAAAATGTCGACCTTCGTGTCGAGGCGCTGAGCGCAGCGGGTCTGACACCGAAGATTGTCGATGTGGAGGTGTTTGCGATTGAGCGGGCGTTTAATCTGATTACGGAGCAGCTTGGTAGCTTAGGTGATCAGGTTATCGCGATTGCCGACATTGGGGCGACGATGTTGACCTTGAGTGTTCTCGTTGATGGCAAGACTTTGTACACGCGGGAGCAGCTTTTTGGCGGCAGACAGGTTACCGAAGAGATCCAGCGTCGCTATGGGCTCTCTCTTGAAGAAGCAGGGCAGGCTAAAAAACAGGGTGGCTTACCTGAAGATTACGAAGCGGAAATTATTGAACCTTTTAAAGAAGCGTTGATTCAGCAAATTTCTCGATCCTTACAGTTCTTCTTTTCCTCGAGCCAGTATAACTATGTTGACCAGCTGGTTTTAGCTGGAGGTGTTGCGGCGACTGATGGGCTGAGGGAGGAGGTAGAGGAGAAGCTTGGTTTACCGACAATTATTGCGAATCCATTTGCTAATATGGCTGTTGGCAGCAAGGTGGATGCTGTGGCGCTGGCCGTTGACGCACCGGCAATGATGATAGCTGCGGGCTTAGCATTGAGGAGTTTTGAATAACCATGGCGAATGTAAATTTACTCCCCTGGCGGGAAATTCAGCGGCAGGAAAAAAAGCAAGAATTTTTAATTGCTCTTGGCATGGTGGCAGCTGCGGCGCTACTGCTGGCTGTAGCCTGGGGATATTGGGTTAATAGCCAGATTGATTGGCAGAATGATAGAAATGATTTGTTGCAGCGTGAAATTGCTGTACTTGATGAGAAAGTGAAGGAAATTAAGGAGCTTAAGTTGCGCCGACAGCAGGTACTCGAGCGTATGGAAGTTATTAAGGCTTTACAGGGTAATCGGCCGGGTGTGGTTAAGGTGTTTGATGAATTTGTGAGAGCAATTCCGAGCGGTGTTTTCTTCGTAGAAGTTAACCGCAAGGGCGATAACGTGGCCTTGGTAGGCTTTGCTGAATCGAACAATCGAATTTCTACCTTGATGCGTCAGCTCGCTGCCTCTGATCGATTCAAAGAGCCAAACCTGACCAAGGTTGAAGCCGACGATACCCTCGGTGAGCAGGGTAGCCGTTTTGAGCTTCAGGTCAGGCTGAATATGACAGCGCAAGATGATGATGGCGAGGGGGTTTAAAGTGGCTAATGGACATAAAGAGTTTCAATTGGCGAAGCTGGATATCTCTGAACTGGAATATCAAAATATTGGGGTTTGGCCGCTGCTCTTTAAAGCACTACTTTGCAGCGCGGTGTTTATTCTTATTGTGGTACTAGGGTATTTTTTTCATGTTAAGGATTTATATCTCAATTTAGAGTCGGTTGCGACAAAAGAAGCTGCCTTGCGTAAAACCTATCAAGAAAAGGCGTATGAAGCTGCAAACTTAGAGGCGTATCGCCAACAGATGATAGAGGTCGAGGAATCTTTCGGTACCTTGTTGGCGCAGCTGCCCGGTGATACTGAGGTACCGGGTTTACTCGAAGATATTACTGAAATTGGTTATGGCAGCAGTTTAGAGATAAAGACTATTTCCCTGCAACCAGAGCAAGCGGAAGAATTTTACGTTGAGTTGCCTATCAAAATTGTTGCGGAGGGTGGGTATCACGATGTTGGAACGTTTGTTAGCGGTGTTGCCGGCTTACCAAGGATTGTCACATTACATAATTACTCGATGAAGGCTAATAAAGAAGGTAATCGACTCATTTTTGAAGTGGAAGCGAAAACCTATCGATATAAAGGTCAGGAAGATTAGCAATGGATACTGGTACTTTATTTAGGGCGACAACAGTTGTGCTGGCACTTGGCATCCTTGTTGGTTGTGGGGACGGGCGGCACGAGGATTTACACTTGTTTATGGATGGCGCTAGGAATCAACCAGTGGGCGAGATAGAACCACTGCCGACATTTCGCCCCTATCAAACATTTCGCTACAGTGCGATCGCAATGCGCAGCCCTTTTGATATGCCTTTGTCGGCTATAGCGAAGGAGGATTCTTCTGGGAAGCTGGCTATTGAGCCCGATGAAAGCCGCAAAAAGGAATATCTTGAAGGTTTCAACTTTTCATCCTTTACCCTGGTTGGGGTGCTTGACCAAGGCGATACAAGTTGGTCCCTAGTTGATGATGGCGAGGGTGGTGTGCATCGAATAACGATTGGTAATTATCTGGGTAAAAACCATGGCCAAATTACGGGTGTGTCGAATACGCGAATGGAAGTTCTTGAAATTGTCCCTGATGGGAAGGGTGGCTGGATAGAGCGACCGAGAACGCTGGCCATGAAGGGGAGCAATTAATGAGCAATATTGGGGGGTTAGGCATGAATATTATCAAGCGGTTGACGGGGTTGGTATCACGGGTTTTTGTGGTGATCATCTCTGGCCTAGTCTTATTTGAGGCTGCTTTTGCGGAAGCGGCATCGGTTGATGATATTAGTTTTTCGGCACTACCTGGGGGGCGGTTTGAAATAAAACTGAGTGCTGTGGGCGGCTTGCCTGAGCCAAAAAGTTATGCCATTGACTCCCCGGCTCGTATTGTTCTCGAGTTTGAAGGTACTTCGAGTGCGCTACAAAAGAAAAAATACCCCTTGGCTTTCGATAATGCTCAGAGCGTGGTTGTACTGAGTGCCGGGGGCAAAACTCGATTAATTGTTAACTTAAAAAACCCCGTTGGCTTTGAAACTTTTCAAGATAAGGGCGGGATAAGGCTTCACATCGGCGATTTTGGCGGTGCATCCTTTGTACAAAATGAAGAGTCGCAGGTTTTTAATGCGCCCTCCAAACTATCGAGCACAAGTCCTTCTGTAGAGCTTGGCAAGGCAATTACCGATGTTGACTTTCGTCGGGGTGAAGGAGGAGAGGGCTTTGTTTCCATTGGCTTGGCGGATGCGAATACCACGGTAGATGTCAGCCAGGTTGGGCAAAATATCGTACTTAATTTTTATCGAACAAGTTTGCCTGAGGCTTTAAATCGCAAGCTGGATGTTGTGGATTTTGCAACACCAATAACAACGATTGACACTCAGTCTGACGGTGCCACGACCAAAATGGTGATTTCGGCTACGGGTGAATACGATTATTTGGCGTATCAGGTAGACGGTCGATATGTCGTCAGTGTTAAGCGCCCGACACAAGAGGAGCTTGAAGAAAGAAAATCTCGTTTTGAGTTTACCGGTGAGAAATTGTCGTTAAATTTTCAGGATATTGAGGTGAGGTCGGTTTTACAGCTGATCGCCGATTTTACTGATCTTAACTTGGTTGCCAGTGATACGGTTGTTGGCAATATTACCCTCCGCTTGAGGAATGTTCCCTGGGACCAGGCGCTTGAAATTGTTCTAAAATCCAAGGGTTTAGATAAGCGCCGGGAGGGCAATGTGCTAATGGTTGCCCCTGCAGTAGAGATTGCCGAGCGTGAGCGTTTGCAGGTAGAGGCGAATAAGCAGCTTGTCGAACTTGCGCCACTGGTAACAGAGTTTGTACGGATTAAATACGCAGATGCGCGCGAGCTGTTTGAGTTATTTAATGCCGATGATAATGAGGGCAGTGGCAGTGGCGGTGGCAGTGGCAGTGGCAGTGCTGGCGATGATGAAACGGCAACGTCGAGTATTTTGTCCGAGCGTGGCAGCGCTATTGTCGATGAGCGAACGAACACCATTATATTGACGGATGTACAAGATAAAATTGATGATTTTTATCGTCTCATTAAAGTGATCGATATTCCGGTAAGGCAGGTCGAAATTGAGGCGAGGATTATTGTTGCGAGTACGGACTTTAAAAAGGAAATTGGTACGCGCTGGGGTATAGCGGGCTCGCGAACACCCGGTAGTGATATTTTTGAATTTACCGGTCAAAGAGGGGGTTTGGATAGCGATCCGGGCTCTCCGGCGGAGTTCTTTGGCGATTACCCAGCAGAATCACCTGCTCTGGACTTGTCCGAGACCCTTGGTGTCGACCTTGGGGTAGCCAACCCGGCTGGAAGCTTGGCTCTTGGTCTATTGACAAGTAATACCTTTATTGACTTGGAGCTGAGTGCGCTTGAAAACGATGGTTTTGGTGAAATTTTGTCCCAACCGAAGTTACTTACAGGTGATAAGCAAAAAGCTGTTATTAAAGCGGGTACTGAAATAGCCTATGAATCTGGCACTTCCAGTGGTGAGACCGATATTGAATTTCGAGAGGCGGTGTTAAAGCTTGAAGTGACCCCGCAGATTACGCCCGATAATCGTGTGATTATGGACTTACATATTACCCAAGATACAATAGGCGAAAATGTGCCGACCTCCAGCGGCGGTAGCGAGCCAACCATTGATATAACGGAAATAATCACTAAAGTACTGGTTGGTGATGGTCAAACCTTGGTGCTGGGTGGTATCTTTCAAATGACAGAGATAAAGGGGGTGGAAAAAGTGCCCGTATTGGGTGATATTCCTTATTTCGGCCGCTTGTTTCGCCGTGATAGTACTGAGCACACTAAACGTGAAATTCTGATCTTTATAACCCCCAGAATTATCAGCGACCCTTTACTTGACAGATGATTGAATTAATGCCGGTATTTCTTGTTGGACCGATGGGCGCGGGCAAGACGACGATTGGTCGCCACCTTGCTCGCCTGCTCGGTAAGTCGTTTGTGGATCTCGATCTTGAAATCGAAAAAAGCTGTGGTGCCGACATCGCCTGGATTTTTGATGTTGAAGGAGAGTCAGGCTTTCGCAAGCGAGAGTCTGCAATGCTGGGCGAAGTGGCAAGTCGTAATAACATGGTGATTGCCACCGGCGGTGGTGTGGTGCTGGATAGCGAAAATAGAGAGTTGTTAAAGCGCAGTGGCACCGTTGTTTATCTCTCCGTTGATGCCAAAGTGCTTTTTAATCGCATGCAGCAAGATACCAAGAGGCCCTTGCTACAAGTAGAAGACAAGCAGGCGATGATTGAGGGTATTGTTAAGGAGCGCGAACCCTTGTACAGAGAAGTTGCCGATGTTGTGTTTGATGGTCACAAGAAAACACCCGTGGTGGCGGCACAAGAGCTGGCTTCATTGATTCGACAGCAGTCTTGATTAAGTACGGTGCTGATCGCTATCGTCTTTGGTGCCGAGGGATGATCTAAGCTTTCGCCACTGTGCTAAAATCACCCTCCGTGATTATAGCTTTTATTCAATGAATGTATTAAATGTCGACCTTGGTGAGCGCAGCTATCCCATTTTTATCGGTTGCAGTCTCTCGCAAAGTACAAGTGTTTTAGCGCCCTATATAAAGGGTGGTCAGGTGTTGCTTGTCAGCAACGAGACTATTGCGCCCCTTTATATGGAGGTGCTGAAGTCGATAATTAATGTCCCTGTACTCAATACGCTGGTGCTTCCAGATGGCGAGCAGTATAAAACTCTGGAAACCCTCAATGCGGTTTTTGATGCCTTACTGATGCATAGGCATGATCGCTCTACGACGCTAATCGCTTTGGGCGGCGGCGTGATCGGTGACATGACGGGTTTTGCGGCTGCTTGTTATCAGCGAGGGGTTAATTTTGTTCAAATACCAACCACTTTGTTGGCTCAGGTTGATTCTTCCGTGGGTGGTAAAACAGCGGTCAATCACCCCTCGGGCAAGAATATGATTGGAGCGTTTCATCAGCCTCAATGTGTATTGATTGATATTGAAACTTTACAATCCCTACCGGATAGGGAATATCGAGCCGGTCTTGCTGAAGTTATCAAGTATGGCTTAATCACTGACTTGGCATTTTTCGTCTGGCTCGAAGAGCACATGGCTTTATTGCTGGCCAGAGATGAGGATGCGCTATTATATGCGATTGAGCGCTCTTGTTATTTAAAGGCTCATGTAGTGAGTGAGGATGAGCGCGAGAGTGGGTTGCGGGCAATTCTAAACCTAGGGCATACGTTTGGTCACGCGATAGAGACTCATGAGGGTTACGGCGAGTGGCTTCATGGCGAAGCAGTGGCGGCGGGTATGTGTATGGCTGCGGATCTATCGCAGCGTTTAGCTTGGATTTCCAAGCCTGACCAGGCAAGGGTTGTTGCCCTTTTTGTGGAGGCGGGCTTGCCGACGGCCTCTCCCGATATCACCCCGGAGCAATTTTTGGCTCTGATGGCGATTGATAAAAAAGCCTTGGGCGGCGAAGTCCGATTAGTGCTCCTCGAGAGGCTTGGTAAGGCCGTCGTTACCGCGGATTATGGCGCTGCGAACTTGATGGCAACCCTGTCCGCTAACTGAGCCAAAAAGACAGATTTGTCCACTTGCGTGTCGACGTGTAAAATATCCCACCTTTTGTGTGAACCCCTTGATCGATTTTCTAGGGGGTTTGTTTCTAATTTACTGTTATAAAAGAGTTTTTTATGGCGAACGGCTTGTATTGTTTGGATGAGTTTCGCGATAACTGCGGCTTCGGTTTGGTTGCCCATACCAAAGGCGTGAGTAGTCATCGTTTGCTGCAGACGGCAATAGAGGCGCTAACGTGTATGACCCATCGTGGCGGTATCGCTGCCGATGGTAAGACTGGCGATGGTTGTGGTTTGTTAATTCAGAAGCCAGATGCTTTTCTGCGCGGCGTGGCCGCTGAAGTTTGTGAGGAGACCCTACCGGAACTCTACGCCGTTGGTGTGATGATGCTGAGCCAGGATGCCGTGTGTCGAGCGCAGTCCAAGCAAGTGGTCGCTGAAGAGTTAGATCGCCAAGGCCTAGGGCTAAGTGGTTGGAGAGAAGTGCCAACCGATTCTGGGTGTCTTGGCCCGATTGCTCTGGAGACCCTGCCCTTTCTTGAGCATCTATTTATCGGTGCTCCGGAGGGAATGGAAAATAAGCAATTTGACGCTCGATTGTTTATTGCCCGCCGTCATATTGAAAACCGTCTACAGGAAGACAAGGCTTTTTATATAGCCAGTTTTTCGGCAACGGTGATGTCCTATAAGGGCTTGATGATGCCGGTAGATTTACCGAGATTTTATCAAGACCTGTCAGACCCTGGATTGGAGACCGCGATTTGCGTCTTTCATCAGCGCTTTTCGACCAATACTCTGCCCAGGTGGCCACTGGCCCAGCCGTTTCGCATGCTGGCTCACAATGGTGAAATCAATACCATTCTGGGCAACAGAAACTGGTCCGTTGCCAGAACACCAAAGCTCAAATCGGCGCTCTTGCCCGACCTGAAAGATGTCGTGCCGCTGGTGAATCGCACGGGATCAGACTCGTCGAGCCTCGATAATATGCTGGAGCTACTGGCGATAGGTGGCATGCCTTTGCATCGCGCCGTGCGGATGCTGATTCCACCGGCCTGGAATAATGTCGAGGACAGAGATCCTAGTGAGCGCGCCTTTTTTGAATATCAGTCCATGCATATGGAACCCTGGGATGGCCCCGCAGGCTTGGTGATAACCGATGGCCGCTATGCCATTTGTGCGCTCGATCGCAATGGTCTGCGGCCTTCCCGTTGGGTACTAACCGACGATGACATTATTACGGTGGCCTCGGAGGTTGGTGTCTATGACTATCAGCCCGAAAATGTGCTGGCTAAAGGTCGTCTCGGGCCGGGTGACATACTGTCCATCGACGTTGTCGATGGGCTGATTGAAACCCGAGAAGAGATCGATCATCGACTATCTCGGGAGTTGCCCTATAAAAGCTGGTTGAAGGCCGGTGTGCGCGCTATTGAATCGACCATGGACGAAGATGGTATTGAGTTAGAGGGTAGTCTCACTCGCGAGCAAATTAATACCTATATGAAGCTCTATGGCGTCTCCTTTGAAGATCGTGATCAGGTGATGATGCCACTTGCCAAGGGTGGACAGGAAGCGACGGCGTCAATGGGTGATGACTCGCCATTGGCAGTGTTATCCCAGAAAAATCGCAGTGTGTACGACTATTTTCGACAGCAATTTGCCCAGGTTACCAATCCGCCCATTGATCCACTGCGCGAAGCCATTGCGATGTCGCTGAGTACTCAGCTGGGTAAGGAGCTCAATCTTTTTGAGCAGGGCGCGGATCACGCCATACGCATCAATCTCAATAGCCCCGTGCTGTCGCCGCGCAAGTACTACGCGCTGAAATATAACGACCACGAAGCTTTTCCAGTACAGAAGTTTGACCTGAACTACGACCCCGCTAAACAAAATTTGCGACAGGCCATTACCGATCTTTGTCGAGATGTGGAACAGGCAGTACGGGGCGGCAAGGTGATTTGCATCTTGTCCGATCACGATATTGCTGAAAATAAGCTGCCCATTCATATGCTGTTTGCCGTGGGTGCGGTTCACAACCACCTGATTCAGACCGAACTGCGCTGTGATGCCAATATTATTGCCAGCACCGGGAGTGCCCGTGACTCCCATCAAATAGCGGCTTTGATTGGCAGTGGTGCCTCTGCGGTCTACCCCTACCTCAGCTTTCATGTGCTCTGCGACATGATTGAAAGTGGAGAGTTACAGTGCACTGTTGATACCGCCTTTAAGAATTACCGCCGAGGTATCAATAAAGGCTTGATGAAGATCCTGTCAAAAATGGGTATTTCAACCATCACCTCTTACCGTGGTGCTGTGCTCTTTGAAGCGCTGGGCTTGTGCGATGATGTTGTTGAACTCTGTTTTCAGGGCATCGTTAGCCGTATTCAGGGTGCCAGTTTTGCCGACTTCGAAGAGGATCAGCAAGCTTTGGCGGATAGCGCCTGGCTGGCTCGTAAACCCATCGCTCCCGGTGGTTTGTTGAAGTATATTCACGGTCAGGAATATCACGCCTTTAACCCAGATGTTGTACAGGCGCTGCACAAAGTGGTGCGCAGCGGGGACTACGCCGACTGGCGTGCTTATGCCGACATCGTTAACCTGCGGCCCATCGCGTCGTTGCGGGACATGATGCAGTTAAAAACCGATGGCGACAGTATAGAGCTGGACGCGGTTGAGTCGGCGATAGATATTGTTCAGCGCTTTGATTCGGCGGGTATGTCGCTTGGAGCATTGTCACCAGAGGCCCACGAAGCCTTGGCCGAAGCCATGAACAGCTTGGGTGGGCGCTCCAATTCCGGTGAGGGCGGTGAAGACCCGGTTCGCTACGGCACACTGAAAAGCTCAAAAATCAAGCAGGTGGCATCGGGTCGCTTTGGCGTTACACCGCACTATTTAGTCAATGCCGAGGTGATTCAGATCAAGGTAGCCCAGGGTGCGAAGCCCGGCGAGGGCGGTCAATTGCCCGGTGGTAAGGTGAATGAACTGATTGCCACCCTGCGTTACTCTGTGCCGGGGGTGACATTGATTTCACCACCGCCGCACCATGATATTTATTCGATTGAAGATTTGGCCCAACTGATTTTTGACCTGAAACAGGTCAATCCCAATGCCCTGATATCCGTTAAATTGGTATCGCGCCCGGGTGTTGGTACCATTGCGGCCGGTGTGGCGAAGGCCTACGCAGACATGATTACCATTTCGGGTTATGACGGCGGCACGGCGGCTAGCCCCTTAACCTCGATCCGCTATGCGGGTTCGCCTTGGGAGCTGGGCCTTGCCGAAACTCATCAAACCCTGCGCGCGAATGACCTGCGGGGCAAGGTGCGCGTGCAGGCCGATGGCGGCCTGAAAACGGGCCTCGATGTGGTTAAAGCCGCTATTTTAGGCGCTGAAAGTTTTGGTTTTGGCACCGCGCCAATGGTGGCCCTGGGCTGTAAATACCTGCGTATCTGCCATTTGAATAACTGTGCAACGGGTGTCGCGACACAGAATCAGCAGCTGCGCGACGGCTACTACAAGGGCACTGTTGAAATGGCGAAGAATTTCTTCCTCTTCGTTGCGGAAGAAGTACGTGAATGGCTGGCCGTTCTCGGCGTGGCCTCTGTGCAAGAGCTGATCGGTCGCGTTGACCTACTGGAGTTACTGCCCGGTGTCACCGCGCGGCAAAGCCAATTAGACTTGTCGCCCATTATCCACAGCGATGATCTTCTGGCGACGAAACCTCAGTTTTGCCAGCAGGACAAGAACGCCCCCTGGGATGAGGGCCTACTTGCCGAAACAATGGTGGTGGAAATGTTACCCGCGATTGACGCAAAATTGGGCGGTAGTTTTGAGTACGAGGTGTCTAACTGTGATCGCTCCATTGGGGCCCGTTTAAGCGGAGAGATAGCCCGTCGCCACGGCAATCAGGGCATGGCATCTGCGCCGCTTGAACTGCGCCTGTCCGGTGTTGCAGGGCAGTCCCTAGGTGCTTGGAATGCCGGTGGCCTGGACATTTACTTGACCGGTGATGCCAATGACTACGTTGGTAAAGGTATGGCGGGGGGGAAAATTGTTCTTACGCCGCCCCCAGGTGGTCAGTTTGCCTGCCACAAGACGCCGATTATGGGTAATACCTGTTTATACGGAGCCACCGGTGGTCGTCTGTTTGCATCGGGTCGGGCGGGCGAGCGCTTCGCCGTACGCAATTCGGGTGCTCAGGCCGTGGTGGAAGGTGCCGGGGATCACTGTTGTGAATATATGACCGGTGGCGTGGTCACCATACTGGGGGCAACGGGTTATAACTTTGGTGCCGGTATGACGGGCGGTTTTGCCTATGTGCTTGATTTGGAAAACAAGTTTTACGACCGAGTCAATATGGAGCTGGTTGAGTTGAGCCGTATTACCACGGAGCGCTTAGAAAACCACCGCCACTATCTGCGGGAAGTGATAGAGGGTTTTGTTGAGGAAACTGGCAGCGGATGGGGGGCAACCCTGCTGGCCGATTTCGGCGACTATGTGGGGAAATTTTGGTTGGTGAAGCCGAAATCTGCTTCCCTGAGTGGTTTGTTAGCTTCTACCAGAGCGCGCCCGGAATAAGCCGATGAATGACAGTGTAAGTATAAAGAATCAAGGTGGTAATAATGGCTGAACGGCCCAACAATGATTTCCAGTTTCTCGATCTGAAAAGAGAGGATCCGGGTAAAAAATCGATTCAACAGCGCACCTCGGGTTACGCTGAAATCTATGAGCCCTACGGAAAAGTAGAGGTTCAAGAGCAGGCGCACCGCTGTCTGGACTGCGGCAATCCCTATTGTGAGTGGAAGTGCCCGGTGCACAACTATATTCCCAACTGGCTGAAGCTTGCGACGGATGGCAATATTATTGAAGCCGCTGAGCTGAGCCACCAGACCAACACCTTGCCAGAAATTTGTGGCCGGGTTTGCCCTCAAGACTTACTGTGCGAAGGTGCCTGTACGCTAAATGAGGACTTTGGTGCGGTGACCATTGGTAGTGTTGAAAAATACATTACCGATACGGCCCTCGCCATGGGCTGGCAGCCCGATTTGTCCGATGTTATTGCCACCGGTAAGCGCGTCGCCATTGTCGGTGCCGGGCCTGCGGGGCTGGGTTGTGCCGATGTCTTGGCGCGCAACGGTGTCGCTTCCGTTGTGTTTGACAGTCACCCTGAAATCGGCGGCTTGCTGACCTTCGGCATTCCTGAGTTCAAGCTGGAAAAGTCGGTGATGGTCAAGCGCCGCGAGGTATTTGAGGCGATGGGTATTGAATTTCGCCTGAATACCGAGATCGGTAAAGATCTGATGTTCGACAGCCTGCTTGAAGAGTTCGACGCCGTTTTTCTCGGCATGGGTACCTATACGCCGATGAAAGGCGGTTTCCCCGGTGAGACTATGACTGGCGTCTACGATGCTCTGCCCTATCTAATTGGTAACGTAAATAACAATCAGGGCTGGTCTCAGAAAAGTGGCCAATTCGTCGATACGGTGGGTAAAAAAGTGGTGGTACTGGGTGGCGGTGACACGGCGATGGATTGTAATCGCACGGCTATTCGCCAGGGCGCGGGTAGTGTCAGTTGTGTTTATCGCCGCGATGAGGCGAATATGCCGGGTTCGCGTCGTGAGGTGGCCAACGCCAAAGAAGAGGGTGTCAATTTCTTATTTAATCGCCAGCCCATTGAGATCGTTGGTGAGGGTAGTGTGTCGGGTATTAAAGTGGTTGAAACCCGTCTTGGCGAGCCCGATGAGAATGGCCGTCGTCGCCCTGAGCCGATTGCAGGCAGCGAGCAAATTATTCCCGCCGATGTCGTTCTCGTGGCTTTTGGCTTTCAACCGAGCCCGGCCAGTTGGTTCGCCGAGCACGATATCGAGATCAATGACTGGGGCGGCGTTACTGCGGCCGAAGAGCAAAAATACAAGTTTCAAACCTCCAATGACAAGGTCTTTGCGGGGGGTGATATGGTCAGAGGCTCCGACCTGGTGGTAACAGCCATTTGGGAAGGGCGTCAGGCTGCGGAAGGAATACTGGATTATCTCGATGACTGAATTAAAAAACGATCGCTTTCTACGTGCTTTATTGCGTCAGCCCGTTGACGCTACACCGGTATGGATGATGCGCCAGGCGGGTCGCTACCTGCCCGAGTACCGTGCAGTGCGAGCCAAGGCCGGCGACTTCATGTCGGTCTGCACTAATCCTCAGCTGGCCTGTGAGGTGACTCTGCAGCCACTGGAACGATTTCCATTGGATGCGGCCATCCTTTTTTCGGATATCTTGACCATTCCCGATGCCATGGGCCTAGGGCTCTATTTTGAAGAGGGCGAGGGCCCGCGTTTTCGCAAGACAGCGGATACCGCAAAGGCCATTGAAGCCCTACCGGTGATTGATACGGCTCAAGACCTGCCCTATGTGCTGGATGCCGTTCGTCTTATTCGTCGTGAGCTGAATGGCAGCGTGCCGTTAATTGGTTTCTCTGGCAGCCCCTGGACCCTAGCGACGTATATGATCGAGGGCGGCAGCAGCAAAGATTTTGCCAAAATCAAAAAAATGCTCTATACCAACCCGCAGTTGCTGCATGTGCTGTTAGAGAAATTAGCGGCGTCGGTGGTTAACTATCTTAATGCACAAATCGAAGCCGGTGCTCAAGCGGTACAAATTTTTGATACCTGGGGCGGCGCGCTGGGTGACAGGGCCTATCGCGAATTTTCCCTGCAGTATATGGAAAAAATTGTCAGCGGTTTAAACAAAGAAGCGGAGGGCCGAGAGGTTCCCGTTATCTTGTTTACCAAGAATGGCGGTGGTTGGCTTGAGGCGATTGCCGACAGTGGCTGTCATGCCATTGGCGTCGATTGGACGCAAGATATTGGTGCAGCCCGGGATCGAGTGGGGCAGCGAGTTGCCCTGCAGGGCAATATGGATCCGGCCGTACTGCGCGCGCCTGTGGCGGTAATAGAAAGCGAAGTGGCGACTATTTTGCAGCGCTTTGGTCCGGGCGAAGGCCACATTTTTAACTTGGGCCATGGAATCACTCCCGATATAGACCCTAGTCACGCTGCGGCCTTTATTGATGCAGTTCACACTTTGTCTGTGAAGTATCACTAGTAGGGCTTAACGCCGGCATCGTTTATCGCATATTTAAACCAGTTGCCTATACGATCTTGTAAATTATCTCGATAATATTACTCTTGCTCACAGTAACTTACTTCACTGCCACTTAAACACGCTTCGTGTTGTTCATTTGGTGGTAGTGGATACAGAAGAGTATGAGAGCGTTTGTTATGGGTATTAAACAAGTTCAGGTTGGTGTTAATAATCTACTACTGGGAATGTACGTTTCCCGTCTTGATCGCCCTTGGTCCGAGACACCCTTTGCTTTACAAGGGTTTTACATTCGCTCCCCGGGTGAAATTAACCAGTTAAAGACCTACTGTAGCCATATTTTTGTCGATATTGAAAAAGGTCGCTCTCCGCTTGGTAAGGCTATAGCCCCCGTTATAGCCACTCAGTCAAAGAAAACATTGTACGAACCTTTGGCCCGATCTACGGCCAGAGTGGGACGCAGGCCGGTCAAGAAGAGCAAAGAGCAAACGACTGTTGCCCCGCTGGTTGTCCGCAAGGGTGTTTATGAAACGAGTGTCTCTTTGCGTAAAGAATCGGTGCAGGCGAAGAAAATAGTAAGCCGCTTAAAGGGCTCTCTGACACTGGTCGTCAAGCAAATAAACCGCGGTAAAAGCATTGATTATGGGCGCTTAAAAGACAGTGTTGGCGATATGGTCGATAGTGTTTTACGTTGCCCGGATGCCTTTACCTGGTTGGTTCGTTTACGAGATCAAGATATCCATAGTTATGATCACAGCTTGCGCTCGGCATTGTGGGCGGTACAATTCGCTCGCTATATCGGTATGCCAAAGGATGAGATTGCGGTGTTGTGTATGGGCACCTTATTGAAGGATGTGGGCAAGGCAAAGTTGCCTAGCCGCTTATTGCGCAAGGAAAAACGTAGCGATAGTGAAGAGCAGGAGTACCGTAAATACGTTAGCCATGGTGTCGAGCTACTGAGGCAAACTCAAAAAATTGAACCTCGCGTTATTTCTGTTGTGCGCTACCACGCCGAGCGCAATGACGGCAGTGGTTATCCCGAGGGCCTCACCGGCGGCAAAATACCCCTACTGGCGAGAATTGCTGGGATTGCCAGTACTTACGACAGTATTTGCTATCGCCGGGATGCATTGGAGCCACTGTCTCCATCGCGAGCAGTTGGCGTACTGTATGGAGCTCGTGACAAGCAATTTTCCGATGATCTAGTGGTAAGCTTTATTCAATCGATAGGCTTATACCCTACCGGCACCTTGGTTGAACTGACCACGGGAGATATCGGTGTTGTCACTGAGCAGCACCCTAAATCACGGTTAACCCCCAAGGTTGCGGTGCTCGGTCGCGAGGGTACAGAGCTTACTGACGCTGTCATCATTGTCGATTTGAAAGATGAGGAAAAAGCGCGACAGGCTCTTAGTGATCGGGACGGGGGAAGTAATGCTGTGATTGAACGGGCTGCTATTGCGCGAGACCTTGAGCCCAGCGGTTATGATGTTGATCTATCCAAAATTTCCCACCTTTTTATTGCTCAAGAGCTCGATGATTCAAAGGGATTGTTTTCTGGTTTGCGCCAGCGCCTGCATCTTGGCTAACTCGTTTTAATGGGGAGGGTTAGGCCCTCGCCCATTAAAACGTTATCACCGCCAGCTAGCTGTTTACTGAAAGCGAGCGACTCGTTAAATAAAAGAACAACGGTTGAACCAAACTTAAACCTGCCGATTTCCTCGCCTGTATCGAAGTTCATTTCTTGAGTTGAAAATTTCACATGGGCGTGGCTGGCTGGTGGATAATAATTTTGCCAGCGGGTTTCTATACCTGCTACCAGTATGGCGCCCACTAAAATCACCGCCATTTTTCCTCGACTCGTTTCAAAAATACAAATCAAGCGTTCGTTTCTGGCAAATAATTCGGGAATACCATTGGCCGTCGTCTGGTTGACTGAAAAAAGTTTTCCGGGGATGTAGCGTGTTTCAAGGAGTTTGCCGCCCCAGGGCATATGTACCCGGTGATAGTCTCTTGGCGACAAATAAATGGTGGCAAAACTACCACCAGAAAATTCTGTAGCAAGGCTTTCATCATTTCCGAGTAAACGACGGGTGGTGTAGGTTTGTCCCTTGGCCTGAATAAACTGATCGTTATTGATAGAGCCAAATTGGCTGAGTATGCCATCGGCGGGGGACACAATAGCGTCTGCTTGGCGACATATCGGGCGCGCATCGGGTTTTAATGAGCGGGTAAAAAAATCATTGAAGGTCGCGTATTGCTCAGGCGTCTCGCGCTCAGCAATGGACAGATCAATATTATAAGTGCGGATAGCCTGGTTAATAAGAGTGTTCTTGAGCCAAGGGGTTTTGGCTTCGGCGAACTTGCCGATGAGACGTGACAGCTTATGCTGGGGTATGACTTTTTGAAAGAGGCAAAAAAGCGTATCTGAATAACTTGGCATAGGTTTTAGTTGGGCTCGAGGGTTGGTCAACGGTCATTGCGTGTCGATCGGTACTGGGATATAGAATGCATGGTTACCGTCGCTAGAGGGCTATGGTTTATTGCTCATTTGCCAAGCTCAGCTTGATCAATTGGTAGCTCTGCATTCTTTGCGGGGATATTTTACCTGCTTCAAGAGCGTTTTGCAGCGCGCAGCCCGGGTCATTCTGGTGGCGGCAATCGCGGAATTTACAATGGCCAAGAAAGGGGCGCAACTCGATAAAACCTTGGGCGATATCATCTTCGTCAAGATGAATAAGTCCAAATTCACGGATGCCGGGCGAATCAATAAGTTGCCCGCCACCGGGTAGGAAGAATAAATTTGCGGTTGTGGTGGTGTGCCGACCCTTGGCGTGGGCCTCAGAAAGGCTGCCGATAGCGGCCTCTGCTGCGGGGCAGATGGCATTGATCAGCGATGACTTACCCACGCCAGACTGTCCGACAAAGACACTGGTGTGCTGTTGCAGTACGCCGGTCAGTTGCTCAATGCCTTGGTTGGATTCGGCGGATGCTTCGATGACGTCGTAGCCGAGCGCGGCGTAAGTGTGGGCGAATTTTTTCGTGAGTTGCGTATTGTCAGAAGCGAGGTCAGTCTTATTAAATAGAAGCAGGGGTTTAATGCCTCGGTGCTCAATGGCGACGAGGTAGCGGTCAATCAAGTTAGCGTGGGGCCTGGGCTCAGGGGCGATGACCACGACGATGAGGTCAATATTGGCGGCTACGGGGCGCAGCTTGCCCCGGCTATCGGGTCGATCAAGCAGTGTTTTGCGCGGTTGTACGGCGCAGACTACGCCGTAGGGCTGGCCAGGGCGCCAAATAATATTGTCGCCGGTGACGACAGATTCTAAATTAGAGCGTAAATAACAGCGCTCTGGGGCTGACGTGGGGGAGGTGACGACATCGACCTGATTGCTATAGCGTGTAACGACAAGCCCGTTTTGTTCGGGGCCGAGTTCGCCAGATTTTAGGAGCTTTTCTCCGCGCTGGCGATTGCCTGCGCTATCGATACTGCTCGAATGCTTGCGACGAATACGGCGTTGTTGCTGGTCGGTGATTTTACGCTTTGCCATGCCCTCCTGGTTCCCGGTGCTGTCAGTGGAGCCAAGCATATAGCATAATGTGGAGCGATGATATGGAGGCCTCGAGCCCTTGTTTGAGCTCAGTTTAGACACATTTCGGCTTTATCTGCCGCTACTGGCAATGCTCGCTGCATGTCTCGTAGTACTGTCGGTGTCACACTGGCTATTGATTCGTCGCCAAGGCAGCGCTGTTTCGTCCATCAGGCGTCAGTTGCTGCTAATGAGTCTGACAGGCGTTGCGGTCATTTTACTGGTTCTCACGCTACCTGTTGGCGAGGCGACAAAGGGTGATTTACTGAGTCTATTGGGTCTGGTTTTTACCGGGATTTTTGCCTTGTCTTCCACGACTTTTGTCGCCAACGCGATGGCGGGGTTTATGCTGCGCTCGGTGAAAAGTTTTAGACATGGTGATTTTGTCCGTGTTGGTGAGCATTTTGGGCGGGTCACCGTGAGTGGCCTTTTTCACACCGAAATTCAATCCGAGGAAAGGGACCTCATAACACTGCCGAATCTTTATCTAACCACCCAAGCTCTGACGGTGGTGCGCTCCTCGGGCACCTTTACCTCTTGTGAAGTCTCCCTCGGTTACGATGTCGCCTGGCACAAAGTTGAACCTTTGTTAATACTGGCGGCTCAGGAGGCGGGCCTAGATGAGCCCTTTGTACAAATTTTGACGCTGGGAGACTTTGCCATTCTGTATAAAACGGGGGGTATTTGTAGCGATGTTAATCAACTGTTAACCCAGCGCTCCCGCTTGAAAAAAGCCGTGCTCGATCAGCTTCACGGCGCTGGCATCGAAATTGTCTCACCGAATTTTATCAATCAAAGGCAGCTGCCGGCTCAGCAGGTTTTTAGTGCGCCGCCGAAGTACGCCAATGACAACGAAAGTAGCGAGTTTTCCCCGGAGTCAAAAATTTTTGATAAGGCCGAAAAGGTCGTCAAGGTCCGAACATTACTCGATGATGTTATCCGTCTGCAAAGGACAATAGCTGAACATAAGTCATTGTTGGGGGATGTCAGCAAAGAACAACAGGTGGAACTAAAATTACGTATTCAAGAGGCTGGCGAGCGCATAAAGTCACTTGAAAATATTATTGACAAGGCGCGATCCAATCAGCAAAAGGAACAACATGAACGACCTTAATTTAATCTGGATAGACCTGGAAATGACCGGGCTCGATACCGACAATGACCACATCATTGAGATCGCCACCTTGGTAACGGATTCTGAGCTCAACACCTTAGCGGAGGGGCCGATATTGGCCATCCATCAGTCCGATGAGGTGATTGGGGCGATGGATGAATGGAATACTCGCCAGCACGGCCAATCCGGCTTGATTGAGCGAGTTGCCAACAGCAGCCTGAGTGCGGCAGATGCGGAGCAACAAACGATTGATTTCCTTCGCCATTGGGTGGGTGCTGGCAAGTCGCCGATGAGTGGCAATTCCATCTGTCAGGACCGTCGCTTTATGGCGCGAGAAATGCCATTACTTGAAGACTATTTTCACTACCGCAACCTCGATGTCAGTAGTATTAAAGAGCTGGCTCGACGCTGGCGTCCTGAAATCTTAAAAGGCTTTAAAAAGAAAGCCAGTCACTTGGCGATGGATGATATTCTCGACTCGATAGCAGAGCTGAAATACTATCGGCAGCATTTCCTGAAATAGTAGTCCACGCTCAATAACAATAAATAAAAGGCGCTTATGCGCTATACAGAGTTGGAGAATTAGATGATCGTTGATCCCATTGTTTCGCAACAACGAATCGATGCCATGCGTATCGGTGGCTGGTGGCGGGACGAAAACCTGCTGGACTATTTTGACGCAGCGCTGCTGGCTTGTCCCGATGCCGTAGCCATTGTCGACTACCGCACTGAAACAGGTGAGAAAATCATCATGACTTACCGCCAGCTTGCCGCTAAGGCCGAGCGCGTAGCGGTGGCACTGGCCCATTACGGTATTGAAAAGCAGGATATCGTGTCTTTTCAATTGCCCAATTGGTGGGAATTTGTGGCTGTTAATCTGGCCTGCCTGCGTATCGGCGCCGTAAGCAACCCCCTGATGCCCATTTTTCGCGAACACGAATTGTCCTTTATGGTCGATTTTGCAGAATCCAAAGTGCTGATCGTCCCCAAGCAGTTTCGTGGTTTTGATCATGAGCAAATGATTGCGGGTATGCGAGACAAGCTACCCCACTTGGAACACGTCTTTGTGGTCGGTGGTGATGCTGACAATAGTTTTGCTACGGCCCTGCTGAATCACAGTCTTAGTACCGATAGCGCGGCTTTGTTTAAAGCTCGCCAGCTACACCCTAATGATGTGGTACTGATGCTGTACACCTCGGGCACCACCGGTATGCCGAAAGGGGTGATGCACAGTGCCAATACCTTCTTGTTTAGTGTCGATAAAATGATAGAGCGCTGTGAGCTGAACCAAGATGACGATGTCTTTATGGGCTCACCACTGGCGCATTTAACCGGCTTTATGTACGGCATGTGGATGCCGATGGTGCTGAAAACAAAAATGATCTTTCTCGACATCTGGAATGTTGATCTTGCCTGGCAATTAATGGCGCAAGAGAATGCCTCCTTTGCCATGGGCGCGACACCTTTTTTAGCCGATTTAAGCAACTCGACACAAAGGCAAGATTGTAACTCCGAGCGCTTTCGCGTGTTTGTTTGTGGCGGCGCCCCCATTCCTAGTGCTCTGGCCGAAAAAGCCACAGCGGCATTGTCGATAAAGCTGATGGCAGTGTGGGGTATGAGTGAATGTGGCGTAGTGACGACAACCAAATTAAATGATTCACCTGGAAAAATTTTTGGCAGTGATGGGGTCGCGGTACCTGCCTGCGAAGTAAAGATTGTCGATGAGAAAAATAACAGTTTACCGGTGGGTCGGGAGGGCCGGTTACTGGAAAAAAGCCCCTCAACCTTTATCGGCTATTTAAAACGTCCCGAAGCCTACGATGTTGACGAGAATGATTTTTTCGATACGGGCGATTTGGCGCGTATGGATGCCGATGGCTATATTCGTATTACCGGCCGTTCAAAGGATATTATTATTCGCGGTGGTGAGAATATCCCGGTGGTGGAGGTGGAAAACCTCCTCTACAAGCACCCGGATATTGTCGATTGCGCGGTGGTGGCTATGCCCGATGAGCGTCTTGGTGAGCTGGGCTGCTGTTTCGTGACATTAACAGAAGGCATCGAATTGACCTTTCAGAAGATGATAGCTTATCTGCTCGAAAATCAATTGGCGAAAAACTACTTGCCCGAACATCTCGAAATCATCCCGGATATGCCCCGCACCGCCAGCGGTAAAATTCAAAAGTTTCAGTTGCGAGAAATGGCGAAAAATTTTAGCCGCCATTTATAGTTATAGGCTTGTAACGGTATATTCCTGGTATCGGCTGTATGAACAAACGATGGCTTAAAATACAGTCTGTTCCGCAAACAAACATTCAATAATTTAGGCCCGCACAGTGTTGGCTTTTCTTGAGAGTAAATAGACGAGGATGATTATGACCCTGCCGTGGTTAAGTGAAGAAGAGCATTTTATTAAAGATACCGCCGAGCGCTTTGCCCGCGAACAGCTGGCCGAAGGCTATATGGGGCGCTCAAAAGATGAGGTCTTGGATCGAGGTTTACTCCGGAAAATGGGGCAGTTGGGCCTAATTGCGCCGATCTTTGCCGAAGAAAACGGCGGCATTGGTGCGACAAGCATGGTCCAAGGCGTGATCTGTGAAGCCATTGCCTATGCCGATATTAACTTGGCCTACATCTGTATGACCACGCCTTTGATTGGTTGCGTGATTGAAAAATACGGCAGTGCAGAAATAAAAGCAGAGGTTTTGCCACAAATGGCGGCGGGTGAGCTGATCGTTCAATTGGGCTTGACCGAACCTCGCGGTGGATCCGATGCCGCGAATCTCATTCTGAAGGCGACCAAAAAAGGCGATAAGTACATTCTCAATGGTGAGAAAACATCGATCAGCTACGGCGCCCAGGCCGAAATGTCTCTGCTGTTTGCGCGCACAGATCAAGACACTCCCGGTGCCCACGGTGTGTCCGCCTTTTTAGTCCCCCTCGATTTACCCGGCGTTACCTGTACCCGCTTTGATGATGTCGGCTCATCCTCGGTGGGTCGCGGTTCAGTCTTCTTCGATGATGTCGAAATCCCAGAGTCGGCACTGCTGGGTAATGAGGGTGAAGGTTTTACCAAGGTGATGGCGGGCTTTGACCTCAGCCGTTTCCTGATTGCCCTGCAATGTCTTGCCTGTGCACAGGCTTCCGTTGACGAGACCTGGCAGTATATTCAGGAGCGTGAGGCCTTTGGTAAGCCTCTGGCCAAATTCCAGGGCACCACCTTCCCGCTAGCCGAGCACGACAGTCGTCTCGCCGCCGTTCGTGCACTGTGCTATCAGGGCCTGGCCCTGCGTGATCAAGGTTTGCCGCACACCAAAGAGGCCGCGATGGTGAAGTGGATGGCACCGAAGTGGGGTACCGATATTATTCACGCGTGCTTGGTACAGCATGGTCACTATGGCTGGGGCCATGAGATGCCCCATATGCAGCGCATGATTGATGTTATGGGCCTGCAAATCGGTGATGGTACCGCGCAGATTATGAAAACCATCGTTACCCGTGAAACCATTGGGAGTATTGGCGTTGCTTATAAATAGCAGGGCTAGTCAGCACGTTGAATGTCTGCAGCTCTCCAGTAAAGCGGGTAGTCCTCGGCGTTCTACTCAAGGGCTGCCAGCGCTAACGTATCGACGGGCTTTGTTTTACATCCCTGTGTGGTTTAGTGACCGGGCCGTCGCTCCCTAGTGCTCAAGGCTTTGCGTAGTGGCTGCGGACTACCACTTGGTTTTTGTCGAGTTCAAAAACAACGTCGGTGCGTGGGGGTAATTGCTTGAGATTCTGCCGTGTTAAGCGCTCAAAGTGCTGGATGAAGCGCTCGATAGCGGCCCTGTCCATCAATGCTGAGCCTTGGCCGGGGGGGTGTTTTGCCACCAGCTTTTCTTCCTGCTGCCAACGCCAGCGCCGAATACTGGCAAAGTCGGGTGCTTGCAGCATAATCAGCCCCTCCATCCTGGCAAAGAATGTTTGGTAGTGGGTCTCTAGCTGCTTATTGATATAGCGTCGCCATCTACCATCGCCGTCTTCCTTGGCCTCCAGTTCGTTGACGGGTTCGGCTAACTCCGCCGCCGCGCAGGCGCTTGCACCGACACACCAGCCCTCGAAAAGTACCACCCGTACGGGGCCGCTAATGACGGGCCATTGCGCTTTCGGGAAGGGTTCGTCATTGGCTTTGTCAAAGCGTGGCAAAGCGAGAACCTGCCGCTCTTGCAGAGTGTTGAGGGCGTCAAACAGCGCCACACCTTGCGCTACGTTATGACTGCCGGGTACCCCGCGCGTTTTCATTAAGGGGTGAATTTTTTGCCCCAGCCGTTCTCGCTCAGTGCGCGATAAATACAGGTCGTCGAGAGAGAGGGTGGCCGTGTTGCAGTCGTATTCGTGTTCGAGAAGGATTTTTAACAGTGCGCTCAATGTTGACTTGCCCGTGCCCTGCGCCCCGCTGATGCCCATAAAGTAGCACTGCTGTGGCGTTCGCTGCCGGTTGATCCACTGGGCGAGGGGCAGGTAGTGCTGGGCGATGGTGCCGAGATACGTTTGTGGCAGCTGTTGCTGCTCGATAAAGTTATTGACTCGGTCTGCTAAATTTACCTTCATCAAAAAGCCTTTGTCACCAATGCAGATCAGTACCAAGGGGTGGCTTGGTGGTACCAGTGTCTCACTAGAGTTGGCTTAGGTGAAACAGTCTATTCGTTAACCGCTGCCACATCCTGGTTTAAACCCTGTATATCCAAGGGATATACAGGGTTTAATTATCAGTGACTCTACTGGGGGGCAATGCCATAATTCTTGCGACAGAGACAGCAATACATCAGACATAACAATTAAGGAGAGACAAATGGCAATTCAAGTAGGTGATACATTACCCGCAGGCCGCTTTACCGTAATGAATGCGGATGGCCCCGGTTCCGACAGCATCGACGACCTATTTGGTGGTAAGAAAGTCGTACTATTTTCTGTTCCCGGTGCGTTCACCCCAACCTGCTCTAAAGAGCACTTGCCCGGTTACATCGAGCAGTCTGGCGCCCTAAAAGCCAAAGGTGTCGACTTGATTGCCTGCATGGCAGTGAATGACGTATTTGTGATGGATGCTTGGGGTCAGCAAAATGCGGCCGAAGGTAAAGTGGCGATGCTTGCCGATGGCAGTGGTGCCTACAGTAAAGCACTGGGTTTGGAGCTGGACTTGTCTGACCGTGGCCTCGGCGTGCGCAGTAGTCGTTTTGCCCTAGTGATTGAAGATAAGGTCGTAACCCAAGCCTTCTTGGAAGAGGGTGGTGCCTTTGAAGTGAGCTCGGCAGAAAACGTACTGGCCAATCTCTAGCGTTTATTGACCACAGCTCTACCAAAGCCGGCCGTTTCTGACTGCCGGCTTTTTGCTATATAAAGGCTATGGAACCCTGACCAGAGCATGGAAGTTGCTGTGTGGCTCGGGACACGTTTCGGGCCTTGCGTCGGCTCGATGGGCAAAACATCGGGGGATATTGGGTTTTTGGCTAATCTCTTCTATACTGACTGCCGTTTTGTCTTAAGTCGAAGCTTGCTTGCGCACGGTCATTTTCAGGGCGGATCAAGCTAGCTAGAGTGTGCTGCTTTCTTCTTCAAAGACATTCACTGCCGAGACCAGCTCAAGCTTTGTATCGGCAAGTAAATTTTCAGTGTCTGCCACAGCAGGGGCTGCTGTTTATCCACCCCCATTGATTTCCTCGGAGGAATATTATGAGTGATACACAAGCTATAGAGCTCGATGCCGTTATTGTCGGATCGGGTATGGCCGGGTTGTACATGACCAAGCGCTTGAATGACAGAGGCATGAAAATTCAGACCATCGAGGCCGGTTCTGGTGTTGGCGGTGCATGGTATTGGAATCGCTATCCGGGTTGTCGTGCCGATTTGCCAATTATTGAATACTCGTTCTCCTTTTCAAAGGAGCTTGAGCAGGAGTGGGATTGGTCTGAAGTGATGGCCGGCCAGCCTGAAATTGAGAAGTATTTGAACCACACCGCAGACCGTTTTAACCTGCGTAAAGACATTAAACTTAACACCAAAGTCACCGATGCTATTTATGACGAAGCGGCCAATATCTGGACGGTTACCACCGACCAGGGCGACGTCTATAAAGCCAAATACTGCATTATGGCCACGGGTTGCCTGAACGAGCCTAACTATCCAGGCTTTAAGAATGCCGACACTTTCAAGGGCGACATTTATCACACCGCTCAATGGCCTCGTGAGGGTGTTGATCTCACCGGTAAGCGCGTCGCCATTATTGGCTGTGGTTCTTCCGGTGTGCAGGCTATCCCCCAGATTGCCAAGCAGGCAAAAGAACTGATCGCTTTTCAGCGTAGCCCGGTTTATACCTTCCCGGCTAAAAATGCCCCGATGAACCCAGACTTCCTGGCTCAGGCTAAGGTCGATTATGCGGATATTCGCGAGCAGCAGCGCAATAATGAAATGGGCATCTGTAACTACCGTGGCCCGAAAAAGCCTAAAGATCCAAATGCAGCGCCAAAGGCGAAGCCCAGCAAAAAAATCATGGATATTACCCCTGAGCAGCGCAAGCAGGAAATTGCTGATTTTGGTGTCAACGTACTGACCTTGTATGTCGATACGTACTACAACGCCGAAGCCAATGAAATTGCCTGCACACTTTATCGTGAGTATTTGCAGGAATTTATTGGTAATGATCAAAAGGCCGATGCACTGTCGCCGAAGAATTACCCCCTACACTGTAAGCGCCCGGTTATCGATACCGAGTACTACTCGGCTTTTAAGCAGGACAATGTCTCCATTGTCGATCTGCGTGATAACGCTGTTGAGGAAGTCACAGCGACCGGCCTGAAAACTCAAAATGGCGAGTACGAGTTTGACGTCCTGGTTTACGCCACCGGTTTTGATGCCATGACGGGCACCATCAAACGCCTGAATATTCGTGGTCGCGATAATGTTCTGCTTTCCGATACCTGGAAAGACGGGCCGCGTATGTACATGGGCTTGCAGAGTGTTGGTTTCCCCAACTTTTTCACCGTTACCGGCCCAGGCAGCCCCTCGGTCGTCAGCAACGTATTGCACTCTATTGAGCAGCACGTTGAGTGGATCGATAACTGTATCGCCCACTTAGTGGATAATAATGTCGCCACTATTGAGCCGGATCTCGAAGCGCAGGACGCTTGGGTTGAGCATGTCAATAAGGCGGCCGAAGGCACCATGATGACCGCGCCGACCTGTAATTCTTGGTATCTCGGTACTAATGTTGAGGGTAAGCCTCGGGGCTTTATGCCTTACTTGGCGGGCACCAAAACTTATCGCGAAGAGTGCAATGACGTTGTTTCTAAGGGCTACGAGGGTTTCACCCTAAAAACGGCCTAAGGTCTGATCAAGCGCATATTCGTTATGTGCTTCTTATAAAAAAGGCCGCAATTGCGGCCTTTTTTATAAGATTTTTTTGAGCGTTACTGACCCAGCTTCTATTGTTCAAGTCGGGGGGAGAAGGGCTTAAACCGGCAGTTGGCGACGCATTATTGCGGCAAAACTCTCCAATACACTGAGGGTTAAGCCCCAGATAACATCCTCTTTATAACGTATGCCGGGAAAAGTCATGCCCGAACCCGCGCTTGGGTATTCCAACTCGGTAGCAGAACTCTGCCGAAACAGGTGGCGCATCGGCACCCAAAAGACGTGGGCGACCTCGTCGGGCTCGCGGGCAAAGACTGTCTCTTTTTCAGCGGCGTCAATGTGATAGATAAAGGGTGATAGCACCATATTGCGAGTGGCAACCTGCCGTGTGGGTAGGGGTCCCAGACGGTGGCTGGCATCAAGTTTGAGCCCCACCTCTTCATGGGTTTCTCGCTCCGCAACCGCATTGGCATCACTGTCGCCACTATCGGCCTTGCCGCCGGGGAAGGCTACTTGTCCTGACCAGGGATCCCCAACGCGTTCGGCACGACGAATAAAGCAAACCTCCAGGTCGTCTTCACCCGTGCTGATAATCATGGCTACCGAGGCCTGCTTTGAGGTGGCTTTGAAGTGGGCGGGCTTGTGCTGGCGGCTATTCAGTGCGGTGCGAATTTCGTCAAGTGTCATCATCGTATAAGGGTGTCTTTTATTGAACTGAAGGTCAACCGAGATCGTTGGTCATCGCTCTGTGGAAAATGTTTTTCGTCAGTCTTTACGAAGTTGACCTTGGTCACAGGCTTGGGGTGTCGGTGATTGTGTTAACCGGAGGCGCTGCCTATACTGGTTTCGGCCTGCCCCGGTGTCTATCTACTTGGATACGGGGATGACAGGATAATGGACAGATAATGGCGCAGGGTTTATCAGGTCGTGCCCAGCCCCGGGAGAAGCAGATCGTGACACTTGAAATAATTAAAAATATGAAGGCCTTGCGAGTATTGGCAATTACCGCGGCATTGCTCATCTGCCAGCCGGTTTGGAGCAGCGAATACGATCCTCACGGCCCCAGCGGCCTTGATATGGCGGCGGATCTATTGATTGGTCGGCCGGTACTCTTGGCAACCACCATTGTTGGCTCGGCTATCTGGCTGGTTGCACTACCTTTTTCTGCCTTGGGTGGCAATATTGATGAGTCGGCAGAGGTCTTGGTGAAAGGGCCTGCAAGAGCCACTTTTGTGCGTTGTTTAGGTTGTTCTGCGAACACCTATCAGGACAAAGAGGCAGAGTAGTTGAGTGCGGTGGGCTATCCGCACTCCCTATAGGTTTACCTTAATAACCCTAGGGCACTCTAAGTCCTGGCTCTGGGGGTGCTTCAGCGGGCCCGGCAAAACACTGTGCGATGGCCATCCACTGTTTCGCAGGCTCTCCCGCTAGTTTCAGAGTAGTGTCGGCGATGTTGCGCACCTGAGTTACCACCTGACAAAACTCCACGGCGTCACCACTAATGTGATTGTCGCTTTGCTCTGTATTCCATTGCCATATTTCGCCTGATGGCGCCAATAAGCGAATGTGAGGCGGTGGGCCGGGTGGAGTTAAACCTCGATTAACGAATGTCCATTGATAGGTTTTTACGCCGATGGTGGCGATGTGTTTGATGCGATCACTTTGTTGATATTCTGTGCCCAAGAGGTCATAAATCGCCCAGCTGTGAGCCCAGGTTTCCATTAATCGCGCCGTAGCGAACATCTGTATCCCCATGTCGGGGCCTGCCCAAGTCAGCCGCAGCTTCGGATCACTGGCGGCGAATAGGTCGCACATTTCTAGAAAAAATCCTCGCCAGCGCTCCAGCATTGCCTTGCCACTTAGCTGGTTAAGCCACTGGCGGGTGAATTCTGCCAGTGTTAACCCAGAGCCCTGTACTTCAGCCATAAAGCGTTTGAAGGCCTGTCCATCTTTGTGTGAGGTAACTCCCAGGTAATCACCGAAGTAGAGGTGGGCGACAACATCGTTTACCGTCCACGACTTGAAGGTAGTGGCGCGCGACCAGTCGGCTGGATCTAGGGTTAACAACAATTGATAGAGTTCATTACCTTCGGCGCGCAGGTCGGCAACAATACGAGTGAGGTCAGTCATTGGCGTGCTTAATCCTAGGAATATTAAGGCGAGCATCATATCGTTCTGAGATAAGACTTTCCGGTTTAATACTGACGTAGCTCTCAGGTCGGGCTGGGTCGCTATCTATAATTAAATAAAATATGCATAGCTTTAAAAGGTATATATAATAAGACGCTAATAGAAGTGACTGAGGTTGTCGGGATGAAGCAAAAGCTTGCCGCGAATAAACCTGCCTACTTGCGTTTTTTTCCATTGCTCGGTGATATTAAGCAGGCCGAGAGAGCAGGGCTTAGTCAGGACCTTTTGGCCGGTATGATAACGGCGATTCTGCTTATTCCCCAGGCTTTGGCCTATAGCCTGTTGGCGGGTTTGCCTCCGGAAGTGGGGCTTTACGCCAGTGTCTTACCGCCGATAATTTATGCCTTTACGGGTACCAGCCGCACGTTGGCGGTGGGCCCGGTCGCGGTGGCAGCTGTAATGGTGGCAGCGGCGCTGGTGCCCTACGCTGCGGGTGATCCCGACAAATATCTAAGCGGCGCCTTAATTCTTTCCGCCCTTACCGGCCTTATTATGCTGGCGATGGGGTTTTTGCGTCTGGGCTGGTTGACTCACTTTATTAGCCACCCGGTGTTGACTGGCTTTACCACCGGTGCGGCAATTTTTATTGTCGGTACACAACTAGCGGCATTAATGGGCATTAGTGTGCCCAAGGGCGTCAGTTTTGCGGTACTGCTGCAAGTCTTAGTCGACAATATTCATACCTATAACCTAGCGGCGGCCATCTTTGGTGGCGTAGCAGTTGTACTGTTAATCCTTGCGCGCCAACCCTTGGCGATAGGCTTAACAAAAATGGGTATGGCGCAGCAAAGCGCAATGATACTAGGGCGTACGGCACCCTTATTTGTGGTGGTGGCGGCCATATTACTGGCCTGGTGGCTGGATGCTGCTAGTCGCTTCGGCATTGCCGTTGTTGGTCTGGTGCCCCAGGGCTTGCCCTTACCGAGCTTCGACTTTATGAAGGCTGAGGGCTGGGCCGAGCTACTCCCGGCGGCGACAATGATTGCCGTCATTGCCTATGTCGAAAGTATATCGGTGGCCAAAATATTGGCCTTTCGACGGCGTCAGAGAATAGACCCAGACCAAGAGTTTAGAGCCCTTGGTCTGGCGAATGTGGCTGCGGCCTGCGCCGGTACAATGCCCGTTGCTGGAGGCTTTTCTCGCTCCATGGTCAACTTTGATGCCGGAGCGCGCACCCAGCTGGCGGCGATTGTGACGGCATCACTGGTGGCTTTAGCGGCCTTTCTCTTTACCGGTCTACTAGAAAATCTGCCCAAGGCTGTGCTCTCGGCCATCATCGTAGTGGCGGTGTGGCAGTTGATTGATATTAAAGGCTTAAAACACACTTGGTGTTATGACAAGGGGGATGGCTTCGCTCAGGGAGCGACCTTGCTGGGTGTACTTGCCTTTGGTATCGAGCACGGCCTAATGCTCGGTGTGGGTCTGGCGCTGATCTTGTTTTTGTACCGTACCAGTCGGCCCCACATTGCGGTTGTTGGGCGTATAGCCGGTACGGAGCACTATCGCAATATTCATCGTCACCGGGTGCAAACTTGGCCGCAGCTGTTATTGGTGAGAATTGATGAAAATATTTATTTTGCCAATACACCGAGAGTCGAAACCGAATTGCACAACTTGGTGCTCGATGATGCTATTACCGATGTCGTGTTGATTTTCTCCGGGGTCGCTTATGTGGATAGCAGTGGTCTTGAAATGCTGGAGAGCATCGAGGAAGAGCTCTCCTCTTCTAAGGTGCGTTTACATTTGGCTGAAGTGAAGGGACCGGTATTGGATCGGCTCTGTGGCACCAAGCTCTATGAGAGCTTGGGAGGCGAGCGGATTTACCTATCGACAGAAAAGGCCGTGGAGCAATTAGTGCCAGCGACGACCATCTAATAACGCGATGTAAAAAAATGGGGCTTGTCTCAGCCCCGTCCTCGTTATTTTCGTGAAGCTTCAAGTTAGCGAATCTCTAGCCCCGCTAAATCACCAGCAGCGCGCCAGTCGTCGAGAATCTTAAAGAATTCGACCGGCCCACCACCGTATTGGCCGGCGAGGAAGCCATTGCCGCCATTACCTTTGCCCTCATTGTTGTAATAACCGGGTGTGCATTGGGCGTAGAATTCCTCTCCCATCCCGGCGAGCCGGTTGATGGTAGCGACCCACTCCGCTTCAGCATCGAGGGATGCCTCAATACTGGTGACCTCATTATCGAGGCCGTATTGAATGACATAGGCGATGTGCTTGGCCTGTTCATTGAGGGTGTGGGGCACATTGGCGGTATAGCCGGTTTGAGTGAAGCCAATGAAATAGCAGTTCGGGAAGCTGTGGCTGTGCATGCCGTGAAAGGTGGACAGGCTGTTGGCCCACTTTTTACTGAGGGCTGTTTCAGCTTTACCTATCACGTCATAGCCGGACTGACTGGTGTAGTTGGTGCCCACTTCAAAGCCGGTGGCAAAAATCAGGCAATCTAATTCATATTCTTTACCGTCGACGATAACGCCTTTTTCGGTGATGCGTTCAACGCCCTGGCCCAGGGTATCGACCAAGGTCACGCTGTCTTGGTTAAAGGTATCGAGGTATTCGTCGTGGAAGCCGGGGCGCTTACAAAATTGTCGATAATAGGGCTTCAATTTTTCAGCAGTGTCTTGATCTTTAACGATATGACTAGCACGGGCTCGCACGCCTTCCATTTTTTGGAAGTCGGCAATTTCCATTGCCAGTTCCTGATCCTTCGGCGACATGCCCGCACTATTGCCAGCGGCCGAAAGTATGGTCTGCAAGTTGCGAAAAATATCCGTCCATCCGTCGTTAACCAAGTCTTCGTCTTGCTGCCCACCGGTGGCGATGATATTAAAGTTATCCATGCGCTGTTGCTGCCAGCCGGGCTCTAAGGTCTCTACCCAGCTTTGGTCTGTGGTGGCGTTATTGCGCACATCAATCGACGAGGGCGTGCGCTGGAAAACATAAAGCTCTTTGGCCGCTGCGCCAAGGTGGGGTATGCACTGCACCGCCGTCGCTCCGGTGCCGATAATACCTACCCGTTTGTCTTTCAGCCCGCTCAGCCCACCCTCTGCATTGCCCTTGGTATAGGCGTAATCCCAGCGGCTGGTGTGAAAGGTGTGGCCTTTGAAGGCATCGATGCCCGGTATGCCCGGCAATTTTGGCCGGCTTAGTAGTCCGTTGGCCATGGCGACAAAGCGGGCTTTCATTGTGTCGCCATGGTTGGTGGCAATGATCCAGCGTGAAATGTTTTGATCCCAGCGAATTTCGGTGACTTCCGTTTGCAAACAGGCGTTATCGTAGAGCTGATATTTTTCGGCAATGGCCTTGCTGTGGGCCAAGATTTCAGGGGCGTGGGAATATTTTTCCACGGGAATGTAGTCGAGCTCTTCGAGCAGGGGGAAATAGATATAGGACTCTACATCGCACTGGGCACCGGGGTAGCGGTTCCAATACCAAGTGCCGCCAAAGTCTCCACCCTTTTCAATCATCCGGATGTCCTTAACGCCGGCTTCGCGTAGGCGAACAGCGGTTAATAGCCCGCCAAAACCACCGCCAATAATCGCCACTTCGACCTCGTCGTTGAGCGCTTCTCGGCTAAAGCCGGGCTCAACATAGGGGTCGTCAACATAGCCGGTAAAGTCGCCCGTTGGCTTTTGGTATTGCTCGAGGCCATCCTGGCGAATGCGTTTATCACGTTCTTGGCGGTATTTTTCCCGCAGTGTGTCGGGGTCAAAATTCAGTTGCGAGAGGTCGATGGTTTGAGTCTTTGTCGTGCTCATATTTTCATCCTGTAATGTGAATAATGATGGGCAACAGGTTGCGGTGTGAATATTGATCGAGGTATTGGGTGCTTGTTATTACCTTGCTAGTCTTCTGTTGTCGGCTTTTCTTTTACGGGCCGACACTCCAGTTCAATGTTGAGTCGATTGGGACTTCGCGCCGTGGTATATCGAATCGAAACATCCGTATTCGGTTTTAGGCGTCGTTTAAAGGATTTCTTTTGTTCAATGCGGGGGTCAAAGCTGGCTCTGCATTCGACAGAACGTGGATCAACACTGGATAGTTTGAGAATGGTCAGTGAGCCCGGTGCATTGACCTTATTGGTTTCGGCAAACACTTTTGTGCCGTTGAGCTTTTTCTTTAGATGGATAGAGTAGACCTGGCTAGCAAGGGCGTTATTGATTGCCACGAGAAGCAAGGACGACACCGCAAGGTTGATGGCAATAGTGGCTTTGTTCGGCATGTTATATCTCTGCAGTGCAATGTGGACGGAGTCCGCCTACCCCTTTGGCAGGCGCTTAGAGTTATTTTCGGTGGTGTTGTTTATTTACCGTGATATACCGGTTTTCGCTTTTCGGCGAAAGCCTTCGGCCCCTCAGTGGCATCGGCGGTTTTGAAGATACGCTCGGCAATCACCGCCTCCGTTGAAAAAGCCTCGCTCCAGCCCATGTTGTAGGTACTGATGGCGGCCTCTTTGGCGGCCTGCACGGCTAAGGGCCCGTTGGCACAAATCATCGCCGCGTATTTTTCACATTCGGCCATCACTTGGTCGGCGGGCACGACTTTGTTAATGAGGCCGAATTGCAGAGCCTCTTCGGCGCTGATTTGGCGGCCGGTGAGTAAAATATCCATGGCGTGACAATAGGGTATTTGCCGAGGCAAACGCACGTGGGAGCCGCCGCCGGGAATAATCCCCCAGTGTACTTCTGGCAGGCCGAAGCGGGCGTGCTCCGCCGCGACGCGAATGTCCATACCCTGTAATATTTCGGTGCCACCGGCCAGACAAAAACCGTTTACTGCGGCGATGATGGGCTTGAAAACACCGTGGAAGAAACGCTTACTCGGGTCTTTCATAAAGCGTTCACCCTTGTCGGCATCCTCGGTCAACTTGGTGATGGTTTTTTTCAAATCGGCGCCGGCACAAAAAGACTGCTCGCCGGCACCGGTGACGATAAGCACCAGTAATTCGTTGTCATTGTTGAAATCATCAGCGATTAGGTCGATTTCCTCCAGCATTTTGGGGGTGATGGAGTTCATCTCCGACGGGCGATTAAAGGTCATATAGGCCAGTTTGCCTTTCTTTTCGTACAGCAGGTCGTCGTCTAATCCAGAAATACTCACAGTTTTTCTCCTTTGTTATCTGTGGTGTTGGCTTGTGTGTCACCAAGCGGAGCTGGAAAGATACCGTGCGCAATGGGGGCTAGGCAATGGCAATATGCATCATTGTTACCGGTGAGTATAAAAACGCGGTCTATTGACACGCCTCAGGCCGGCGTTTAGCGTGGCAGCCATATTATTGGGTCATTAAAAACTGGAGTGAGTTATGAGTGGGAAAATGCAGGATAAAGTCGTTGTTATTACCGGCTCAGGATCGGGCATTGGTCGTGAATCCGCGTTAATCTTTTCCCGAGAAGGGGCAAAGGTTGTGGTTTCAGATATCAATATTACAGGGGGTGAAGAAACAGTTGCACTCGTTAAAGAGGCCGGTGGTGAGGCGAGCTTTGTGCAGTGCGACGTCTCAAAGGGCCCCGAGGTCGAAGCGTTAATTAAGGCGGCGGTGGACACATATGGCCAGCTCGATGCAGCATTTAACAACGCCGGCATCGAGGGTGATACCCAGGCGACAACCATTACCTGCACGGAGGAAAATTTCGATTTGAATATTGCCGTCAACCTAAAGGGTGTCTGGTGGTGCATGAAGTATGAAATTGAACAGTTTCTGCGTCAGGGTTCGGCGGGTGCGATTGTCAACACCTCCTCACTGGCGGGCTTGGTTGGGGTGCCTAGAGGCAACGCCTATGTGGCGGCTAAACACGGTGTGATTGGTATGACCAAGTCGGCGGCGCTAGAGTTTGCGACAAAAGATATTCGCATCAATGCGGTGTGCCCCGGTGCCATCGAAACCCCGATGTTGAATCGCATCGTTAAGGGTTCCGAAAAGGGCTACGAGATGATGCGTAAAATGGAGCCGGTTGGCCGTCTTGGCAAGCCCTCCGAGATTGCCGAAGCGGCGGTCTGGCTGTGCTCCGACCAAGCCTCGTTTGTCACCGGCCACTCAATGTCGGTGGATGGCGGTAGCGCTGCCCGGTAGTGGTATTTACACACCGGCGCTAATCAGTAAAAATATAGGGCTGTGCATTAACCATAGGAAGGTTCGGGAATTGAAGGCGAGAGAGTGTCGAAATTGTTGGTATCCGTGTCGCACCTCTTGGCGACTGATCCCCTTGGTTTTATTCTTTTCGTTCACGAGTATGGCGAGTTCTCAGCGAGTGAATGTTGGCGCCGATAATATTGCCGTCTCGGGATACGATCTACTGAGCTACTTTGAGGCACAGGCCGAACCGGGCGATAAAAATTTCGCCGCGCAGTATCAAGGCGCGACGTATCTCTTTAGCACGGCGGCGCATCTAGCGTCGTTTGAGGCCGAGCCCGCGCGATTTCTTCCCGCCTACGGAGGCTATTGTGCCTATGGGGCGACCATGGGTAAACAACTGCCTATTGACCCCGAGGTCTATGAAGTCGTTTCTGGGCGGCTTTACCTATTGTTAAACCGAGCCACGAAAAAAATCTGGCAACACAATCAAAGCCTCAATATACGTAGCGCGGAGCAGCTTTTACTGACCATAGATCCACCGCGGTAAATAATATTAAGCGATAATAACTACAGCAACTCCCGCTCAGGCTAGGCTGATAACTATCATCAAATACACCGAGAAATTGTTCTTCAAATTGGCTCGCCGAGTCATCATTGTTAGCGCCCTATTATTGTTTTTATCGATATCGAGTTTTGAGTGCCTGCGTTTTCTGAATGAAAAACAGGTCATGGAAGACAAGCTTCGAGAGCTATCGCAGACCTACTCGCTGCTGTTATCGGCGCCGTTGCATGCGGGTGATGAAGATACGATTCGTTTGATCACCGCCGGATTGATGGTCGATACCGATGTCGAGACCTTTGTGGTCCGCGACCAGCGGCGCAGAGTGGTCGATGTCTATGGCTCGGGGGGGGCTCTTTCTGGGCGTGGCGGGCAAGTGTTAAGCGCGCAGTCAAAACAAGCAGCCCTAGGCCCTTTTAGCCGTTTAAACTTTCATAAAGTGGAGTCTATTCAATATGCCGACACCAGCGGCACCCTGCTGATCGGTGAGCTGGAACTTCGCTTGAGCCCCCAGCGAATTTATACGCTGTTGATAACAGACCTGAGTATGGCGGTTATTTTATTGGGACTTATCGCCGTCGTCGTCTTGCTGTCGACACGCTCGGCCTACCAAGTCTTTATTGGCACGCGCTTGCACTTATTATTGGTGGACATTCGCCGTGTTGAAAATGCTGGCGGGCACCAACCCGTGGTTGTCGGCGACAGTAGTGATGAGCTGGCCCTGGTGATTGAGGCCTACAATGATGCGCACAAGGGGCGCTTGGCCTCACAGCAAAAAATCCGAGAATATCAGCATAACCTCGAGCAGCAAATCAGTGATCGCACCCTCGATTTAAAGCAGGAGTTGGACGAACACGCGATTACTTCCCGACACCTGTTTTTTGAAAAGCAAAGAGTCGACGTGACGCTGAACTCGATTAAAGACGCGGTCTTTAATATCGACGGTGAGGGGCGTGTCATTTTGGCCAATCCGGCCTGTGAACAGTTACTCGGTATTGAATTACTCGAGTGTTTGGGCAGGAATATTCTCGACCTCCTGTCCCATGAAAATACCGATAGTCTCTCGTTGGTCGAAGATATACAGCAGTTTATCGCCACAGGTCACGCGCCCCATAAAACCCACGAAGTTTGTTTGCGCTCGCAAACTCAGACCTTGATCAATGCCGAAGTGACACTGGTGCCCTTTGCCCACGATGAGCAGGACGCCAAGGGCATGGCGGTATTTATTCGCGATGTCACCCTGCAATATCAAATCACCGAAAAGCTGACCTATGAGGCCAGCCATGATGCCTTGACGGGTCTCGTCAACCGACGGGAATTTGAGCGGCGCCTAGCGACTCTCAATAGTAGTTTGGCCGACGGGGATGAGCAGCAGGTACTGTGTTTTCTCGATCTCGATTTTTTCAAAATAGTCAATGACAGTGCTGGCCATCAGGCGGGCGACCAGGTCTTAAAAGATATTGCCGAGGGCCTGAGCCAATTGTTGCGCACTTCCGACACCTTGGCACGTTTTGGTGGCGATGAATTTGGCCTGTTACTGGGGTCCTGTGATCTTGATAATGCTCTGGAAATTTGCGAAACCCTGCGTATTTTTGTGGCCAACTATCGCTTTGCCCGTAATGGTGTCGACTTTACGTTTGGCGTTAGCATGGGGGTGCTGCACTTTGCACCGGCTTGCTTCACCACAACAGAACTATTACGCCGCGCGGATGAAGCATGTTATGAGGCGAAGGCCGGGGGGCGCAACCGGGTTTGCGTTAGCGCTGACGACAATATTTGATCATCGTGCCCTGACTTAAACTTTAGCCAAGCCACTGGTTTTTTTAGCTGGCCCCTGCTGTGCCGTTTGTAGAGAGCTTGTCGTCCTCTATTTCTTCGTGATTCACAGCGCTCACTCGCCGCTATTTGTGGTCGTGGGGAGGGCTGTAAGCACTATCCTGGTCTACACTCAAATGGAAAAATTAGGAACCTCAGTGGGCTAAGGCTATGGGTATAGACGATCAAGTCGATGGCAGTCAGTCTGATACAGAAAGCCTCCAGGAAGACCTGCAGACCGAAGCGGATGTCACGGCCAAGAATGCGGCGGCGATAGCGGCAATTTATGGTCTCGCCTCTCAGCATGACTTGAGCTTGGAGGAAACCTTACTTAAGGGTCTTGAGATCTGCGTTGAATGTTTTGCCATGCCATTGGCTTTAATAACCCGCTTTGACGATACCACTTGTCAGTTTGAATACGTATTGGGGGAGCCTCAAGCCAGCGTTGAGCAACGGGGGGCAGAAATGGGGTTTTGTCGGGGCATATGGGCCGATGGCGAATCGATCTACCATGAAGATGTCGGTGAGGCTCAAGCGGGTAGCGCACCCGATAATTTTCTCTATCGCCAGGGTAGCTATTTAGGTGCCAAAATTAGCGTATTGGATCAAGCGTACGGCACGTTGTGCTTTTCCTCTCCCGATGTACCGCCTAACTCGTTCACCGTTGCCGACAAAGCCTTGACCAATTTGGCCGCCGAGTGGGTGGGCAATGAAATTACCACCCATCAGATTCAGTCTGATCTAGCCGCCAAGGCCGAGCACATGCGCTGCATTGTCGATAATGTGGTTGATGGCATCATCACTTTCAATTCCTCGCTGGTGATTGAGTCGGTCAACCGAGCGGTGAGCCGAGTATTTGATTACTCGGCGGATGACTTATTGGGCCAGCCCATTCAAAACCTTTTTTCCACGACCTTGAGTGAGGCGGCCTTGCTGGAAGGAATGAATGAGGAGCTTGCCAATCCCTATCGGGAATTTGAGGGGCGACGCAGCAAGGGAGAGGTTTTCCCGATGGAGCTGGCTGTCAGTGAAATGAATATTAAAGGCGAGCGGCTGTATACGGTGATATTGCGTGATGTTACCGAGCGCAAGCGTGTCGAGACTCTGAAGAGTCAATTTATCTCCACGGTTAGCCATGAGCTGCGGACACCGCTGACCTCGATACGCGGTGCCCTTGGCATTGTGCTCGGCAAAGAGGCCGGCAGTTTGTCGCCAAAAGCCAAGAAAATGCTAGAGACGGCGAGTCGTAACAGCGAGCGCCTGACCTTCTTGATCAATGACATTCTCGACATGGAGAAAATGAAGGGCGGCGAAATTAGTTTCGATATGCACGTCATCGATATCTTCAAGGTCGCCCGTCGGGCCATTGTCGAAAATGAGGGTTATGCCAAAAGCTACGGTGTGCGTCTCCAGCTCATAGCGCAGGAGAAGGAGTCTCTCCATGTCATGGGCGACGAAAACAGATTGCTGCAAGTCTTTGCCAACCTACTCTCCAATGCAGTGAAGTATTCACCGGAAAAGGGCGTGGTTAGCATTGACGTTTGCCTCGGTGAGGATGGCTTGATTTGCGTGACGGTGGCCGATCAAGGCAGCGGCATACCAGAGGCGTTCCACTCAAAGATCTTTTCCCGCTTCGCCCAGGCAGATACCTCCGATACCCGCCAGCAAGGTGGTACGGGCTTGGGGCTGGCGGTGAGCCGAGCGATTATCGAACATCACTCAGGACACATTGATTTTCGCAGTGAGCTGGGCAAGGGCAGCGAATTTTATTTTTACATGCCCCGCTGGTTGGACATTGTCCGTGCGCAGAGTGGTGATATCAGCGCCAGTGTGTTGATCTGTGAGGACAACCTCGATGTGGGCTACGTGCTGTCGAGTCTATTGGAGGATCATGGTCTCGTCAGCGATATGGCGACCACCGGGGAAGCCGCCAAAAAACTGCTTGCAGAGAAAACATACCAGCTGATGTTACTCGATCTGACCTTACCCGATACCGATGGCATTAGCCTCTTGCGCGACATCCGTGTAACACCCTCGACCAGCCATCTACCGGTGATAGTGGTTTCGGCGAATATCGATAGCACCCGTGATGAGGGCGGTGGCGATGGACTAGCGGTGATTGACTGGCTGCAAAAGCCGATCGACGATAGTCGCTTATCTATGGCCCTGCTACACGCTTTGCACGGCGACCAAGAATATCGGATTTTACATGTAGAAGATGACCTCGATGTCGTTCAAGTGGTCGGTGAGTTGGTTGCCGGCTTTGGTGAGTACGTGTATGCGACCAGCCTCGCCCAGGCTCGAGATTATCTCGATGAGCAAGAATTTGACCTCGTGCTACTTGACTTGACCTTGCCTGATGGCGAGGGCGTCGACTTACTGGATGCCTTGGCCGAAAGGGTGCCGGTGGTGATTTTCTCCGGCAAGGACCCCTGTGCCGAATTGGCTGGCCACTTTGACGCCTCTCTGACCAAGGCTACGGTGAGCAATGAGCAATTAATGATGACCATTAAGGGTGTTCTCAACAGAAGGGCGGTGGAGCATGGGTAGCGGGGAGCCACGAATACTGTATGTTGAAGATGAGGCGGATATTCGCGAGGTCGCAGAGTTCGCCTTGGAAGACGAGGGTTTTGAGTTGCTGTTTTGCGCCGATGGCGCCGAGGCGCTGGAGCGCGTATTGGATTTTGCGCCGGATTTGATTTTACTCGACGTGATGATGCCTATTTTAGATGGCCCCAGTACTTTACTTGAAATACGCAAAATACCCAGTCTGGCCGAGGTCCCCGTGGCCTTTTTAACGGCCAAGGTACAGTCCTGCGAGGTCAATGACTTCCTTGCCTTAGGCGCGTTGGAGGTGATAGCCAAGCCCTTTGATCCAATGATACTACCCGATCAAATTCGCGAGTTGTTGGCCCGTGCAAAAAATTGAGCGCCAACAAAAAAAAAGGCATGCCCTACACACTGCACGGTTGCGTTATACCGAGCAGTTGCCAGGAAAACTGGCTGCTCTGCGCGCTCATTGGCTTCAGGCCTACTCGAATGTCGATAATGCCCCTCTAGAGAGGGAGGCCTTTGAGCAGTTAAAAATGACGGCTCACAAGCTGGCCGGTTCCGGCGGAACTTTTGGGTATATGGAAATTAGCGAGGTTGCGAAAGCGCTAGAGCTGGCACTGCTTAGGCTAGATACAATAGGTCTGTGTGAACCCAGGGAGCATCAGCGTATCGCCGCGCTTATCGATAAAGCCGGCTTGGTGATCGATGGCGTGGTTGCCCGTGGGGCAGGGCACAGTGATTCGGGCCTACCGGCGACACGGCCTGCGCTGGGTGGGCAAATGGTTTACATCGTTGATGATGACCCCTCTTTGGGTGAGGAAATTGAACACCAATTACGCCACTACGGGTATGGCACCCGCCTGTTTGGCTCGGGTAGTGCTGCTGAGCTAGCGCTTGGCGAGTCTTGCCCGGCGGCGATGGTCGTCGACCTTAATTTACCGGAGGGCGAATTGGCCGGCGCCCGGCTGGCTACAGCTTATCAAGCACGCTTTCCGGGCAAGGTGCCCTTGATCTTTATTTCGGCGCGGGACGATTGGAGCGCTCGCCTGGCGGCGGCTCGGGCCGGGGGGGTGGTTTATCTGACCAAGCCCCTGGATTTTGGTGAGCTATTTGCAAGCCTAGACGCGGTGGGTTTGTCTTGGGATGAGGAGCCCTACCGGGTTATCGTGGTCGATGATGAGGAGGTCTTAGCTGAAGCTTATGCCTCGATTTTACGTGAGATGGGCATCGACGTTGAAGTCTTACAAGATGTTTCAAAACTGATGGGCTTAGTTGTTGATTTTCAACCAGACCTCATCCTAATGGATGTCAATATGCCCCAGTGCAGTGGTTTAGAGGCGGCGGCGGTTATCCGTCAAAATACCGAATGGTTGAGTATCCCCATTGTTTTTCTCTCAACAGAGAGTGATATTGCTCGGCAAATGGAGGCGCTGCGCCTGGGTGGTGATGATTTTCTCGCTAAGCCTGTCGCCCCCAGTCACCTTGTAGCGGCGGTGGTTTCCCGTATTCGGCGCTTCCGTAAATTGCGCCTGCGTATGGAGGTCGACTCCCTAACGGGCCTGCTCAACCACGGCACCTTGAAATCGGCGCTTCAGGCGGAGTATTACCGAGCTGCCCGCCAACAGTCCGATCTCGTGTTTGCGATGATAGACCTCGACAACTTCAAGGGTGTTAATGACAAGCACGGTCATCCCGTGGGTGACGAGGTGATTAAGAGCATCTCCCGCCTATTGGTTCAGCGTTTGCGCCGCTCCGATATCGTCGGCCGTTACGGGGGTGAGGAATTTGCTGTAATACTGCCTGATACTTCTTTGGCCCAGGCCATCGTTGTTTTGAACGAATTGCGGGAGCTCTTTGCCCAGGTTCGGCATCACAGCGCAGAGGGCGACTTCAGCTGTACCTTTAGTGCCGGAGTGTCCTGTTTGCCGGCAGAGGATGGCAACATTTTGGTGCAAAGAGCCGACGCGGCACTCTATCAAGCAAAGGCGGAGGGGCGAAACCGCATTAGCAGCGCGGTAGAACCGGAGCAATAAATACTGGCTTGTATTTAGGCTAACGCTTTATACCCATATCCTCTCTTCGTTCCACGCCTGTTGGGCCGTTGACCGCATTTCTAATGGCCAGTCCTTTGTTTTCTTCCAATCACCGACCGCATCAAATATCAGCTTTTTAAACGATGCCTTTGAGCACCAGTTTGCGTGCCGATACGACTCCAGAATGCAGAGCTCTTGTACTGCTGCGGGCTGCTTGACAGTCGAGACCTTTGAAGAGAGAAGGTTGGGGTCGAGGAAAATCAGCTTGCAATTTATGTCAACACATTGCTTAATATCGCCTGGTTAACCAGCGGTAACTATTGTTTCCTTTTTGGTAACGCTGCTGTGGTGTTGTCGGAGCACTGAAGGCTCCGATTGAGCTGGTGTTTTAACCGTAATTTTTTATTTTCCTATTGATGGAGCGGAGTAACAGACTATGAGTAGTTTAGGTTTTGGCCTTATTTCTGCAGATTCACACATCGTTGAGCCGGGCAACTGCTACAGCGATTTTATCGACCCCAAATTTCGTGACAGGGCGCCGAGTATTCAACGCGACGCCTCTGGCAATGACATTTACGTCATTCCCGGTATGGATTCAACCATCCCCTTGGGTTTGGTCGCCGCTGCGGGTTTGAGCGCTGAAGAACTGGCTGACCGTCGTGAAGGTTGCACCCTGGACCAGTTGCACAAAAGTGGTTATCAGGCTCAGTACCGCGTTGCCGATCAGGATCGCGATGGCGTTGTTGCTGAAATTCTCTACCCTTCCGTGGGTATGGCACTGTGCAACCACCCCGACTTTGCCTACAAGACAGCGTGCTTCCACGCCTACAACGAATGGTTGCAGGGCTATGTCGCTGATGCGCCCGCCGGCCGTTTGTTTGGCCTCGGTCAAACCTCCTGCGAGACCGTTGAGCAGGCGATTTTAGATCTTCAGGATGCCAAGAAGAAGGGCTTTGTCGGCATCATGATGCCGGGTAATCCCCAGCACGAAGATTATGACCACCCCATGTACGACGACCTTTGGGCCTGTGCTACAGAGCTTGATATGCCCTTGTCCTTCCACATCCTGACCTCGAAAGGCGGATCGGTTGACGAAGTACTGGCAGCGCGTGGCAACAAAATCAACGGCTTCCTGAATATCATTCGTGGTGTACAGGACGTGATGGGCTTGTTTGTTCTCGGCGGTATTTTTGACCGTCACCCGAAGCTGAAGTTTATTGCCGCCGAAGCCGATGCCGGTTGGTTGCCACACTATGCCTACCGCATGGACCACGCCTATGAGCGTCATGGTTTGTGGCTGGGTGGTGGTAAAGATCTGGAAAAAATGCCCAGTGATTACCTCAATGATCACGTTTGGTTGACCTTCCAGGATGACTGGGTTGCCTTTAAAGTGGCCAACCTGATGAATCCGAAGAAGCTTGTTTGGGCGAATGACTTCCCTCACAGTGATGCAACTTGGCCCTGGTCTCAGGAGTTACTAGAGAAGCATGCTAGTGACTTGAGCCCTGAGCAGGCGCGGATGATCATGCGCGACAACATTATTGAGTGCTATAACTTACCGGTTGATCTTATTCCGGCCTAAGCGCTTTAATAGTTTGCAGTAAAGAAAAACCCGGTGTTTACTGACACCGGGTTTTTTTTGCCTAAAAAAAGATGCTAGCGGGGTGTTTATGTGTGTGCTCATACTCTGCCAGTCAGCAATAAAAATAATCACATCGTCAACTATCTGAGCAGATGTAATGAATACAGCCCTTGATCGTGAAATCTTTTTATTTGATGCCGACGCCCATGTCCTCGAGCCGCCCGATTTATGGGAAAACTATCTCGAGGCCGAGTTTCAGCACCGGGCGATTAAATTCGAAAAAAATGCCCAGGGTATCGATCAACTCTATGTCGATAATGAAATTGTCCTACCCAATTGTGCCGCTGCACTGGGTGGTGCGGAAATTGATCGGCTCAAGGCCTTTGATCCAAAGTCTACCCTGAGTTATCTCGACGGTGCGCCACCGGGCAGTATGTACGGCCCAGACCGCATTGAGCACTTTGAGCGCTGGGGTTTAAGTGCCGGTCTGGTGTTGCCAACCATCGGTATCTTCTGGGATGTGCCCGACAATAAATTGGCGAATGCTTATTGCCGGGCTTACAACAACTGGGTCTATGATTTTCAGGCCGCCGACCGCGACCGCTTGGTGATCGCTGCCCACCTCAATTTGCGCGATATCGATGAGGCCGTAAAAGAACTGGAAATTAGACTGAAACAGGGTTTTAAAGGTATATTTTTGGCCCCCGAGCGGGTCGACGGCAAGGCCTTTGCGGATGGTTATTTCGACCCTCTTTGGGCGCGTATTGAGGAGGCGGGGGTGCCGCTGTTGACTCACGTCGTGGTTCGCACCCGGCGTTTGGTGACCGGTTTTGTTGGCGACTGGTATGACACCCCGGCCAACCGGACTTTTACCTTTGCCCTCGGCGCCACCTCTCAGGTGATGCCCGCCTGCATGGCCATGGTGATGGATGGCCTGTTTGATAAATTCCCCAAATTGAAGCTACTCGCCATTGAAGCCGGCTGTGGTTGGGCCGCCTACGCGATGGACAGGCTCGATGAAAAATACAAACACTTCAGCACCTTTGATAAGCCATTAAAATTGCAAAAGCCCAGTGAGTATTTCAGCCGCAATATCTGGTTTGTTGCCGAGCCCGAGGAGCGCACCATTGGCTCGATGCTCGATTTAGTCGGTGAAGACAGGATCCTCTGGGGTTCAGACTTTCCCCATATTGATGCCGATTTAGAGGCCCCAGTGCATATCGCCCAGAGTGTCAGTCATTTGCCCGAGCACTTGCAGCGGGCCGTGCTGGGTGAAAATGCTAAAAAATTATTTAATTTATAGGGGCCAAGGATGTGAGAATAAGTTATCGAAGCCAGGTCGATTAAGTGGCGGTAGCCGCTCATCCATAGAACTATTATTAGTGTGTTATTACTGGTAGCTAGTGCGCTCGTCGAAGCTGATACATTATTTCCCCTTGCCACTATTACTGTGGAGTTAAACCCAGTCTGTCGTCGCTCTAGCGAGCCTAAAACACTCAAAGCTCTAATTCAGTGTTGGCCCCTTATCCTCTATCGAACGTTTTTGTGTTCTGTTGGCACTCGGCACCGCCTGTGGAATTGGCGCGATGTGTGATCGGCTTTAGTGGCGGGTCTACAGCGCTAGGTCTCTGTTCCGTGGCCCAACTCCGGAGCGCTGAATGGGAAAAATGGCCATTGCTATCGCTGCCATTGATGCTGGCTTGTATTTCCCTCTATTTTTTATCGAGATGAATTTTTAATGATGTTGTGGGTGCCTATTTGGCTTGAAATATTAAGCCCGGCATAATAATATCAATATATTATTATATAAATAAAAATTGATATCTCTAGCGTGATAAGAGTGCCTCTGGGTTAATATTATTGAAAATAATGCCTTACTTGCTTCGTTGATTTAGCCAGCTAACGAATGGCTCTTTGGGGCTTTTACTTATCCCCCCCCTCCGTATTTCGAAGGTGCTCTTTCAGTGCTCGGGTATCTGTCTCAGCGCACCTGGCTTCCGTCCCTGTACATGAGGCGAGTCGATCTGCAAAAGCAGAAAAATAATGCATAGATTCGTTATTAACGAGAGAGAAAAACATGAGTAGTCAAAATATTGAATCAATTGCGATTAAATTACGACCTCTAATCGCTGAATATCGCCGTGAAGGTGAAATCAATGCACGACTGGCCAGCCCAGTGGTCAGTGCGGTTGGCGAGGCCGGTTTATTCAGAATGTTTGCACCTCAGGAGGTTGGCGGTTTAGAGGTAAGTCCCTCCGAGGCATTCTGCGCCACGGTTGCCATCAGTGCGGCTGATCCGGCGGTGGCCTGGTATATCGTTAATTCAATGGCGGCCTGTATGATTGCCGCGGCTCTACCCGAGGCGGAGCGCAATGCCCTGTTTGTCGAGCCCGATAAGAATTTTGGGTTTTCGGCGGTGGCACTGGCCAAGGCAACACCGGTTGAGGGTGGCTATCAACTGAACGGAACATGGCCGGTGGTGACGGGTTGTGATGACTCCCGCTGGTGCGCGTTGGCGGGTATTGTCCAGGAAGGGGATAAACCGCGATTGATCGATAATGTACGCCCAGATGTACGGATCTTTCTGGTGCCCACCGAGCAGCTCGATATTGCCCAAACCTGGAAAGATTCAGCCGCCATGCGGGGCACCGGGAGTAATCAAGCTACCGCGAAAGATGTTTTCGTATCAGAGGTACTGGCTCATGCCCCGGGCAGTGCGGCACTGATTGATAGGCCGTTATTCCGTAGCGCACCAACCCTGCTTACCTTGCCTATTTTCGCGGCGGTAGCCGTAGGTATATTGCAAGGTGCTATAGAGATTGCCAGCCTAGAGATTAGTGCCAAGGTGTCATCGGTAACGGGCAAGGCACTGCGCGATCAAACGGAAACTCAGATCGCCATCGCCGATGCCAGCGCCGCTCTAAGGGCCATTCGTGCCGGATCTCTGGAAGCTTTCGATAAAGTTTGGGAGGGCCTTAAAAGTGGCGCGCCTATTTCTAACGAGGTGAAGGCGGAGATGTATTCCTCCAGTTTTTACGCCGGAGATGTGGCGCGGCAAATGATCAGCCTACTCTATACCAAGGGTTCTCGCGCCGCCTTTATGCAGGGTCACGCCCTTGAGCGCTGTCTGGCGAATATTCATGCGGTGGTGGCGGCTATTGATGCTCGTCGCGGCTTCCATCATTCCGCTGGCGCGGTCATGTTGGGCGCTGAGCCCTTAGAAGCAGCATTTTAAACATTAAATATAATCTAAAGTGGGGTGGGTAAATGGCGATTAATAATATAAATGACGCATTAAAGTGTATTAATGAATTGTCGGAAGATTTCGCGACGAGTTATGCGCAGCGTGATTTACAGGGTGAATACCCGAAAGAGGAAATGGACAAGTTAAAGAAAAGTGGCGTACTGGGCTTTTCGGTGCCGAAAAGTCACGGTGGTCTCGGTTCATCCTGTGCCGATATAACCCGCGCCATTATTTCTTTTTCAATGGGCAATCCCGCCATCGGCCAAATGTTTTTGGTGCACTGTTTACTCGGTGCCTCTTTTCTCGATGAGCTGGCTCCGGATGAGTTAAAGGCAAAGGTCTTTGCCGACATTGTTGAGCGAAACCATTTCCTCGGCAATGCCGCTTCCGAAAAAAATAATAACCCGAAACTCGGTTATGACCTGACGCTGACCCCGGTCGAGGGTGGCGTTGAAATCACCGGCAAAAAATTCTTCTCAACCGGATCACTGGCCGGTGATCAGCTCGCGGTAATCGGTATGTGCGGTAACAACATGGGCCTCGCCATCGTGCCCCGCGATGCCAAGGGCCTGCAAATTGTCGATGACTGGAATGCCATGGGCCAAAGGGGCACCGGCAGCGGCACCACCATTTTTGACAAGGTCTTTGCCCCGTCCGAATTGGTGATGACCAGCATTACGGACTCAAGTCGGCAAATGGCGGTGACTAATTTGCTCGGTCCCATCACCCAAATTGGTTTTACCGGTATTTTTATTGGTGCCGCTAAAGGGGCGCTGCGTGAGGGCATTACCTATGTCAAAGAAAAGACTCGCGCCTACCCCTGGCCGGGGCTCGATTTCGATCAGGCCATCGATGACCCCTATATTCTTAGCACCATCGGTACCCTCAGTGCTCAATTGGCGGCGGCCGAGGCCATGGCCTATGAAGCCGCGCGCCTGGTCGATGTGGCCCTCGATGCCAGAGAAAGTGCTAGCGCTGAAGATATGGCGGTCCTGCGGGCGGCAGCCTCCGTGGCTGTGTCACAGGCGAAGATTGTTGCCACCGATACCGGGCTCAAAGTGTGCCAGGATATTTTTACTGCCTGTGGTGCGCGCTCGGCACTGCGCGAGCAAAACCTCGATCGCTTCTGGCGCGATATTCGCACCTTGAGTCTGCACGACCCCCTGAGCTTCCGCACTCGTAGCGTGGGTGAATACCTTCTCCAGGATAAATTCCCTACACCGGCCCTGCGTTATTGAATTCTTGTCGAATACCGCTGATGTATAGTGGTATTCACTTAAAATTTTTAATCTTTAGACGAGGCATGCTATGTCAGATCAAGCAATGAAAGAAGCAGGAGAATTTGTTGGCAAGGTGATTGGTGATGCCACGGGGATGATGACCATTCGCCTCTGTGCCATTGGTGATCGCCTGGGTTTATTTACCGACCTCGCCGAGAACGGCCCGGCGACCAGCCAGGTAATGGCGGATCGTACCGGTCTCAATGAACGTTATTTACGCGAGTGGATTTACGGCATGTCGCTGGCGGGTTACCTCTCGTTTGATAAGCAGAGTCGTGAAGTGTCCATGCCCGAGGCACATATCCCGGCACTGGTCGATGTCGGTGGGCCGCTGTATCAGGGCGGCCTGTTTAAAATGTTTACCGGTTTTATGCAGCCCTACGAGGATTTGATCGAGTCCTTTGAAAAAGGCGGCGGTATTGATTATGAGGCCTACCCGGATGATTTCTGGAAGGGTCTCGAGCATAACTCCTGCGTGCGCTATAAAAACCTACTGGTCAGCCAGTGGTTGCCGGAGATGCCCGACGTGCAGGCAAAGCTGGAAAACGGCGGCACCTTCGCTGACTTCGGTTGTGGTGCGGGTCGCTCATCGATTGAGTTGGCGAAGGCCTACCCCAAGGCCAAATTCTACGGCTTTGATTTGTTCCCGAAAAATATTGAAAACGCCAGAAAAACGGCGGAGGAAGAGGGCGTCAGTGACCGGGTGGAGTTTCAGGTCCACGATATTGCCAAGGGTGTGCCAGGACAATTCGACGTGGTTGCCACCTTCGATCTTATTCACGATATGGCCGACCCCAAGGGTGGCTTAAAAGCCCTGCGCCAGGCCTGTAAAGATGACGGTATTTATGTCTTGATGGATGTCGACTGCACCGATGACCCCGCCGATAACGAAGGGCCATTGGCGGTATTTAAACTCGGTGCCAGCCTGCACTTTTGCATGACCAGTTCTCTGGGGCAGGGCGGTATGGGACTTGGCACCGTGGGTTTTCCCGAATCGAAGGTGAAGGAATTTAGTAGCGAGGCCGGCTTTTCTTCGGTGCGGCGTCTTCCCATTGAGCACCCCTTAAACGCGCTCTACGAAATACGTCCTTAAATCTTTTAGCGCCCTCACCGCACCCTGTTTCAGGGTGCGGTGTTTGCTGTGTGCCGTCGTTGCCGACAATGCGTGTGCGCAATCCTTTGGTTTAAAGAAGGGATGACTTTCCTTTCTGCAAAATAAGATAATCACAATGCCGCCGACAAATTCTGATCTCGCGACGTCCGCTCCCCCTGAACAGCCCGCGCCGCAACATTCATGGCATGGGCCAATGGCCGTCTTCGTCGCTTTCATCACTCTGGGCGTGGTGTACGGGGTATGGTTTGCCTACTCGGTATTTCTGGTCGCCCTGGTCGACGACATGGGCTGGAGCCGTTCACTGACCGCCGGTGCCATTTCGGTTTTGAGCGTTGTCCACGGTTTGGCCGGGCCAATGAATGGCCGTATGGTTGAGAAGATTGGCGCGCAGCGAACGATAGCCCTCGGTGGGCTGATTTTCAGCATCGGTATGTTGCTCACCTCGCAGGTGCAAAACTGGTGGCAGCTCTACATTACCTTTGGCGTGATCTCTGCCATCGGTATTTCCCAGGCCGGCTGGATACCCTTTATCGTTACGGTGGAACGCTGGTATCCGACAAAAATGGGTACCGCCCTTGGCTATGCCATGGCGGGTATCGGCCTGGGTATCTTGGTCGGTGTGCCGGCAATTAATGCCTGGATAGAAGCCTATGGCTGGCGGCATACCTTTATTATTCTGGCCGCACTGGGGCCTCTATGGGTGATTCCCGCCGCTCTTTTTCTGTTAAAAATGCCGCAACAAGCGCCTGTAACAACAAATGCAAGGGCGGAGTCCGCGACAACGTTCAGTGAGGCGAATACGGTTCCCGACAAGCCGCTCTATCAAGACTGGGTACTGAAAACCGCTATGCGTTCCCCACGTTTTTGGCTGGCAGGAGCCTGTTTCTTAAGCGGCGCCTGTGTCGCGCAAATTCTTTTGATGCACCAGTTTGCCTTCATGGTCGACCAGGGTATTGCTAAAACCGAGAGCTCTTTTATAGCCGGGGTGATCGGTATTTCCAGTATCGCAGGTCAATTGGTCTGGGGTAACTTGTCGGATCGTATTGGCCGTGAGCGAGCCTACACCCTGGCGGCGCTGTGTAATTTATTGGCGATTGCTGC